>JAGZNZ010000005.1:0-145099 GCA_018363345.1 Collinsella sp. | reverse complement strand
CGGGCCGATACTCAAAGCCCATTGTGGCACCCCGAGCCCGCGGAAAGAAGCTGCGCCGCGGGGGAGGCGGCCCCCAATGGCTTTCTCATATCGTCTTTTGACGATTTTTACAGCATGCTTGATATGGCTGCACGGGGCCGTGCGGGAGCATTCGTGCAGGGAACGTCGCCTCTAGAATTGATCTTGCGATTCAACTGCCGCTCGACGTGGTCATATCGCAAGATACCGATCTGGCGTCGGTGCTCCTGTACCCATCGTTTTTTCGCGCGGTAATCACGACGCTATTGTTTGCGATCTTGCCCTCTTGCTCCGTGAACATGCAGTAGATCGGCAAGAGCCAGTTGGCGTAGATGCCCATCCCGTACGCTAAAGACGCTACCAATGAAACGCTCTGCTCGCCGGGTAGACCATGGTAGTAGCCGGCTGCGTTCATATGGAGGCGCCTGTCCATCAGGTCGTCGATATGAGCTTCTTTGGATGTGAACTTTAGCACCCTTTCTGCTCTTTCGCTTTGGTTTGCAGGGTTGCCAGAAGACAAAAAGATCAACGTGCTCGTTGCGTGCGCTTCATTTTATGTCCGCGCTAGTGGCTACACTTTTGAAAATCGGCACGAAGGTATTTGTCACATATCTCATGCTATAGACATATCGGCGAGTTCAGAATTGAAGTTGAAGTGAGTATGAAAGGCAGAAACCAGCACGTTACGAAACGTTCTGATGGCAATTGGCAAGTTAAGGGCGAGGGAGCAAGTCGCGCTTCTTTCGTTACGACGACCCAGAGCAAGGCGATAAAGCTCGGTCGACGCATTTGCTCCAATCAAGAATCGGAGTTGATTGTCCATCGTCGCGACGGAAGGATTCGCGCAAGGGATTCCCATGGCCACGACCCCTTCCCACCGAGGGGATAAGGGTTCGGATCCATAGCGACAGCGGCCCGTAATGGTGTGCCCACTGTCGTTAAATGACTTCATCATTGCGGTGAAGGTTGTAAACGATGCTGTCGATTCGATATTCGCATTGGAACGCATATTTGGGCGTTTTGAAAACGAGGTTGTGCGGTATGATGCTTCACTACATTGAGGTGTAGAGTACATATCTCAATACAAAAGCTCTTTGGGACCTTTAAGGGTGACGCTTTCTGATAGAGTATTGCCTTTTTCATGCATGTAATGCGTAACGTGCTAGCTAAACGCCATTCCGGCTATGGGATGGTCGAGTATGGGCGGCTTGGCACCTTGCGCCTGCTGTCATTGGTGTAGCAAGCACTTGATTTAGCCTGCTTAAACTCTATAATCAAAGAAAAACTCTGATATATCTTTTCAAAATAATGAAAGGAATGTTGAGTACCATGCTTTGTCAGTTCAACTTCAGGAACTATAGATCCTATCGCGACGAGGCGGAGCTTTCCATGCAGGCGACGCCGATGAAGGAGTTTGAGCGTTCCCTCATCGCGTGCCCCGACGGGCAGAGTTTCCTTCCGGTGGCTGCTGTGTACGGGCCCAACGCTGGCGGCAAGTCTAATCTGCTCGAGGCTCTTGATTACGTTCGCTCAGCGGTGGCCAGACCGATAAGACTGCTGTCTGCCAGTGCTGATGCAGCAGAGGGCGATCGCCCTTCGATACCCCGTTGCTCTGCGTTTGAGTTCGATGAAGTGTCGGCTGCTGAGCCCACCGAATTCGAACTCTACTATCGCGCGGGCGAGCACGAGTACCGCTATGCCCTGTCCGTGCATGCGGACGAGATCGTGACCGAAGGCCTGTGGCGGCGAAAATTGGGAGCGTCACGCACAGCGATGCTGTTCGAGCGCGAGGGCACAGGGGTTGAGCTTGGTCCCACTCTGCGTAAGCTTGTCACGGCTGCGAGATTCAACCCGAGCCTGCCATACCTGTCGTTTCTCTGCATCAACTTTGACGCGCCGGTGATCAAGGAGGCTGCCAGTTGGTTTCTTGATGGGGTGTTCCTGAACTACAACAGCTCCTATCTGGAGCAGATGCTCGAACAATTGCTCGACGAGGATGACTCACCCGAGGTCACGCGTTTTTTGCGCGCCGTTGATGTGCGTATTGATGGCTTCAGAGTGGAGAGGACGCCGGAGTGGCGCGGCCAGCGCGTCTTCGTGAGACACGAGGTGGGCGGCAAAGCGTACGAGCTGCGTTTATCCGAGGAATCTGCCGGAACCCAGAAGCTCATGGGGTTGGCTGCGTATCTGATGACAGCGCTTGAGCGTGGTGGCACCGTTGTGGTAGACGAGCTCGACGCCAAACTGCACCCGAAGCTTCTTCGCTATGTCATTCTGCTGTTTAAGGATTCTGAGGTCAACAAGAGTGGCGCGCAGCTTATCTTCTCGTCCCAGGATGTGTCAACCATGCGAAACGATGTGTTCCGCCGTGACGAGATATGGTTCGCTGCGCGCGGCGAGGGGGAGGCGAGCCAACTGTGGTCTCTCGCCGACATCCACGAGGCAAACGGTAATCTGGTAAGCAAGAACGCGGCTTTCGACAAGCAATACCTGTCCGGTCGCTACGGCGCCGATCCGTATCTCACCCGCATCGAGGAGTGGGATTAGCATGGTGGCGAAGAAGTCGAAGGGCTGGCGTAGCGGCAAACGAGAGGGCCGCTCGCGCATGGTTCAGATGACGCGTCATCTTGTAGTGAGCGAGGGCAAGGAGACCGAGCCTCGCTACTTTGAGGGTGTGCGTGCGGCGTTGGGTGCGGCGAACGAGCGTAAGGTTGCCATTGTCGTTAAGGGGACCGGCAAACACACACTTGACCTACTTGACTTCGCCGTCGAACACTGCCGCTATGCGCCCGAGACATTCGACCATGTGTGGCTCGTGTATGACAAGGATGACTTTCCTGCGTCCGATTTTGACGCGATGGAGCGCAAATGCGACGAGCTCTCCGATGGTTCGAGGACCTTCCATGCGTTGTGGTCGAACCCCTGCTTCGAGCTGTGGCCGCTTCTGCACTTTCGCTACACGACCGCGCATATGTCCGCGTCCGACTGCCAGCATGCCCTCGCGCAGGAGATGTCGAGAGACCTGGGCATTGAGTACCGCAAGAACTTGGACGGGCTGTTCGAAGCAGTGGACGATAAACGGGGCGAGGCATTGCAGCGTGTTGGGCGCCTCGTCACATACCATAGGGGGCTGGGCAACGTTAAGCCATCTGCGCAAAACCCTGCAACTAAGGTGGGCGAGATATTCGATGTGATTGGGCCGTATCTGGTTGGCTAGTCAAGTCTGTGGATTGGCTTTCCGGTTAGGGCGATTGACGGATTGTGCTGCGCTATTGCAAGTCCGGTGCGTAGGAGAAGTGCGGGGAAAAATCGAAACTCGCCGAGCGCAACCCGATTTTTGGCAACAAAACCGCAGGTCGCGGATGCCCAAAACGGGGACCTAGTCGACAGACCTAAGTTTTTCACCGCACTTCCGGATTGGGTGCTTATTTAGCACTCTCGAAGTCCCCACATCCTCTAAAAAAGTTCTTAAAACAGCCTTAAAGGCGCCCCAGCTCGCGTTGACAGCGTAAAATACGCATGTTTGACTATGAACAAAGTGGATTTTAGGGGAGGAGAACGCCATGGAGGTGCTGGTTGTTGGCAACACCGCATATGTTGACGATGACTTTTGTGCCAAGGCGTTCCCCGGGGACCATGTGCAGGTCGTAGCCGCGCAGGACACGCGCCGCGACGAGTCATCACCCCATGCCTCGTGGAAAGAGCTTCTGCAACACCTGGATCAGGCCTACGAGTTCGACCGCGTGGTCTACCTGTCTAATTACCTTACCCCGCATACCGATACCGTGGGCGATATCGAGCTGCTGCGCTCGGTCTTTCGTACGTGCGCGGGTCGCCGGGTCCAACTGCTGTATATAGCGGGGCCCGCGGGTGCCGAGGGTGCCGCCGATGCCGCGGGGCGAACGGGCAAGGGCATTATCGCGCACGCAGCCAACGACCTGTGCCGCTACTACGCTGCTCGCGAGGGCGTGCAGACCAAGATCCTGCGCGTGCCGTTCCTGTATACCGCGTCTGCCGCGCTGGAGGACCCGTTTTTGGTGCCGCTGTTCGACGCGTGCTCAACCGGATCGGTCGCTCTGCAGGGCGCGCAGGATGCGGCGTTTCCCCTGCTGTGTGCCGAGGAACTTGCGGTGCTGGTGCGCCGTATCTTTGACAGCTGGGATGCCTCCTTTGAGACGCTCGACGTTGCCGATAGCTTTCATCACACGGCGGGTGACCTGGGCGAGGCGCTTCAGGGACTCTTTCCTGAACTCACGGTTGCCTATGGCGATTCTGCCGGCTACGCCCTGCCCACGGACGATACCGTTCGCGTGCGCTATGGTTGGTTTCAGCGCTACGACTTGCTGCGCGACCTCTCGACCATTCAAGCGCGTTGGGATGCTGGTCGCGCAAAGAAGGTCAACCCCTTGCGCGCCGCCATCGACCGCATCCAGCTGCGCACGCTGCCTATTAAATGCCTGGAGACGGGCGTTGCCTGGGTTCTGTTCGAGGTACTTGCGCATCTGTTCTCGCAATCGGCCCAGCTCAACGTGCTCGACTATCGCCTGCTCTACGTTGTGCTGATCGGCACATTGTATGGCTTGGACTTTGGCCTGGTTGCGGCGCTGCTGGCGTCGGTGGGTTTGGCTGCGAGTTACTTTACTTTGTACGGCTATACCTTCCAGGGCCTGTTCTACGAGCCGTCCAACTGGCTGCCGTTTATCGCGTACTTTGTTGTGGGTGCCGTGTGCGGCTATGTGCAGCTGCGCAACAGCGAAGCCATTAGGGCGGAGCGCGATCAAAACGAGCTCGTGCGCAACCGCAATACGTTTCTTACGCAGCTCTACCACGACGCGATCGAGGATAAGCGCGCGTACAGGCGCCAGATCGTGGGTCGCCACGACAGCTTTGGCAAGATCTTTGCCGTGACGCAGGAGCTTGACGTGCTCAACCCACGCGACATCTATCGCAAGTGCTGCGAGCTTCTGGGCGAGATCCTCGAGAACGATTCGGTGGCGATCTACCATGTTTCGGGCGGGGCATTTGCACGCCTGGTGGCAGCAAGTCCCGCGATTGCCGAAGATGCCGCACGCTCGCTTACGCTTGAGCAGCTTTCGCCCCTTTTGGGCGACGGGGGTCGTTCGAACCTGTGGGTGAACCGCGAGCTGACGCCGGGGCTTCCCATGTTTGGATACACGATCGAGTGTGACGGGGCGCCCGCCGTGTTGATCTTTGTGCGTCGTGCGGCCGAAAACCAAATGACCCTCTATTATCAAAATCTGTTCCGCATCTTGTGCGGCCTGGTCGAAAGCGCGCTGGGCCGTGCCTTTGACTATGAAGCGGTGGCACAGGATAAGCGTTGCGTTGACGGTACTTGCGTGCTCAAGCAGGCTGCCTTTGGCCAAGAGCTCGCGGCCGAGCAGGCGCTGGTAGATGGCAAGATGGGCAGCTTTTTGCTCCTGCGCGTGGTACCGGGCATGGAGCCTGTCGGCGAGTTAGTGGGCGCAATTGGGTCGGCAATCCGCGAGAGCGATGCGGCGGGCCTGGTCGATGGTGACATGCTCTACCTGCTTATGCGCCAGGCAAAGGCGTGCGATCTGCCCATTATCCGCGAGCGCCTGAGCGCAAAGCAGATTGCGGTGGAGCCCGTCGACGGCGAGGACATCGTGGCGCTGCTGCAGCACATCGCTTACACCGGTGACGGTGAGGGGGATGTCGCTTGATCTCGCTTGTCGTTGCCGCCGTCTTGTTGCTGATTCATGCGCTGGTTTGCCTGGTGCTGTGGATGCTCATGAAGTTGGGCCTGCTGCCGGTGCGCGGGCACATGCTGGCTGTGATAGTGCTGGTGCCGCTGTGGGGACCGTTGCTGGTGGTTCTGCTATCGGTCCGCAGCGCGGTGTTTGGCGAGGGACTGAAAGAGTCTGCGCTGGAGTCGCTGCGCTTCAACGACGACCTGCATCGCAGCATCCTAGTGCACGAACGTGATGCCGATGCAGGCGTAGTGCCGCTCGAGGAGGCGCTCATCGTCAACGACCCGGCAGACCGACGCCGCCTAATGCTCTCCATGCTCACCGAGGAGCCCGACGCGTACTTGGCGCAGCTGCAGGCGGCTAAGCTTAACGACGACGTTGAGGTGGCACACTATGCCGCGACGGCGGTGGCGCAGATCTCCAAGGAGTCCGACCTTAAACTGCAGCAGCTGGAGCGTGCCTTTAAGACGGACCCGAGCGCGCAAAACCTCAACGAATACTGCGATTTTCTTGGTGAATACTTGGGCTCGGGCTTGGCCGAGGGGCGCGTGGCTCAGATTCAGCGCCAACAGTACGCGCGCCTGCTTGCGCGTCGCTGCGAGCGCGAGGACACCCTTGAGCTTCGCATTCGATACGCGACGGTGCTGGCCGATGTCGGACAGATCGACGAGGCGCAGGCCGTGACCGACCAACTGGTGCTCGACGTGCCCGAGGAGCAGGAGGTTTGGATGCTTTGCCTGCGCCTGGCGGTGATGCGCCGCGACGGTGACGAGGTCCACCGCGTGATCGATGCAATTGACAAACAGCATGTATACTTGAGCGCCGCCAACCGCGAGGAACTGGCGTTTTGGCGCAACGGAGAGGAGGCCCGATGAGCGTGGTACAGCATATCCGCGACCGTGCGGGCCATTTTCGCTGGATGGGGCTGCTTGTGGTGTGGGCGGTCTTTATTGCCATGGCGGCCGTGCTGCTGGTGGAGCGCGCCGGCGTACAGTACAGTGCGGGCCAGCATAAGCTGGGGATGCTTGCCGCCAACGATGCGCTGCCGGCTTCCTCGGCAATATTTGGCCAAAAGCCCACGTGCCTGGTCATTACCGATTCCGATCAAGCTGGCGTCGAGGACGTAAAGGAGCAGTTCGACCAGATTCTGCTCGACATGAAGATCGCGCACCGCGACGTGGACCTTGCCCTGGACGGCGCGGATGCCATTCCCTCGCTGACCTCCTACGATTGCGTGATTTTGCTCATGCCGTCGCTCGATGGGCTCGGTACGCACCTGAGCGACATTATGAGTTGGGTGAGTGCCGGCGGTTCGCTTATGCTCGCCATGCCGCCGGATAACTCGAGCTATCTGCAAGTGATTGCCTCCAAGCTTGGCATTGAATCGGCCGGATATGACTATGTAAAAGCCGAAAGCATTGTGCCGGGCGAGGACTTTATGCTGGGCGGGGGAGAGCGCTACGAGCTCTCGGACCCCTTTGATTCGTCGCTTTCGGTTTCGCTGCGCGAGACGGCTCGTGTGTGGGCTAAGACCGGCGATGCGGGCGCCCCGCTCATTTGGTCGAATGACTGCGGTAGCGGTCGCACCGTGGTGTGCAATATCGGTATCTATGACAAGGTCATGCGCGGTTTTTACGCCGCGGCGATCAGCCTGCTGGGCGATGCCACGGCCTACCCCGTCATCAACAGCGCCGTCTTCTATCTGGACGACTTTCCCAGCCCCGTGCCCTCGGGCGACGGCACCTACATCAAGCGCGACTACGGGCTTTCTATCGCCGACTTTTATGCCAAGGTCTGGTGGCCCGATCTGCAAAAGCTCGCGCAAAAATATGGCGTTCGCTTTACCGGCGTGATGATCGAAAACTACGAGGACGCGGTCAACCAGACCGAGCCCGCGCGCCAGGCCGATACCACGCAGTTCCGCTACTTTGGCGGCATGCTGCTGCAGATGGGCGGAGAGCTGGGTTTCCACGGCTACAACCATCAGCCGCTTGCGCTCTGGGACATCGACTATGGTACGTTGTACGTCTACAAGACCTGGAAGAACAAAGAGACGCTCGTCGCTTCGCTCAACGAGCTTATCGCCTTTCAGGACGAGGTGCTGCCTAATGCGCACGGCTCGGTCTATGTGCCACCGTCGAATATCCTTTCGGCCCGTGCGCGCAAGCTTATCGGCACCGACGTTCCGCGCATTAAGACTATCGCCAGTACGTATTTTGAGGATGGCACTGACCTGCCGTACGTGCAGGAGTTTGGCGTGGCGAGCGATGGCATTGTGGAGCAGCCGCGCATTGTCTCGGGCGGCATGGTCGACGATTCCTACATGCGCCTGGCTGCCGTGTCCGAGCTCAACATGCACTACGTGAGCACGCACTTTATGCATCCGGACGACCTACTGGATCCCGATCGCGGCGCCAAGGAGGGCTGGGAGGTCTACAAGGGCGGTCTGACCGACTACCTGGACTGGCTTACCAAGTCTGCGCCTGACCTGCGGCGCCAGACCGGTTCGGAATGCTCGGGCGCCATCCAGCGTTTTTCGTCCGTGACGGTGGGCGTGGACACAGGCGCGGATGCCTGGACGATCAGCCTGGGCAATTTCCACGACGAGGCGTGGCTCATGTTCCGCGCCAACAACGGCGAGCCTGGTGCAGTCACGGGTGGCGAGATTACGCATCTGACGGGCGACCTGTACCTGGTCAAAGCCACGGATAAGACGGTGACCATTGCGCGCAAGGAGGGTGGCGACAAATGAGAATCTGCTTGGTACTCGAGGGTTGCTACCCCTATGTGCACGGCGGCGTATCTACCTGGATGCATGGCTATATCCAGGCCATGCCCGAGCACGAGTTTGTGCTGTGGGTGATCGGCGCGCATGCTGCCGACCGCGGTAAGTTTGTCTACGAGCTCCCCAAAAACGTGGTCGAGGTGCACGAGGTGTTCTTGGACGACGCGCTGCGTCTTTCGGGCGAGCAGGAAGAGGTCGGCTTTGGTGACCGCGAGCGCGAGGCGCTGCGCCGCCTGGTATCGCTTTCTAATCCGGATTGGGACGTGCTGTTCGATATCTTCCAACGCCGTCGCGTGCATCCGCTCTCGTTTTTGCAGAGCCGTGCCTTTATGGATATCTTTCGCGACGTGTGCCTGGCCGAGTACCCCTACACGCCCTTTGCCGACGCATTCCACACCATGCGCTCCATGCTGCTGCCCGTGCTCTACCTGCTGGGCAGCGAGGTGCCGGTGGCCGATGTGTACCACGCCATCTCGACCGGCTACGGCGGCCTGCTCGCCTGCCTGGGCTCAAGCGTTCACCAGGCTCCGGTGCTGCTGACCGAGCACGGCATTTATACCCGCGAGCGCGAGGAAGAGATCATTCGCGCCGACTGGGTCGTGCCGTCGTTTAAGGACCGCTGGATTCGCTTTTTCTACCTGCTTTCGGAGGAGATCTACCGTCGCGCCTTTCGCGTGACGAGCTTGTTCCACAACGCCCGCAAAACGCAGATCGATATGGGCTGCGATGCGGACAGATGCCTGGTCATCCCCAACGGCATCCAGTTCGACCGCTTTAAGGACATTCCCTTAAAGCCCGATGACGGCTGGGTGGACATTGGCGCGGTGGTGCGCCTGGCGCCCATCAAGGACGTCAAGACCATGATCTATGCCTTCTTTGAACTGCACGAGCGCCTGCCCCGCGTGCGCCTGCACATTATGGGCGGCGTGGACGACGAGGAGTACGGCTCCGAGTGCCACGCGCTGGTCGAAACCCTGGGCGTGCGCGACCTGATCTTTACCGGCCGCGTCAACGTGGTCGAGTACATGGAAAAGCTCGACTTTACCATTTTGACGAGCATCTCCGAGGGCCAGCCGCTCAGCGTGCTGGAGTCGCTTGCAGCGCGCCGTCCCTGCGTGACGACCGAGGTGGGTTGCTGTCGCGAGCTGCTCGAGGGCGCTCCCGGCGACGACTTTGGCGTGGCCGGATTTGTGACACCGCCTATGTATCGCAAGGGCTTGGCCGATGCCATGGAACGCATGTGCACAAGCCGAGCTCGTCGCATTGAGATGGGGGAGCGCGGCCAGCGTCGCGTTGCCACGTACTTTTTGCACGAGCAGATGCTCGCCAACTATCGCGCGCTGTACGACGAGACGGCGCGTGCGTTTGACCTGCCCAGAGAGGGGGAGTAGCCGGTGGCCGGAATCGTTTTTGAGCTCAAACGCTTGTTTAGGCGCAAGGGTCTGTTTGCCACGATGCGCGCCTATGGCTACGCCGGCATTGTGTGCACGGGCCCCATGCTGCTGGGCGTGCTGCTCCAGGTAGGCATCTTGGTGCTGTGCGGCCTGTGGGGCGTCGGTCGCGCCAACCAGGACTTGCTGGTGTGCATGGTGACCTATACGCTGCTAGCCTCGCTCACGCTCACGAGCTTTTTCTCCATGCCCGTCACGCGCTTTTTGGCCGACATGCTTTTTGCCGAGCGCGAGGAAGAGATCTTGCCCTCGTTTTGGGGTTCCAACGCCATCATGCTCGTTGCGGGCACGGTGCTCTACGGCGTCTTTCTGCTGTTCTCGGGCGCCACGCTGCTGCAGGGGCTGCTGTGCCTGTGGCTCTTCAACATCATGATTGTCAACTGGAACGGCATGAGCTACCTCACGGCCATTAAGGACTATCGCGGCATCCTGTGCAGCTTTGCGGCTGCCATTGGCGTGGCGTGCCTGTGCGCCCTGGCGTCGCTGGCGCTGGGGCTGCCTCCGGTCGAGGGTTTGCTGGCGTCAATCGCCCTGGGCTACGGTGTCATGCTCGCCTGGGACGTGGTCCTGCTGTATCGGTATTTTCCTCAGAGCGATCGCAGCCCCTGGCACTTTTTGCAGTGGCTCGATCAGTTTATGCCGCTGGCGCTCACGGGCCTGTTTACCAACTTGGGGCTCTTTGCGCACCTGGCGATCATTTGGGCGGGACCCATCGGCGTGCAGATCAAAGGCCTGTTTTACGGGGCTCCTTACCATGACGTTCCGGCACTCATTGCGTTTTTGACCACACTCGTCACGACCGTCAACTTTGTGGTCTCGGTCGAGGTCAACTTCTATCCGCGCTACCGCGACTACTACAGCCTGTTTAACGACGGTGGCGTGGTGGGCGACATCGTGGTGGCCGAGGAGGAAATGCTTGCCACGCTCAACCGAGAACTGCGGTTTTGTGCGCTCAAGCAGCTGTTTGTGGCCGCGGCGGTCATTTCGCTCGAGACCACAGTGCTTTCGGCTCTGCCGCTGGGCTTTAACAACCTGATGCACGGGTATTTTCGCACGTTATGCGTGGGCTATGGCCTGTATGCCGTGGGCAATACGGTGATGCTCATCTTGCTGTACTTTACCGACTACAAGGGGGCCGTGCTGGCCTCGGGCCTGTTTGCCGGTGTGGCAGGGCTGGCGACCGCCGTGTCGTTGCTTTTGCCGCAGCAGTTTTACGGCTTTGGCTTTTTGTTGGGTGCGGCGGTGTTTTTTATCGTGGCGCTGCTGCGGCTCGATACCTATACCGCCAACTTGCCGTATCGTATCCTGAGCCAGCAGCCCATTGTGGCGACCGATATAATGGGTTGCTTTACACAGCTGGGCCGCATGCTCGACCGTGCCGAGCGGCGCTATGAGGAAGGCCGCCATAAGGGCGTGCCGCACGGCGCGTTTCAGTGCGCAGTAGTTCGCGTGTATCGCAACCATTGGGGAGGTTCTGATGATCGATAAGTTGATGTCTCGCCGCTGCCTGATCGAGGCGGCTGCCGGCGCGCTGCTGCTTTCGGGCTGCTCATCTCAGGACGAATCCTCGACCAAAAAGGTCAAAAAACAGGGCAAGATTAAAAAGGCCGAGGCCTCCGACCAGCCCAAGCACCTACGCGATAAGGACGAGCTGTACGAGGTCTACGACGACTCGGGCATTGTGACCATGTACCTGACGGTCTCGCGCGGCAACAGCTCCGAGAACACCGACCACAGCTGGGCCGAGATCAATACGTACTCGGTGTATGACTATGCCGACATGGGCGTGACGCGCTATCAGGTTATGGGCCTGCTGCAGGCGGGCGACGAAGACGGCCCGGTGACCGGCGAGGTTGGCTATGGCGAGGAAGCGCCCAATGCCACCGTGCAGGTGCGCGGTCAGACATCGAGCTCTTACACGCAAAAGAATTACAAGGTGGAGCTCAAAAAGGGCAAGGGCACCTGGCGCCAACAGCGCGCGATTGCGCTCAACAAGCACATGGGCGAGGGCATGCGTTTTCGCAACAAGATGGCCTACGACCTTATCCGCGGAATTCCCCAGATGATGGGCCTGCGCACGCAGTTTGTGCATCTGTGGGTGTGCGACCAGACCGAAAAGTCCAACGATACCTTTGAGGACTACGGCCTGTTTACGCAGGTGGAGCAGCTCAACAAGACGGCGCTTAAGGCACATGGCCTGGATAAGAGCGGGCACCTGTACAAGGTGAACAGCTTTGATTTCCATCGCTACGAGGACACCATTAAGCTTGCCGACGATCCCGACTACAACCAGGCAAGCTTTGAGGGCATGCTCGAGATTAAGGGCGATTCGGACCACACCAAGCTCATCGAGATGCTCGATGCGCTCAACGACGAATCGCAAAAGATCGATGACGTGCTCGACACTTACTTTGATACCGAGAACCTGGTCTATTGGCTGGCGTTTCAGATTCTGACGGGCAACTGCGATACGCAGAACCGTAACTGCTATCTGTATAGCCCGCTCAACTCCAATACGTGGTACATCCTCGATTGGGACAACGACGGCATGCTGCGCAAGCTTGAGCTGAGCCTGAAGGGGTTCTCGGACTATGCGAGCTGGGAGCGCGGCGTAAGCAACTACTGGGGCAACGTGCTATTCAATCGCGCGTTGCGCAGCAAATCGTTCCGCAGTGAGCTCGACCGTGCCGTAAAGGACCTGCGCTCGTATATGACCGAGGCACGCTTGGCCAAGATGATCAAACATTATCGCGAGGTTACCGAATCGCTGATTTTTGCTTCGCCCGATATCGACCATCTGCCTGTCACCAAGGACCAATACGAGCAGATCGCCGCGGCGATTCCCTCCGAGATCGAGGAGAACTACAAAAGCTTTCGCGAGAGCTATAAAAAGCCTATGCCGTTCTACATTGGCGTGCCGCAGATCGATAACGGTATACTGCGCATTAACTGGGATGCGTCCTACGACTTTAAGGCGCGTGACATTCGCTATACCGTGGAGCTGGCGCGCGACTATGCCATAAGCGACGTGCTTTTTAAGGCCGAGGACGTGCTGCTTCCCGAGGTGACCTGTGATGCGCCCGATGCCGGCCAGTATTTTGTGCGCGTGCGCGCCACCAACTCAGACGGCTATGCCCAAGATGCGTTTGACTACTATGTGACCGACGACGGCAAACGCTACGGCATGAAGTGTTTTTACGTGCAAGACGGCGGTAAGGTCGTGGAGGACACGTATGAGGAGGGCTAGCGCGCTGCTTGAGCGCCTGGCAGCACCTCCCGCACGCACCATGCAGGAGCGTTACCGCCACGAGCTCAAATATCTCATTAACGAGGGCGAGCACGCCGCGCTTGCCTGCCGCATGGCGCCGGTTTTTAAACTGGACAAGCATGCGCGGGCGGGTGGTTACACCATTCGCAGCCTGTACTTTGACGACTACTGCAACTCGGCCTACGAGGAAAAAGACGCCGGTATTCTCATGCGCAAAAAGTATCGCGTGCGCATCTATAACGGCGGCGACAAGGTGATTAAGCTCGAGCGCAAAAAGAAGCACGGCAGCTGGATCTACAAGGAGGATGCGCCACTCACGCGTGGCGAGTTTGAGCAGATTCTGGCCGGTGACTACGACTTTTTGCTGAGGAGCCCCTATCCGCTCTGTCGCGAGTTCTACATCGAGTGCATCTGCAATATGATGCGCCCACGGACCATCGTGGACTACGAGCGCGAGCCGTGGGTGATGGACGAGGGCACCGTGCGCATTACCTTTGATAGCAACGTGCGTGCCGCGGTGGGTAGCTTTGACATTTTTGACGCGACCTTGCCTGCATTGCCCGTGCTGGAGCCCGGCAGGCTGGTGATGGAGGTCAAGTTTACGGAGTTTTGCCCGCAGCTGGTGCGTGATATGGTGCCGCCAGGTGCGGCCGAACTCACGGCGGTCTCTAAGTACTGCCTGTGTTTTGACAGGACTGCCTACCTGCACGGATTTACCTACTGGGAATCGGATTTTGAGAACCGAGGGGATATTTAGACCATGAGCACCAGGGACTTTTTTAAGAACTCCGTCTTGGAGGCGTTTGGTCAGGTCGACCCTGCCAAGATTGGCCTGTCGCTGCTCGTGGCGCTCGCCATGGGCATCCTGATTTACTGCGTGTACAAGCGCTTTTTTACCGGCGTGGTCTATTCGCGCAGTTTTGCCGTGACGCTCGTGGGCATGTGCGTGCTCACCTGCATGGTCACGCTCGCGATCTCGACCAACGTGGTCATCTCGCTCGGTATGGTCGGTGCTCTGTCTATCGTCCGCTACCGTACGGCGGTCAAGGACCCGCTCGACCTGCTGTATCTGTTTTGGGCCATTACGACGGGCATTACGGCGGGCGCCGGCATGTATGCGCTCGTGGGGCTCACGGCAGTGGTGATCGTGGTGATGATCGCCGGCTTTGCGAGCCACCAGGACAAGGCGCGCGTGTACATGATGGTTATCCACTACACGGGCCAGACCACCGGCGACGAAATCGTGCGCGCGTTTGGGCGTACCAAGTTCACCGTCAAGTCCAAGACCATGCGCGGCGACAAGGTCGAGATGGCCGTCGAGGTCTTCTCGGACGGCGTGGATATGCCCTATGCCGACGCCATCCGTGCGCTCGACGGCGTTGAGGACCTGACGCTCATCCAATACAACGGCGAGTATCACGGTTAGTTTGGTTCAGTTTTATTTAAGTGGTGGTGTCTCGTGGACGTGCAGCAGCTTGAAGAGACCTGGGCCGTGAGGGCCGGCGCACGTGAAACGTGTCTTGTTGCGGCCTCGCATGTGCCGGCGGCGCTTTCGATGCTGGGGATTGTGCAGCCCGGCGATCGCTTGGTGGCCTTTGCGGACGACTTTGCCGATGCATTTGCCAGCGGCTTTGATGGCTGCGATGTTGCGCTGGTGGGGGAGCCCGCGGCTGCGGCGTTTGCTGCTGCGTCCGAAGGCTTTGATGCTTCGTTTGATGCCGAGGGGCCGCACCTGTGGTGGTTCGTCAACTCCATCGGCGGGTTTGGTCTGCGTGTGCCCGACCTTCGCGCTCTGGGCCGCGCCGCTCGTGAGCCGCATGCGCTGCTCGTGGTTGATAACACCGTGGCGGGCGTCTTTGGCTGTGATCCGTTGCGCTTGGGCGCCGTTCTGTCGCTCGAGGCGCTCGATCGCGTGTGTGCCGGCGTGGCGCCGCGCAAGCTCGTTGCCGCTTCGGTGGCGCGCTCGCAACTCAAGCGCCATCGCGTGGATGCCGCTGCCGAGTGCTCGCACGCGCTGCTTGTGGACTGCGGTGCGCCTGCTCTTGACCTGTCTGCCGAGGAGGCCGGCGTGCTGGAGCGCGGGTTGTCCTCGCTTGATGCTCGCATGCAGGCGCACTTCGATCGCGCCCGTGCGCTGGCCGAGTATCTGGCCGCCAACGAGATGGTACGCAACGTGCGCTATCCCGGGCTGACCTCGCATCCCGACCATGCCATCGCGACCGGCATCCTGGAGCACGGTTTTGGCCCGGCAGTAGAGTTTGACCTGATGGACTGCATCGCGCGTGAATTTTTCAGCATACTGCCGGACGAATTCCGCACATCACCTGCCGGCGGCTCAACAACGCGCCTTTCGGCCCCGCGCGGTAAGCAGGGGAGCGCCATCCGCCTCTTCGCCGGCACCGACGACCCTCTGCAGGTGGCTGCTGCTCTCGATAACGCCCTTCGCAAGTAGCTAATCGGGGTCTGTGTCACGAAAACGGCCTATTTACTACGTTTAAGCAATAGGGGTCGACCACACCCGCCTATTTTGAAAATTATCAAGCTGTTTACCAGCGGTTTTAATTTCATAATGTCCGGTATGGTCGTGGGTATTCAACTAAACGTAGTAGATGGGCCCGTTTTGTGGCGCGAGCCTCAACCCGAGGGCGCAGTGGGCTAAAAACCGCCCAAAAGGACTACTCCGCGTTGATGCTGGCGATGAGGTCGTTGGCTTTGGAGGCAATGACGTTGTTGATGTCGGCCTGCAGCTCCTCGTAGACCGCTATGGCTCGCTCGCCGGCGGGGGTGAGCGTGGATCCGCGGGCGCCGTCGCGCTCGATGAGCTTGCAGCCCAGCTGGCCTTCGGCCTCGTTCACAATGCGCCAGGCCTTGGAATATGCCATGCCCATGCTCTTGGCGGCACGGTTGAGCGAGTGCTCGCGGGCGATACCTTGCAGCAGCAAGACGCAGCCGTGGCCGAAGACGCCCGGCAGATCCTTGTCGCACGCTTGAATGACCAGCTTTGCCGTCGTCTTGTACTCCATGTGCTCCACGTCTCCCCGCTAAAGTGTTTGCTGGGCAAACGCAAAGCCTGCGTCAAACCCTCGTGTGCTCTTCTTAAATCATGCATTGTAGCAGTCAAAGTGCGTTAAGATACTTCCCCAGTATTGGGCGCCCAAGGTTGGGCTGGGTCCTACGAGGCCTGCAGCCGACCGGTCGCATGGAAAAAGGAGAAACATGGCTACGTTCTTTCCCGGTGAGTCCCACACGTTTTCGGAGTATCTGCTGGTCCCTGGCTACTCGTCCTCGCAGTGCATCCCCAACAACGTCTCTCTTAAGACGCCGCTAACCCGCTTTAAGCGCGGTGAGAAGCCGGCAATCACCCTGAACATCCCCATGGTTTCCGCCATCATGCAGTCCGTCTCGGGCGTCGACATGGGTGTCGCGCTCGCTACCGAGGGTGGCCTGTCCTTCATTTACGGTTCCCAGAGCGCCGAGTCCGAGGCCGCTATGGTCAAGGCCGTCAAGGATCACAAGGCTGGCTTCGTTCAGTCCGATTCCACACTGACCCCCGACATGACCATGGAGCAGGTCATCGAGCTCAAGGAGAAGACCGGTCACTCCACCATGCCGGTCACCGACGACGGCACTCCCAAGGGTAAGCTCCTGGGCATCGTCACCAGCCGTGACTATCGCCCCAGCCGCGATGACCACCAGACGAAGGTCTCCGAGTTCATGACCCCGCGTGAGCAGCTCATCGTGGGCGACAAGAACATCAGCCTCAAGGTTGCCAACGACGTCATCTGGGACAACAAGCTCAACGCCCTGCCCATCGTCGACGACAACGATCACCTGATGGGCATCGTCTTCCGTAAGGACTACGACAGCCACAAGACCAACCCCAACGAGCTGCTCGACGGTGATAAGCGCTACATGGTCGGTGCCGGTATCAACACCCGCGACTATGCCGAGCGCGTGCCGCTGCTCATCGAGGCCGGTGCCGACGTCCTGTGCATTGACTCTTCCGAGGGCTTCAGCGAGTGGCAGAAGCGCACCATCGAGTGGATCCGCGCCAACTACGGCGAGGACGTCAAGGTCGGTGCCGGTAACGTCGTCGACGCCGAGGGCTTCCGCTTCCTGGCAGACTGCGGTGCCGACTTCATCAAGGTCGGTATCGGCGGCGGTTCCATCTGCATTACCCGCGAGACTAAGGGCATCGGCCGTGGCCAGGCCACCGCGCTGATCGACGTCTGCCGCGCTCGCGACGAGTACTACGAGGAGACCGGCGTCTACGTGCCCGTGTGCTCCGACGGTGGCATCGTCTACGACTACCACATGACTCTCGCCCTTGCCATGGGTGCCGACTTTATGATGCTGGGCCGCTACTTCGCTCGCTTTGACGAGAGCCCGACCGAGCGCGTCAACGTCAACGGCCAGTACATGAAGGAGTACTGGGGCGAGGGTTCTGCGCGTGCCCGCAACTGGCAGCGCTACGACCTGGGCGGCGCCGCGAAGCTCAGCTTCGTCGAGGGCGTCGACTCCTACGTTCCCTACGCCGGCTCCCTCAAGGACGGCGTGGGCGGCACGCTCTACAAGGTCAAGTCCACGATGTGCAACTGCGGCGCCCTCTCGATCCCCGAGCTCCAGGAAAAGGCACGCCTGACCCTGGTCTCCTCGACCTCGATCGTCGAAGGCGGAGCCCACGACGTCGTAGTCAAGGACTCCCAACAGAGCGTAACGTATCGATAAGATAAGACCTGCACATAAAGGTTGAGCCTCAACCACGTTATTTAGATAAAGCGAGATGCCTGCAAGTTGCAGACATCTCGCTTGTTGTATTTGCTATCATCATGCGAGTCAACCTTAGGGTCGGGCGGCTTAGTTTTGTTCGCTACAAGTTCCGCACGCAAAGAAGAGCACTTAATGTGCTCTTCGTCTTGCGCAGGACTGTCCGCAGTAGCGAATAAAGCTAAGCCGTCCGACCCCAGCAAGATTAAAGGAGCTGATATGTGCGATTGCACAGATCATAAGGATGAGATCCCTGCCTACGACGCGCAGGCCATTGAGTCCCGGTGGATGAAGGCCTGGGAGGACTCCAACCTCTTTGCCGTCGACACCGATGCCAGCAAGCCCAAGAAGTACGTGCTCGAGATGTTCCCGTATCCGTCGGGCGACCTACACATGGGCCACGCGCGCAACTACACCATCGGCGACGCCATGGCCCGTCAGGCCCGCATGCGCGGCTTTGACGTGCTGCATCCCATCGGCTTTGACGCCTTTGGCCTGCCCGCTGAGAACGCCGCCATCAAGCACAACACGCAGGCTGCCGCCTGGACGTATAAGAACATGGACCAGGCGCTCGCCACGATGAGGCGCATGGGCTTCTCCTACGACCTGGATCGCACCGTTAAGACCTGCAGCCCCGACTACTATCGCTGGGGTCAGTGGATCTTTGAGAAGATGTGGGAAAAGGGCCTGGTCTATCGTAAGAAGAATCCGGTTAACTGGTGCCCCACCTGCAAGACCGTTTTGGCTAACGAGCAGGTGACCGAGGGCAAGTGCTGGCGTTGCGGCACCGAGCCCGAGAAGCGCGATCTTGAGCAGTGGTACTACAAGATTACCGAGTACTCCCAGGAGCTGCTCGACGACCTGGAGAAGCTCCCTGGCTGGCCCGAGCGCGTCAAGCAGATGCAGGCTAACTGGATCGGCCGCTCCGAGGGCGCCGAGGTCGACTTTACCCTGTGCGATGTCGACGGCGAGCCCATCGAGGGCGACGAGGGCAAGATCACCGTCTTCACCACGCGCGCCGACACGCTCTTTGGCGTCTCCTTCTTTGTCCTGGCTCCCGAGTACGCCCGTCTGCACGAGCTCGTCGAGGGCACGGAGTACGAGGCGGCCGTCACCAAGATCGTTGAGGACTCCAAGCACATTTCTGCCGTCGAGCGTGCCCAGGGCACTCTCGAGAAGCACGGTGCCTTTACCGGCCGCTACGTGGTGAACCCCGTTAACGGCGAAAAGGTCCCCGTGTGGGTTGCCGACTACGTCGTGGCCGACTACGGCACCGGCGCCGTCATGGCCGTTCCCTGCGGCGACCAGCGCGACTTTGAGTTTGCCCGCAAGTACGACCTGCCGATCGTGCCGATCATCCTGGACGACGATGACCGCGCTGCCGTCGAGGCCAGCGGCGAGACCATCGATACCTTCCATGCCGAGACCGTCGACTGGGATTGCGCCCACGCTGCCGAGGGCACGCTCGTCCAGTCCGGCAAGTACACCGGCATGCGCGGCGGCAAGCACTCCGAGGGCGAGGCTGCGATCGTTGCCGACCTCGAGGCAATGGGCTGCGGCCGTCGCAAGGTCGAGTTCCGTCTGCGCGACTGGCTCATCAGCCGTCAGCGTTATTGGGGCAACCCCATCCCGGCCATCCACTGCGAGCACTGCGGCATCGTGCCCGTGCCCGAGGACCAGCTGCCGGTGACGCTGCCCGAGAACCTTGACCTGGGCGCCGGCGAGACCCTCGCCGAGTGCAAGGAGTTCTACGAGACCACCTGCCCGGTCTGCGGCCGCCCCGCCAAGCGCGAGACCGATACCATGGACACCTTTACCTGCTCCAGCTGGTATTACCTGCGCTATACCGACCCGCACAACACCGAGCTGCCCTTCTCCCGCGAGGCCGCCGACCGTTGGATGCCCGTCGATAACTACATCGGCGGCATCGAGCACGCTATTTTGCACCTGCTCTACAGCCGCTTCTTTACCAAGGCACTGCGCGACCTGGGCCTGCTGAGTGTGGACGAGCCCTTCACCAACCTGCTGTGCCAGGGCATGGTCAAGGACGAGAACGGCGACACCATGTCCAAGTCCAAGGGCAACGTCGTGCCCCCGAGCTCGGTCATCGAGCCCTACGGCGCCGACACCATGCGTCTGGCGATCCTGTTTATCGCCCCGCCCGAGAAGGACTTCGACTGGGATCCCAAGGCCGTTGAGGGCGCCAACCGCTTCATCAAGCGCGCCTGGCGTATCGTTTGGCAGCTCGTCCAGTCCGGCGACGCCAACGTGGCCTTCGACAAGTCCGCGCTCGACGAGGTTGCGATGAAGCTCTATCGCGAGCGTCACCGCACCATCGCCAAGTGCACTGAGGACTTCGATCGCGGCCAGTTCAACACCGCGATCTCGGCCGTCATGGAGCTCGTCAACGCGGCGAGCGCCTACCTCAACGCCACCGAGGGTGCCGCGCGCGACAAGGCCCTGTGCTACGGCGTCGCTAAGGACATCGTGAGCGTCCTTGCCCCCATCTGCCCGTTCTGGGCCGATGAACTGTGGCACGAGGCGCTCGGCTGCGAGGGCAACGCCTACACCGCCGCCTGGCCCGAGTTCGACCTGGCCGAGTCCATCGAGGACACGGTGCAGATTGTCGTGCAGGTGCTCGGCAAGGTTCGTGGCCGCATCGACGTAGCCCGCGATGCCTCCAACGAGGAGATGCAGGCTGCCGCCGAGGCTGCTGTCGCCAAGTGGACCGAGGGCAAGACGGTCGTCAAGGCCATCTGCGTGCCCGGCAAGCTGGTCAACCTGGTGGTCAAGTAAGCGCTGCGTGTAAAGCTGGCATGCAATAAACGAGGGACGGTCCGGTTGGGTCGTCCCTCGTTTTGTGTTGTATGCCCTGCTTAGTCAGTGCGTCGCACCGTCTTCTACGGGATGTGTACCAGGTCCCTAAAGTAAACGTTGCCCGTTGCCTCTTCGAACATCCAGATATTGAGGTAGATGTCGTTGAGGTCGTTGTTTACATCAAAGTCCGGGTCGTCGAAGGTGCCTACAAAGGTGAGCATGGCGCGCGTTTCCTCGCCCGCTGCGACCTGCTGGCGCATGTGCACATCGCGGACCACGCCGTTGACGTAGGCATAGGAGTCCACATCGCCAAACATCATGTCGACACCGGTATTGTTGGTTACCGTAAAGACGAGCGCGGCGTCCCCGTAGCCGTCGGTGTCCTTACCAACGCAGGTGACGTGGACGTTCTCGTCCGCCTCTAGGTCGATGGGGAACTGTTCTTGGGGGTCGGGGCCCAAACCTTGGGGATCGACAATGTCTTCGTTTATTTTGTCGAAGCTCTCTGATGGCGTCGTTTTCTCGATGGCTTTTGTGCTGCCAGGGTTCGGTTCGCATGTTACGGTTTTGCTGTTCGTTTTGCCGCAGCCCACGAGGGCCAACGAGCACGTTGCGATGGCGAGCGCAGTCATGCAGAGGGTGCCTAGGCGTTTCATGGGTGCCTCCTTGCCGTAGAGGATTTGGAAAGGTTCGTCGTTGCGCGACTTACTGGCCGGCTTGTTGCGGAATGTCCCTTAGCGTAAGTCTGATCGATAAGGGCTCGGGGAGGAATGCCCTTGGGGTCCGAACAGACCCGTGGATTGGGACGCATGGCCCGTTTTGGGACTGTTGAGGGCGCGCCGCATGGGGTTCCTCGGTCAATTGTCCTATTCTTGTGGAGAACCTGTGCGCACGCTGACCTGCAGATTCGTACTGTGCTTGCACGTTTCCGCAGGTATTGGTATAGTTTGCTTGCAAATGAAGTTGTAATTGAAAGAAGTGGGGTTTCGGCCCCGCTTCTTTTTTGTATGGATGGAGGTGCCGCAATGGTCAAGACCAAGACCGAGCAGGCGATCATCGACGCGCTCGAGGCCGTCGCTCCCCAGCACGATGTCGACATCGTCGACGTCGAGCTCGTGGGCGCCACCAAGGCCCCCTGCGTGCGCGTGCGTATCGAGGGTGCCGAGGGTCAGAGCCTGTCGCTCAATGACGTCACGGCCAACACCAAGTGGGTCGGCGATGTGATTGAGGAGCTCGACCCTATCTCTTCGAGCTATACGCTTGAGGTGTCGAGCCCGGGCATGGCGCGCCCGCTGCGCCGTCCGCGCGACTTTGCCCGCTTTGTGGGCGAGAACTGTGAGCTCACCTCCACCGCTACCGAGGGCCGTCGCAAGTACGCCGGCAAGATTGCCGCTGCGACCGAGACCGACGTGACCCTCGAGCTCGAGGACGGCGAGTCCGTCACCCTCGATTTCTCTGATGTTAAAAAGTGCAAGTTGAAGCCCACCTACGACTTCAAGCCCGCGAAGGAAGGAAAGTAAGATGGCAGCATCCGACATGATGTCCGCCCTGATGGAGCTTTGCCAGGAGAAGCACATCGACCAGCTCTACCTGATCGACCGCTTGGAGCAGTCGCTCGCCAAGAGCTATGCCGAGATCCTGCATCTTGAGTGGGGCGCCAAGGTGACCATCGACCGCACCACCGGCAAGATCTACGTGTACCGCCTGGAGCCGATCGACGATTCCATGGACGAGGAGGGCAATTTCACCGAGTTCGAGGAGATCGACGTCACCCCCAAAAACACGAGCCGCATCGCTGCCCAGCACGCCAAGGCCGAGATCAACGCCATCGTGCGTAACTCCGCCCGCGAGCAGATCTACGAGGAGTTCTCCGGCCGCATCGGTGACCTCATTAGCGGTACCGTGCTGCAGTCCACGCCCGACTTCACGATCGTCAAGATTCGCGAGGGCGTCGAGGCCGAGCTGCCGCACTTCGATCAGCGCCGTTACGAGAACGAGCGCAACGAGCGCCCGATGGGCGAGCGCTACCTGCACAACCAGCACATCAAGGCCGTGATCATCGACGTTCGCGACCCCAACTCCAACCTGCAGCCGGTTCGTGGCGAGCACAGCCGTCCGCCGATTGTCATCTCCCGTACCCACCCCGAGCTCATGCGTCGTCTGTTTGAGCAGGAGGTGCCCGAGATCTATGAGGGCACCGTCCAGATCAAGTCGATCGCCCGCGAGCCCGGCCAGCGCTCCAAGGTCGCCGTCCACTCGCTCGACGACCGTCTGGATCCCGTGGGCGCCTGCGTCGGCCCCAAGGGCAGCCGTGTTCGCGCTGTCGTGGGCGAGCTCCGTGGCGAGCGCGTCGACGTCATCCTGTGGGATGCCGATCCTGCCGTCTACGTCGCCAACGCCCTGTCGCCCGCTAAGGTCACCCGCGTCCTCATCGACGAGGAGAAGGCCTACGCCGGCGTCATCGTGCCCGACGACCAGCTGTCCCTCGCCATCGGCAAGGAGGGCCAGAACGCCCGCCTCGCTGCGCGCCTGACCGGCTGGCACATCGACATCAAGTCCGAGACGCTTGCCGCCGACATCCTCAAGAACGTTCCCGTTCACGAGGAGCCCGCCGCCGACCTGATTGGTGACGAGGAGGACGAGGACGTCCGTCGCTGCGAGTTCGTGTCCGAGGACGGCATCCAGTGCCGCAACCAGGCCCGTCCCGGCTCCCGTTTCTGCGGTGTCCACGACACCGACGCCTTCGATGATGCGGAGGATCTGATCTAGCGCGCGATCGCGCCGGGCAGGTCCCAGCGCATACCCCACGCTCGTTCAGTCTCTAGGCACCCAAGGTGCCAGAAAGGGTAGGTGAAGTCATATGGCAAAAGTCCGTGTGTCCACCCTGGCCAAAGAGTTCGGCATGACCTCCAAGGAACTGATGGGTCATCTCGCCGAAATGAAGATTCCCGCTAAGTCCGCTTCCTCCGCTCTGGAGGACGCCTACGTCGCCATGGTCCGCAAGCAGCTCGCCTCGGTGATCGAGGCCCGCGCCCAGGAAGTCGAGGCCGCCAAGCAGGCCGAGGAGCAGGCAGCCGCCGCCGAGGAGGCAGCACGCGCTGCCGAGGCCGAGCGCGAGCGCATCGCCGCCGAGAAGGCGCGCGAGGAGGAGCGCCGTCAGTTCGCCGCCGCCCAGGCTGCCGAGGAGGCCGCCCGCGCCGAGGCCGAGGCCAAGAAGAAGGCCGAGCAGGAGCGTCTTGCTCGCGAGAAGGAGGAGGCCGCCCGCGAGGCCCAGCGCCGCGCCGTTCCCGCTTCCGACTCCGGTTCGCGCTTCCGTTCGCTGCTTGACCAGATCGCCGCACAGGAGACCGTGCTCAAGGAGAAGAAGGACGCCGAACAGAAGGCCAAGGCCGAGCGCGCTGCCGAGCGCGGCAACCGTCGTGGCGGCAACAATGACCGTCGCGGTGGCCGTCGTAACGATCGCAACGCCTCCGACAACAACTCCGAGCGCAGCGCCTCCGAGAGCCGTCCCCACAGCCATCGCACCAATGCCAGCAACAACGTCGCTGCCGGCATGGACTTCCCCAACCCCGACAAGCAGGGCAAGGGCAAGAAGCGCAAGGGCGGTCACAACAACGAAGAGGACCACTACAGCCGCATGGCTCGCGAGGCCGAGGAGTACAGCCGCGAGAAGGTGCTCGAGGAGGCTCGTGCCGCCGTCGAGGAGGCCTCTCGCGAGTCCACTGGTCGCCGCAAAAAGCGCAAGGAGAAGCGCGAGCGCGAGGCCGCAAAGGCTCAGGAAGAGCGCAAGATTGAGGAGGCGCTGGCCCAGGGCGTGAACCCCGAGGACCTCGACGCCATCAAGGTCTCCCAGGGCGTTACCGTCCAGGAGCTCGCCGAGGCGCTCGACGTTCCGGCCAACGACATCATCAAGCGCCTGTTCCTGCTGGGCACACCGCTTACCATGACGCAGTCCATGTCCGACGACCTTGTCGAGCTCGTTGCCGACGACTTAGGCCGTCAGATCAAGATCATCACCCCCGAGGAGGAGAACACCTTCTCGTTCTACGACGATCCCGCCGACCTTAAGCCGCGCGCCCCGGTCGTCACCGTCATGGGCCACGTCGACCACGGCAAGACGAGCCTGCTCGACGCCATCCGTCACACCGGCGTCGCTGCCGGCGAGGCGGGCGGCATTACGCAGGCCATCGGCGCTTCGCAGGTCATGATCAATGACCGCAAGATCACCTTCATCGACACCCCCGGCCACGCCACCTTTACGGCCATGCGTGCCCGCGGCGCCAAGGTGACCGACATCGTCATTCTGATCGTGGCTGCCGACGACGGCGTCATGCCCCAGACCATCGAGTCGATCAACCACGCCAAGGCCGCCGGCGTACCCATCGTCGTCGCCGTCAACAAGATCGATAAGCCGGGTGCCAACCCCGACCGCGTGCGCCAAGAGCTCACCGAGTACGGCATCATCCCCGAGGAGTGGGGCGGACAGAACATGTTCGTCAACATCTCGGCCAAGCAGAAGATTGGTATCGATGATCTGCTCGAGACCGTGCTGCTCCAGGCCGACGTGCTCGAGCTCAAGGCCAATCCCGACACCTTTGCCTCCGGCAACGTCCTCGAGGCCAAGCTCGACAAGGGTCGCGGCTCGGTTGCCACGGTGCTCGTCACCCGCGGTACCCTGCACGTGGGCGATACGCTGGTCGCCGGCCTTACCTACGGCCGCGTCCGCGCCATGCTCGACCCGAAGGGCAACGCCGTCACCGAGGCCGGTCCTTCCGACGCCGTCGAGATTCTGGGTCTTCAGTCCGTGCCCAACGCCGGTGATGAGTTCCGCGTGTTCGAGGACGAGCGCGAGGCTCGCGCCCTTGCCGATGAGCGTTCGCTCAAGGCCCGTATCGAGGAGCAGAGTCGCGTTAAGCACGTCACGCTCGAGAACCTCTTCGAGACCATTGCCGACGCCGAGGTCAAGGAGCTCAACCTGATCATCAAGGCCGACGTTCAGGGTTCTATCGAGGCCCTTCAGGACTCGCTCGACAAGATGGACCAGTCCGAGGTGCGCATCAACACGATCCACTCCGCAGTCGGTGCCATCAACGAGACCGACGTCGTCCTGGCCGACGCCTCCAACGCCATCATCATCGGCTTTGGTGTCCGTCCCGACGGTAAGGCCCGCTCCGCTGCGGAGCGCGAGGGCGTCGAGATCCGTTGCTACGATGTCATCTACAAGTGCCTCGAGGAGCTCGACGCTGCCCGTATCGGCATGCTCAAGCCCACCGAGGTCGAGGTCTCCACGGGTACCGCGACCGTCCTGGACACCTTCAAGGTGCCCAAAGTCGGTATCGCCGCCGGTGTCCGCGTCGAAGAGGGCGAGATCGCCGCGACCGATTCCGTGCGTCTGGTGCGCGACGGCATCGTGGTCTTTAACGGCAAGATCGCCTCGATGCGCCACTACAAGGACGAGGCCAAGAGCCTCAAGAGTGGTTCCGAGGGCGGCATTGGCCTGGAGAACTTCCAGGACATCAAGCCCGGCGACCAGATCGAGGGTTACCGCATCGACCAGGTTGCCCGTACCGAGTAGGGGGTAGCGCTATGAAGCAAACGCAGGCAACCCGCCGTCTGGGCGAGCAGCTTCGCGAGAAGCTCGGTTATATCCTGCTCTTTGAGGTTTCCGATCCGCGTCTCGACCTGGTTACTTTGACCGCGGTCGAGGTCGCGGTGGACCGTTCGTTCGCGCGCGTGTACGTGTCGTGCGATGCGAGCCGCTACGATGAGGTCATGGAGGCGCTCGCAAGCGCCAAGGGCCGTATTCGCAGCCTGTTGGCTCGCTCGCTCGATTGGCGTGTTACGCCCGAGCTCGATTTTCGCATCGATCGTTCGACCGATGAGGCCGAGCGCATCACACGTGCGCTGGAAAACGTTCCCGCCACGCTTGCGATCGAAAAGGACGAGGACGGCTACCCGATAGCGGATGCCGCCCAGGAGGCAGCTTTAGATGACTAATTCCGCCGACCTCGCCTCGTGCGAGTCTGCAGATATTCTGCGACGCATCCTCGAGCTCATCGAGGATGCGTCCTCCATTGCGATTTCGGGACACACTTCCCCCGATGGCGACGCCCTGGGCTCCGTGCTGGGTCTGGGCCTCTCGCTTATGAAGTTTTTCCCCAACAAGGACATTGCCCTGCTGCTGGCAGACGATGACCCGGTTCCGCGCATCTACCGCTTTATGGAAGGCTCCGATCGCCTGGTGCCGGCATCTGCGTACACCGGCAATCCTGACCTGTTCATCTCGGTGGACGTACCGGTCGTCGAGCGCCTCAATAATTCCGCCGAGGTGCTTCGCCGCTCCAAGCATGTGGTGTGCTTCGATCACCATCCGGCGCGCGAGGAGTTTGCCGAGCTCAGCCTGAGACGCGTCGAAGCTGCAGCCTGCGCTATGATTATCGACCGCTTCTTGGACAATTGCGGCATTGTCGCACGTGATGGCGTCGCCACCTGTCTGCTGTGTGGCCTAGTCACCGACACCGGTCGTTTTCAGTACCAAAACGCCGATGCCGCCGCATTCCATGCGGCCTCGCGTCTGGTTGCTCACGGTGCCGATCCGGCGCGTGTGGCACTCGAGGTCTACCAGAGCATGCGCGTTGAGTTTTTGCACCTCAAGTCCATCGTTATGGGCCGCATCAAGACGGTGGCCCACGGACGCGTCGCGTATAGCTACGCGTACCAGAGTGACCTTGAGGCTTGCGGTGTCACCTCGGATGAGTGTGACGGCCTAGTTGACGTGGTGCGCTCGGTGATGGGCGTCGAGGTCTGCCTGTTCCTGAAGGGCATTGAGGGCGATACCAAGGTGCGCGGCAACCTGCGCTCCAAGGGCGACCTCAACGTATCCGAGATCGCTGCTGCTTTTGGCGGTGGCGGACATCCCGCTGCCGCCGGTTTCTCCAACAACGGAACGATTCTCGAGACGCTTACCGTGGCACTTCCCATGCTGGCCGAGCTGGTGGGGGAGGATCCCGCTTCGGTGACCGTCGAGCTTTAACTTTTTGGATGGTACATGGCTCGTCGTACGCCTTCTCAACTGAATATGCTGCTCGCCGTCGATAAGCCGGTGGGCTGCACGTCCCACGATGTGGTTTCGCAATGCCGACGCGCCCTCCATGAGCGGCGCGTCGGCCATGCCGGCACGCTCGACCCCATGGCATCGGGTGTCATGGTGGTGGGTGTTGGCCAGGCCACCCGTCTGCTGGGCATGCTAACCCTCGATACCAAAAGCTATGTCGCCGACATCTCGTTTGGCGCCGAGACAAATACCGATGATGCGGAGGGCGAGGCGGTCCGCACGGTGACTGTTGCCAACGAGCTCCGCGATCCTGCCTATGCCCGTGAGCGCTTGGCCGCTATGCTGGGTCCGCAGATGCAGGTGCCGCCAGCGTTTTCGGCTATCTCGGTCAATGGCGTTCGCGCCTACAAGTCTGCTCGCGAGGGCAATGCGGTGGACTTACCTCCGCGTCCCGTCGAGGTCTATGCCGCCGACCTGATCGCCGTGGGCGGTGAAGGTGATACGTGTGTGTGGACCGTGGCGTTCTCGGTGAGCAAGGGCACCTATATCCGTGCGCTCGCTCGCGACTTGGGCCGCGCCTGCGAGAGCGCCGCGCACATTTCTGCGCTGCGCCGCACGGCCTCCGGTGTTGTTTCCATTGGCGCTTGTCATGCGGTCGAGGAGCTTTCTCCCGAGTCCGCGGCTGGCTTTGCCCTGGATCCCATTGCGGCCCTGGGCGCCACGCGTGTTGACTTGCCGGGCAATCTTGCCGACGACCTGCTCTGCGGCCGACGCATTCCCGTTGAGCGTGCGCTTGCCGATTTCGATACCGCGAAGGCGCCTTTTGCGTTGGTGCTCGATGGAGGACTCAAGGCGCTCGCTCGCATTGAGAGTGGCCGCTTTGTCATGGAGCACGTGTTTCCGCAGGCAATCGGCGGTGTTCGATGATGTTATCCGCTCGCGAGCTCGCGCGTATCTTTTTCGAGGGCGAGTCGGACGAGGCTCGCATCGTTACTGCCGATGCGTTTGATGAGTGTGAGCACTTGGGTGCCGCATCGATTGCCATCGGCGTGTTCGATGGCGTGCACCGTGGACACCAGGAGCTCATTGCGGCGCTTGTCCGTGATGCCCGTGCCCATGGCTGCAAGGCGGTCGTAGTTACCTTCGATCCCGACCCGGACGTTGTCGTGAGCCCTTCACCCGCTCAAAAATTGATGACGACGGCCGACCGTCTGCATGCCTTGGCTCAAACCGGGGTCGATGCAGTGGTGGCCGTTCCCTTTACGCCTGAGGTTGCGGCACTCGACCATGTCGGTTTTCTCGCACTGTTGTCACGCGTGGTCGACATTCGTTCGATTCGCGTTGGCAGCGACTTTAGGCTGGGTCGCGGCGGTGCTTCTGGTGTTGCCGAGATGCGCGTCTGGGGTTCCGAGCGCGGCGTTGACGTGTATGGTCACGACCTGCTTTGCGAGGGCGGTGAGGCCATTTGCGCCACCCGCATTCGTCACGAGCTGGGACAGGGCCATGTGGGGCTTGCTGCTGGGTTACTCGGCCGCCCGTATATGGTGCGTGGCGGTGTTATTCGCGGTCGTCACGAGGGTTCTGGCATGGGCTTTCCCACGGCAAACCTGCAGGTTCCCAGCGGCATTCAGGTGCCTGCCGATGGCGTGTATGAGGGTCTGGTGCTGGTCGATGACACCGTGTGGCCCGCTGCTGTCAACGTCGGCCTGCCGCCAACGTATGCCGACGATGCGGCATCTGCGCATCTCGAAGCCAACTTAATTGGGTATACGGGCGACCTGTACGGCGCTTCCGTTTCGCTGGCGTTTACGCGCTGGCTGCGTCCGTCACGCGTGTTCGATTCCCTGGACGAGTTGATCGCGACCGTCGAGGGTAATATCGATGATATCCGTCATAACTTGGGTGAGCAGGGGGTGAGTATCCGTGATTAGCGATGAGGAGAAAGACCAGGTCCGCGCTGCGTCCGATCTGGTAGCCATCGTGCAGGAAACGGTTGAGCTCAAGCCCCGCGGCCATGAGTTTTGGGGCTGCTGCCCCTTCCATGGCGAAAAGACCCCGTCGTTTCACATTATCCCTGCCACGCAGGTGTGGCACTGCTTTGGATGTGGCGAGGGCGGCGACGTCTTCACCTATATCATGAAGCGCGAGAACCTGAGCTTTCCCGAGTCAATCCGTTATTTAGCCGATCGCGCGGGTATTGAGCTGCACGACACCGGAGACCGCCGCGAGCGCGGTACTAAGCGTGCCCGAATCTACGATCTGTGCGCCCAGACCGCCCAGTTCTACCACACCATGCTTATGCGCGGTAAGGACGGCCGTCCACGTGAGTACTTCGCCAGCCGCGGCATGGGTGGCGACGTCTGCCGCCGCTACTGCCTGGGCTTTGCACCGGGTCGTAACATGCTGGTGGCTCATCTGTCGCAGGCGGGCTTTACTCCGCAGGAGATGATCGACGCCAACGTGGCTGTGAGTCGCGGGCGCGGGCAGCTTGCCGACCGCTTCTACGACCGCGTGATGTTTCCCATTTTTGATGAGCAGGGGCATAACATCGCCTTTGGCGGTCGCATCATGGGAGACGGCCAACCTAAGTACCTCAACACCGCCGAGACGAGCGTGTTTCATAAAAAGCGAAACCTCTACGGCTTTAATTGGGCCAAGGAGTTTATCGTCGCGCAGGATACCGCTATCGTGGTAGAGGGCTATACCGACTGCATCGCCTGTTGGGAGGCGGGGATTAAAAACGTCGTCGCCACGCTGGGCACTGCGCTCACGGAGCATCACGTCAAGACGCTCACCCGCTTTGCCAAGCGCATCGTGTATATGTTTGACGGCGATGCCGCGGGCCAGAAGGCCGCCCGTCGCGCGATACAGTTTATCGAGCAGGATTCGATGGACCTGCGCTGCGTGGTGCTGCCCGACGGCAACGATCCCATGGAGTTCATCACGGCGCACGGCGGAAAGGAGCTGCAGGCGCGCATCGACGCCGCCGAGCCGCTCATGGACTTCGTGTACCGTTCGCTGCAGGAAGCGAGCGACATCACCACGCCGGGCGGTCGCGCCAAGGCGCTGGAAGATGCGCTGACGCTTATCTATCCGCTGCGCGATAGCTATATGATCGACACGTACTTTATCCAGATTGCCGATCTGCTGGGTTTGGATTTGGAGACGGTGCGCGCGAGTTCGGGTCGCGTGTTTCGCGATGTCGCCAAGCGCGAAGATGCGGAACGACGTCGTGAGCAGAATTATGAACGCCAGCGGGCGCAAGCCGAGCGATCTGGTAACGCGGGCGGTCGGTCGTCTGGTTTGCAGGGGACATCTCGTGGTGCTTGGGCGTCGGGCGCGACGCCGGCAGTAGCGGCGCCGGTCGAGGAAGAGCCGTACGACTATGTCCCGCTCGATGCTTACGGTGCCGCTCCTGTGGAGGTCGTCGACGACCTGCCGCCGATCGACGTGCCTGATGGTATGGGCTCTGCGCCCGCCGGTGCTCCGGTAGACGCCTCGTTCCCTATGGTTTTGACCGATCTAGAGCGCAAGTCCTTGGCAGGGGAGCGCGAGCTGCTGACCATGCTCACGAGCTACCCCGACCTGTTCCGCACGTATGCCGATCGCATCTGCTCCATCGAGTGGGTCGACCCGCGCCACGAGTCCATCGCGTGGGCCGTGCTGGCAACGCCGCCGGGTACCGATCCTGCGACCTGCATGGATGCGGCGCGCTCGGTGTGTCCCGAGGCGGCAACGCTTGTGAGTGCCGGGCGCATCTCCGCGACGAGCAAACACCCTACCGAGACGAACATCGTGTTCATGCTCGATACGCTCGAGCTCTACACCATCAAGCGCCGCATGCGTGCCGCACAGGCCAAACTGCGCCAGGATCGATCGCTCGATGATGAGGCCCGCCGCGCGCTGACCGTGCAGGCCGCGCAGGATTCGCAGCGTCAACGCGAGCTGCAAAAGTCTATCGGCGGCGTGGCGGACCCGTTCCGTTTGATCGGTTTGGAGACCGCGGGCACCGAACAGGCCTAGATGTTGTGGTCAACCAGCGTATTCTCGCCTATATCCAGTTCTCTTTTTGGGTATAGACGTCTATGTGTGTGCTAAAGTATTGAGTCCTGTGGACTATGAAGGGAGAATCTGTGCCAAAAAAGACTGAGAGCACGGGTACTGGGCTGGAATCCTGCGTTGCAAAGCTCATGGGCAACGGCTCAAACAGGACTTCGGTAACCGAGGACGAGATTCAGGTCGCCCTGAAGGATATCGATGTTTCTGACGAGCAGCTCACCGCGGTGTATTCCGCGCTGCGCAACAGCGGCATCCAGATTATCTCCGCGAGCGGTAACGACGACGCCCCCATGGACGTCGACGATGACGATAACGATACCGATACCGACGATTTCGATGACGACGACGAGCACGATTCCGGCTCGCTCGACGATCATGAGCTCAAGATGGCCCGTCAGGCCGACGCCGAGATGGGTTCTTCCAAGAGCAAGAAGAAGCGCACCGTGCGCACGTCCCGCTCACGCTCCCGCGTGCGTGGCATCGATGCCTCCACGGTGATGCTGACTGGCGATCCGGTTCGTATGTACCTCAAGGAGATCGGCAAGGTCGACCTGCTGACCGCCTCCGAAGAAGTCGATCTGGCCATGAAGATCGAGGCCGGTCTCGAGGCCACCGAGAAGCTCGAGGCTGCCGAGGCAGGCGAGCTCGAGCTCACGCGTGCCGAGATGCGTCGTCTTACGCGCATTGAGAACGTGGGCCTAGAAGCCAAGCAGGCACTCATCAGCGCAAACCTGCGTTTGGTCGTCTCCATCGCCAAGCGCTATGTCGGTCGCGGCATGCTGTTCCTGGACCTGATCCAGGAGGGCAACCTCGGTCTGATCCGCGCCGTCGAGAAGTTCGACTACCAGAAGGGTTTTAAGTTCTCCACGTACGCCACGTGGTGGATCCGTCAGGCCATCACGCGCGCTATCGCCGACCAGGCCCGTACCATCCGTATTCCCGTGCACATGGTCGAGACCATCAACAAACTCGTCCGCGTGCAGCGCCAACTTCTCCAGGACCTGGGTCGCGACCCGACCCCCGAGGAGATCGGTGCCGAGATGGACATGAGTGCCGACCGCGTCCGCGAGATCCAGAAGATTTCGCAGGAGCCCGTGTCGCTCGAGACTCCCATCGGCGAGGAAGAGGATTCCCAGCTGGGCGACTTCATCGAGGACTCCCAGGCCATCGTTCCGCCCGATGCGGCCAGCTTCTCCATGCTGCAGGAGCAGCTCACCCAGGTGCTCGATTCGCTTGCCGATCGTGAGCGCAAGGTTATCGAGCTGCGCTTTGGCCTTGTCGACGGACATCCCCGCACGCTCGAGGAAGTCGGCCGCGAGTTTGGCGTCACGCGCGAGCGTATCCGCCAGATCGAGTCCAAGACCCTGGCCAAGCTCCGCCATCCGAGCCGCTCGAGCAAGCTCAAGGACTACATTGAGTCTTAGTAGTCACGGCGTTTCCGTTTCGGCAGTTAGGGACGTTCCTTTTTTGCCGGCACTTTGGGACACTCCTTGCCGCAACGGTTGGGTCGGAAAATTTCTTAAAAAAGTTCTTGCCCTGAGCTGATTCGTCCGTATAATAAACTTCGTTGCTTGAGAGCACGCACCTATTCCTCGGTAGCTCAATGGTAGAGCACGCGGCTGTTAACCGCGCTGTTGTAGGTTCGAGTCCTACCCGGGGAGCCAGAATTTTTCAGCCCATTCCGCTGGGCTTTTAAATTCCTCGGTAGCTCAATGGTAGAGCACGCGGCTGTTAACCGCGCTGTTGTAGGTTCGAGTCCTACCCGGGGAGCCAGGTTGTAAAACCCGTCGCTTATGCGGCGGGTTTTTTCATACCGCGATCGCCTGGCGCGAACGTTACCATATCAACATTTCGTGTCGAGGATGTAATCCCGCGACCCACCACCTCAACATGGCGCGCTCGTTGTAGAATATTGCAATGATTGCTCCCACGAGATGGTGCCGCGAGCACCAGATAAGGAGATTCTTGTGTCTGAGACTATTAACGGCAGCCTGAGCGTCTCGAACGACGTTATTGCCGATATTGCCGGTTATGCCGCGATGACGTGCTATGGCGTTGTCGGTATGGCTGAGCAGCTCCAGGGCGCCGAGAGCGTGCGCCTGCTTGCCGGTCAGCGCCTCCGCAAGGGCGTGCTTGTCGCCGCCGACGAGAACGGCCTTACGGTCGATCTTCACGTCGTGCTCGAGAACGGCGTCAACATGAAGTCCGTCTGCCACAATCTTTCGAGCTCCGTTGCCTTCACTCTGCAGGAGGTCGCCCAGATCGATCCCGCCAGCCTTAAGATCGGCATCCACATCGACGCGCTTAAGAGCCGTCTGAACTAGCATCCGAAAACGGAGATTCAAATACCCATGATTGCAAAGACCATTCGCACCTGTTTTCCGATCGCTGCGGCTGCCGTTTCCGACAAGGCCGAGGAGATCAACAAGCTCAACGTCTTCCCTGTACCCGACGGCGACACCGGCACCAACATGTCGCTCACGCTCGCCTCGGTGACCAAGGAGCTTTCCGCCCTTCCTGCCGATGCCGACATGGAGGCCATCGCCGGCGCCATCACCCACGGCTCCCTCATGGGCGCCCGCGGTAACTCCGGTGTTATTACCTCGCAGATTCTGCGCGGCGTGGCCGAGGGCCTCGTCTCTGCCGATGAGCCTATTACGGCTGCCAACATCGCCTTCGCTTTCCGTCGCGCCGTTAAGGTTGCCTTCCAGGCCGTCCGCAAACCCATCGAGGGCACGATTCTCACGGTCCTGCGCGATGTTTCGACCAAGGCCGACGAGTGCGAGAAGAAGAAGTTCTCGGCCGAGGACGCGCTCGACGCCATCGTCGTCGAGGCCTACCAGTCTGTCGCCCGCACGCCCGATTTGCTGCCCGTTCTGAAGGAGAACGGCGTGGTCGACTCCGGCGCCTTTGGCTTTGCTATCTTCCTGGAGAACTTCGTTGCCGCCGCGCTTGGTCGCAGCACCGTTGTCGAGGATTTCTCCGCCATGTTTGACTCCGCTGGCTCTGCCCGCGACGCGGCCCTCGACCGCGTTGAGATCGAGGCCAACGACGACTGGGAGGGCTCGGAGTTTCGTTACTGCAACGAGTTCCTCTTTAAGGCCGATGCCCCGTTTGATGAGGACGAATGCCTTAAGTTCCTGGGCTCCATGGGCGACTGCGAGCTGCTCGTGGGTGCTTACCCCGATTACAAGATTCACGTGCACTCCAACACCCCCAACCTGGTGCTCGAGCACATGCTGCAGCTTGGTCAGATCTATGAGGTCTTTATCCACAACATGGAGATGGAGGCCCACGACCGTACCGCCAAGATCCATGAGGACCAGGAGAAGGCCGCCGAGCCCGCCAAGGCGCTGGGCTTTGTCGCCGTTGCCGCCGGTTCCGGCGAGGCCGATATCCTCAAGTCCCTCGGCGTCGACGTGATCGTGTCGGGTGGTCAGACCATGAACCCCTCGACTGCAGACCTGCTGGGCGCGGTGGACCAGGTCAACGCGACCTCAGTCATCATCCTGCCCAATAACGGTAACATCCGCATGGCTGCCGAGGCCGCAGCTTCTGCCTGCACCGACAAGAAGGTTGCCGTCGTTCCCACCAAGACCGTTCCGCAGGCCTTCTCCGCGCTGTTCGCGGTCCTGCCCGATTCCGAGCTCGAGGAAGCCGTCGCCGCTATGGTCGACGCCATCAGCGAAGTCCGCGATGGCGAGGTCACCCGCGCTGTGCGCGACTCCAGCGCCTCCGACGGCTCGCCGATTCACTCCGGTGACGTTATGGGTATCATTGCCGGTTCCATTGACGTGGTCGGCTCCGATGTGAAGCAGGTCACGCTCGATTGCATCAACCGCATGCAGGAGGAAGAGGAGGGTGACGCGCTGACGATTCTGGCCGGCGAGGAGCTGTCCGATGAAGCCTTCCAGGAGATCGTCGACGCCATTGAGGAGGCTCAGCCCGATCTGGAGATTGACGCCCATCGTGGCGAGCAGCCGCTCTATCCCGTGATCTTCTCGATCGAGTAGGCAACTGCCCATGTCCGAGCTGTGCTCCGTGCCGCGCGTCTCGGAGCGCTTTGCCCAGAGCAATGCGCTCGACGAGGATATCGCGCGACTCAAATATGTTTCGGGTAAACGTGAGGAGGCCCTTCGCCGTCTGGGAATTCGGACGGTGGGGGACCTCCTTCTCCATATCCCTCATCGATACCTCGACTTTACCCGCTCGTGGTCCATCGAGATGGCGCCCATCGGTACCGTGTGCACCATCATCGCCACGGTTGACCGTATCGTCCAAAAGCAGCCGCGTCCGCGCATGCAGGTGACCGAGGTCTCGCTCGTTGACGAGACGGGCGTGCTGCAGGTCGCCTTTTTCCGCCAGCCCTGGATTGCCCAGCAGCTTAAGCAGGGCGACCGCCTGGCCGTGATGGGCAAGGTCGAGTTTGCCTATGGTTTTAAGCAGATGGCCTCTCCGCATTTCGAAAAGCTCGAGGACGGGCGTGCCGCGGGCACGATCCTGCCGGTCCATTATGTGAGCGATGGGGTGAGCCAGGCATGGATGCGCCGCATTGTAAGCGGCGCGCTCGAGGTTGTCGGCAATCCCTTTGATCCCATTCCGGCACCGCTGCGCGCAAAGCGGAAGCTCATGAGCAATGCCCGTGCTTTGCACTCGATCCACTTTCCCTCGAGCATGGCTGAGCGCGATATCGCGCGCGCACGGCTTGCCTACGAGGAGTGCCTCTACCTGCAGCTGGCGCTGCGCCTGCGCAACGACGGCGGCCTGGTCGATGTGGTGCCCTATGCCCATACCGCGGGCGATCACCTGGCCGCGCTCAAGCAGGCCTTGCCGTTTTCGCTGAGCGACGAGCAGGAAGCCGCGTTCCAGGATATCCTGCGCGATATGTGCGATGGCGGGCGCGTGATGAACCGCCTGCTGCTGGGTGATGTCGGTACCGGTAAGACCGCCGTCGCCGCCTGCGCACTGGCTGTCGCGGCCGATTCGGGCACCCAGGCCTGCGTTATGGCGCCCACGGGCGTGCTGGCGCGCCAATATGCCGATAAGACTGGCCCTCTGCTCTCGCAGGCCGGCATGTCCTGGGCGCTTCTGACGGGTGCCACGCCGACCGCAGAGCGCGAGCGCATCCATGCACAGCTGGAATCGGGCGAGCTTGACGTGCTCTTTGGCACCCACGCGGTGCTTTCGGATAACGTTGCGTTCAAGCACCTGTCGCTCGTGGTCATCGATGAGCAGCACCGGTTTGGCGTCGGCCAACGCAACGCCCTGCGCGCGAAGGGCCCCGGTGCCGATCTGCTCGTTATGACGGCAACGCCCATCCCGCGTACGCTGGCGCTTTCGGTCTATGGCGATCTGGACACGAGCATCATCCGCCATCGGCCCGTCCCTGGCGCTGGCGTGACGACACGCGTGCTGACCGATTCGAGCCGTGACCTCGCCTATGGCGCCATCCGTGAGGCGCACGAAAAGGGCCAGCAGGCTTACGTGATCTGCCCGCTCGTGGAGCCGAGTGACTCGGCCGATGAGCTGGAGGACGTGCCCGGTATCGCCCGCGACGACGAGGGCCGCGTGACGGTCCCCGTGCCGCTGCACGATACGGCAACCGAGCTCGACCGACTGCGTCTTGCGTTGCCGGGGCTTACCGTCGAGCGCCTTCACGGCCGCATGCCGGCGGGGGAGAAGGATCGGGTCATCGATGCCTTCAAGCGTGGCGAGATCGACGTGCTCGTCTCGACTACGGTGGTCGAGGTGGGCGTCGACGTGCCCAATGCCACCGTCATGGTTATCGAGAACGGCGAGCGCTTTGGTTTGGCTGCCTTGCACCAGCTGCGCGGTCGCGTGGGCCGTGGCAGCGTGTCGGGCACGTGCCTGGTCATGACGCACTCCAAGGGCAACGGCGGCGCGTCGGCAGCACAAGATCGCCTACAATCGCTCGAGAAGACCTCGGATGGCTTTACGCTCGCCCAGATGGACCTGCGTCTGCGCCACGAGGGCGAGATCCTGGGGTACCGCCAACATGGCGGTGTGACCCTGCGCTTTGTCGACCTGGATGCCGACGAGGAGCTGATCGAGTGGGCCCATTTGGACGCGGTCGAGCTCTTGCGGTATGCTTGCACCCTTGACTCCGTGGCGACGCGCCCCCTGCGCGATGCGGTCGCCATGCGATATCGACACATTTTTAAGGAGGTCAGCGGAGGATGAGAATCATCGGCGGCGAATGGCGCGGTCGTAAGATCGAGGAGCCCCGTGGTCGCGATGTCACCCGCCCCACGACTGATCGCGTACGCGAGGCGTGCGCATCTATGGTCATGTCGGCATTCGACTTCGATTTGAACGAGGTCCGTGTGCTGGACGCCTTTGGCGGCTCCGGTGCCTTAGGGTTAGAGATGCTCTCTCGTGGGGCCCGCTCGCTCACGACGTTTGAGATCGATCGCAACGCCGCGCGACTCATTACCAAGAATATCGAGTCGCTCTGCTGTGACCGTGCGCGTTGGCGCGTGGTAGCGGGCGACATGCTGGCGAGTGCTTCGCGCGGTCGTGTGCCGGGCGGCCCCTTTGATCTGGTCCTGCTCGACCCACCATATGCTTTTGGTGCCGAGCCGGTCGAGGAGCTGCTGCAGAACCTGGCTCAGCGGGGTCTGCTTGCATCTGGTGCTTATGCCCTGTTTGAGCATGCCGCTGCCGATGCGGGCGCGCATCCGGCAGGTTTTGAGACCGTGCGTGAGAAGCGTTATGGCATCACCTCGGTCGATCTGCTTCGTTGGGCCGGCGATGACGATGGTGAGGGTGATAACGCCGGCACCGATGCTGACAACAACGATGCCACGACGTTTCAGGAGGACGCCCATGAGTGACACCATTAACCGCGTCATCGTTCCGGGCACCTTCGACCCCATTACGTTTGGCCATATCGATGTAATCCGCCGCGCCCGCCGCATCTTTCCCAGCGTGATCGTCGCTGTTGCCGAGTCGCAGGGTAAAAACGGTGTGGGCACGACGTTTATGCTCGATGAGCGCGTGGCGCTGGCCCGCGAGGCGCTCGGCGATATTGACGGCGTCGAGGTCCTGCCCTTCACCGGCCTCTTGGTCGACTTCGCTCGTGAGCAGGGGGCGGGGGCCGTGGTCAAGGGCCTGCGCGCCATGACCGACTTTGAGTACGAGCTGCAGCAGGCAGATCTCAACTATCGCTTGGATAACGAGCTGGAGTCCATCTTTGTCATGAGTGCGCCGCAGTACGGCTACATCTCGAGCTCGGTCGTTCGCCAGATCGCCTCACTCGGCAGCGATGTATCGACGTTTGTCCCGCCCAACGTGGTCGAAGCGCTCAGACTTCGCTTTTCGTGACGTTTCTTATTGCCTGGTGGCATGTGGTAAACTAGCACGATGATATGTTACCTATGAAAGGAGATCGGATGCCGGGCGAGAATTTTCCTGGCGATAGGATCGTCAGCTTGGTCGATGAGCTCGAAGGGCTGATCGAGGAAGCCAAGCCGCCTTTCGGCAAGAACGCTCAGTTCAAGGTCATCGACGCCGACGTGTTCTTCAACATCCTCGACGAGATCCGCATGAGCTATCCCGAGGAGTGGCAGAAGTCCCGCCGTATCCTTAAGGAGCGCGAGGAGCTTATGGCTTCCGCTGCCGCTCAGGCCGATTCCATCATCGCCGACGCTCAGCAGCAGGCCCTCACCATTGCCGGTGAGCAGGAGATCGTCCGCTTAGCGCAGCAGCAGGCCGACGACATCCGTGATCGTGCCCAGCAGTACGAGCGCGAGACGCGTTATGCTGCCGAGGACTACGCAGAGCAGGTCTTTACGCACCTGGAGGAGAACCTCAAGAGCCTGACCGGCACCGTTACTCGTTGCCGTCAGCAGCTTAACGAGGGTGCCGCCCAACAGAATGGTCAGTGGTAATGGCTGAGTTCCCGAGCGTTACCGTCGATCTATCTGAGCAGCTCGAGTTCCCTGGAGATTCGTATCCGCTGACCGGTAAGGTCGATGTCGCCACCTACACGGTGGGCGAGAAGGAGTACCAGCTACAGGACGGCATCGACTACGACGTTGTCTTTACCAACGCCGGTACCGGTGTCTTGCTCACGGGTATGGTCCGCGCGCACGCCACCGGCGAGTGCGACCGTTGCCTGGAGCCCGCTTCGTTTGATATCGCCGGCGAGATCGAGGAGTTCTACCTCTTTGAGGAGCCCGAGGACCCCGAGGCCTACGAGGACGGCTACGAGCTCCTGGGTGAGGACCGCATCGTCGATCTGGGTGAGCCCATCAATGACGCGGTCGTCATGGACACGCCGTTTGTGGTGCTCTGCAAGCCCGATTGCCACGGTCTGTGCCCCACTTGCGGTTGCAATCTCAACGTCGAGCAATGCGATTGCGCCGCCCAGACGGAGGCCGAATGGGCCGCTGCCACGGAAAATCCATTTGCAGCATTGAAGAATCTCAAGCTTGACGAGTAAAACTGTGGTAGTATCGCTACTTGCGCGTAATCGCCACACTGGATAGTTCATAAGGAAGGTCACTATGCCCGTACCTAAACAAAAGCAGGGTCGTATCCGCACTCACACCCGTCGTTCCGCCAACATGAAGATCTCGGCTGCGGCTCAGTCCACGTGCCCCCGTTGCGGCGCCGTCAAGCTCCCGCACCACGTGTGCCCCAGCTGCGGTTTCTACAAGGACCGCGAGGTTATCGTTACCGAGTAACGGTATACTCTGGATGCGATGCCGTTCCAAATGGAACCACAATGGCCGGCTCAATGAGTCGGCCATTTTTGTATAAGGAGCATGTATATGAGTAACGTTCGCGTTTGTGTAGACGTTGTGGGCGGAGACGAGAAACCTCAGGTTGTTCTCGATGGTATCGAGGCTGCGCTTGCCGCCGATCCCGATATCGAGGTCTTGGCAGCTGGCCCCGCCGAAATCGTCAATCCCTTTGCAGCTTCCCATGCACGTGTTGAGGCCCTTGAGGCACCCGACGTTATCGCCATGGATGACGATCCCATTCGCGCCGTGATGACCAAACGCAAGTCTTCGATCGTGTTGTCGTGCCGTGCCATCAAGAAGGGAAATGCGGACGCGTTCTTCTCTGCCGGCTCGACCGGTGCCATGACCGCCGCCGCCACCGCCTATGTGACGCCGTTTAGGTATCAGGCCGAAGGCAAGAAGCAGCCGGTGCGCCCCTGTCTGACCAATGCGCTGCCCAATCGCGCCGGCGGTCTGACGGTGCTGTGCGATATGGGCGCCAACCCCGCTGTCGAGGTCGATGACATGGTGCGTTTTGCTCAGATGGGTAGCGCCTATGCCCGCGTCGTCCTGGGCATTGAGCATCCCCGCGTGGGCCTGCTTGCTAACGGCACCGAGGACGAGAAGGGCTCCAACTTTACCAAGGCGTGCTTCCCGGCCATGAAAGCCGTCGTTCCCGGCTTTGTTGGTAACTGCGAGGGCACCGATCTTACGTCGGGCAATTTTGACGTCGTGGTCGCCGACGGCATGTCGGGCAACATCGCGCTCAAGGCCACTGAGGGCGCTGCTAAGTTTTTGCTGCAGGAACTCAAGGGCGTCTTTATGTCTTCACTTGGCACCAAGATCGCCGCGCTGCTTATTAAAAAGCAGATGCGCGAGATCAAGGCTAAGCTCTCTGGCGACGCCAAGGGCGGCGCGATTCTTTTGGGCCTGCGCGGCGTGGTTCTGATCGGCCACGGCGCCACGTCGGTCGAAGCTGTCAAAAACGGTACACTCGCGGCGGCCGAAGCCGTGCGCGCCGGGCTGGTCGAGAATGTCGCCAACTCTATGGACGGTATCGTTTTATAAGAGCGAGTTAGAGCGCTGTTATGCGCCTCGGGGCGTGCGTCGTGGGGTAGAATCAGAACCGTGTCTTGGTACCGCCCGGGCGGTACCATTCTTTTGGTATTCATGCACTATGAGAGGAAGCGCTATGGACCGCTCCGAAATCTTCGACAAGATCGCCGAGGTCGCTGCTGACGTTCTGGGCGTCGATGTTGCCGAAATTAGCGATGAGACCACCTTTGACGACCTCGATGCCAACTCGCTCGAGCGCCTGCAGCTGGTTACGGCTATCGAGGACGAGTTCAACCTCGAGATCGATGACGAGACTCTGCTTTCGCTCAACTCTGTCGCCGACGCCGTCGACGCGATCGAAAACGCCAGGGAGGCCTAGGTCTTGGCTTTGTCTGAACGACTTACGCGCGCCCAGGAAATTCTGGGCCATGAGTTCAATAATAAGGTGCTGCTGCGCGCGGCGCTTACGCATCCCTCGGCAGTCGAGGGCCAGCCGGTTTCTGCCAGCTATGAGCGCCTTGAGTTCTTGGGCGATTCCATTTTGGGCGCCGTGGTCGCACGCTCCCTGTTTGAGTCCTATCCGGAGTTTGACGAGGGCAAGCTCACGCGCCTGAAGGTGTCGCTTGTCTCGGGCGCCACGCTGTCCGAGGTTTCTAACGAGCTGGGCATCGACGACATCATCATCTTTGGTGCCTCCGAGACCGGTACGGGTGCGCGCGGCCTGCATTCGGCGCTCGAGAACGTCTACGAGTCGCTCGTGGGCGCGCTGTACCTGGATGCCGGCTGGGATGCGGCGGCGGAGTTCATCCACCGTACGCTTAAGCCCCATTTGGCCTCTGAGCGTGCCGAGCATCCTGCGAACCCCAAGTCGTTCTTGCAGGAGTGCGTGCAGGCAGACGGCCATGAGCCTCCCGCGTATAAGCTTGTTGGCTCCGAGGGCCCGGCGCATGCGCCCACCTTTACCGCCGTGGTGTTGATCGATGGTATTCGCCAGGGTCGCGGCTCCGGCTCCTCAAAGAAGGAAGCCGAGGGAGCCGCTGCACTCGAGGCACTTGACCGCATGGGCTACACCACCAACGGCGTGATTCTCAACAAGAAGCCTGTTTAAGCGAGGAACCGTGTATCTCAAGTCCCTCACGCTCAAAGGGTTCAAGTCGTTTGCCGACCGCGCCCATATGACGTTTGAGCCGGGCCTGACCGTCATCGTCGGTCCCAACGGCTCGGGAAAATCGAACATCTCCGACTCCATCCTGTGGGTCCTGGGCGAGCAGAGCGCCAAGCAGCTGCGCGGCCAGGCCATGGAGGATGTCATCTTCTCGGGCTCGTCAGCGCGCAAGCCGGTGGGTGTCGCCGAGGTCACGCTGGTGCTCGATAACTCGGACCATATGCTGCCCGTCGACTTTGACGAGGTCGCCATCACCCGTCGTATGTATCGCTCGGGCGAAAGCGAGTACCTCATCAACTCGAGTCCGTGCCGCCTGATGGACATTCAGGACATCCTGCACGATTCGGGCTTGGGCAAGGATACGCATTCCATCATCAGCCAGGGCAAGCTCGACGCCATTTTGCAGAGCCGCCCCGAGGAGCGCCGTGCCCTCATCGAGGAGGCCGCCGGCATCTCCAAGCACAAGCGCCGCAAGGAGCGTGCGCTCAAAAAGATTAATTCGATGGACGAGCACTTGACCCGTGCCCGCGACATCAATAAGGAGATCGCCCGTCAGCTGCGGCCGCTGGAGCGTCAGGTCGATCGCGCGCGCAAGTACAAAGAGCTGTCCTCGCGCGCGAACGAGCTTACGCAGATGCTGGCCGTCGACGAGCTTCGTTCGCTGCAGTCGCAGTGGAACGACTTGGAGAGCCGCTCCAAGGAGGGTGCTGCCGAGCTTGAGCTTGCGCAGTACCGCTTGGGCGAAAAGGAACGCGAGCTCGAGAAGTTCCAGGTCATGCTCGAGGAAAAGGGCCTGTTTGTGGGCGATCTGGGCGAGCAGCGCCGCCATATGCAAGACGTGGTCGGTCGCATTAACTCCGATATGCGCCTGCTCGAGGAAAAGGGCCACAATATGGTGTCGCGCCTGTCCGACATGCGCGGCCAGATCTCGAGCTCCGAGCATCAGCGTCGTCGCGTTGTCGAGGAGCTCGAGGATGCACGTGCGCAGCGCGAGGAAGTGACCGGCGCGCACATGCAGGCCCAGGAGGACGTTGACGCCGCTGGTCCTGCCGCCGCTCAGCTCCACGAGCGGCGCGTGGCGCTCGACAATCAGATTTCGCAGCTTACGCGTGAGCAACGCGATGTGCAGCGTGCGGCCGATAACGCGGCGCTCGAACTCGCCAAGGTGAAGGACTCGCTGAGTAACGCCGAGGTCGAGGACAACATGTACGCCTCGCGCCTGGAGCAGATCGATGAACAGCTCGAGGAGGTCACAGCATCGCTTGATAGCCGTCGCGACCGTGCTGAGGAGCTTGAGAGTGCCCTTGAGGCGGCTCGTCAGGCCCAGAACGATGCGCGTGAGGCCACCGAGACGGCACGCGCTGCCCTCAAGGACCTGCGTAATCGCGAGAGCGAAGCGCGCAACAAGCTGTCCGAGGTTCGCTCGGAGCTTGCCAGCCAAAAGAAGCTCGATGCCCGCATGGCAGACAGCTCGCCGCTGGTGAGCCGTCTGGTGGGCGCGCTGGGCGACGATGTTTCGGGCCGTCTGGGCGATGTGCTCGAGGCACCGCGTGAGCTCGAGGGTCTGGTTGAGCAGCTGCTCGCAGGTGATATCGATGCCCTGCTGTTCGATAACGCTGCCGCACTCGAGCGCGCCGGTCGCGCTGCCCTGGACCAGAAGAAGGCCTCGGGTGAGGCACTGCTGATGGCGCGCGGCGTAAGCGGCGGTGCTGCTGCCAATGGCGCTGCCGGTACGCGTCTGGTCGATCGTCTGTCCGTGCGCTCCGGTTATGGCCCGGTTGTCGAGGCCCTTCTCGGCGGCTATTACGTGGTCGATGACTTGGCTGCCGCGTTGGCTGCCCCTGTCGTTGACGGTGTGACCTACGTGACTCCCGATGGCGCCCGCGTGAGCTGTGGTGGTCTGGTGCGCGTGGGGCTCGATGCCGGCGAGGCTTCGGGTGCCTTGGAGCGCAAGCGCCGCATCCGTGAGCTCGAGGGCCTGGAACCCGATCTGGCTGCTGTGTTTGAGCATGTGTCGGATCAGGTCGTTGAGGCCAACGCCGCCGTCGAGGAGGCACGTGCCGCCGAGGGCGATGCCGCCGGTGAGATCGCCCGTCTTGAGGGCGAGCGCCGTTCGCTGCTCTCCGAGATCGGCCGCCTGGAGCAAAGCGCCAACAATGCTGAGGTCGAGCGCGTGCGTATTTCCAAGCGCCGCGAGCAGGCTGCCGAGGCCGTTCGCGCTGCGCGCCCGCGCGTAGACGAGCTCACCCGTTCGCGGGACGAGGCGCGAGCGCAGGCAAGCGATCTGGGACTTCAGATTGCCGAGGCCAACGACGAACTCGACCGCGTGCGCCGCGACGATTCCGAGGCCGCCGGCAAGCTCGCCGATGCCAAGGTCCGCCTGGCCCAGACGAGCGAGCGCCTTCGTTCTCTGAAGGGCCGAGTACCCGATCTGGAGCATCGCCTGGAGGGCATCGACCGCCGTATCCGCGGAACACGCCAGGCCTCGCGCTCACTCGAGCTGCTGCGCCTGCGCGTCGATCCCATGCACGAGCGCTATTCGGCCCTGCTGGAGCGCGCGTCGGATTGGGCAGCGCGTCTGCGTGACCAGGCCTCTCTGGAGGAGGCGGACTCCGCTTCGCTCAAGAAGACCATCGAGGATGCCAAGGCAGAGGTTGCCCGCGCTAAGGAGAAGGTCGATACCGCCACCGCCACGCAAAACGAGTTTAAGGTCGCGCGTGGCAAGCTCGAGGTGCAGGTAGAGGCCGCCATTAAGGCCATTACCGCCGATGGCAACACGGTACTCGAGGAAGCGCTTATGCTTCCTGCGCCCACGGACCGCGATGCCGCCGAGCGCGAGCTCAACCAGCTTGTGCGCCAGATCAACAACCTTGGTCCCGTGAACCAAGTTGCCATGGAGGAGTGCGAGCAGCTCAAGCGCCGCGCTGACTACATCGAGGAGCAGCTGGCCGATCTGGAGAGCGCGCGCAAGGCGCTCACCAAGATCACGGTGGCTATTGATCGCAAGATGCGCAAGGCGTTCCTTGTGACGTTTGAGAAGGTCGACGCGAACTTCCGCGAGATCTACGCTATGCTGTTCCCGGGTGGCCAGGCTCATCTGGAGATGACCGATCCCGAGCATCCGGCCGAGACGGGTATCGAGGTCGTGGCGCAGCCGCGCGGCAAGCGCATCACCAAGATGATGCTCATGTCGGGCGGCGAGAAGAGTCTGACGGCACTCGCCCTGCTCTTTGCCGTGTACCGCACGCGCACGGTGCCGTTCTATGTGCTGGACGAGGTCGAGGCTGCGCTCGACGACGCCAACCTGTCCAAGCTCATCGGCGCCCTCGATGTGCTGCGTTCCGATACGCAGCTCTTGGTAATCTCGCATCAGCGCCGTACTATGGAGGATGCTGACGTTCTCTACGGCGTCTCGATGCAAGCCGATGGCGTCAGTCGCGTCGTCTCGCAAAAACTCGATCGCGAAACCGGAAAGGTCGTGAATGCATAATGGGATTCTTTGACGCACTCTCGCGCGGACTCGAGCGCAGCCGCGAGGCCCTCAACGAGGTCTTCTACTTTGGCGGCGAGGTCGACGAGGACTTTTGGGAGGACCTTGAGGACACCCTCGTTATGGGTGACATGGGTGCCGAGGTCGCTATTCAGGTCTCCGATGACCTGCGCGATGCCGCAGCCAAGAAGAGCCTCAAGACCGCACCGCAGCTTCGTCGCGCTCTGGCCGAGCAGCTTGAGCAGCACTTTGTGCCCATCGAGCGCGATCCGTTCTCCGATACGCCGAGCTGCGTGCTGTTTGTGGGCATCAACGGTGCCGGCAAGACCACGACGGTCGGCAAGATTGCGAGCGCCATGGCTTCCCGCGGCAAGAATGTCGTGATCGGTTCGGCCGATACCTTCCGCGCCGCCGCCATCGAGCAGCTCGATGTGTGGGGTCAGCGCGCCGGTGTTCCCGTCATCAAGCGCGACCGCGGCTCCGACCCGGCGAGCGTTTGTTACGACGTGCTCGACGAGGCCGACAGGCGCGGCAGCGACCTGGTGCTGATCGACACCGCCGGTCGTCTGCATACGAGCCCCGAGCTCATGCGCGAGCTCGCCAAGGTGGTCAACGTGACGCGTAAGCGCGCCGCCAATATGGCCGCCGGCCCCATGCCGGTTTCGGTTGTGCTTGTGATCGATGCCGCCACTGGTCAGAACGGTCTGAACCAGGCGCTCGAGTTTAACGAGGCGCTGGGCCTGGACGGTATTATCATGACTAAGCTCGACGGCACGGCTAAGGGCGGTATCGCCATGGCCGTGGCTGAGAAGCTCAAGCTCCCGATCCTGCGCATTGGCGTGGGCGAGCAGGTCGATGACCTGCAGGAGTTCAATGCCAAAGATTTCTGCCGCGCCCTGGTGGGCGAGTCCAATTAAGGAGTAACCAGTGTTTGATTCTCTGAGCGATCGCCTCAACGACACATTTGACCGCCTGCGCGGCAAGGGTAAGCTGACCGAGGCCGATATCACCTCGGCCATGCGCGACATTCGCATGGCGCTGCTCGAGGCCGACGTTAACTTTAAGGTCGTCAAGGAGTTCGTTGCTAAGACCAAGGAGCGCTGCATGACCGCCGAGGTCATGGAGTCGCTGTCGCCGGCGCAAAACGTCGTCAAGATCGTGCTCGACGAGCTCACCGAGATGCTTGGCTCAACCGAGAGCAAGCTCGTTTTTAGCAACCGCATTCCTAATGTCATCATGCTCGTGGGCCTGCAGGGCTCCGGTAAGACCACGGCTGCCGTAAAGCTTGCCTACCTGCTCAAGAAGCAGGGCCGCTCGCCGCTGCTCGCCGCGTGCGACGTCTACCGTCCCGCTGCTGCCGACCAGCTTGCCACGCTCGGTGGCGAGATCGGCGTGCCGGTCTTCCGCGGTGACGGCGAGCATCCGGTCGACATCGCCAAGGGCGCCATCCAGGAGGCCGTCGACCACCTGCGTGACGTGGTCATCGTCGATACCGCCGGCCGCCTGCAGATCGACGAGCAGATGATGCAGGAGGCCGTCGACATCAAGAAGGCCGTCAAGCCCGACCAGGTGCTGATGGTCGTCGACGCCATGACCGGCCAGGATATCGTCAACGTGGTCTCGACGTTTGCTGAGCGCACCGACTTTGATGGTGTGATTATCTCCAAGCTCGACGGTGACGCCCGTGGCGGTGGCGCGCTTTCGGTGCGTCAGGTGACCGGCAAGCCCATCAAGTTTGTGAGCATGGGCGAGAAACCCGATTCGCTTGAGCCGTTCTATCCCGATCGCATGGCCAAGCGAATCTTGGGCATGGGCGACGTTGTCGGCATCATCGAGAAGGCCCAGGAGGCCGCCGATGCCGAACAGCTCGAGGCTGCCGAGCGCATGCTGCGCGAGGGCTTTACCATGAACGACATGCTCGACCAGATGAAAGCCGTCAAAAAGATGGGCGGCATGAAGGGTATCCTGGGCATGCTCCCCGGTGGCCAGCGCGCGCTCAACCAGATGGGCGGTAACCTGGACGAGGGCATCTTCGACAAGAACGAGGCCATCATCATGTCGATGACCAAGGAGGAGCGTCTGCGTCCCTCCATCATCAACGGCCAGCGTCGCGCGCGTATCGCCAAGGGCGCCGGTGTGACCCCCACCGAGGTCAATAGCCTTATGAAGCAGTGGGGCGAGATGAACAAGATGATGGGCCGCATGCGCACGATGGCCAATCAGGCACAGGCCGGCGGCAAGAAGGGCAAAAAGGGCAAGAAGGGCAAGAAGATGCGCATGCCCAATATTCCCGGTCTGGATGCCATGGGCTTGGGCGGCATGGGCGGCCTGGGAACGGGTGGTCCTAAGTCCGATATGGACCTGCTGCGCCAGATGGAAGCGCAGATGCGCAATAAGAAATAGGGCTGTAATTCCAGCTTGATATGGCAAAGGCCACTCGGAAGCTACCGGGTGGCCTTTGTTGTTGGCTTTGATAGTTGGGCTGCGTTCAGCGTCGCGCCCCGAGCTCGCGGTGCAGTGCCGTTAGTGGCAGCCGCAGCCCTCGTGGCCCTCGTGCTCGTGATGGCCGTGGCAGCCGCAGGAATCGCCATGCTCGTGGTCGTGGCCGTGGCAGCCGCACGTGGCCTCGCCGTTCTGTGCGAGCGTGCCGGCGATAAGGGCCTCGACGCAAGCGTCGCAGCTGCCCTGGGCTCCTGCATAGACCGTGATGCCGGCTTGGGCAAGCGCGTTGATAGCGCCACCGCCGATGCCGCCGCAGATGAGCGTGTCCACGCCACCGTTGGCGAGCAGGCCCGCAAGGGCACCGTGACCGGTGCCGTCGGTGCCCACGACCTGCTCGTTGAGTACCTTGCCATCCTGAATGTCGTAGATCTTGAACTGCTCGCTGCGGCCAAAGTGCATAAAGATGTTGCCGTTGTCGTACGTGGTTGCCACCCTCATGGTGTCGACCTCCTTTGCTGGCCATGCGGCCGTCGTTGCGGTGATGGGGGAGTACGCGATATTGCCGCCCTCGATGACGAGCGCCCGCCCGTTGACCAGCGCGTTTGCCACCTTGCGATGTGCGCGGCTGCAGATGGCCGCCACGGTGGCGCGGGCGATGCCCATGTGCTGGGCGACGGCCTCCTGATTGAGGCCTTCCAGGTCGCACAGGCGCAGTACTTCGAGCTCATCGACCGTCATCTCGATGGCGTCTCCGCTGGCAAGGCCGTCGGGGGTAAAGCCGCGATATTCGGGGATGATCCCAACACGGCGTAATTTTTCGCGTCTTCCTGCCATACTCTCTCCAAATCTGACATATGTCAGTAATAGGATAGCGTGTATGCGGTTCCGCGCAAGCTTTTTTAGCATATGTCAGAAATTCAAAGTTGTTACGTCTGCGATTGTGGGGGTGCTGGCTGCCGCGCATTGCGTGTGCCGACCCAAGTGTCCAATCCGACACTGCGCGCCTGGGATACAATGAATCTCGCTTTTAGGCGACTGACAGGAGGGTCAATGAGCAAGGCTGATCAACACTTTGTAACCATGTGCCGCGATATTCTGGACCATGGCACCACCACCGAGGGCCAAAAGGTCCGACCGGTGTGGGAGGACGGCACCCCTGCCTATACCATTAAAAACTTTGGCGTTACGGCTCGCTACGACCTGCGTGAGGAGTTTCCCGCGCTCACACTGCGTCGCACGGCGCTTAAGTCTGCCATGGACGAGATCTTGTGGATCTATCAAAAGAAGTCAAATAACGTCCGCGACCTCAACAGCCATATTTGGGATGAGTGGGCCGACGAGACTGGCTCCATCGGCAAGGCCTACGGGTACCAGATTGGGCAGAAAAGCCATTATGCCGAGGGTGACTTTGACCAGATGGACCGCGTGCTGTACGACCTTAAGAACACGCCGTACAGCCGCCGCATCATGACCAACACGTACGTGTTTAGCGACCTGTCCGAAATGCACCTGTATCCGTGCGCGTACAGCGTGACCTATAACGTCACGCAGCGCCCGCAGGACGATAAACCCACACTCAACATGATTCTCAACCAGCGCAGCCAGGACATTTTAGCCGCCAACAACTGGAATGTGTGCCAGTACGCCATTTTGCTGATGATGGTCGCGCAGTCGGTCGATATGATTCCCGGTGAGCTGCTGCATGTGATTGCCGATGCCCACATTTACGACCGTCATGTCGATATTGTCCGTGAACTTATCGAGCGTCCGCAGTTTGCGGCGCCCAAGGTAACGCTTAACCCCGACGTGCACGATTTCTATGCGTTTACGACCGATGACCTCATCGTCGAGGGCTACGAGCACGGCCCGCAGGTCAAGAACATTCCCATTGCGGTGTAGGTGGCGCTCATGACGTGTAAGCTTTCTGCCATCGTCGCCGTGTGTGACGACTGGGGCATTGGATGTGAGGGCGACATGGTGGTTTCCAATCGCGCCGACATGCGCCATTTTGTGGCCTGCACCAAGGGTTGCCCGGTCATTATGGGGCGCAAGACGCTACTGAGTTTTCCTGGTGGGCGTCCGCTCAAAAACCGCCGCAATATCGTGCTCACCCGCGACGAGAGCTTTGCTCCCGAGGGCGTCGACGTGGTGCATAGCATCGACGAGGCGCTCGCTGCGGTTGCCGATGAGCCCGTTGCGTGGGTGATCGGCGGCGGCGATGTCTATCGGCAATTTTTGCCGTACTGCGTGGAGGCCGAGGTCACGCATGACCACTGCGTCCATCCCGTGGACACGTATTTTCCCAATTTGGATGCCGATCCTGCATGGGAAGTTTCGCGGGCTGGCGGGGTTGCCACGATTGCCGCGGGTGAGGGCGACGAAGGTGTCGATTATGAGTTCGTGACGTATCGTCGCGTTGGGGCGTAAATCGCCTGGCGCGAACGGTATCATCGGGTTGATTGAATGCATGGGGCGGCGCTTAGCGTCGCCTCGTTTGGTATAGATGTGCTGTAAAGAAGGGTGCGGGCAGGCTGCTATGACTGATGCCGTTGAGGTTCTGCGAATTGATTCGCTCGAGGACGAGCGGCTCGATGCCTACGTGCGACTGACCGAGCGCGAGCTGCGCTGCGTGCTGGAGCCGCAAAAGGGCATCTTTATCGCCGAGAGTGCCAAGGTTATTGAGCGCGCGGTGCGTGCCAGATACGAGCCGGTGAGCTTTCTTTTGGGCGAACGCTGGCTCGACCAGATGACGCCGCTGTTTGAGCGCCTGGTTGTGCGCGAGGGCGCAGGTCCGGTTCCTGTGTTCGTGGCTTCCATGGAACTCATGGAGCAGCTGACGGGCTTTAACGTGACGCGCGGTGCGCTCGCGGCGTTTCGTCGCCCGCGACAGATTCCGGTTGATGAGTTCTTGGGTGGCGTCGTCGAGGCGGCGGGGGAGCGCCCGGTGCGCGTGTGCGTGCTCGAGGGTATTGTCGACCACACGAACGTGGGTGCGATTTTCCGCTCGGCCGCCGCGCTCAATGTCGACGGTATTTTGGTCAGTCCGACGTGCTGCGACCCGCTGTACCGTCGCTCGGCCCGCGTGAGCATGGGCACGGTGTTTCAGGTGCCGTGGACGCGTATTGGCAGCGAGGCTCGTGTGTGGCCGCACGATGGCCTGGCGGCACTGCACGAAGCCGGTTTTTCGTGCGCTGCGATGGCGCTGACGGACGACTCCGTTTCGCTGGACGATCCCGCGCTCCAGGAGATTGACCGCCTGGCAATCTTTATGGGCACCGAGGGTGCTGGCCTGGGCGCCAAGACCATCGCGGGCTGCGACCGGGCCGTGCGCATTCCGATGGCGCACGGGGTCGATTCGCTCAACGTGGCCGCGGCGAGTGCCGTCGCCTTTTGGCAGCTGTGCCCGCATGTGAGCAATGAGTATCACTACCAGCCGGGTTTGTATCACTAAGCAGATAGTTCGCACCGGGCTCTGACTCGGGGTGTTTCGGTCGACGCCGGTCGGTGCTAAGCTGCTATTGGTTTTGGCCTTTAATTGCCGTTTTGTTGTTTGACGTATGCTGGTGGGGAGGGCGTGTGGCTAAGAAATCTACGGCTATCGATGTAACGCAGGGTGTTATTTGGCAGCAGCTGCTTTCGCTGTGCGTTCCCATCTTCTTTAGTTCGTTTTTTCAACAGGCCTACACGCTTATCGGTACCTATATCGTCGGCCAGTTTGGCGGCAAGCTTGCACTGGGTGGCATTCAGGCCACGATGGTGCTCACCGAGCTCTGCATTGGCTTTTGCGTTGGCGTCGGCGCCGGCTGCGCGGTCATTACCGGTCAGTATTTTGGCCAGCACGATGATGAGCGACTGAGTCGTTCGGTCCATACGGCCATGACCCTCGCGCTGGTGGGCGGTATCGTTTTCTCGATTCTTGGCATAGTGTTCGTTGAGCCCATGCTGGTGCTTATGAACACACCGCATGAATTATTGGCCGAGGGAGTGGCCTATGCTCGTTGCTATTTTGCCGCTATGGTTGCGGCGCTGCTGCTCAATATGGGAACAGCACTGCTGCGCGCCGTGGGCGACACGCGCGGACCTGCTGTGATCATCGCTTCCGGCTGCCTTGTTAATGCGGTGCTGGATGTCATCTTCGTTGCCGTGCTTCATATGGAGGCTCTGGGCTGCGGCATCGCGGTGGCGCTGACCATTTGCTCCAACGCCACGATGATCGTGATTCGCATGATGCACGCACCGGGTGCGTGGCGGCTTTCGCTGTTCAAACTCGGCATTGATCCTGGCATTTGTAAGAGCATGATCTCGTGTGGTCTGCCGCTTGGCTTTCAGTCTGCTGCGTATTCGATTTCCAACGTTTTGATTCAGGTGTCGGTCAACTCGTTTGGCGCCGATATCACCACGGCGTGGGGTCTTTCGGGCCGTTTGGATGGCATTGTCTGGATGGTTACCGAGGCGCTTGGCGTGTCGATCACCACGTTCTCGGCACAGAACTTTGGCGCGCGCAACTACGAGCGCATGCGCAAGGGCTACCATACGTCGCTCGTGCTGTCGTTTATGCTCATTGGTGGCCTGTCTGCCGTGCTGCTGGTGTTCTCGGGTCCGTTGTCGCGTCTGTTTGTCGACGATGCTTCGATTTCGGCGTACACCACGACGATTCTTCATTTCATCGCGCCGTTCTACGCAATCTTCTCGATTATCGAGAACGCGTCGGGCTCTATCCGCGGCGCCGGCGTGAGCTTGCAGCCCATGCTGCTCACGATTTTTGGCACCGTCGTGCTCAGGGTGATCTGGGTGTTTGCGATTATGCCGTTCGATCCGTCGCTTGAGCACCTGCTGCTGGTTTACCCCGTAACCTGGCTCATCACAGCTACGATGTTCACCATCTACCACCACAGCGGCAACTGGCTCGGCCGCGCCACTGCCTAATGACCCGTAGGGGACGGAGGAAAACGGATCATTGGCCCGGCGATAAGGCGAAACGATCCGTTTTCCTCCGTCCCTTTCGGGTCATTTAGTATTCGATGCCTTGACGGGCTAGGAGGCCTTCGTCGAAGTAGTGTTTGACGGGGCGCATTTCGGTGACCAGGTCGGCAAGATCGGCCAGTGGCAGCAGGCCTCGGCCGGTGAGCACGAGTTCCGTGGTGGCTGGCTTTATAGCGATCAACGTTTCGACATCCTCGCGCGTCACGAAGCCGCGGCGCATGGCCTCGCCGAGTTCGTCCAAAATCAGAACGTCGACCTGTGATATCTGCTCGCGTGCGAGCTCCATGATCTGCTCGGCGCAAGCCTCGGGTGTGTCGCGATCGGCCTGTACAATGCGCAGTCCCAGGCGCGGTGCGGCATCGTGTTCGGCGCAGTGTAGCTTCTTGGCAAACTGCAGCATGAGCACGTTAAGTCCATAGCCCGTGGCGCGCAGCGCGAGCCCCAGCGCAGCCGTCGTCTTGCCCTTGCCGTCGCCCGTATAGATTTGAACCTTGCCGACTTCCAGTGATGCCATCTCTGTCCTTTCGTGCCCGGCGTCGGTTTATCGCCGTCCGGGTTGGGTATTCTAGATAGCATTATCAACCCCAGTAGATGGAGTTCAAGCAGATGGAGATGGATGACAACAAACGTAGACGGAATATGATCCTCTACGTGCTCATCGCCTTCGTCGTCTACCTCGTGCTCTCGACCGTTCTGTTCCCCAACATCGGTCACACGCAGCAGATTACGAAGACCGATTATTCGACGTTTGTCAAAGCGCTCGATAAGAAAAGCGTCGACAAGGTCGAGTACAACACGGATGATTACACGATTTATTACACCAAGAAGGGCGAGGACGAGAATATCGCCTACAAGACGACCGGCGTGCCGAATGATGCGGGTTTTACCGATCGCGTGCTTGAATCCGGTGCGTCCCTGGAGTCGGTCGTTCCCGATAAAAACTCGGGTCTGATGACCTACTACCTTCTTACACTCATCCTTCCCATGGCGATTTTCTTCCTTATCGGTTGGTGGCTCAACCGCCGTATGAAGAAGGCCATGGGTGATGACGGCCCGTCGATGAACTTTGGCGGCGGCTTTGGCGGCGGCGGACTGGGCAAGTCCGGCGCTCGCGTGATTGCCTCCAAGGATGTTGGCGTGACCTTTAAGGACGTCGCCGGCCAGGAAGAGGCCAAGGAGTCCCTCAAGGAGGTCGTCGACTTTCTGGAGAATCCGCAGCGCTACGAGGAGATCGGCGCCAAGCTTCCGCGCGGTGCTCTCCTTGTCGGTCCTCCGGGTACCGGTAAGACCCTGCTTGCCAAGGCTGTTGCCGGCGAGGCGGGCGTGCCGTTCTTTAGCATTTCGGGTTCTGAGTTCGTCGAGATGTTCGTCGGCCGCGGTGCCGCCAAGGTTCGTGACCTGTTTAAGCAGGCCAAGGAAAAGGCCCCGTGTATCGTCTTTATCGATGAGATCGATACCATCGGCAAGAAGCGCGATGGCGGCGGCTTTAGTGGCAACGACGAGCGCGAGCAGACGCTCAACCAGCTGCTGACCGAGATGGACGGCTTCGATAACCACAAGGGCATCGTCGTCCTCGCTGCGACCAACCGTCCCGACAGCCTCGATCCCGCCCTGCTGCGCCCCGGTCGTTTTGACCGCCGCATTCCCGTTGAGCTGCCCGACCTGACTGGCCGCAAGAACATCCTCGAGCTGCATGCCAAGAGCGTGAAGACGCAGCCGCCGATCGACCTGACCGCTATTGCCCGCGCCACGCCCGGTGCCTCGGGGGCCGACCTTGCCAATATCATCAACGAGGGTGCCCTGCGCGCTGTTCGCGAAGGCCGCAAGCGCGCGACCCAGGACGACTTCGAGGAGTCGGTGGAGGTCGTCATTGCCGGCCAGCAGCGTAAGTCCACGGTGCTTTCCGACCACGAGAAGCAGGTCGTTTCCTACCACGAGATCGGTCATGCCATCGTCGCTGCCCGCCAAAAGGGTTCCGCGCCGGTTACCAAGATCACCATCGTGCCGCGCACGAGCGGCGCTCTGGGCTACACCATGCAGGTCGAGGAGGACGAGCGCTTCCTGACCACGCGCCAGGAGGTCCTGGACAAGCTCGCCGTCTACTGCGGTGGACGTGCCGCGGAGGAGCTCATCTTTGGCGAGATGACGACTGGTGCTGCCAACGATATCGAGCAGGCCACCAAACTCGCCCGTAACATGGTGACGCGCTTTGGTATGTCCGATGAGTTTGGCATGATGGCGCTCGGTACCGTCCAGAACGCGTACCTCAACCAGGACACGTCGCTCACCTGCGCCCCCGGTACGGCCGAGCGCGTGGACGCGATTGTCGCCAAGCTGATCGAGGACGCGCATGATCGCGCCCTGCAGATCCTGAAGGAGAACAAGTTCAAGCTCCATGAGCTGGCTCGTTATCTGTACAAGAAGGAGACGATCACGGGCGAGGAGTTCATGAACCTCCTCACGCGCGAGAATCCGCTGATGCCAAAGCAGCAGTAATACTGGTTGCGCAGTGTCTATCGCCCCATTTGAGTGTCCATCTCAAATGGGGCGTTTTGCGTGGGGAGAGTTGAATATGAAGATCGTGGTAAGTGCCTGCTTGATGGGCGAGAGCTGCAAGTATAACGGGCTCGATAACTACCATCGCGAGCTGGTCGAAGCGTGCGAATGCACGGGGACCGAGGTACTCTTGGTGTGCCCTGAGGTCTTTGGCGGCCTGCCCACGCCGCGCAAGTCGTCCGAGATTGTGAACGGCGAGGTCCGTACCTGCGAGGGCATCTCGGTCGATCGCGAGTTTCGCCTGGGTGCCCAACGTGCGCTCGATATGTGCGAGCAGGCGGGCGGCCCGTCCGAGATCGCTGCGTGCGTCTTGCAGGACCGTAGCCCCTCGTGCGGTGCGAGTCGCGTCTACGATGGCACCTTTAGCGGTACGCTCACCGCGGGCAACGGTGTTTTTGTCGATCTGCTGCTGCGCCACGGGTACCGTGTGATTCCGGCTAGCGAGTTCGATCCCAGCATGCTGGAAGATTGTCCATAGCACTCGAACCCAACACTTCCCCACGGGTGACCGTTTTGGCATCATCCGTGAAGATGATATTGAGTACGACCCGGTCATCAAAGACGTAGACCGAGTTGACAGGCGCCGTACCCAGGCAGCCCCTCCCCGCGGCCCTCGCGCAGGAACGCGCACACGGCCTTCCCGTCTCTTGCGCCCCTCCTGCCCCAAACCCTGCTAGGAACGAGTGCAGCAAACTGGAATTTTAAATTAGTCTTTGCAAATAACCTTTGAACCTTCACCATCAATTACAATTCCCTGACGGTTGTTAATTGGGCATAGATTCAAATCCGAAAACTCAGTCATTATTATCTCGGTAACTTTCTTAAATGGTGCTGTTAGATAATGCGGAAGAACATAGAAATCAATCAAATTAAGCCCTGAATCATCTTCTTGTGAGTAGTCCTCCGGCTTTTCATCCATTTGCTCGATATATTGGATGCTTGGAGCGCATACAATCGCACCTGCCGATTCACCAATCATCAGTTTTCCCTTTGCCAATTCTTTCTTCAACAGCTCATCCGTTCCCGTTTTACGGAGCTGGTCTATAAGGAAAAAAGAATTTCCGCCGGTAAAATAGATCACATCTGCATCTTCAAAAAGAGACTGTATCGTTGAATAAGCCTCCGTTGAAATATCAATTTCAGTTACGATTGCTCCCAACTTTTTGAATATTTTTCGAGCCGAGCCGACATAACCGGTGTAGTCTTCACGCAGCGAAGCTGTTGGAATAAATGCGACTTTTTTATTTTCAATTTCTTCCTTTATCAGACTTCCTACACTTGAAAAGTGAGAACATAAAAACAGTTTCATCAATATTCTCCTTTATATATAAATTCTTATTTGTTGAACTAAGCCGTGTATACCATACTCTCCAATGAAAGAACGCCCTGATATAGCGAAATTTTGCCGTTTTCCTGCGTACGTGCGTACACACTCCACAGGAATTCTAAGGGGCCTGCCCCCTTGGCACACGGACTTTGGAACAAAGTCTAGTGTGTTACGCCTTGCCAGAGGTGTACAGGCTCCCGGTATGCACGTACGAAGCAATTGCCATCAATGTGCCATATAAGTGGCAATCAAGTTCGCATAAAGCGACCTTGATCCCGCAAAATAAAAGGCAGGATATCCCCTTTGTGGTGGTTTTGGCCTAGAACTAGAGCGTGTGGCCGTAGGCGTTGGCGGCCTTGATGGCGGCGGCGAACTTCTCGTCGGTGAAGGGCTCCGGATTGCCTTGCTTCCACTCGTTGGTGGCGTGCGCGTACTCGCACAGGGCCGGGATATCGGACTCGGAAAGCCCGACCTGCTCAAGCGTCACGGGCAGCCCCATCTCCTTGTTAAAGGCTGCGTAGCGCTCAAGGTTCTCGGTATCGCCCGTGTAGGCAAACAGCACCAGCACGCCCAGACTCACGACCTCGCCATGCAGGTAGGTGCCCTCACGCGGAATGCTGCAGGTGGCGTTGTAGAACGCGTGCGCCACACTTGAGTTGTAGTAGTAATCGTTCTGGTTGGTCAGGTTTGAGACATAGCCCGTGTTGACCACGATATCGAGCGCGATCTGCTTGACGGCCTCGCTCGACAGGTTCTGGCGCACGTCCTCAAGACCCTGGACGCCATAGGTAAATAGCGGCTCGGAGCAGGTGTGGGCGAGTGCCAGGCCAAGACCGGCGGTGTGCTCCAGGTTGCCGGCGCTCGTGGCGTACTCGACCTCGGGCTGCTTAGACAGGGCATCGCCCACGCCGGCCCAGAAGTATTCTGCCGGTGCCTCGGCGATGATCTTGGGGTTGATGAAGATGTGAGCGGGGCGGTTGGGGTACGAATAGCCCTCGAGCGAGCCGTCGTCGTTGTAGACAACGGCAATGGCGGTCGCGGCGGAGCAGTTGGAACAAATCGTCGGGACGGTGAAGACGATCTTCTTGAGCTCGATGGCCGCCGTCTTCACGGTATCGAGCGCCTTGCCGCCGCCACAGGCAATGAGCACGTCGGCTTCCTGGCAGGCAGGGGAGTTCACGACCTTGGCGATATTGGCACGCGTACTGTTGGTACCGTAGACGCGCGTCTCCAGAATCTCGACGTCGGTACCTGCCAGCGCAGCTTCGATACCGGGAAGCGCTGCGGCCAGTGCCCGCTTGCCACCGATGATCGCGACCTTTGTCGCGCCGTACTCCGCCAGTGCGGCGGGCAGCTCGTCAAAGCAATCCTCGCCAACGGTGTAGTCGCTCATTCCAATCGTGCGCATAGCAACCTTCTTTCGTTCGATAGAGTGCTTTCAGGTATTTTGCTCCTAGAGCAGGGCTGTAATAGCGAGAAATTTCGAACGTATAAAACCAGTGTTGAGGGTTTTTCGCCGGCGAGGAACGTGCTAGCATACTCCGCATAAGCGTTGATGGGGATGAGTAGTCGGCCATCCGCATGCTACAGAGAGCGGGGAGCGCTGAGAACCCGTGCATGCGACCGATGAAAATCACCCCGGAGCTGCGGTCCCAACGGACGTGCCGCACAGGCACGTCTTAGTAGATATCGCCGAGATGGTCGTCGATACAGGCCAGCCGAGTAACGGATGCGAGCGCGCTAGAAGCGGGCGAGGGCATCTAAGCTGGGTGGTTAAGCGAAGAGCTTTTGCGGGCGCACAGCCCGTTTTGTGGCGCTTCGTCCCAGCTTGCAGGGACGGGCGCTTTTTTTGGTGCCCAGAGGGCGTGCGCGCCCACGACATGAAAGGGGTACCGTGGCAAACGAGTACAAGCAGACGATGAATCTGCCCAAGACCGGTTTTCCCATGCGTGCCGGTCTTTCCAAGTCCGAGCCCAAGCGACTCAAGGACTGGCAGGACAACAAGGTCTACGAGCAGGTTCTGAAGAAGAACGAGGGTCACAAGAAGTTCGTGCTGCACGACGGTCCTCCGTACGCCAACGGCCCGATCCACATCGGCCACGCCATGAACAAGATCTCCAAGGACATGATCAACCGCTACTGGATGATGCAGGGCTATGAGGTTCCCTATGTCCCCGGTTGGGACTGCCATGGTCAGCCGATCGAGCACAAGGTCGAGGAGAAGCTCGGCACCGAGAAGTTCAACCAGACCCCCACGGCCAAGATTCGTGAGCTCTGCAACGAGTTCGCTGTCGAGAACATCGAGCTGCAGAAGGCCGGTTTCCGTCGTCTGGGCGTGCTCGGCGACTGGGATAACCCCTATCTGACGCTCTATCACCAGCACGATGCCGCCGACATCGAGGTCTTCAAGGCCATGTTCGATAAGGGCATGATCTATCGCGGCCACAAGCCGGTTCACTGGTGCAAGCACTGCCACACCGCGCTGGCCGAGGCCGAGATTGAGTACTCCGACGAGACGAGCCCCTCCATCTTCGTGCGCTTTGAGATGACCTCCAAGCCCGCCGGCCTCGAGAACTTCGACGGCCCGGTCGACTTTATCATCTGGACGACCACGCCGTGGACCATCCCCTCTGACCAGGCCGTTTCCCTTAAGCCCGGCGCCGCCTATGTCGCCGTTGAGCACGATGGCCGTGCCGAGGTCATGCTCGAGGACCTGGCTCCCAAGTGCTGCGAGGAGTTTGGCTGGGAGTACACCCCGGTCATGGTCGACGGCGAGCCCTATGTGGTTCCCGCCGAGACGTTCCACCACATCCACTACAAGCAGCCGATCTTTGACGGTGTTGAGGGCGTGGCGCTCCTGGCCGACTACGTCGGTGTCGATGACGGTACCGGTATCGTCCACAACTCGCCCGGCCACGGCGTCGACGACTACTTCGCCTGCCTCAAGGAAGGCATCACCGACATCTGCATGCCGGTCGATGACGACGGCAAGTTCTACACCGGCGAGGAGTTTGGCACCGGTGGTCCCTTCAGCGGTATGGATACCGATGAGGCCAACCCGCATATTATCGAGTTCCTGCGCGAGCGCGGCACCCTGGTCCTCGAGAAGAAGATCACGCACAGCTATCCGCACTGCTGGCGCTGCAAGCACCCGGTGCTCTTCCGTGCTACTGACCAGTGGTTTGTCTCGATGGACAAGACCGGTTTGCGCGAGCAGGCTGGCAAAGAGGTCCGCGAGAACGTCAAGTGGTATCCGGCCCACGCGGCCAACCGCATCGGTGCCATGGTCGAGCAGCGTCCCGACTGGTGCATCAGCCGTCAGCGCAACTGGGGCGTGCCTATCCCCAGCTACACCTGCGCCGACTGCGGCGAGAAGGTCATGAACGATGCCACGCTCGACGCCGTCATCAAGCTCTTCCATGAGAGGGGCTCCGACGCCTGGTTCACCGACGCTCCCGAGAGCTACCTGGGCGAGGCCTGCGTCTGCCCCAAGTGCGGCGGCCATCACCTCAAGGCCGATAAGGACATCCTCGACGTGTGGTGGGACTCCGGCGTGTCTTGGAAGGCCGTATGCGAGTATCGCCCCGAGCTTGAGTACCCGGCTGACGTGTATCTCGAGGGCTCCGACCAGCACCGCGGTTGGTTCCAGAGCTCGCTGCTGACCTCGGTGGGTGCCAACGGTCACGCTCCGTACAAGGCAGTCGTCTCGCAGGGCTTCACGCTCGACGGCCAGGGCCGCAAGATGTCCAAGTCGCTCGGCAACGTCATCGACCCCAACAAGGTCTGTGACGAGATGGGCGCCGACATCATCCGTCTGTGGGTCGCCTCGGTCGATACCAGCTCCGACGTGTCCATCGACCACGAGATCCTTGCTCGTACGTCCGATGCCTACCGTCGTTTCCGCAACACGCTGCGCTTCCTGCTCTCCGAGCTCGAGGGTCAGTTTGAGCCCGAGACCGACGGCGTCGCCTTTGCCGACCTGCTGCCGCTCGACAAGCTCATGGTTGCCCGCCTGACCCAGGTCCAGGCCGAGGTCGACGATGCCTACGCCAGCTACGAGTTCCCGCGCGCCTACCGTGCGCTTTACGACTTTGTGGTTACCGAGCTCTCCAACGTGTATCTCGACGCCCTGAAGGACCGTCTGTACTGCGAGAAGCCCGGCTCTCTCGAGCGCCGCAGCGCCCAAACCGTGCTGGCCGAGCTCTTCTCGATGCTCATGCGCGACCTGCAGCCGATCCTGTCCTACACGGTCGACGAGGCCATGGCCTATGCGCCCGCCGGCTGCGTCGATCACCAGAAGTACGCCGCGCTGCTCGATTGGTACAAGTCGCCTATCACGGTCGACGAGGCCAATGAGTTTGAGGGCGTGCTCGAGGCTTCGCTCGAGCTCCGTAGCGCCGTGACCAAGGCCCTTGAGGATGCCCGTTCCGCTGGCACCTTCACCAAGAGCCAGCAGGTCCGCGTCAAGGCGGTCGTTCCCGCCGAGATGTACGCGCTGCTGACCGGTGACAAAGCCGTCGACCTGGCCGAGTTCTACATCGTCTCCGATGTTGAGCTGACCCAGGGAGACGAGCTTTCCGTTGCTATTGAGGCTGCCGAGGGCGAGTGCTGCGACCGTTGCTGGAACTATCGCACCACCGTCGGCGAGTACAACGGCCACGCGCATATCTGCAAGCGCTGCGCCGACGCTTTGTAGGTTACGGCGTTCGTAGAACGCCGTAACCTACCGACGCTGCGCGGGCCGCATTTGGACAATCTGACGTTCAATTTCAAGGGCGCGACCGAAAGGTCAGCGCCCTTTCATTTCACGTCACCTTGTCTCAAATGCGACCTGCTCGCTCATTTATGCTCTACCTGCGGTGTTTCCGTTCTTGGGAGATTTGTCGCTTCTTGCTTGCGTCAATGTATGATTATCTACTGCGTTAAACGGAATTCGATTGTTCTTGAGGGTAGGGGATTTCTTTGGGTCGTGGTGCGGATATGACGCCGCCTTTGCGTTGGCGGTTAGGTGTTGCTGGTGGGGTAGCGCTCGTTGTGTTGCTTGTTGACCAGCTGACCAAGCTTGCGGTTCGTGCCGTGGGCGATGCTCTGCATGTGACCGTTATCCCCGGCGTGATCGATTTTCTGTTTGTTCGCAATATCGGAGCCGCCTTTAGCATGGGCGAGGGGCATGGCATCGCGTTTGCCGTGCTGGCGTTGGCAGTCATTATCGCTATTGCCTTGTACCTCGTTCGTGCACCCCAGCTCGCCCATTTTGAGGTTGTGGGCATGGCCATGGTTGCGGGCGGCGCCGTCGGCAACGCTATCGATCGCCTGACCATGGGCTTCGTGACCGATTTTATTGCCACCACCTTCATCGACTTCCCCGTTTTTAATGTAGCCGATATCGGCATTACGGTCGGCGTCGTGCTGGCGCTCATCGGTTACATGTTCTTGAGCCCCGCCGCTCGCGAGGTCGATGCGACCGCCGAACTCAACGCTCGTGATGAGGCTCGCGCCAAACGCAAAGCCAAGCAGCGTGGGGAGCGTGCCCGCAAGATTCGCGAAAGGAATGAGCGCTAATGGCCGACATCCATATTCTTGTTGCCGACGATTCCGCTGGTCAGCGTCTTGACGCCTATCTGGGCGCCAACGATGGCTGTCCCACACGCTCTGCCTGCGCGCATCTGATCGAGGGAGGCGCCGTTGCCGTCAACGGCGAGACCTGCCTGTCAAAAAAGAATGCTGTGCGCGCCGGCGACCGCATCTCGGTCGACTTGCCCGAGCCGCACGATCCGACCGACGTGATTCCCGAGGCCATTCCCCTCGATATCCGCTACGAGGACGACTACCTCATCGTGCTCTCCAAGCAGCGCGGCCTGGTGTGCCATCCCGCCCACGGCCACGAGAGCGGCACCCTTGCGAACGCTCTGGTCTACCACTGCGGCATCGATCATCTTGGTACCGTGCAGGGTGAGGACCGCCCCGGCATCGTGCATCGCCTGGATCGCGATACCTCGGGGCTTATGCTCGCGGCAAAAGACGACGACACCCAGCGCGCGCTTCAAAATCTCATCCGCACGCGCACGCTCGACCGTCGCTATATCACGCTCGTTCACGGGCACATCGCCATGGATGAGGGCACTGTCAACACTGGTATTGCCCGATCGACGCGCGACCGCGTGAAGATGGCGGTTTCCGATGACCCCTTTGCGCGCCAGGCCATCACGACTTTTAAGGTGCTCGAGCGCTTTGATTCCACGCGTTTTGACGACGGCTATACGCTCGTCGAGTGCCACTTGTTTACGGGCCGCACGCATCAGATTCGCGTGCACATGCGCCATATCAACCACGCCTGCGTGGGCGATCCGCTCTACGGCAAGTGCGACGCGCGCGCCGATCAGGGTCTGACCAGGCAGTTCCTTCATTCCTGGCGTGTGGCGTTCGACCATCCCGTGACGGGAGAGCGCATTGAGTGCCGTGATGAGCTGCCGTGGGACCTTGCCGCGGTTCTGGATGACCTGGCCCCGCGTTCGCTCGGCCGCACTGCCGCCGGTGACGAAATTGTCCCGCAGCTCGGTCTGCTCGAAGCCTAGCCAGAATTAGGTGGTTTCTTGAACTCGGTAAGCCTGCGGTAAGATATACGATTGTTTACGTAACGCGTTGCTGGGAGCCTGCATGCTCGCCTTTTTACAAACCAACACACCCATCGTGATCTTCAACCAGATTGTCGTCACGCTGCTCACGGTCTGCTTTCTGTACCAGGTGGTCTTCTTTGTCATCGGCGCTCTTCGTGGCGAGGTCGCGCCTCCCAAGGCCAAAAAACTCCACCGCTATGCCTTCTTTATCGCGGCGCATAACGAGGAGGCTGTGATCGCCAACCTCGTTCGCTCCATCAAGGACCAGGATTATCCGTCCGAGCTTATCGAGGTCTTTGTGGTCGCCGACGCCTGCACCGACAACACGGCGCAGCTCGCGCGCGAGGCGGGCGCTGTCGTTTATGAGCGCAATGACCTTGCCCGCAAGGGCAAGAGCTGGGTCATGGACTTTGGCTTCGACCGCATCCTTAACGAGTATCCCGATACGTTTGAAGGCTACTTTATCTTCGATGCCGATAACGTCATCGCCCGCGATTACGTCTCCAAGATGAACGATGCCTTTGATCAGGGCTTCCATGTGGTCACGAGCTATCGCAACTCCAAGAACTTCGGCAGCTCGTGGATCTCGGCGGCTAATGCTACGTGGTATCTGCGAGAGGCGCGCTTTCTCAACAACGCGCGTAATATCTGCAAGACGTCCTGCGCTGTCTCGGGTTCGGGTTACCTTATCTCGGCGAGCGTGATCGAGGGCATGCACGGTTGGCAGTTCCATACGCTGACCGAGGATATTCAGTTCACCACGTTCTGCGCCATTCACGGCATTCGCATTGGCTATGCACCGGCGGAGTTCTTTGACGAACAGCCCGTGACGTTTAAGGCTTCCTGGAAGCAGCGTATGCGCTGGACCAAGGGCTTCTACCAGGTGTTCTTTACGTATGGTAAGCACCTGGTCAAATCGACCTTTCGCTACCATCGCTTTGCCGCCTATGACATGTTTATGACGATCGCCCCGGGTATGTTGCTATCTCTGATCTCGATGCTCGCCAATGCCACGTTCCTGATTGTGGGCGGTCTTTCGCACGGCTTCCTGGCCACCGAGGTTGAGATGCAGGCGTGTGCCGCTTCTCTCATTATGACCTTCGCCATGATGTATCAGACGTTCTTTATCCTGGCGCTGCTCACGACCATCTTTGAGTACAAGCACATTCACTGCGCGCAAAAGTGGCGTCTGGTGACCAACCTGTTTACCTTCCCGATCTTTATGTTCAGCTATATCCCCATTACGGTGGCAGCACTGTTCTTGAAGGTCGACTGGGTGCCGACGCAGCACGCCGTGAGCGTTACCCTTGACGAGGTCATGCAAGGCGCCAAATAACCACGATCAAAACCACCACAAAGGGGACAGGCACCTTTGTGGTGGTTTTTGCGTTTGAGCTGCTGCCCAAGGAGGTGTTAGATGGTCTATATTCCGTTTTGGATTTGCATCTTTGCCGGCGCGGCGATTGATGCCCGTGAGCGACGGTTTCCCAATCAGCTTGCCGGCGCGTGTGCGGTGGCGGCGTTTGCAGGCGTTTGGCTCGACAAGGGCGTTAACACGGCGCTTGACCATGCCGGTCTTGCTGCCATCGCCTACCTTGCCCTTATGCTTACTGAGTCGCTCTGGCGTCGTGTTCGCCACGCTCCCGGCATTGGTATGGGGGACGCCAAGGCGCTCTTTGCCCTTTGTACCTTCGATCCCTTGGGTGGTATCGTCGCGTTTGCGGCTGCGCTCCTGGCCCTTGCCGCCGCCTGTCTCATCGCAAAATCGCGCTCCCTGCCATTGCTGCCGTTTTTGGTGCCGATATTTGCCATAATCGAGGTTGTGGGTAGTACGCTGTAACCGTTTGCGCGCCCTTTTTAAGGAGCATGCCATGGCAACCAATCAACAGACAGCCGCCATTAAGGCGCGTATGGATCGCATTCCCGCGGCGTTGTCGCCCGAGTTGGTCGGGCGTATCGCCGCCGACCGCGGCTCAGGTGTCGTTAATCCCTATCGATGTGGTGACGACCAGGTCATTCGACGCTTCGATCGAGCCGCAGATGTGGGCACGTTCATGCGTCCGGCATTTATGCGCGATACCGAAAAGATTTTGCATCTGCCCGCATACACCCGTTATGCAGGCAAAACGCAGGTCTTTAGTTTTCGCAGCAACGACGACCTGTCGCGTCGCGGCCTGCACGTGCAGCTTGTTTCGCGCATCGCGCGCGATATCGGACGTGCCCTGGGGCTCAACTGCGATCTGATCGAGGCGATTGGCTTAGGCCACGACTTGGGCCACACGCCCTTTGGCCATGCCGGTGAGCGATTCCTCAACGATATCTATCACGAGCGCACGGGTCGTTATTTTTTCCATAACGTGCAGTCGGTCCGCGTGCTCGACGCGCTGTACGGCCGCAACGTGTCGCTCCAGACGCTCGACGGCGTGCTATGCCACAACGGTGAGTACGAACAGCGTGTGTTTGAGCTTTCGGACATGAGCTCCTTTGACCAGTTCGACCTTACGGTTGAGGATTGCATTGCCACAGGTTACAGCGCAATTGAGCACCTGCGCCCCATGACGCTCGAGGGCTGCGTGGTTCGCATCTCGGATATCCTTGCCTACGTGGGGCGCGATCGCCAAGACGCCATTTCGGCGGGTCTGCTGTCACCCGACGCCTTTGACGATGACCTGGGCGGGGCATACAACAGCTGGATCCTTACGCATGCCTCCATCGATATCGTCGAGCACAGCTATGGTAAGCCACGCATCGAGATGAGCGAGGACCTGTTTGAGGAGATCCGCCGAGCCAAGCGCGAGAACTACGAGAAGATCTATAGCAAGGGCGGCATTGAAGGCGACTCCGAAGCGGAGCTGCGCGAGGCCTTCGAAAAGCTCTACGACCGTTGCCTGCAGGATATAAACGAAGGCGACGAGTCTTCGTATATCTTTAAGCACCACATTTCTCGCATTGAGCGGCAGCTTTTCTACTACGATCGCACCTATGCCTGGCAGGACGACAAGGATCAAGCGGTGGTGGATTACATCGCGAGCATGACGGACGGCTATTTCTGCGAGCTTACGAGCAAGCTGTTCCCGGGATTGAAGTTTCCGCACCGTACCTATATTAACGAACGGTAGTTCGTATTTATTCGGTATACTGTTGGTGGAAAACGTTTTTGATTGACGCACGGGATGGCTATGGACGACCTTTTTTCTGCTTCGACGCGCGAGCGTTCCTTTCAGAATGCGCCGCTTGCGGTGCGCATGCGGCCCAATTCGCTCGACGAGTATGTGGGCCAGCAAAAGGCCGTCGGTAAGGGTTCGTGGTTGCGTGCCGCGATTGAGCACGACGTGCTGTCGAGTGTGATTTTGTATGGGCCGGCCGGTACGGGCAAGACGACGCTGGCACATATTATCGCCAACCATACTAAGAGCGAGTTTGTCGAGGTCAGCGCTGTGACGGGCACCGTAAAGGATCTTCGTCGCGTGATCGACGAGGCTAAGACGCGCCTGAATACGTACGACCGCCGCACCATTCTTTTTATCGATGAGATTCATCGCTTTTCCAAGTCGCAGCAGGATGCCCTGCTGCATGCAGTTGAGAACCGTACCGTCATTATGATTGGCGCCACGACGGAGAATCCGTACTTCGAGGTCAACTCGGCATTGCTCTCGCGCGGTCGCGTGGTGGAACTTGAGCATCTTAAAGACGAGGATATCGCCACGCTTATTGAGCGTGCGCTCGAGGCGCCGCAGGGTTTGAACGGTAAGTTCTCGGCCGATGAGGATACGGTTAAGACCATTTGCACACTGGCAGCGGGTGACGCTCGATCGGCGCTCACGACGCTTGAGCTTGCGAGCGAGATTGCCGTCACGCGCCCCGATACCGAGGGAACGCCCGCGCCGGCGGCGGGGGAGCGCTATCCCATCACTGTTGACGACGTGAAGATTGCCAATCCGCGCCGTGGCTTTTCGTACGACAAAAACGGTGACATGCACTACGACATCATCAGTGCGTTTATTAAGTCTATGCGCGGTAGCGACCCCGATGCCACGATTTATTGGCTCGCGCGCATGATTGACGCGGGGGAGGATCCTAAGTTTATCGCTCGTCGTATTATGATTCAGGCTTCTGAGGATGTTGGCAACGCCGACCCACAGGCGCTTTTGGTGGCACATGCCGCGTTTAAGTCTGCCGAGGTCATTGGCTATCCCGAGTGCCGTATTAATCTGGCTCAGGCTGCTCTCTATGTGTGCTTGGCGCCTAAATCGAACGCGTGCGAGGCTTCGATCGATGCGGCGTTGGCCGATATTCATTCAAGTGGGCTCCGCGAGGTGCCGAGTTATCTGCGCGATCGTCATCGCCCGGGCAGCGACGAATACGGTGTGTATAAGTATCCGCATGATTATCCTGAAGGCTGGGTCGATCAGCGTTATTTGCCCGAGGGGCTGGAGCGCGGTGCGTTTTGGCAGCCTGCGGGCCGTGGCTGGGAAGAGTGGCGCGTAGAGCAAAGCGAGCGCGACCGTAGCGGCAGAGCGCCCAAGTAGGTCCTTGGGACCTCGCACATTCCCTTTGGGTATCCTTCCCCTTCTTTGGGGTACCATGAACAGCGTCTGTATTTCGATTCCTTCGGGAGGCTTGTATGAGTCCCATTCAAATCGCCCTGCTGCTGCTCGCCGTTGCCGGTGTGTGGGCTGTTATCGAGCTCGCGCTCACGCTGCGAAAGACCCGCACCGTCGTTGATTCGCTCGATAAGACCGTGAGCGACCTTAACAACACCATCGCCGAGGCACAGCCGGTGGTAGCAAAGCTCGATGGCGCTGTCGATGAGCTCACCCCCGCGTTGGCTCAGGTTGAGCCGCTCCTCAAGTCGAGCAAGACCGCCGTCGACGCCCTTACCTCCAATCTCGTAGAGGTCGAAGCTGTGGTTCGCGACATTTCCGAGGTTACGGGCAGCGTGGCCGAGGCCAGCAATGCCGTATCGAGCGTGACTGATTCTGCTGCTGGTGCCGTGCAGAAACTCTTTAACAAGGTGAAGGCTCCCGCGGCCGACGCCGAGCGCACGCTTTCCGCTGCCGCCGAAGCCGAGCAGCCGACCGAGCGTGTCCTGATTGACGAAGCCGGGGACGATGCCGCTGCTGGTGACGATGATGCACAGAAGCCTGCTGCTAAAGCAGCCCAGTATTACACCTACACGCCCGCCGAGACCTCCGAGGAGTCCTGCGATGAGTAGCGAAGCAACTTGCCCCATCACGCTGACTGTTGCCGGGGATCCACGTCTGGCACGCCTCGTACGTATGACGGCCGCCAACGTTGGTGCGCTGTGCTCCATGTCCGTCGATCGCATCGAGGACATTCGTATGGCTGCCGAGGAAGCCTTTATCTTTGGCTGCACGGCCGTTGATTCCGATGACATTTCGATCAAATTCGACGTCGACGAATCGCATGTGGGCATGACCTTTACCTTTGGCGATCAGGCGACTGTCGATGAGGATGACCAGGCTGCCGTGTATGCCGAGCTCATTCTGGCGAGCGTGTGCGATTCCTACGAAAAGACTGCGGCGCCCCTGACGCTTTCCCTCGACCTCAAGGCGGATATCTAATATGACCGAACGTTCCCGGAGCGGTAAGACCGCTTGGGACAAGGAGAAAACCCGCGAGCTGTTTCGTCGCTACAAAGAGACCGGTGATCCGGACGCACGTGAGCAGCTCGTCATGTCCCATATGAACCTGGTAAGGTTTCTTGCCAACAAATTTAAGAACCGCGGCGAGCCGCTCGACGACCTCATGCAGGTCGGCTATCTGGGTTTGCTCAAGGCTATCGACCGCTTTGATCCCGAGCGCGGACTCGAGTTCACGACGTTTGCCACGCCTACCATCCTGGGCGAGATTAAGCGTCACTTCCGTGATAAGGGCTGGAGCGTGCGCGTGCCGCGCCGTTTGCAGGAGCTTTCTGCCAAGGTTAACCAAGCTACCGACAAGCTCACTAACGAGCTGCAGCGCTCGCCTAAGGTTGAAGAAATCGCTGAGTACCTTGGTGTGACCGTCGACGAGGTGCTGGAGGCCATGGAATCGTCTTCGGCCTATACCTCGGTGCCCATCGAGGCTCCTGGCGCGTCCGATTCCGATGATGCCCCCTCGATTCTCGACCGCTATGCCGATGGCGACAACGAGCTCGATTTTACCGATGACCGCCTGGTGATCGAGGAAGCCATCCGCGATTTCTCGCCGCGTGAGCGTGAGGTTATCGAGCTGCGCTTTGTGAAGGGCATGACCCAGATCGAGATCGCTAAGAAGTTGGGTATCTCGCAGGTGCAGGTTTCGCGCCTGCTGCGCCGTACCCTTAAGAAGATACAGGACAAGATCGACCCCGACGGAGTGATGGTTCGTTCATGATTGAGCACCCCCAACAAACCGACCGCACGCTGCGCGATACTCGTATTCTGACGCTTCGCATTTGGGCTGTCGTCGGCTGCATTGTCATCGCCGCCGTCATCTTTAACCTTATGGGTATCTTGGCGCCGGTTATCGAGTTTCTCGCTGTCGGTTCCATCATCGCTTTTGTGATGTCGCCGATCACTAACTGGCTCGAGCATCACGGCGTCGGTCGTGGCATCGGTTCGCTCATCGCGCTGATCGTGGTTGTGGCAGTGCTCGTCGGCGTCGTCTGCATCCTGTCCCCTATTTTGCTCGGTCAGATTATGGAAGTCCTGAGCCGTCTGCCTGAGCAGCTTCGCGTTGCGGGCGGTGATCTCAACGAGATGATTTCGCACGCTAAGACGCTCAACAACACGCCGCTCAAGGAGTACTTGGACGATAATCTGTCCTCGCTGGTTACTGTGGCGTCCAAGTACGTATCGCAAATCGCCGCTGAGCTCGGTCGCGGCGTGTTCCCGCTGATCACCAACACGGCCTCGCAGCTGTTCGTAATCTTCCTGGGTTTGGTGCTTGCCTACTGGCTTGCCTGCGATTATCCCCGTATGCACCACGAGGCCTGTACCATCATCGGACAGGAAAAAGAGACCTCGTACCGCTTTATGGTCGCGATTCTTTCGCGCTCGGTCGGCGGTTATATGCGCGGCATGGTCGTGACGTCCATCTGCGGTGGCATCCTCGCCTTTATCGGCTTTACGCTCATTGGCCATCCCTACGCGGCACTCATGGCCATCTTTACCGGCATCATGCACTTGGTCCCGGTTGTCGGTCCCTGGGTAAGCGCGGCGATCGCCACGGTGCTCGGCTTTATGTTCAGCCCCATGCTGGCGTTGTGGACGCTCGTTGTGACCATGGTGGCTCAAAACGTCACCGATAACGTCATTTCCCCCAAGGTCATGCAGAGTTCGGTGCAGGTGCATCCCATCATGAGCCTGACGGCCCTCGTTATTGGTTCGGCACTTATGGGTCCCATCGGCATGGTCATCGCCATTCCGCTGTGCGCGGCCCTCAAGGGCATTTTCGTCTACTACTTTGAGAACGAGACCGGTCGCCAGCTCGTGGCATACGACGGCGCTGTATTTAAGGGCACGCCATATCGCGATGCCGAGGGCAACCCGGTCGCCGCCTACGACGCGCTTGGAGACGATACGTTCATTTACGAGTCCGAGCTCATCGGCAACGAGACCGCGCCCGAGGCCCAGGCGATGCCCAAGCCCGAGCTCGAGAATCCCTGGATCAAGCTCTCGGGCCTGCAGCCCGATGCGACGAGCTTTTTCAAGAATCCCTTCGCCAAGGACGATGACTCCAACTCGGACGACGATACCAAAACCGGCATCGACGGCTCCATGGACGATTCGGATTCCAAATAGGCACCGCTAGCGTTTCTTGAAGTTGTAAATGACAAGAAACGCGAGCAAAGCGATTGATAAGGGGCCGGCTACATAGAAAAAGAGAACGTCAATTGCGCGTAGAGTGTAATAGGCTTTATCGCCGGACATTACTGCATACAATACGTAGCCAAATGCTGGTTGGTTTGCGTACCAGCAGGAGAAAGCAAAAAGCGCTAAAAGTGCTACAACCAGAAGTGCATTCAGGACAAATCGTTTGCTTTTCATCGATCGCTCCTTCCGGGTGAATCTTATATGTAATTCTATAGTAGCCTTTTTCAAAGCATCGCATACTCCTAAATAACGTGCACTTTCGCTGTAGGGTCGGCTTTATGTCGGCCCTCTTTTTTGCACTTGCGCGGCGGGATGGTAATATCGTTACGTTTGAACTGTTTCGATGTGAAACCGAGGAGATTCCCTCTATGAGTGCTGACTACCCGTCAATGACTACGGCCGAGATCCGCTCCAAGTTCCTCAACTTCTTTGAGGAGCGCGGTCTTAAGCTCTATCCTTCTTCGTCCCTTGTTCCCGACGACCCCTCGCTGCTGCTTGCCAACGCCGGCATGAACCAGTTTAAGGAGTACTACCAGGGCAAGAAGACCATGAAGGAGATCGGCGCGATCTCCTGCCAGAAGTGTGTCCGCACCAACGACATCGACTGCATCGGCGAGGACGGCCGTCACCTGTCGTTCTTCGAGATGCTCGGTGACTTCTCCTTTGGCGGCGTCTCCAAGCAGCAGGCTTGCGCTTGGGCCTTCGAGCTCATCACCAAGGAGTTCAAGCTGCCGCTCGATCGCCTGTACTTTACCGTCTTTACCGAGGACGACGAGACCCACGACGTGTGGCGTTCTCTGGGCGTTGCCGAGGACCACATCTCCCGCCTGGGCGAGGACGACAACTTCTGGGCCGCCGGCCCCACCGGCCCCTGCGGTCCGTGCTCCGAGATCTACTTTGACATGGGCGAGGAGGTCGGTTGCGGCAGCCCCGACTGCAAGCCCGGCTGTGACTGCGACCGCTTCCTTGAGTTCTGGAACCTCGTGTTTACCCAGTACGACCGCCAGGAGGACGGCTCCATGCCGGAGCTGCCGCACCGCAACCTCGATACGGGCATGGGCCTGGAGCGCATGGCCGCTATCATGCAGCACAAGACCGCCAATTACGACGGCGATCTGATGCAGCACCTCATCAAGCTGGGCGAGGAGATCAGCGGCAAGACCTATGACGCCGACGATTACTCCGGTGCCAGCCGCTCGCTGCGCATCATCGCCGACCATTCCCGTGCCGTCGACTTTATGATCTCGGACGGCATCCTTCCCGGTAACGAGGGTCGCGAGTACGTCCTTCGTCGCCTGCTCCGCCGTGCCGTGTTCCACGGCCGCCTGCTGGGCATCGAGGGCGCCTTCCTGACCAAGTTCATCGACGAGGTCAACGCTCAGATGGGCGAGGCCTATCCCGAGCTGCTCAAGAACGTCGCGCTCGTTAAGGGTATCGTCGCTTCCGAGGAGGAGCGCTTCTCCACGACGCTCGACAACGGTCGCGTCTACCTGGACGAGGCCCTGGCAGCGCTTGCCGATGGCGCCGTGCTCCCGGGTGATGTCGCCTTTAAGCTGCACGATACCTTTGGTTTCCCCATCGACCTGACCGTCGAGATTGCCGGCACCGCCGGCCACGACGTCGACATGGACGGCTTTACCGCTTGCATGGAGGACCAGAAGGCCCGTGCTCGCGCCAATGCCAAGGGCGACGCCTGGGGCAGCTTCAACGACGTGTGGGTCGAGCTTTCGGACAAGGTCGCTGCGACCGAGTTCGATGGCTATGACAACGATGTGATCGAAGGCGCCAAGGTTGTCGCCATCGTGCGCAACGGCGAGTCCGTCGAGTCCGCTGCAGCGGGCGAGGATGTCGAGGTTGTGCTCGACCGCACCCCGTTCTATGCCGAGATGGGCGGCCAGCAGGGCGATGCCGGCGAGCTTTCCGCCGAGGGCGTTTCGCTGACCGTTTCCGATACCAAGAACCACAACGGCCTGTATGCCCACGTTGCGCACGTCGCCGAGGGCACGCTGACCGTCGGTGCTACCGTGACCGCCGCGCTCGACGCCGAGCGCCGTGGCTTCCTGCGCCGCAACCACACCGCCACCCACCTGCTTGACGCCGCCCTTAAGCAGGTCCTGGGCGAGCATGTCTCCCAGGCTGGCTCGCTGGTGACGCCCGAGCACCTGCGCTTTGACTTCACGCACTTTGAGGCCCTGTCTTCCGAGCAGCTCAAGGCTGTTGAGGACCTGGTCAACCAGCAGATCTTTGCATCTAAGCCGGTCGTGACCTGCGTCATGGGCATCGACGAGGCCAAGGCCGCCGGCGCCGTCGCCCTGTTTGGCGAGAAGTATGGCGACGTCGTCCGCGTCGTTTCCGTGGGCGCCGAGGATCAGCCGTTCTCCCGCGAGCTCTGTGGTGGTACGCATGCTGCCAACACTGCCGAGATCGGCCTGTTCAAGATTATCTCCGAGTCCTCCACGGGCTCGAACGTCCGCCGTATCGAGGCCGTTACCTCTAAGGGCGCCCTCGACTACATGGCCGACCGCCTGGCACTCGTTGACGCCGCTGCCGCTGCGCTCAAGTGCCGCGTTGACGAGGTTCCCGCTCGTGTGGAGAACCTGCAGGCCGAGCTGCGCGAGACGTCTAACAAGCTCAAGAAGGCGCTGACCGGTGGCTCCTCCGACGCTATCTCCAGCGCCATCGAGGGTGCCGTCGAGCTCGACGGCTATAAGCTCGTCGTCGCTGAGCTCCAGGGCCTTGAGGCCGCCGACCTGCGCAACGTTTGGGATACCGTGCACCAGAAGGTCGCCGGCCCCGTTGCCTGTGTTGTTGCCAGCGTGACCGAGAAGGGCACCCCGGCCCTGCTCGCCGCCGGCTCCGATGACGCCGTGAAGGCCGGTTTCCACGCCGGCAACGTGATCAAGCAGATCGCGGGTCTGGTCGATGGTCGCGGTGGCGGCCGTCCCAACATGGCCCAGGCCGGTGGCAAGAACGCTGCCGGTATCGCCGATGCCCTCGCGGCCGCCAAGACCGCGCTCGGCGCCTAAGTAGTCGCTGTGGTCGCGCTCGCGCTGGACATAGGGGAGACCAGGATCGGCATCGCCGTCTCGAGCCGTGATGGCAAGATGGCGATGCCCGTCAAGGTGCTTCCGGCCGCTGAGGTTACCGGTATGGCCAAGACGTTCCGTTACCTGGTCGAGGACTATGAGCCCGACATCTTGGTAAGCGGGCGTCCCCTGACCATGGCCGGCGAGCCTGGCCCCCAGGCCGAGCGCGTTGCCGCCATAGCGCAAAAGATCGCCGACGAGCTCGATCTTCCGCTGGAGTTTGAGGACGAGCGCCTGTCCTCGCAAGAGGCCAAGCGTATCCTGCGCGAGCAGGGACTCAACGAAAAGCAGATGAGGGGCAAGATCGACATGATCGCCGCCAGCCTGTTCTTGCAGACGTGGCTCGATCGCAAAAACGAGGAGGTTTTGCATGTCTAGCGCTTTCGATCCGCGCCAGCCGAATCGTACACGACAGCCTGCGCCACGCCCTGTATCGTCCGGTCAGCGTCCGATGCAACCGACTCAGCGCGCGGCCCAACCCGCCGCACGTTCGGCGCAGCCCTCTTCTTGCCCCACTCAGCCCACTCAGCGTCCAGGCCAGCAGCCTGTTCGTCGTCCTGCTCAGCAGTCTGCTGCCCATACAGCCCAGCCCGCGGGCGGTTCCCGCTTTAAGCAGCAGGCTCCTGCCCAGCGCACGCAGGGACAGGCACTGCAATCACGCTCCCACGCACATCATGCTCATGGCTCGCACGGCGTTGCTCCGGCCACGCGCTCGAGCTATAACACGCGCGCTCGCCGTGGTGCCCAAAAGAAAAGCTCCCCGGTGCCTATGATTATCGGTGGCGTCGTCGCCGTGCTTGCGCTTGTCGCGATCGTTTTCTTTGTCGTGCCAGCTGTCAAGGGCTTTTTTGCTGGTGAGGATGCGAAAGTCACTGCTGGCCAGCAGGTTACTATCACTATTCCCGATGGTGCCTCGGGTGACAGCATCGCTTCGATTCTCTCCGAGAACCATATCGTCGAAAATCCCAAGGATTATTACGCGGCGGTCAAAAAGCTCAACGCCGACATGTCGCTCAAGCCCGGCACCTACTCGTTCACGACGCTCATGGACGCGACCAAGGTCGTTCAGCAGCTCATGGAGGGCCCCAATGCGGGCTCCGATGCACTCACTATCCCAGAGGGCCTGACGGTTGACCAGGTCGCCGATCGCGTGGCCAAGGCATACGATAGTATCTCCAAGGAAGACTTCCTCAATCAGGCAAAGGCCTCCAACTATGTGAAGGACTATAGCTTCCTTGAGGGCGCTGCAAACGATTCGCTCGAGGGCTTCCTATTCCCCAAGACCTATTCGTTGGGTAAGAAACCGAGCGCCGATGATGTGATTCGCGCCATGCTCGATCAATTCAACACCGAGTACAAGTCGCTCGATTTTGCCGGTTGCGAGGCCAAAATCAAGGAGCGCTACGGCGTGGAGATGTCTGATTACGACATCATCAATCTCGCTTCCATCGTTGAGCGCGAAGGCCTCAACGCCGAGCAGCGCGCGCATGTCGCCTCGGTGTTCTACAACCGTCTTGCCGGCAAGCTCGATGGTCTGCGCTACCTCAATAGCGATGCGACCATGATGTATGTTACCGGCGGCGAGGTTACCGCCGACGACCTGCAGAGCGATAGCCCGTATAACACCTATAAGCACGAGGGCCTGCCGCCCACGCCCATCTGCTCTCCGTCGCTCGAGGCACTCAAGGCAACCCTTGAGCCCACCGACTCCGATGACCTGTATTTCTACATTACGCAGGACGAGGAGTATTTCTCTCAGACCTACGAAGAGCACCAACAGTCTTGGAATTAAACATGAGGATTTTCAGCCCCAAACGATATGTTGCCTCGGTCGACCGCATCGACCTTGATACCCTGTGGGCCGACGGCAAGCGCGCCATTTTGCTCGACCGCGATAACACCCTGGTGCCGCGTGATACCGAGCAGGTTCCCGCTGCCGTCTCGGCCTGGCTCGACGCCGCTCGTGCCAAGGGCTTTAAGCTGTGCATGGTGTCGAACAACTGGCATCGCGACCAGGTCATGAGCTCAGCACGCGAGCTGGGGCTCGAGGCCATCAGCCATGCCATGAAGCCTGCACCGTTTGCGCTCAAGGCCGGTCTTAAGCGCTTGGGCGCCACGGCCGATGAGGCTGTGCTGATCGGTGACCAGCTGTACACGGACGTGTGGAGCGGTAACTTTGCCGGCGTCGACACGATCTTGGTAAAGCCACAGGCAACTCAGGACCTGTGGTATACGCAGATCTTCCGTATCTTTGAGCGCCGGGCCCTGCGCGACCTTCCCTGCGAGGAATAGGTTTCGTCATGTCCCAGCACACCAAGCACGGCTGCGACCATATCTTCTTTATCGGGTTTTTGGGTGCGGGTAAATCGACGCTCGCGCGCAACGTGGGCACCATGTTCAAGCGTCGGTTTATCGATACCGACCGCCTGGTCGTGCGTCGCTGCGGCAAATCGGTTACTGAGATTTTTGAGACCGAGGGCGAGGAGCGCTTTCGCGAGCTCGAAACCTCGGCGCTCCGTTCGCTCCAAAGCGAGCGCAGCTTGCTGGTTTCGTGCGGTGGTGGTATCGTCGAGACGCCGGTCAATATCGAGCTCATGCACCAGATGGGTACCTGTGTGTACCTCGAGGGCGATTTTGAGGATTCGATGCGCCAGATCCGCCGCTCCGACACGCGTCCCGATTTCCGCTCGCCCGAGCACGCGGCGCTGCTCTTTGAGCATCGCCGGCCGTTGTATCGTCAAGCTGCCGATCTTACCCTTGATATTCGCAACAAGTCCTTCGAGGACGTTTCCTACCTTTGTGCCGAGATGCTTTTGGAGCGTGGACTGCTATGATTCGCCGTCAACTTATCAATTTCCAAAACCGCAGTGTCGATGTCCGCGTCGGATTGGGCGCGTTCGAGGAGCTGTCGCGCATGTTTGCCTCGGCTGTGGGCAAACCCAAGCGGGCGATGGTGGTTTGGAACAGCGCCACATCCGAGCGTTTTGGCGAGGTTGTCGAGCATGCGCTGGTCGACGCCGGTTTTGTCGTGTCGTCGCTTGTCCTCGAGGTTTCGCCTGCCGGTGCTGCGCTGGCCGATGCCGATACCGTTTTTGGCGCCCTGTCGGCTAACGGCATTACCTGCGACGATCTCGTTGTCGCTGTCGGCGACACGGCGACCTGCTCGGTCGTTTGCTGGTGTGCCAATCAGTGGTGCGGTCGCACCGAGTGCGCCTTGCTGCCGACGACGTTTGACGCCATGCTCACGGTCGCGACGACTATGAAGCCACTCGTCGCCTCGTCGGCGAATGCGCTTCCCGCTATCGCGTTCCGTCCCGAGCCGGGCTTGGTCGTGTGTGACCTCGAACTTGTTCGCGAAGCGGACCCCGAGGACCTCATGCTCGGTTATGCGGTACTTGTTGGCACCATGCTTTCGAGCAGCAAGTCCCGTTGGAATCAGTTTACCGAGACCGTCCCCGAGATTCTCGCTGGCGAGGAAGTCGCGCTTGCCAATGCCGTTCAGTGGTCTCAGACTGCCCGCAAGGACGTACTGATGGCCACGAACCCGAGCGCTCGCCATGCGCTCGATTTTGGCAAGACGGGGGAGCGTACCCTGCGCGCCTGCTTGGGCGATGCCGCTTCGCAGGTCCCTGCCTACCAGCTGTTGTCCGAAGGTATGCGCTTTGAGGCGCGCCTAGCACATGATGCCTGCGACTTCGATATCGATTACGTCTTTGAGGTCGATGACTGCCTGGAGGACTTTGGTATCGAGGAGTTTGCCTTCGATCTGGAGCCCGGCGCATATATCGAGGAGTTCCGCAGGCAGCAGTTTGTCCGCTCGAACCGCAGTATGTTGCCGCTGCCCGCGGCACTTGGCGCCATTCGTCTAACGAGCGTTGAGGACGAGGTTCTTGAGCGCCATGCTCACGCCTACTTGGCTTCTCGCAAAGAACTTCTCTAAGTTTTATTGACATCCATCGTCTTTCGTATCATTTTGAGGGACGGGTTTTCAATCGGTTGCGGATCGCGTGCGAATCCGTTTTTCGATCGAGGCCCGTCCCGCTTTTATGAGGACAACAAGAAAGGAATCTGCATGTCTGAGTTTGCTGCCGGTCCTGCCGGTCGTATCGAGCGTGTCCGTGCCCTGATGGCCGAGCGCGGCTACGACGCCATCGTCGTGCGCGACGAGGCCAACCTCCGTTGGCTCACGGGCGTGAAGGGCGTCTTCGACTACACCTTCGAGTTCCCGCACGCCGCGTTTATTACGGCCGATCAGTGCCTGTTCCACACCGACTCGCGCTATCTCAACAGCTTTGAGGAGAACACGCCCGCCGGCAGCCCCTGGGTCTATGACATGGACGAGGGCACCATCCCCGGTTGGGTCGCCGGCAAGATCGCGGCTAACAAGTGCCGTGTCTGCGCCGTCGAGGACGACATGCAGATTAACTTCTACCAGGGTATCCAGCGTGGTCTGGAGGATCGCTCCGTCGCCTGCATGCTGCCGCTGATGCACGACGACATCCGCAAGATGCGCGCCATCAAGGATGCCGAGGAGATCGAGCTCATGTGCCATGCGCAGTCGATCACCGATTCCGCCTTCCAGCACATGCTCGGCTTTATTAAGCCCGGTATGACCGAGAAGCAGGTTCGCAACGAGCTCGAGAACTTTATGTTCGCCAATGGCGCCGACAGCCTGGCCTTCGGCTCCATCGTGGCGAGCGGTCCCAACACCGCCAATCCGCATGCCGTCCCGAGCGACCGCGTGATCGAGAAGGGCGACTTTGTCCTCATGGATTACGGTGCGGGCTACTGCGACTACCGCTCCGACATGACGCGCACTGTCGTGATGGGCGAGCCCACCCAGGAGCAGCTCGACCTGTACGCGCTCGTGCGCCGCACCCATGAGGAGTGCGTCGCCGCTATCCATCCGGGCGTCGAGGGCAACGACATTTTCAAGCTTTCCAAGAAGATTATTGGCGATGCCGGCTATGGCGATTACTACAACCATGGTCTGGGCCACGGCGTGGGCATCGACATCCACGAGCTGCCTAACTTCAACCGCAGCAAGAATATCATCGAAGTCGGCTCGGTTATCACCATGGAGCCCGGCGTGTACCTGCCCGGCGTGGGCGGCGTGCGCCTGGAGGACTACGGCGTCGTCACCGAGAACGGCTACGAGCCCTTCACCAAGACCCCGCACGACCTGCATATTATCGATTGCTAAACCATCCATTTGGGTTTTTGGAGGCGGGGCGTCCGGATCGATTCGGGCGTCCCGCGTTCTCTTTTTATGCGCTCGCCGCAGCCGCCGTCTGCAAGTGTATAATTTCGCTCGTATGTAATTTGGACGTTTGTGCGTCTAGCCAATAACAAGAAAGGTCGCTATGCCTACTATCTCTACCGCCGACTTCAAGAACGGCCTCGGTCTCCGCATTAAGGACAAGGTCTACACCATCGTCGAGTTCCAGCACGTCAAGCCGGGCAAGGGCGGCGCTTTCGTGCGCTACAAGACCCGCGACATCAAGAGCGGCCGCGTCGTCGAGAACACCTGCAACGCCGGCACCAAGTTCGAGAGCGTCATGCTCACCACCCGTGAGTTCCAGTACCTCTACAACGACGGCGCCGACTACATCTTCATGGATAACGAGTCCTACGAGCAGGTTCCCGTTCCCGAGGATATGGTGGGCGAGAACGCCAAGTGGCTGCGCGAGAATGACACCTGCCAGCTGCTCTTCGCCGACGACGAGCTCATGGGCGTGACCCCGCCGATGTTCATCGAGACCACCATCGTCCAGACCGACCCGGGCTTTAAGGGCGACACCGTCCAGGGTTCCACCAAGCCGGCCACCATCGACACCGGCGCTGTCATCCAGGTCCCCATGTACCTCAACGAGGGCGAGGTCATCAAGGTTGACACCCGCGACGGCAAGTTCGTCTCCCGCGTCTAGCAACCGACTCTTTTAGGAGGACTCATGCCCCAGGAAATCAAGATTGACGGCATCGGCATTTCGCCCGATGTTCTGACCGCCATCGTCTCGCGCGCCGTCACGGATGTCGAGGGCATCGCCTCCGTGGGCGTCAAGGACCTTGCCACGAACCTTGTTTCCATGATGCTTTCGTCCAAGGCCCCGGCTTCCGAGCCGGCGGTCGAGGCCAAGGTCATCGGCGACAAGCTCGCACTTACCGTGCGCGTCGTGGTGTTCTTTGGCTATCCGTTCAAGAAACTCGCCGAGGCCGTTCGCGCCGCCGTGGTCGCCGCCATCGATGCCCAGGTGGGCGTCGAGGTCGAGCGCGTTGACGTTTGCATCGACGGCCTCGTTTTCCCCAAGGAGTAACCTTTGAGCCTTAAGGTTTATCGCGGGCGTACGCTTGCCCGCAGTCAGGCGCTGCAGCTGCTGTTCCAGGCCGAGGCCACGGACAGCCCGCTCGAGCGCGTCCTCGAGGGCGATTTCCTGATCTCGAAGGGTCCCCTCGACCCCTACGCGCTGGAGCTGTGCCGCGGTGCCTATGAGCACATCGATCGCATCGACTGCGCCCTGCGCTCCGTCGCCAAGAACTGGGATCTTATGCGCATGCCAGGCGCCGACCGCAATCTGCTGCGTATCGCCGTCTACGAGATGCGCTTCCTCACCGACGAGGAGGTTTCGGACGCCATCGTGATTAACGAGGCTGTCGAGCTTGCCAAGGCCTATGGCACCGATCAGTCCGCGTCGTTTGTCAACGGCGTGCTCGGTAAGATTGCTCGTAGCGAGGAGCTGCCGGGCGAGGACCTGTATCAGGAGCTTCTGGCCGAGGACCGTGCCCGCGAGGAGGTCCAGGCTGCCGAGGCTGCCGCCAAGGTTGCCGCCGCTCAGGCTGCGGCTGGCGTTCTCGACGAGGGTGCTGAGGTCGCCGAGGCCGAGACCGGTACCGTCGAGGAGTAGCCATGCCAGAGGGTTCCGTCCGCAACTTCGACGAGATCTCGGACCGCTTGGACCAGATTATCGCGACCGTTCGCTCCAAGGATACGTCCCTGGAGCGTTCGCTCGATCTGTTTGACGAGGCAATTGAGCTGGGCTCCCGTGCGGTCGACATGGTCGATAAGTTTGAGTTGACGCCTCGCGAGGCCGATAAGCTCGAGCAGGAATACGATGAGGATGCGGCAAACGAATCCCAGGATAGCCAGGCCGCGTCTCCGGATACGAATGGTTGATGGCATTCATGAAACGCGTGCGTCTCGATGACGAACTGATTTCACAGGGCATCTGCGCCGATCGCGCGGATGCCCTTCGCACTCTTATGGCCGGCTTGGTCTCGAGTGGCGGCGAGCGTTTGACCTCGCCGGGCCTTAAGGTGACGCCCGGCCTGCCCTTACACGTGAAGGGACGTATTCCCTACGTGGGGCGCGGCGGACTCAAGCTCGAGGGTGCGCTCGATGCGTTTGGGATTGATCCGACGGACCTTGCTTGCCTCGATGTGGGCTGTTCTACGGGCGGCTTTACCGATTGCCTGCTCAAGCGTGGCGCCGCTACGGTCGTTTCGGTCGACGTGGGTCGCGCCCAGTTTGATTGGTCGCTGCGCCAAGACGAGCGCGTGACGCTCCGTGAGCGCACCAATGTGACACAGCTGCCTGAGCTCGGCTACGGCGGCGCTATCGACCTGGCCGTGTGCGATGTGTCGTTTACGAGCATCGCGAATATCATCGACGCCGTGCTGGCGTGCCTGAAGCCTTCCGGTTCGTTCTGCACGCTCGTAAAGCCGCAGTTTGAGGCGCCGGCTGCGCTGGTGGGCGAGGGCGGCATCGTGACCGACTCCGCTGTCCGCCGCGATACGCTCGTGGCGGCGATTGAGCTTTTTGCCGCCAAGGGCCTGTTCCCGCTCGACGTGTGCGTGTCGCCCATCCATGGCGCCAAGGGCAACGTTGAGTTTTTCCTGTACGGCACGAGGTTTGCTCCCGGCGAGCGCTCCGATGATGAGTTGCAAGCCCAGGTATCGGCTTTGAGCGAGAAAGCTGCAACGCTATGAAGGTCTTTCTGGTTCCCAATTACTACAAGCAAGAGGCGGTCGAGAGCGGCCTGATGCTCGAGCTTTGGCTTTCGCGCCAAGGCTACGAGGTCGCATGGGCTGCCGACCAGCGCTCCAAGATTCAGAGTGCGCCCGATGTTGACGATGCCGACTTGGTCATTACGCTCGGCGGCGACGGTACGCTGCTGCGCGCGGCTCGTATCCTCAACTACCGCGAGATTCCCATCCTTGGTCTGTCCTACGGTCACCTTGGGTTTTTGACCGCTGCGAGTCCCGAGGAGCGCGACATTTTGCAGGTTGTGAGCGATGCCCTGTCCGGTGAGCTCCACGTGAGTCGCCGCGCAACCATCGCCGCCGATATCGTTTCGGTGCGCGAAGACGGCACGAAGGATGTCGTGCGCACCTTTGCCCTCAACGATATGGCGCTTACGCGCGGGCCCCTGTCCGATATGGTCGAGTTCGACATCACGGTGTCCGGCCATCATATCGACCGCCTGCGCGGTGACGGCGTAGTTGTATCTACGGCGACCGGCTCCACCGGCTACGCGCTTTCCGCCGGCGGTCCCATCGTCAGCCCCGATTACACGGGCATGGTCTGCGTGCCCATTGCTCCGCATACCATTCAGGCTCGCGCCTTTTTGACCTCGCCGAGCGATGTCGTCGAGATCTTTATGTCTGATGACCGCCCGAGCGTTCCGGCGATTGCCATCGACGGACAGTTTATTACCTGCGATGGCACGGTCGAGAGCGTGGCTGTGCGTCGCGGTCCCGGCGATGTGCTGCTGCTGGATTACGGCCCCGAGAGCTTCTATAACTCGGTGAGCCGCGTGTTCTACGGAGTGCGTCATGATCGATGAGCTGCAGGTTTCCAATATCGCGCTCATTCGTGAGGCGACGTTGGTTCCGAGTGCGGGCCTAACGGTTTTGACCGGAGAAACCGGCGCCGGTAAGACCGCGCTGCTCTCGGCGCTCAAGCTCATTTTGGGCGAGCGCGCGGATTCGTCGACGGTGCGCGAGGGTGAGGCACTTGCCAGCGTCGAGGCGCGCCTGTTTGACGGCCCGCACGACACAGAGGGCTTCACCGTGCGGCGCAGTCTTTCTGCCGAAGGCCGCAGTCGCGTAAAAATTGACGGCCGTATCGCCAGCGTGCGCGAGCTTTCTGAGCGCGTCGGCGTGATGATGGATCTTTGCGGCCAGCACGAGCACCAGCGCCTGCTTGACCCGTCGCATCATGTTGCCATGGTTGATGCATGGGCAGGGCGCCCGGCACTCGAGGCGCTCGAGCACTACCGTGCTTGCTTTAAAGCCTCGCGCGCGGCTGCCAAGGAGGTCCGTCGCGTCGAGGAGGCCTCGCGTGCGCAGGGGAGCCGCGTCGAGGAGGCGCGCTTCGCCCTGGAGCGTATCGCTGAGGTCGACCCCAAGCCGGGTGAGTATGAGGAGCTCGAGGAGCTGCTGCCGCGCTCCGAGCATGCCGAGGTTCTGGTGGCCACGGCCAATGATGCCCATGAATCACTTGCAGCCGAAGGGGGAGCGCTCGATGCCGTGAACGGCGCCGTGGCGGAGCTTTCCCGTATGGTGGCCGTCGATCGCAAGCTGGGCGACATCGCCGATGCCCTTTCGGATGCCTGCATTTCGCTTGAGGATTGCGCCAACGAGCTGCGTGCTTATCGCGATGGGGTCGCCTTCGATCCGCGCGAGCTTACTCGTATGCGCGAGCGTTATTCCGATCTTAAGTCCCTGCTGCGTCAGTGGGGGCCCACTATGGACGATGTCTTTGCCACGCGCGATCGCTCACAAGAGCTGCTATCCCTGGTCGATGATGGCGATACGCAGATCAAGAAAGCACGCGAGGCACTCGGGAGTGCCGAGCGCGAGCTTTTTGCTGCTGCCAAGGCGCTTAAACGCGCGCGGAATACGGCAGCTCCTCGCTTTTGCCACGAGGTTGGTCGTCAGATGGCGCGCCTGGAAATGGGCGGCGCCGAGCTCGTTTGGGAGTCGCGCGATCTTCCGCGCGCCGAGTGGACGCCGGCGGGCCCTTCGAGCTACGAGCTTTTGTATCGCAGCGGTTCCGGATTGACGCCGCGCCCCCTGCGTCGCATCGCGTCGGGCGGTGAGCTGAGCCGCGTCATGCTGGCGAGTAAGGTTGTCCTTGGCAACGCAGATGGCGTGGATACGCTGGTGTTCGACGAGGTCGATGCCGGTGTCGGCGGCTCTACCGCACGTGCCCTCGCGAGTGTGCTTGCAGATCTCGCCGCTACGCATCAGGTGATTGTCGTAACCCACCTGGCGCAGGTTGCCGTCATGGCCGATAAACATTACGTGGTGAGCAAGGAGCCCGGCAACGTTCCCCAGACGCACCTGGACGAGATGACAGGAGACGCCCGTACCGCAGAGGTCGCCCGTATGCTGAGTGGCGATCAATCGGAGGCAAGCCTAGCGCACGCCAAGCAGATGCTGGAAGAAGCTCGAGGTTAGAACGAGCCGGCGATGTTGGGGGAATAAAATATCAGTAATCGTTGCCCCGCCACTTGCTTGTCTGCCCCGACTGTCAAAAACTATGCCGGTTTACTACGTTGAATGGGCGCAGCTCGAGCACAGCAAAAATTGAAAAAAGAAAACCGCAGGTAGAACGCCTGCGGTTTTCTTTTAAAACGCGATGTAGTCGCATGATCCGATTTCATCGTAGTAAACCGGCATAGTTTTGTGGGAACGGTACATAACGACCCCTGATAAAACCTACTCCACGACCTTATCCGGCTGGATGAGCTCCTCGTAGAAGCTGATGTGCTCTCGGGCGTCCTCGATTTCGGGAAGCAGGAAGTTGTAGATAACCTCGATGATCATCGTGGCGCTCATCTTGGAGAACGCAAAGTCACCCGTGGTGAGCAGCGCCTCGTGGTTCACGGTATTAAAGGTGTAGTCGGCCAGGCGAGCAAGCGGAGACTTGCTGTCGCTGCTAATGACGACTACGGTAGCTCCGCAGTCGCGAGCCGCCTTTGCCATGCGATTGAGTCGACGCGACTTGCCGGAGTTCGAGATCAGCACGATGACATCGCCCGGGCGCAATGTGAGCGCAAAGCCAATCGAGGCCTCGCTGATAGTGCTTGCCATGCAGCGAAGGCCCAGCTGAGAGAACTTAAACGTCGCGTCGAGCGCGACGGCATTGGTGTTGCCTACGGCTGCAAACTCGATAGCCCCTGCGTTCTTAAACGCGCGCACGACGGCTGCCAGTGTGTCGTGATCAATGCCATCGATGGTCGCATTGAGCTCGCTGACCTTGGCGGCGAGGATATTCTTGAGGCTCTGTTCCATATTGTCGAGCGATACCTCGTCGGTCAGGCCCTCATTGCGCTGGCTCTCCAGATCGCGCGCCAGCGAAAACTGGAAACTGCGAAAGCTGCCAAAACCCAGTTTGCGGCAGAAGCGCGAGACGGTTGCCTCGGAGGTTGCGGCGGCGCGCGAGAGCTGGGCGGCTGTCAGACGCGGTGCCTCGGACTGGTGCTCTAGGATATAGTCGACAATGCGCTGCTCGGACTCGCTGTATCCCTTGTGCGTACTAATAAGGGAGAGTGCGCTCTTGCTGCTATCGGACATGGGATGGCTCCTGGCTGGCATAAAAATCGGACTTGTTTCGTAATGTCGTAGTATAAGGGCATTTTCAATTACAAGATACACCTTGCCGTTTCAATAGTTGATGGTAAACTTTCATCGACCGTTTACGGTAATGAAAGAACCTTTCACCGGAGAAATGAGCTGTATTACTTCTCGTACAAGCGGTGGCTTGGTATCTTTCAGATGTGGAAAAGCGCGCAAGGACGCGCGTGTAGGGGAGCGCCTGCGGGCGCAAAACTTAAAAAGGAGGGACACATGGCTAAGTTTGACATCATCGCCGCCACCGGTTGCCCGACCGGCATCGCGCACACCTTCATGGCGAAGGAGGCGCTGGAGAAGGCAGCTGCCGAGCGCGGTCTGACCATTAAGGTCGAGACCCATGGCCAGGTCGGTGTCGAGAACGAGCTCACCAAGGGCGAGATCGCTGGCGCCAAGGCCGTCGTTGTCGCAGCTGATAAGGATGTCCAGGCGGAGCGTTTCGCCGGTAAGCCCATGGTTTCCGTTGGTGTTTCCAAGGCCCTGTCCGTCGAGGCTGCCGGCAAGCTGATCGACCGCGCACTCGCCGCCAAGGGCGACGACACGGTTGCGGCTGCTGCCGATGTCGAGGATGAGGTCGAGGAGAAGGAGTCCATCGGCCACATCATCTATAAGCACCTCATGAACGGCGTCAGCCACATGCTGGTCTTCGTCGTTGCCGGTGGTGTTCTGACCGCCGTTTCGTTCCTGTGGGGCATCACGTCCTTCGATTCGACGGCGGCCGACTACAACAGCTTCGCCGCTATGCTCAAGATTATCGGCGGCATCGCCATGAACCTCATGGTTCCCGTGCTTTCCGCCTACATCGCCGAGTCCATCGGCAAGCGCCCGGCACTCGTCCCCGGCTTCGTCGCCGGTATGATCGCCATCCAGGGTCTGCCTGTCGTCGAGGGACCCGACGGTACCATGCTCATTGACGCCGGCGGCACCGGTGTGGGCTTCGGCTTCCTGGGCGGCATCGTCGGCGGCTTCCTCGCTGGCTATGTCATCTTGCTGCTCGAGAAGGTCTTTGCCGGTCTGCCCAAGAACCTGGACGGTCTCAAGGCTATCTTCCTGTACCCGCTGTTCTCCACGCTGATTGTCGGTCTCGTGATGCTCGGCATCTCCGGCCCCATGGCTGCCATTAACACCGCCATGATGGACTTCCTCAAGGGTCTGTCTGCCTCCGGCGCTGTTGTCCTGGGTCTTGCTATCGGCTGCATGTGCGCCTTTGACATGGGCGGCCCGGTTAACAAGGCTGCTTACGTCACCGGTACCGCCATGCTCACCGAGGCCCTGGCAGCTGGTGTTGGCACCGACACCTACAACTTCGGCACCAACTTCATGGCTGCCGTCTCCGCCGCTTGCATCGTTCCGCCGCTGATCACCACCTTCGCCGTCATCGTCGGCAAGAAGTACTTCAGCCAGGAGGATCATGACGCCGGTGTCGTCAACCTCATCCTTGGTTGCACCCACATCACCGAGGGCGCCATTCCGTTCATGACCAAGAACATCTGGCCCGTCATGCCCATCATGATGCTCGGTTCCTCCATCGCCTCGATCCTGACCATTATGTTCAACGTCCACGATCCGGCGCCCCACGGTGGCTTCCTGGTCCTGCCCGTTGTCGAGAACGGTCCGCTGTGGGTCCTCGCGATCCTCATCGGCGCCGTGGTCGGTGGCATCCTGTTCGTCGCCTTCAAGAAGTATGACTTCGAGAAGAACCAGAAGTCCGCTCCTGCCGCTCCCGCCAAGTCGGTTGAGGCCCCCAAGGCCGCTGCCGTCGAGGCCCCCAAGGCCGAGGCTGCCGACTTCGTGAAGGTCGAGAACGTCTTTGTCGCCGAGGACTTCGCTTCTCGTGACGAGGCTCTGAGCTTTGTCTCCAACCAGGCCGTCAAGGCCGGTATCGCCGGCGACGCCGACGCCGTGATGAACGCCTTCCTGGCCCGCGAGGCCGAGGGTACTACGGGCATGATGGAGGGCTTTGCCATCCCGCATGCCAAGTCCGATGCCATTTCCGAGGCCGCCGTCATCGTCGTCAAGGACGAGTCCGGCGTAACCGGTTGGGATACCATGGATGGCGCTCCCGTCAACGTGGCTATCGCCTTGCTCATCCCCGGTGCCCAGGCCGGCACCACGCACCTCAAGATCCTGTCCAAGGTCGCCGAGGCGCTCATGGACGAGGATTTCCGTGCCACCGTCAAGGGTTCTACCGACGCCGCCGAGATCGCCAAGACGATCAACGCCCGCCTGGTCTAATCCCGCAGCTCGCGAATAACATCGCCCCTTGTATATAAGGCGGAGACCCTCTCCAGGGCCTTCGCCTTTTTCTACCCCTCCCATAAGTTGCGGTGAAATAGGAACTGTTTAAACGATTCAACCCCAAATTCAGTCCCTATTTCACCGCAAGTTAGAAGAAGGGGATAGCGCGGCCTGTCTATCGGATCGTCCGTGCGGACAAATATTCAGCCAGAATTCCGTTCGTACGATATTACTCTGGACCAACCGAGTTTCCGCAGCTTGTTCGCCCACAGAGGGCCGGGCGCGGCCTTTGAGATTTATCGCGAGTTCCGCACGAGCCGAAGAGCACTTAATGTGCTCTTCGTGCGAGCAGGACTGTAGAGCAGGAAATCTCACAGGCCGCGCCCGGCCCTCTGTGGGCGAACAAGCGGCCAGCAACGACATCCGTCCAATAATTCGTGCGAAACACAATGAAAAACAGTTTGATGTGAGTTAAGATAAACAACGTCGTGAATATGGCTCCTGTCGCATGGCTGACAGGGGTTAAACACAAAAAAGGAGTCAATTATGGTTTCTGAGAAGGCTACCCTCGTTAATCCTCAGGGTCTTCACATGCGTCCGGCTGGCCTCTTCGCCTCCACCATGGGCAAGTACGCCTGCGACGTGACGGTCGTCACCCCCGAGAAGGAGGTCAACGGCAAGTCCCCGATGGCCCTCATGGCTGCTGGTATCCCCTGCGGCACCGAGGTCGAGGTCAAGTGCGACGGCGCTGACGAGGCCGAGGCTCTGGCTGCTGCCATCGAGCTCATCAAGAGCGGTCTTGGCGAGTAGAACTCCAACGGGTCGCATGTTGAACAATTAAGTTCATATTTGGGGGCGCAGTGACCTGTTTTTAAGGTAGCTGCGCTCTTTTGTCATGGATATGGCAAAACGCTTTATCACATGACACGGAGAGAGGAATGGGAATGTATCAGGGAGTCAACGCTTCCGAGGGCATCGGTATCGGCACCGTTATGGTCGCCGTCGATCCCGACTTGACGTTTGAGCCGCACGAGGTTGCTGATTCGGCAGCAGAGAAGGAGCGCTATCAATCCGCTCTTTCGGTCTTCTGCGAGAAGACCCAGGCTCAGGCCGACCACATGAAGGAGACGGTGGGCGAGGCCGAGGCCGAGATCATGAGCGGACACATTGTCCTGGCTCAGGACCCGGGTATGACCGACGCCATCAACGCCGCCATTGACGGCGGCACCTGCGCCGAGCAGGCGCTCATGGACACCTCGACCATGTTCGAGAACATGTTCCTGTCCATGGACGACGAGATGTTCCGTCTGCGCGCGGCCGACATCGCCGACATCCGCACCGGTATTCTGGCCGAGCTTCTGGGCAAGGAGGTCGTCGACCTCTCCGTCCTGCCCGAGAACACCGTCGTTGTCGTGCACGACCTTACGCCGTCTATGACCGCCACGATCGATAAGGCCCACGTTGCCGGTATTGTCACCGAGACCGGTGGCCGCACGTCGCACTCCGCGATCATCGCGCGCGCCCTCGAGATCCCGGCCGTCCTTTCGGTTTCCAACAGCTGCACCGCGCTGCGCAACGGCATGACCGTTGTCGTCGACGGTGGCAAGGGCATCGTCGAGGCCGATCCCAACGAGGAGACGCTCGCCGCCTACACTGCCAAGGCCGAGGCCTTCGCTGCCGAGAAGGCAGCCCTCGAGGCCTTCCGTGGCAAGCCGTCCGTGACTGCCGATGGCATCAAGAAGATTATCGCCTGCAACATCGGTAACCCCGATGACGTGCCCAACGCGCTTGATCACGATGCCGAGGCTATCGGTCTGTTCCGCTCCGAGTTCCTGTTCATGGACTCCGCCGAGCTTCCTTCCGAGGAGGAGCAGTTCAACGCCTACCGCAAGGTCGCCAGTGCGCTCAAGGGCGCTCCGGTCATCATCCGCACGCTTGATGTTGGTGGCGACAAGGAGATCCCGTACCTGCACATGGTCAAGGAAGATAACCCCTTCATGGGCTTCCGCGCCGTGCGTTACTGCCTGGCAAATCCCGATCAGTACAAGGTCCAGCTTCGCGCCCTGCTGCGCGCCAGCGCCTTCGGCGATGTCAAGATCATGATCCCGCTCGTCACCTGCGTCGAGGAGGTCTTGGCTGTCAAGGAGCTCGTTGAGCAGTGCAAGGCCGAGCTGACCGAAGAGGGTCGCAAGTTCAACGAGAACATCGAAGTCGGCATCATGGTCGAGACGCCCGCCGCTTCGCTGCTCGCTGACCGTTTGGCCGAGGTCGCCGACTTCTTCTCCATCGGCACCAACGACCTGATCGGCTACACCATGTGCGCCGACCGTGGCAACGACACCATCTCCAACCTGTACCAGGTGTACTATCCCGCCGTGCTCCGCTCGCTCAAGAACATCATCGAGAGCGGCGTGAAGGCCGGCATCATGGTCGGTATGTGCGGCGAGGCTGCTGCCGATCCGCTGCTTGAGCCGCTGCTGATCAGCTGGGGCTTGGAGGAGTTCTCGATGAGCGCTCCGTCGATCCTGCGCGCCCGCAAGACCATCAGCCAGTGGACCAAGGCCGAGTGCGACGAGCTCGCCGAGAAGGCACTCGCCTGCAACACCGCCGCCGAGGTCAAGGCACTGCTCGAGTCTGCAGCTCGCTAATTTGGTATCAGAGGTAACCGCGTGGTTGGAATGGGCCGGCCACGCGGCCCTCACATATACAGGGGGTACTGTAAATGTTCTACACGCTAACCGCTAACCCGGCTGTCGACATGACGGTTTCGAGCTCTCCGCTCGAGCCCGATGAGAACGTCCGCACCGGCTCGGCCAGCTACACGGCTAACGGCAAGGGCCTCGACGTGTCCTTCGCCTTTAAGAAGATGGGCGTCGACACCGTCGCGCTCGGCTTCTTCGCTGGCTTCACGGGCAAGTTTATCGTCGAGGAGGTCATGAACCTGGGCTGCCTGTGCCGCCCGGTCTGGACCGACGGCATCACGCGTATCAACACCTACGTCAACGATGGCCAGCACGAGTACGGCATCCTTAACCCCGGTGCTCCTATTACGCCGCAGCACCAGGAGGAGCTCTACAACATCCTGGACACCGCGGGCGATCTTGAGTGCCTGATTGTCTCCGGCTCCGTGCCTCCCAAAGCTACGCCCGACTTCCTGGCTAAGGTCATGGAGCACGCTCAGGCTCGTGGCGCCGACGTCGTCCTGGACCTGTCCTCCGACAAGCTCAAGGAGCTCGCTCACAAGAAGCCGCTGCTCATCAAGCCGAACCATCACGAGATGAAGGCCATCTTCGGCGTGCCGGTCGACACCGACGACGAGGTCCGCGTTGCCATGAAGCTCGCCCACGACGCCGGCGTCCAGAACGTACTGCTCACCCGTGGTAGCCGCGGCGACGCTTACTTCTCCAACGGCGAGGACATCTGGTACGCCAAGCGTGAGTTCAACATCAAGCTGGTCTCTTCTGTCTGCGCCGGCGACTGCACCCTCGCTGCGTTCCTGCACAAGTGGTACAGGGATCGCGACAACGTCGAGGAGGCCATGAAGCTCGCTATGGCTACCGGCGCTAACGTTGCCGAGTCCGTCGGCATCGGCGACTTCGGTCACGTCGATGAGTACAGCAAGCGCGTTGCTGTCCGCAAGCTCGACCGCAAGTAAGCGAAACACGACATATTCGTGGTTCTATGGTGCCTCGGCTTAGGCCGGGGTGCCATTTTTGTTAATTGCAAAAGAGCGTCAGGGCAAGCTCCCTGATTTTTTGCCGCGCTTTGCCGCTTTTCTGCCGCCCTGCACGCGTTCTACACCGTTCGCCGAGTTGCTATAGCCTTTTCACGTGGCGTGGAATATACTTTCATCAACACGTTGCCTTGTGAAAGGAACTTACATGATTTATACGCTCACTGCAAATCCCGCCATTGACTACAACATTGCCTGCGACGGTCTTTCCGCCAACACCGTCACCCGCACGCGCAACGCGGTCTATACGCCCAACGGCAAGGGTCTCAACGTCTCGTTCACCCTCGATCACTACGGCGTCGACACCACGATCCTGGGCTTTTTTGCCGGTTTCTCGGGCGAGTTTATCGTCAAGGGCGCCGAGGCCCTGGGCGTGCCCGTCAAGCCCGTGTGGACCGACGGCATCACGCGCGTCAACGTTTTCCTCAACGCCGGCCCCGATACCGAGTACAACATGGTCAACGCAGGTGCCGCCATCAATGCAGCCAACGAGCAGGAGATGTTTGAGCTCATCGATTCACTCGATGACATGACCTGCCTGGTCATTAGCGGCTCGCTGCCCCCCAACACTTCTGAGGGTTTTCTGGCCGAGGTCCTGCGCCGTGTTAAGGCAAAGGGTGCCGAGTTCGTGCTCGATATCTCGAGCCATCAGCTGGCCGACCTCATTGCCATGGAGCCGCTGCTCATTAAGCCCAACGACGACGAGCTGCTTGACATCTTTGGCATTAAGGTGAGCGGTGGCGACGACGAGTCCGTCAAGGGCGCGATGGCCGAGCTGCATGCCAAGGGCGCCAAGAACGTGCTGCTGACCCTTGGTGGCGACGGTGCGTACTTCTCCAACGGTGAGCATATCTGGTTTGCCAACCGCACCTTCGAGGTCAAGCTACTGTCGACGGTCTGCGCCGGCGATTCCTCGCTCGCTGCCTTCCTGTCCGTGTGGCACGATGCCCCCGAGCGTGTTGAGGACGCCCTGCGCCTCTCGATGGCCACCGGCGCCAACGTGGTCGAGTGCCCGGGTTTGGGCGATTTTGCCAAGGTCGATGAGTACCAGAAGGGTATCGCCATCCGTCAGGTCTGCTAGTTCCGACAACTTGCCTGAATAGTTCGATTATTTCGCATCCGTCTTAGACCAAGACGGATGCGTTTTTGTTTATCGGACTTGCGTGTGCAGCGGAGGCTGTTTCTTGTTAGACTTCTTGAGAACCATCGATTAACGCTTGCATGTGTAGGAGGCCATAGGTATGTGCAATGTTTCGCTCAACGGTACGCAGCCCTCAGACGCCTCCCTGCGTGTGCTACATGCGCTTGAGGCAGCCGGTCTTGAGGCCTGGTTCGTGGGCGGTTGGGTACGTGACGCCCTGATGGGACGCCCCAGCCACGATGTCGACATGTGTTGCAGCGGTCTGTGGCAGGAGTCCAAAGCGGCACTCGAGGCGGCTGATATTGCTGTAGTTGAGTCGGGCATTAAATTTGGCGGCATCACCGCCATTTGCGATGGCGAGCGTATTGAGGTCACGACGTATCGCTTGGACGGCTTTTACACCGATGGCCGCCATCCCCAGAGTGTGGAGCGTGCGGCGTCGCTTGAGGACGATCTGGCGCGTCGTGACTTTACCGTTAATGCCATGGCTTGGCATCCCCAGCGCGGTCTTGTCGACCTCTATGATGGCCAGGGCGACCTGGAGCGTAAGCTGATCCGTGCCGTTGGAGATCCCAAGCGACGCTTTAACGAGGATGCGCTTCGCATGCTGCGCGCCGTGCGTTTTGCTTGCCGCCTGGATTTTATGATCGAGCCTAAGACCAAACTGGCGCTTGCCGCATGCTCGCCGCTGCTCGATGCCGTGGCACGCGAGCGCGTGGGCATTGAGCTCGAAGGCATTCTTTCGACCGGTCATGGGGGAGACGCGATGCTGCGCTACCCCGAGCTCATTTGTGCCGCCGTGCCCGAGCTTGCGCCGGCTCGTGGGTTTGACCAGTGCAGCGTCTACCATGCCTTTAATGTCTATGAGCATATTGCCCGCGTGTTGACGGTGGCGGGGGAGTTAGCGCTGTGTGACGGCGTGGCGCCTTCGTCGAGCTTAATGTGGGCAGCGTTTTTGCACGACGTCTCCAAGCCCGATTGCTTTACGGTCGACCATGCGGGCAGCGGCCATTTCTACGGTCATCCCGAGCTTGGCGCCAAGAAGGCGCGCGCCATTATGGATCGTCTGGCGCTTTCGCACGATTTGGTTCGCGATGTGTGCCTGCTTATCAAGTATCACGATAAGCCGCTGCGCCCTGAGCGTTCCTGTTTGCTCAATATGATGCGCTTGCTTTCGGGCGAGGGTATCGACACGCCGCGTTTGATCGACGAGCTTATGGACCTTAAGCGTGCCGATACGCTGGGTAAGGCTCCATCATGCTTTTATTACGTCGAGACGATCGAGGAGATGCGCTCACTCGCCCATGATTTATTGGAGGCGGGGGAGCCCTATACGCTCAAGATGCTTGCCATCAATGGCGGCGACCTGATTCGTGCCGGCGTCAAGCCTGGGCCGGAACTGGGGCAGTTGCTCAACGCCTCCCTCGACGCCGTGATCGAGGATAATATCCCGAACGAGCGTGAAGCCCTCCTGTCTCACCAGCATTTGGGGTAGTTAATTTGGGACGGGGCTTTTTTAGCTACACGGCTGGCCTGCGTGTTCCATAACCTCCCGACAAAATTTGGGCAATTTGGAATTTCTTCTTGCGCTCGCGTTTTTTGTCCCGTAATATATTTTTTCGCAGCACGGCAGTGCAGATGTCATGTGGCCCGTTCGTCTAGCGGTTTAGGACGCCGCCCTCTCAAGGCGGAGATCACCAGTTCGAATCTGGTACGGGCTACCACTTCTTTTCTGCTGAGGCTAATGGCCCGTTCGTCTAGCGGTTTAGGACGCCGCCCTCTCAAGGCGGAGATCACCAGTTCGAATCTGGTACGGGCTACCATGTTTTAGATACCCGGTCTTTCGTATGAAGGCCGGGTTTTTTATTTCAAGTGGTCTGGTCTGTTAATCCCATTTGTCTCATAGCTTTACGTTTTGCTCATCTCCCATACGGGTACAATAGGCCAGATACTTTGACGGTCAGAAGGAGCCTCATGACGGAGTCCTCTCAGCATAGCCCAAAGCCCCAGGTCGAGGTTTCTGGCGGCGATGACAACAAGAGCGCGCGTCGCGGTGCCATCTTCATCGGCGTTGTGCTGGTCGGCTACATCGTCTATCTGGTCGTGACCGGGCAGATGGGGCAGTTTTGGGCCGCTATGTCCAGCGTTCAGATGCCCTGGCTCTTCGCTGCATGCTTTTGCATGTTTCTGTATCTTGTTTTTGGCATCGTGGCGTACGCGATCGCCGTTTGGCTCGACCCCGAATCGCCCGTCGGCATCCGCGACCTCATTTCGGTCGAGGCGAGCGGCATCTTCTTTGGCAACCTGACGCCCATGATGATGGGCTCTACGCCTGCCCAGATTTACCGCCTGACCAAAGCTGGCCAAAACGTGGGTGAAGCGGGTGCCACGCAGTTCACCCGATTTATCGTGTATCAGTTTGGCCTGGTGGCATGGGGTGCCATTCTGCTGCTCGCCCGCATGCCTTTTTTCGCCGAGCGTTATGGCGACATGACGCTGCTATGCGTCTTTAGCTTTGGCGGCCACTGCTGTATTCTGCTCGGTATCTTTGCCGTGGCGTTGATGCCCAAGACCGTCACGCGCGTCGCTCATTGCATCATCAATTGGCTCGAGCGCATGGGCGTCTCCGCTACGAAGATCGAGGGCTGGCGCACTTTTGTCGATGGCGAGATCTACTCGTTCTCCGAGAAATTCAAACTCTCTGCCGGCCATTTTTCGTCCATGTTGCTCACGGTTGTCATCACTATGCTGCAACTGGCGTTTTTCTACCTGGTTCCGTATTTTTTGATGCTCTCCTTTGGCCACCACGACGTCGACTTTTTCTCGGTCATGGCCGCGAGTGCCTTTGTTCAGCTGCTGAGCTCCGCAGTTCCGTTACCCGGCGGCACCGGTGGCGCCGAGGGCGGCTTCGCGCTGTTTTTGGGTCACTTTTTTGGCACGGCATCGACTGCCGGCTATCTGCTGTGGCGTCTGATCACCTTTATCGCACCGACCATTTTGGCCGCCCCGCTGCTGGGCCTTAAGAGCGCTCATAACGAGAGTATCCATGCGCGTTGGGACCGTGTGATGCGAAAGCTCGGACGTGCGCCTCAGACGTCCTCTACGCCCGTTAAGGCACATCCTTCGTGCCAGGTTACCGTTGACCCAAATCAGCGTGCTCAAAGGGCTGCTGTGGCCCCTAAGCCGGCACGCCAGACCTACGTTCGTCAGACTGGCGACGGCATTCGCGTTTCCCCGGCGGCGCTCAATAAAAAGAAGCGGCCCTAGGTCTCGGTGGGCGAGTCGTGCGTTCTTGATGACGCTCGTCATTGCATGTGAGTTGTAGGATAATCCTCTTACGTTGATTATCTCCCACATGTAGATTACTTACAGGTGGGCAGTTGACATGAAGGGGACACGTCTATGGCTACCACCAAACCTCGCCTTGACCGCCGTATCGTCCGCAGCCGCAATGCGATTCTTTCGGCGTTTGAGCGACTGCTCATGGAAAAGCCCCTGGCCGATATTACGGTGAGCGCCATCGCGCGCGAGGCAAATGTCGACCGTAAGACCTTCTACGTGCACTTTGGCACGGTCGACGGCTTGCTCGATGCCATTGCCATCGATGTGGTCGAAATGATCGTCGACTCGGTCGAGAAGACGCTTTCCTCCATGGGTGGCGACACCAACGAGCGCGCACTCGGCGCTGCGGCGTCCTTTTTCAAGACCGTTAACGAGGCGCTGTGTAACAACCTGGTGCTCAATCGCCAGCTGATTGAAAACATACCGCTCGACGACTTTATGGCTCGTCTGCGCGTGCCGCTCGAGCATGAGATTGCCGAGCGCGATCTGCTGCCCGAGGGCCTAAAAGACGAGATGTTCGATTACTACCTGGCGTTTTTGCTGTCCGGTATTATTGGCATCTATCGCACGTGGGCGTTGTCCGACGGATCGGTTCCCATCGAGCGCGTCTCGGAGGTCGCTAACAATCTGACGTTGAACGGCCTATCGAGCCTGGAATCTCGTTTCGAATAGCACGAGCGCTTTATCCCCCCTGAGTTGCGGTGAAATAGGGACTGAATAGGCCTTTTAACAGCTTAAACACTCCCTATTTCACCGCAACTCAGGGGAATTGCATTACTGATAGCGCAGACACTCGACTGGATCGAGCTTTGCGGCGCGGCGGGCGGGGTAGAAGCCGAATACCACGCCGATGCCGACCGATACAGCAAACGCGAGCAGCACAGTCGTAATGGAGAAGCTCGGCGTAATCGACCCGGTGGCCCCAAACTCGCTCATAATGCCCGAGCTCGCGGCAAAAAAGGTGAGCCCCCAGGCCAGTAGATAGCCAATCACGACACCTAAAATTCCGCCGGTGATGCACAGCGCCGAGGACTCGGCCAAAAACTGAGCGGTGATGTCACGTCGGCTTGCGCCCAGGGCGCGGCGGATACCGATTTCGCGGATGCGCTCGGTCACGTTGGTGAGCATCATGTTCATAATGCCGATTCCGCCCACAAGCAGCGATATGCCGGCAACCGCGCCCATGATGAGCGAGAAGGCGCCCATAAATGAGTTGAGGGCATCGATAGCGCTCTTCATGGAGCTTGCCGACACGCTGTCGTACTCGTCGTCCTCCGAGATGCCCTTCATGCTGCGCACCTTGGATTCGATCGTTTTGCAGAGCTCATCCATGTTCGTGCCTTCGGTGGCGAGCGCCGTCACGCTGGGAAACGACGGATTGTCATCGCCGTAGAGCTCGGCGATCGTTTCTCGTGGCATGTACAGGCTCAGCGAGCCCATGGAGTCGTTGCCTCCGTCGATGACGCCAATGATCTGCACGTCTCCGCTCGATACCTTGATGGTCTTGCCGAGTGCGTCCTGTTCGTTGCCGTAAAGTTGCTCGGCGCCGCCGCGGCCGACGAGCGCCACGTGCGCGCCTGATTTTGACTCGATGTCGCTATAGGTGCGACCGGCAACGATCTTGCTGGCGCCCACGGCATCGAGCATGTCGCTATCGACGCCCTGTGCCATGACGGTATAGCTTTTATCTCCAACTTTGTACTCGGAATAGGCGCTGTCGACGATGCCGATCTGCTCAATTTGCGGCACCATCTTGCGCAGCTTCTCGACGTCCGAATCGGTGAGCTCTTGGGAAGAGTAGATCTGAACCATGCGAGCGGCGTTAAGTCCCAAGCTGTTGACCAGGCTGTTTTGGATGCCGCCGATAAGCGAGGTCATGGCTATGACCGAGGCGATGCCAATGACGATACCTAGGATAGTGAGTAGGCTACGTCCCTTGTTGGCCTCGAGCGAGTGCAGGGCTTCTTGGACAAGATCGCGGGTGCTCATGCTTTCGCTCCTTTCGGCGGTGTAGAAGGTGCGTAAATCGCGGGCAGGTTGCTGACGGCGCCGCGTAGGGTATTCGGCACATGCGCGATATACGCTCCGTCATGAATTCGCCCGTCGCGAATGGTCACAGCTCGGTCTGCCTCGGCGGCAATGCCCGGGTCGTGCGTGATGAGCACGATGGTCTTGCCGCGCTCCTGGAGCTTGTGGAAGGTTTCCATGACGAGCGCCCCGGTTGCCGAGTCGAGGTTTCCCGTCGGCTCGTCGGCCAAAATGATGGGCGGATCGTTGATGAGGGCGCGCGCGATGGCGACGCGCTGCATCTGTCCACCCGAGAGTTCTGATATGCGGTGGTCCCAATGGTCGACCGGTAGCGTGACGGCTTGCAGCGCGTGCACGGCGCGCATCTCGCGCTGACTGCGCGGCACATTGGTGTAGGACAGCGGCAGCATGACGTTTTCGATAACCGACAGGCGCGGCAGCAGGTTGAAGCTCTGAAAGACAAAGCCGATGCTCAGCGCGCGCACCTCGGTGAGCTCATCATCGTCGAGTTCGGCTACGTTGAGCCCTTGCAGGTAATAGTCGCCCGCCGTCGGTTTGTCCAAGCAACCCAGGATGTTCATGAGAGTCGACTTGCCCGAGCCCGAGGGTCCGGTGATGGCGACGAACTCACCGGGGTCTACCGCCAGGCTCACGTTGTGCAGGATATGGGCGCAACCGGCCTCGCTCTCAAAGATGCGGTGCACGTTGCGGATGTCGATGACGGGGCGCATTACATGCCCTCGTCGGCAGGCATACTGTCGCCGCCGTCTGCTGTCATGCCCGCGCCAGTATCCATCACGATGGTGTCGCCATCGCGCAGTTTGGTAACCGGCACGTTGGGGTTGATCTCGTTGCCCTGGTCGTCGCGTTTGACCTGCGTCTTTCCGACTACGGCGTCGTTGTCGTTTTGCGTCACAACGGTCACCTTCACGCGGCGCGTCTCCTTGCCTTCGTCATCGGTGGCCAGATTGACGTAATAGTGCTCGCCGTCCTCGGTCATCAGCGCCATGGTGGGCACCATGACCACGTCGTCAAGCTGCTCGGTCACCACCGAGACCTCGGCAGTCATACCGGGCTTAAGGCGGCTGTCGGGTGCCTCGATGAGGATGTCGACGTTAAAGGTCACGCTGCCGCCACCACCGTTGGCGGCGTCGGAGTTTGCTACCGACGCGATAGCCGTGACGGTGCCCTGGCTCACGATATCGGGAAACGCGGGATAGGTAACGTTGGCGCTCTGGCCCACAGCGATCTTGGCGATGTCCTTTTCGCCCACCTGAACCGTCACCTTCATCTTGGAGAGATCGGCGATCTGCATGCACTGCTTGCCGCCACTCGTGTCGCCTTCGCCCATGACCATGCCTCCGGTCACTGTGGCACCCACTTTAGCGTTGAGCTCGACAATACTACCCGAACTGGGGGCCTTTACGGTGCGCTCGGCCGCCTTGGCGTTTGCCTGGTCCATGGTTGCCTGGGCCGAGGCGAGATTGCGCTGGGCGCTCGAGACGGCGCTGGCGTCGGCGGTTGCATCCGTCGGGGCGGTCGCTCCGCCGGCATCCAATGTCGGCGCTGCCTGTGCGGCGGCGAGCGCCGCCTGGGCGTTTTTCAGGTCTTCCTGGGCGGCCGCGACCGCACGCTGCGCCTCGGCAACGGCGTTATCGAGCTCGTCGTTTTTGATCGTCATGAGCACGTCGTCCTCGTTGACGCTCTGACCGGCCTGCACGTTGATCGATGCCACCGTACCGTCGACAGAAGGGGAGACGACTGAGGCCGAGATGGGCATGAGCTGTCCTTTTGCCTCGACGGTCGTGGTAAAGGTGCCTTCCATGACCATGTCGGTAACAGGTCCGCCTGCAGATTGCGGCTGCGAGGTAAGGACAACGCTCACAATAATGGCTATCAGAATCATGCCGCCCACGATGCCGGCCGCAATGCTGCGTCGGATGAGCTTTTTGCGCCGACGCTCGGCACGCTTCGCCTTGAGCTTTGCGTAGGCCTCATCGTCGGATATTCCGGCGTTACCTTGCTCGTCGTCGTTTTGCTGTGCCGTGGGGGCGCTTGTGATGAGCGGTAGAGTTTCAGTTGCGCCTTCCGGCACGCGCCCGGTATCGTCGGGACCCGGGGTGATGGTGGGGACATTCGACATAGCGTCTCCTTTATAGAACTTACCGCGATAAGTATATGCGCCCACCGGTTGGGGCGGGCGCACAGGCGCGATTCTTTCAGCATCGAAAGGTAGGTGACGCTGAGCTTTGTTGTGACACGCGTGATGTGCTAGGAGTGGACGACCACGCACAGACCGACGCTGATGCAATCGTGGAGCGCCTTGGCATCGGCCAGGCGCAGATTGATGCAGCCGTGGCTACCGCACCACTTATAGGAGTTGGGATCGTCGAAGCTCTTGTCGTTTTGCCAGGTAGCGTCGTGGAAGCCAACCATGTTGCCCTCAAACGGCATCCAGTAGCTCACCGGGCTCTCGTATTTGGGCTTACCGGTCTTGGGGTCCTTGGCGCCGATAAGCTTGGTGGCGCCGTCATTGCTGTTGATTTGCCACACGCCCTCGGGGGTGGCGTCTTCGCCCGGTTTGCCGGAAATAAAGTTGGCCTCCCAAACGATATTTCCGCTCTCGTCATAGTAGCGCGCGTGCTGCTCGGACAGGTCGACGTCGATATACGCCTTCCAATCGGGCTCGCCCTTGGCGGTAAAGGTGTCGGCCTTCTGGGAGTAATTGATCTCAATCTCGCCGGTCTGCTTGTTGTTAATAGCATCCTCGACCTGCTTGGCAAGCGTGCTGCTGTCGATGGACCAACCAAAGTCACCGCCTTCGACGGCGCACTGCTTGCCATCGGCGCGCGTCCACCAGCGAGTGGAGCCCACGGTGTTAAAGCCATTGGCGAGGTCTGCTGCCCAGTTGCTGATCTGGGAGGTGTCGAGTGTGGGGTTCGCGGGGTCGTCAAAACTGATCCACTGCAGCACCGAGCTGCCGTCGACCTTGCCGGCATCGTTGCCGTTGAGCTTAAGGGTCACGTTAACGCCCAGGAAGTTGTTGGCGGCATCGCATGCGGCCTGGATCTGGTCGTTGGTGAGCGTGCCGTTGAGCGGCTCGTAGGCATCGTTTCCGAGCTTCGTAAGATCGACGGTCTCGGACAGCGACGCGAGCTCGATCTCCGCATATTTAATGACATGCTCGCGGTTGAGCTTTTCGTTGGAGCGGGCCTTCTCGATCGTGAACTTGCCTGCCTTCTCGTCGTAGGAGCTCGATGCCTCAAAGGTACCCGAGCGGCCCTCGTTGAATGCGTCGATGGCGGCACCCAGATCCCCTTCGAACTGCTTTTGGTCAAAGGCGTCCGAGAGCATGGACAGGTCGACGTCCTGTTCCAGGTCAATGGTACCGTTTTTGGTCGCGCTAACGTTCTTGCCGCCGAGCGAGGCAATCAGGCGCGAGGGCCACAGCAGCGGCTCGTTGCTGCCGATAATCTCGTGGACAGCTGCCTCGCCGTCGACGATGGGCTCGTCGGATTCGGGCTGATAGGTCCAGCTAAAGTCATCTCCCGAAACGGTGAGCTTGTAGTGCTTCCACGCTGAGTTGACCTTGGTAGCGGCGGATGAGGCGTTGGAAAACGAGATATCGACGCCGGCGATGGTGGTGTTGGGGTAGGCAATCTGCGAAAACGCCACGACGCCCACGATATAGACGATAGCGACGAGGCCGAGGACGACGAAGAACGCCGTCTTGCCGCCCGTCTTATTACCCTTTGCGGAGCGGTTGTTGGCGGGGCCGCGGTTGTTGGAAACTCGAGTGTGCGAGGAGCCCTGGTTGTGACCGGCGCCATGTGCGGAACGCTGCTGACGCTGCTGATGCTGGCCCTGATTGGGGCGCGGGGAGGTATTTGCCGCGCCGTGCTGTTGACCATGGGCTGGCGCAATGGGACGGGGCGATTGGATGCCTCCGGGCTGCCTGCTGGGCTGTTGCGGATCGGGGATCAGTTGGCTGCGGTCGAGTTGCGACATCGTGTATATTTCCTTCGAGTTTCGCTTTACGGCTCATCGTGTTTTAACTGGGCTTGAATTATAGCGATTACGCAGTTGCTTGTGTTACGAAAACAGTGGCGATAAAGGATAGGTGGGACATATGTCCCACCTATCGTTCGCTTTTGCTCACTATCCGCATATTCCGCATTTTGCGCACGCCGAGAGTGCTGCCGGAGCCTGCGCGATGCCGCCCTTGGCCGTCTCGCGCAACGTGGCGGGCAGGGCGTGGCCCACCGAGAGCATCACGTGCGCCATCTGGTCAAACGGCACCAGGCTCTTGATGCCGGCGAGGGCGAGCTGCGCCGAGCTGAAGGCCGCGGCCACGCCGATGGCGTTGCGGTTTTGGCAGGGCACCTCGACAAGGCCGCCGACGGGGTCGCAAACGAGGCCCAACAGGTTGCTCAGTGCAATGGAGCTGGCGTCGAGCGCTTGCTCGGGCGTGCCGCCCATCATCTGGACCAGCGCGGCGGCGGCCATGGCGGCAGCGCTTCCAACCTCGGCCTGACATCCGCCCTCGGCGCCGGCGACGCAGGCGCTCGTGGTGAGGTTGAGGCCGATGGCGGCGGCGCAGTAGAGGGCATCCATGACCTGTTCATCGTCGAGCTGGAGGTGATCGGCGAGCGCCAGCACGCAGCCGGGGACGACGCCCGCGGAGCCGGCCGTGGGGGCGGCAACGATCACGCCCATGGTGGCGGAGCGCTCGAGCACGGCCATCGCGCGAGCCACGGCATCGGTCTGAACGGGGCCCATCAGGCTTGCGCTTAAATCGTTGCGGTGGGTGGCATCGACGAGCTTGGCCTCGCCGCCGATAAGCCCGCCGAGCGATCGCTGCGGATTGGCGATGGGGGCCGTGGTCTCCTCGCGCATGACGTCGAGCACGCGGCGCATGGCTGCGATAGCATGGGCCTCGCCGGTCAGACGCGCCTCGCGCACGGCCATGACGGCGCCGATATTCAGGCCGAGCTCGGCGCACGCATCGAGCAACTGCTCGCCGTCGTCGAAGATCTCCTTGGCCGAGACACCGGGGGAGAGCGACGAGGCCGAGCCCGGGAGCTCGATAAACGTGGCGTAATCGACATTGTCGAGCTTGCGCAGCATGGGGACGACGGTGTCGTCGGGAGCGCCGTCGGTCTCAAAGACGGAATAGGCCTGGCCGCCCACCTCGGTGCGGTAGGTGCGGCAGAAGGCGATGTTGACGTGTGCGTAGGCGAGCAGGTTCGTGAGTGCTGCGAGCACGCCGGGAACGTCCTGGTGCGCCACGAAGAGCGTGGAATACATGCCCGAGATGTCGACGCCGACGCCGTTGATGCGGCTGATGCGCATCTTGCCGCCGCCGAGGCTCTCGCCGCGGACCTGTGCCGTGGCGCCCGTGTCGTCGACCATCTCGATGTCGACGGTGTTGGGGTGGATGGAGGCGTCGTCGCCCTTGATGTCAAAGTGATAGTCGAGACCCTGCTCGCGTGCGAGGTCAAAGGCCTGCTTGATGTTCTCGTCGTCGGTATCGAGGCCCAAGATACCCGCGACGAGCGCGCGGTCGGTGCCGTGGCCGCGGTAGGTATGGGCAAAGGAGTTCCACAGGCCAAAGGTGACCTTGGTGATGCGGCCTTCCAGCAGGCTGGCGGCAACCTGGGCGCAGCGCAGGGCGCCGGCGGTGTGCGACGAGCTGGGGCCGACCATGACGGGCCCCAAGATCTCGAATGCCGAGGTCGTAGCTAGTGTTTGCGGCTTGCCTGCCATATGCGCTCCTGTTCTATCCCGTCGTCCCGAGGGACGGGGCATAAGGTCGCCTGCTCGGACAGTCCTGACTCGCACGGAGAGCACATTAAGTGCTCTCCGGCTCGTGCGGAACTCGCGATCGACCTTATGCCCCGCCCCTCGGGACTAAGGATACATGGTTGGAGTTGCTAGATGGCAAAATTCATTAGCTGGGGACGCAGCGTAGACTCATATCGAAGCATCTTCACCACCGGATTAATAAAAAAGAAGTACCGCTTGGGGGCGGTACTTCTTTTGAAAGCGTGTGCGTGTTGTGACCTTGGTGGTTCCCAATTACAGGCCACAGGCTGCTTTGAGTTCTTCGACTCGGTCGGTGTTCTCCCAGGTAAAGTCGGCGTCTTCGCGGCCAAAGTGGCCGTAGGCTGCTGTCTTCTCGTAGATGGGGCGACGTAGATCCAGGTCGCGGATGATGGCGCCCGGGCGCAGGTCGAAGGTCTTCTCCACGGCCTCGACGATCTTGTCTTCGGCAACATGTGCGGTGCCAAAGGTGTCGACCATGATCGACAACGGCTTGGACACGCCGATGGCGTAGGCCAGCTCGACTTCGCAGCGGTCGGCAAGGCCGGCGGCGACGACGTTCTTGGCGACCCAGCGAGCGGCGTATGCGGCGGAGCGGTCGACCTTGGTGCAGTCCTTGCCGCTAAAGGCGCCGCCGCCGTGACGGCCGTAGCCGCCATAGGTGTCGACGATGATCTTACGGCCGGTTAGGCCCGTGTCGCCCATGGGGCCGCCCACGACAAAGCGACCGGTGGGGTTCACGTAGATATCGGCGTTGTCCCACGGCATGTTCTCGGCAGCCATGACAGGCGAGATGACATGCTCGATGAGGTCGTCCTTGATCTTGCCCATGTCTTCGATCTCGGCTGCGTGCTGCGTGGAGATGACGACGGTCGTGACCTCGACGGGCTTGCCGTCGTCGTAGCGCACGGTGACCTGGGTCTTGCCGTCGGGTCGCAGATAGGGCAGGGTACCGTCGTGGCGCACGGCGGCCAGGCGCTCGGCCAGGCGGCTCGCCAGGTAGTGCGGCATGGGCATGAGGGTCTTGGTCTCGTTGGAGGCATAGCCAAACATCATGCCCTGGTCGCCGGCGCCGATCAGGTCGATCGGGTCGGTGGTGGCGCCGGTCTGGGTCTCGAAGGACTCGTCGACGCCCTGGGCGATATCGGGGGACTGCTCGTGGATGAGGCTCATGACGCCACAGGTATCGCAGTCAAAACCAAACTTGGCGCGGTTGTAGCCGATGCGGCGGATAACGCCACGGGCAATCTCCTGCACGTCGACGTAGGCCTGGGTGCGGATCTCGCCGGCGACGATGACGGTGCCGGTAGTCACGAGGGTCTCGCAGGCGCAACGGACGTTTTCCACGTTGGCGGGCACGCCGTTGGGCGCAATATAGCCCTGCTCCTGCAGCTCTATTTCTTTGGCGAGGATTGCGTCGAGGACGGCGTCGCTGATTTGGTCGGCGATCTTATCGGGATGACCTTCGGTCACCGACTCCGACGTAAACACAAAGGACCCGTGTTGGGGTGGGATGGAACGAAGTTCTTCTGACATGATTGTCCTTTCAAAAACGCGTCCCGGCGACCGTTACCATTCCGCCGGGCTCTGTATGCAAGGGGACATCATAGCGCGTAAATCCAACATTCACACCCTTTCCGCACCTACTCATTGGGGACAGACTTAAATGACCAGTCGGGTGCTCATTGGGTAGTCATTTAAGTCTGTCCCCAATGAGTAGGTCGGTGCCCATTGTGCGGAGGTGGGCATTGTTGCTTTATACTGGTCCAGTTAGACATCCATCCTGCAATCGAGGAGATTTCCATGGCATCAGACGTTCGCGTCCGCTTTGCACCCTCACCGACGGGCAAGCTGCACATCGGCGGCGCCCGCACCGCTATCTATAACTGGGCTTTTGCCCGCGCAAACGGCGGCACGTTCATCCTGCGCATCGACGACACCGACCCCACCCGTTCCACCGACGAGAACACGCAGATCATCCTGCGCGCCATGCGTTGGCTGGGTCTGGACTGGGACGAGGGGCCCGAGGTGGGCGGCGACTTTGGCCCCTATGCTCAGACCGAGCGCCTGGACCTGTACAAACAGGCCGCCCAGAAGCTTTGGGACGAGGGCAAGGCCTATCCCTGCTTCTGCACCAAGGAGCAGCTCGACGCCGACCGTAAGGCCGCGCAGGAGCGCAAGGACCCCTTCCAGGGCTATCAGCGTCGCTGCCGCAATCTTGATCCCGAGGAGGCGCGCCGCCGCATCGAGGCCGGCGAGCCCTACGTCCTGCGCATCAAGGTGCCCGAGGACCGCGGCGACGTCGTCATCCACGACGCCGTTCACGGCGAGGTGACCTTCGATGCCAAGGAGCTCGACGACTTTGTCATCTTCCGCTCCGACGGCACGCCCACGTACAACTTCGCGACCGTCGTCGACGACGCCATGATGAAGATTACCCACGTCATCCGCGGCGACGATCACCTGTCCAACACCCCGCGCCAGGTCATGGTTTACGAGGCTCTCGGCGCGCCCGTGCCCACGTTCGCCCACATCTCCATGATTCTGGGCTCCGACGGCAAGAAGCTCTCCAAGCGTCACGGCGCCACCTCGGTGGAGGAGTACCGCGATGCGGGCTACCTGCCTGACGCGTTCGTCAACTACCTGGCGCTGCTCGGCTGGTCGCTCGACGGCGAGACCACGATCATCCCGCGCGATGTCTTGGCCAGCAAGTTCTCGCTCGACCGCATCTCCAAGAACCCGGCGACCTTCGACCCCAAGAAGCTCGACTGGGTCAATGCCGAGTACATCAACGGCATGTCCGATGCTCAGTTTGCCGACGAGATCATGGTCCCCGAGCTGCACGAGGCAGGCCTCATTGAGGGCAATGTCGAGTACGGCGAGGACTGGATCGACGCGCTCGCTTCCATCGTCAAGCCGCGCACCAAGATGCCGGCTGACGCCGTGACCGTCGCCGCCCCCATCTTTGCTACGGCCGAGACGCTCGAGTATGACGAGAAATCCGTCAACAAGGGTCTGGCCAAGGAGGGCATGGGTGCCATTCTGGATGCCGCCAAGACCGCGCTCGAGGGCGTGGACGAATGGACTGCCGCGAACATCGACGCCGCGCTTGAGCCGCTGCCCGAGCAGATGGACCTCAAGAAGCGCGTGGTGTTCCAGGCCGTGCGCGTCGCCGTCTGCGGCAACATGGTGAGCCCCCCGCTGGGCGAGACCATGGCGCTCGTCGGCCGCGACGACTGCCTGGCGCGTATCGACCGCGCCCGCACAATGGCGCTGTAACAGTCGCGCAAACGCATGTATCCGAGCCCCGCTCACCACGAGTGGGGCTCTTGTTTCTAAAGACGTATGGGATGGGAGGTGCAGAGACCGTGGCCGAGCAACTGTCACTGTTTGGTTCGCCTGAACCCGAGCGGGCTTCCGTAAAGCCTGTCCGCACGGCCAAGCAGGCCAAGCCCGCGCCTGCGCCCGAGCCCGTTGCCGCCTATGCGAGCGTGGTCCTCGACATTCCCACCCGTGCGCTGTCCGAGCCGTTCGCCTACGGCATTCCGCAGTCTCTTGCCAATGAGGCCCAGATCGGCTCCACCGTCCTAGTTCATTTTGGAAACCGTGCGGCCGCGGGCTATATCGTCGACATTGCATCTGAGCTGGGCGACCTGCAAGGCAACACCGTCCTTGATCCAGCGCGCATCAAGCCCATCGAGGCCATCCTCAGCAAACCACTCTTTGGCGCCGAGGCCGCCCGCATTGCGCGCTGGATGAGCCGCGAATATGTCGCGACGCTTTCCGAATGCCTGCGCCTGTTCTTACCTCCGGGTGGCAGCCCTCGGGTCGTGAAGGGTGATGACGGGGCGTGGACGGTCGAGCGTCCCGCCGTCAAGCCTATTCAAAACCGCTGGGTCATGCTCACGCCTGAGGGCTTCGACTATACGCCGCCCAAGACCGCCGTTCGTCAGCGCCAACTCATCGAGGCGCTCCAGTGCGGGCCGGTCACGACGCGCGATCTCAATCTGCTCTACAACAGCATGTCGGCGACCATCAAGGCGCTCGAAAAACGCGGCGTCGTGGTGGTGGAGGAGCGCCGTGCCTGGCGCGGCTGCAGCGAGCAGACTACGCTGTCCTCCGCGAGCGGCAAGGCGCCGGTCGCGCTCACGAACGGCCAGCGGCAGGCGCTCGCGCAGATTGAGCGTGCTCGCCTGGACGCACACGGCGACGTGGTCCTTGTCGACGGCGTCACCGGATCCGGTAAAACCGAGGTCTACCTCTCCGCTATCGAGCGCGTGCTCGCGGCCGGGCGCTCAGCGTGCGTGCTTGTGCCCGAGATCTCGCTGACGGCTCAAACCGTCGGCCGCTTCCGTTCGCGCTTTGGCGAGACGGTCGCGGTCTTCCATTCCCGTCTTTCGGCCGGTGAGCGCCTAGACCAGTGGGACATGGTTGCCAGCGGTGCGGCCCGCGTGGTCGTGGGCGCCCGCTCGGCGCTCTTTTGTCCGTTCAGCGACCTTGGGCTCATCATTATCGATGAGGAACATGAGACCAGCTACAAGCAGGGCTCCAGCCCGCGCTACCATGCGCGCGAGGTGGCGGCCGAGATGGCGCGCCGCTATCGCTGCCCCCTCGTGCTGGGCTCGGCCACGCCTTCTGCCGAGGCCCTAGATCGCTGCCGCCGCGGCACGTACAACGGTGTCACCTGGACGCGCGTCGAGATGCCCGAGCGCCCGGGACACGCCGTGCTACCCACGGTCCGCATTGCTGACCTGCGCCGCGAGTTTTCGCACGGTAGCCGTTCAATGTTCTCAAAACCGCTGATGGAAGGTTTGGAGCGCGTTGTAGGGCGCCGCGAGAAGGCTGTGCTGCTGCATAACCGCCGCGGCTTTGCGCCGTTTTTGATGTGCCGCGAGTGCGGTTGCGTTCCCACCTGCAACCACTGCTCTACGGCGCTTACGTACCACGAGCGCACCCATACGCTGCAGTGCCACACCTGTGGTTCGTCCTGGCGCGTGCAGCCCTATCCTGCACCCACGAGTCGCTGTCCCAAGTGTGGCAGCCGCTACCTAGCAAAAATGGGCCTGGGTACGCAGCAGATCGAGGACGCACTGCACCAGATGCTGCCCGACGACGTCGCTATCATTCGCATGGACGCCGATTCCACGCGCGGCAAAGACGCACACAAAAAGCTGCTCGAACAGTTCGATGCCGCCGATTGCGCGGTGCTGCTGGGCACCCAGATGATCGCCAAGGGCCTCGACTTTCCCGAGGTCACGCTCGTGGGCGTGGTCAATGCCGACTTTGCGCTGAAGCTGCCCGATTTTAGAGCAGGGGAGCGCGCCTACGATCTGCTGGAGCAGGTTGCGGGCCGCGCCGGTCGCGGCGATCGTCCCGGCGAGGTCATCATCCAGACCTACCTGCCCGATGACCCGGTCATTCGCGCCGTCGCCGAGCACGACCGCTCGATCTTTACCGACTACGACCTGGACCAGCGCCGCGACGCCCTGTATCCGCCCTTCGTGCGCCTGGCCAACATCTTGGTATGGTCGACGAACGCGGACGACGCGCGGGACTACATCGGTCGCATCGCGAAGCTCCTCAAGCGCCGCTGGCACGCCGCCGCGCCCGACTTTTTGCGGGCGGGCAGCGCCGTACCGCAGGTGCTAGGCCCTGCTTCGTGTGTAATCGAGAGAGCCAAGGACCGTTACCGCTTCCACCTGCTTGTGAAGTCGCCCGTGGGGTACCATGTCTCTGATGATATCGACGCCTGCCTCAAAGAGGTGGGCTCCGTGCGCGGCGTGAGCGTGAGCGTTGACGTCGACGCCTATGATTTGATGTAACAACCCGAAAGGATGGCCATGGAAGCCAACGGAATCGTACTGTCGCCCGACCCTCGTCTGCGCCAGGAGTGCGCCGTCATCGAGGAGATCACCCCGGCGATCGAGGCGCTTGCCGAGAAGATGAAGAAGATGATGTTCGACAACGGCGGTTGCGGCCTGGCTGCTCCGCAGATCGGCGAGCTCATTCAGCTTGTCACCATCGACTGCGACTACAGCGACAAGAATGACTACGACCCGTATGTGCTCATCAATCCCGTGATTGTAGAGCAGAGCGACCATCTGGTGCCGTTTAGCGAGGGCTGCCTTTCCATCCCCGGCATTAGCTGCGAGATCGAGCGCCCCGACCATGTCGTCGTCGAGGCGTATGACCTGGATGCCAACCTGATTCGCTACGAGGCCTCGGGCGACCTGTTCTGCGTGTGCCTGCAGCACGAGATCGATCACCTGCATGGCAACACCATGTTCGAGCGACTGAAGCCCATGCAGAGGATCAAGGCCGTCAAGGAGTACCAGGACGCCCTGGCCCGCGGCGCTCGACCGGGCGAGACGGAGTAGGTTTGTCCGTCCCCGGTGCTGAGCGCCCACATATCATCCCGTGCTCAAACATTCTCGCTTTGCTGCGAAACTGCGCGCGGGACGATATGTGGGCGCTCAGCACCGGGGACTGCGTTGTTCTGGCTCGGTTCGCCCGGGTGCCGTCGGGCCGGGGATGGGCGTCTTCGCTGATAATTGCTTTGTTGAGAGGGCTGCTTTTATGCGGCTCTTTCTTTGGTTTTGGGTATATTTGTTCTTGTTGAATTGTTATTGCGGATGGGCTGGGTACTTGGCTTTCTGCCGTTATTTGTAGCTGTCTCGGTTTTTGTTGAGGGGAGACGTTCTTTATGCGCATTGTGTTTATGGGTACGCCTGATTTTGCTGTGCCTTCGCTGACTTCGCTTGTTGAGACTGGGAACGAGATTGCGCTTGTCATTACTCGTCCCGATGCTGTTCGTGGGCGTGGTAAAAAGTTGGAGCCGTCTCCTGTTAAGGCCAAGGCGCTTGAGCTGGGGTTGCCGGTTGTTGAGGCCAATCGTATGACGCCTGAGGTTGTTGAGGCGCTCCAGGCTGCGCAGGCTGATATTTTCTGCGTTGCTGCCTATGGCTGCATTTTGCCCGATGAGGTGCTGCATATGGCGCAGCTTGGTATTGTGAATGTTCATGCGTCCTTGCTACCTCGTTGGCGTGGTGCTGCTCCCATCCAGCGTGCCATTCTTGCTGGTGACGAGGTTGCCGGCGTTTCCATTATGCGCATTGGACATGGCGTGGATACTGGTGCTTATTGTGCTCAGGCTTCCACGTCGGTTGCCGGTAAGCATGCTGAGGCGCTGACCATGGAGCTTGCTGAACTTGGCGGCAAATTGCTTGCCGATACGCTTCCCTCGCTTGCCGATGGCACCGCCGTGTGGACTGAGCAGGATGAGTCGCTCGTCACTCATGCTGCCAAGATTTCTAAGCAGGAAATGCGTCTGGATCCGCAGATGGGGGCGCTCGATTGCGTGCGTCATGTGCTCGCTTCGTCCGATACCGCGCCTGCCCGTTGTATGATTGCCGGCAAGACCGTGCGCGTGCTCGATGCTGCGCCGGCTGACGTTTCGCTTGGCGAGGGCGCTGTTGTCGTCAAGAGCAAGCGCGTCTACCTGGGGCTTTCCGATGGAGCGGTTGAGCTTCTCGAGGTTAAGCCCGATGGTAAGCGTGCCATGACTGCTTCTGCCTGGGCTGCCGGCCTGCAGGGTGCCGAACTTAGGTGGGGTGTACTGTCATGAGCAAGTTGTCTCCCGCGCGCAAGCTTGCGCTCGATGTGTTGATGGAGGCCGATCGCCGCGGTATGTACGCACGCGACGTGTTGTCTTCCCGTGCTTCCGCCAAGGCCATTGACCAGCGCGATTCTGCGTTTGCCGCTCGCTTGGCGCTCGGTGTTGCCGCGACGCAGGGTATTTTGGACGAGCTGCTTGATCAGTTTCTTGATAAGCCCAAAAAGGTGGCGCCGCGTGTTCGCATGGCGCTTCGCATCTCGGCCTTTGAGATGCTCTACCTACATACCCCTGGCCGCGTTGCCGTGAGTCAGGGTGTTGAGCTGGTTCGCAGCGGCGCTAAGTCGGCCGCCGGTCTGGCGAACGCCGTGCTGCACAAGGTTGCGGACAACGTTGAGGACTTTGCCGCTGCGGCGGATGCCAATGAGTCCGAGCGTCGTTTGGTTCGCCTGTCTCGCCTGATGGGTATGCCGCGCTGGCTGTGCGCTCGCATTATGGCCTCATTCGATACGCCCGAGGGCGCGCTCAACTTTGCTGGCAATCTGGCGCCCGCACCGCTCGCTTTGCACGAGAACGCCTTTGCAACTAAGCCTGATCCGTACCTATCGCAGCTTGTGGCGCCGGTGTTCCCGGGCTGCCATGCGCCGGTCGATTCGCAGGCTACGGTTGCGTCGGGTGTGTTTGACCGCGCGGCGGCCGTGGCCTCGGACCTTAACGCCCAGCTCATCGCTACTGCGGCGACCCGTCCTGGGCTTTGCCTGGAGATCGGCTCCGGTCGCGGCACCAAGACCTATGTGATGATGTGCCAGGCCAAGCGTGCCGGCTACGAGCGTCAGCACACTGCACTCGATTTGCACGATCGCAAGTGTGATCAGAATCTTGCGCGCCTGCATAAGGCTGGTATTAAGGGCGTTCGTACCGTCTCGGGTGATGCGTGCGAGCTTGATGCGGTGCTTACGTCGTTCGATGCCATGCTTGGTAAGCCTGTTCTGTTTGATACGGTGTTTATCGATGCCCCGTGTTCGGGCACCGGCACCATGCGCCGGCATCCTGAGATTCCGTGGCGCTTGACCGAAAAGGACGTGACGGTTGAGCTTCCTAAACTGCAGCTGACGATGCTCAAGGAAGCCGCCGCGCGCGTGGCTGCCGGCGGTGAGCTTATCTATGCCACCTGCTCGGTTTTTGCTGAGGAGAACACTCAGGTCGTGGATGCCTTCCTGGCTTCTCCCGAGGGTGCCGGCTTTAGCGTGGCGCCGCTTTCCGAAGCACAGATTCTGCAACTCCCCGAGTTCGATCAGGCCAAGAAGCTCGTTTTCGTACGCCAGAACGATCGAGGCCTCTTCCAAAGCGTGCCGGTAAACGCCGACTCCTACGACGGCCACTTCTGCGCTCGTCTGGTCCACAAGTAACTACTAAGTTGCGGTGAAATAGGGATTGAATAGCGGCTTCTACCCACCAAACAGTCCCTATTTCACCGCAACTCATAAGGAAGATTTTTCTGGGACTGGGACTAATAAATCGGGTATGAAAGTAAGCGGTTGGGTTTGGTAAGTTTCTGGATGCATGAACCGCTCGCAGATTTAATATTGAGGGGTTAAAATGAACGATCTTAATAGGGACAAGATTGACAATCCTGAAGATAATACTCAGGAAAATGAAGAGGTTGAGAATTCTTCGATTAAAAAGCGGGTAATTATTGGTGCCGGTATTGTTGCTCTGCTCCTTGCTGGTTGTGTCGGTGGTTATGCTGGTTACAATTACAAACAAGCATGTAGTGAACATAATCAGCAGGTTGAAGTTTTGTATTCAAAGGCTAGCGATAGTGTTGCTGCCTTTAAGGCTGATCCTGGGTTACTAACTTTTGAGCAACGTCTTGATACCATTAAAAATGCTCAAAATAATAAAGAGATTTTGAATAAAGAAATCTCAAATGACAGTTTTAAGTATGCGGATGGCACTTCCCCTGATTGGACTAAGCTGCTTAATAAGTATGATTCCATTATTAAAGGTTGCCGTAAGGCTCAAAATAATGAGTGGAATACTTCTCTAGTTGATCATGCTAATTTTGATGTGAATTCTACTGAAGATACTGACTCTCTCCAGCAGCATATTAATAGCCTCAATGGTCTTCTTAATGATATTTCTAACAAAGATAATCAGAAGCTGATTTTTGAAGATGCCAAAAAGGATTCTAAAAAATTCATCGATCAAATCAATGAACAGATTAGTCATTATCAAACTCGTATTGATGATTTAAACAAGGCAAAAGCTGAAGCTGAAGCTGAAGCGAAGGCTCAAGAGGAAGTAACAGCACAAGCTCAACAGCAGACTTCTCAGCAGAATAGTTATTCTAGCGGTAGTAACTATTCTAATAATAATTCTGGTGGATCTTCTAGCAGTATTTCTTCTTCCAATAATAGTGGTGGTAAGTATGTCATTCGTCAATTAGATCAATATGATGCAGCTGGTAACTATATCGGGTCTACTCATTGGTATAGCGATGGTACCTGTGACGATCCCTATTCTGCCGGTATGGGCGGATTTTAAAATATACTAATTTTTAAAAATAATTATCGACCCATAGCGCAAAGAAGCGGCCCCGCGATCGGAGTTGATCGCGGGGCCGCTTGTCACTAGTGGTTATGCGGGCAGTTGGCGCAGCAGCCGCTTGTGGCGTTGGTGCTGGAGCCGCCGCTTCGCTGGTCGGTGTTGTAGAAACCGCTTCCGTCGAACTTAATGCCGCTGGCTGAGAACGTCTTGGATGCCGGGGCGCCGCAGCTGGGGCATACGACCTCGGGTGTCTCGGACATGGGGTGCTCAACCTCAAACACGTTGCCGCAGCTCGAGCACTTGTAATCGTAGCGCGCCATAATACTTCCTTTTCAGCACAAAGCGGGCAGATCGCTCTGCCCGCATAAATTCAAACAGCTGTAACTGTACCCTATATCGGGGGTTTTATCACGCTTCGCCCCAGAATCTATGGGTGCTGCGCAGGAGCTTCGCAGTTTTGCCCTCGGCTGCCGCAACGTCGGCCTCGTCAGCTTGCCAAGTCCAGTTGCCCGTGGCCACGCCCGGCACGTTCATGCGTGCATCGTCGCCCAGTCCCAGCACGTCCTGCAGCGGCATCATCACGAGCGGAGCATCGCTTGCCAGGGCATTGCCCATGAGCTCGCCAGCCAATGCAATGCCGCTCGGCTCGTCGCCGCCTGCAAAGGAGCGTGTGCACCATCCGGCAAGCGTCGAGGTGTCGTGTGTCGAGGTATACAGGATCTTGTCTGGTGTGGGATGAATTCCGCAGCGAACGTCGTAATCGCTAAACTCTAGCACGTCCATGCCGGGGAAGCCGCAGGTCGAAGCCATCGCGTGAACACCGGGCGTCAAATAGCCTAGGTCCTCGGCGATAAAGTTAAGCGGACCCAGCTCGTCGTAGGCGGTCTGGAACAGGTCCTTGCCCGGTCCCGGAAGCCAGCGGCCGTCGGCACAGGCCTTGCCGGCGGGGATGCTAAAGTAGCTGTGGAAGCCCAGGAAGTGGTCCAGGCGCACACGGTCGTAGAGCGCGAACGCACGACGCAGGCGATCCATCCACCAGCTATAGCCGTTCTTCTTCATGTGATCCCAGCGGAAGGTGGGGTTTCCCCACACCTGGCCCTCGGGCGCAAAGTTGTCGGGCGGCGCGCCCGAAATCTCAATCGCCTTGCCGGTGTCGGACAGCCAGAAGTTCTCGGGCTCGCTCCACGCGTCGGCCGAATCGTCCGAGACATACATGGGGATATCGCCGATGACCTCGATGCCCTTCTTGTGCGCATAGTTCATGAGCTCGCACCAGGCAAGGTCAAAGCGATACTGCATGTACGCCTGCAGCTCGGCCTCGTCGTGGAAGCGCTTGTCATCAATTAGATACTCGTTGTAGCGCGCGACATCTGCCGGCCAATCGTGGCGCGACAGTCCCTCAAAGTGCTTCTTTACCGCCATGTAGACGCAGTACTTCTCGAGCCAGTCGGCGTTGCGATGTTTAAACGCCGTGTACAACGGATCGGCATCTTCGCCTCCGTGGGCCTTCCAGGTAGCAAAGTCGGCGGCCAACTCCTCGTGGCTCTCGGGCAGCAGGTCGATATTGCCTGCAAAGGCCGAAGGCCCAGCGTAAGGGGAACGGAAGAAGTCCGTCGGGTTGACGGGCAGAACCTGCCAGTAGCGCATGCCCATGGCGGCCAGGTGGTCGATAAAACGTCGCGTGGGCACACCGATTGTGCCGGGCTTGCCGTCATCGGTCGGCACCGAGGTGATGTGGCACACGACGCCCGCGCCGTGATCGAGCGGCTCCTGCAGGCGCTTCTCGGCATGGTGATAGATGATCGAAGAGCCCAGCGGGTACAGGTCGAGCGTAACCGTACCGTTGTGGATTTCGCACTCGTGGCCGCTGATCACGTCGCTCGCACATTCGCTGAGCGCTGGAATCGTCACGCAGTGCGAATTGCGTAGGCTGCGGTTGATGATAACCGTCGCGGCTTCGCCGTTTTTGCCCGTGCGGGTGTAGGCCAAGACTTCGTCGTTGAGCGCGAAGGCCTTGATCTCGCCGTCGACCATAAACGGCAGCGCGCGACGTACGGCAGACGCGTTCTTAACGATAGCCAGCGTGTCGAAGTCGTGGAGGTCTTCCTTCAAAGGCAGCGTGCGGCGGTTGCCCGGATCGGTGAGGCCCTCCAGGCCGTACTCATCGCCATAATAGATCGAGGGCACGCCCGGGAAGGTCATCTGCATGAGCGTCGCCAACCAAAAGCGGCTCTTGGCCAGGCCCATGGAGTTGTCGTCCAGGCGCCACTTGCTGCGCTCACTCTCGGGCAGCTGCGACTCGTCGGGGCCGCCGCCGAGCACCGAGATGATGCGCGGACGGTCGTGGCTCGAAAGCAGATTGAGCGCGCAGGCCAGTGCCTCGCGCGGGTAGTTCTCGCGCAGGGTTTCGATATCCTCGGCTGCCTGGTAGGCGTTCTTGTAGCCCATTAAAAAGCCGATGACCATGTTGCGGAAGGGGTAATCCATAGCAGAGTCCAGCTCGGAGCCCTGCAGGTAGCGGCGCAGATGGCCGTAGCTGATCTTGTTGGAGGCGTCTTCCCAGACCTCGCCGAGCAGCAGCGCGTCGGGCTTCTCGGCGAGCACGGCCTTCTTAATCTCGGCCAGGAAATCGTCGGAAAGCTCGTCGGCCACGTCCAGACGCCAGCCATGGGCGCCAGCGCGCAGCCACTTACGAATGACGCCGTCCTTGCCCAGAAGCTTTTCACGGACAAGCTCGGAACTCTCGTTGATGGCGGGCATGTTGCCCACGCCCCACCAGCAGTCATACGAGCCGTCCTCATGGAAGTAAAACGCATCGCGCCACGGCGAGTCCTCGCTCTGCCACGCACCGACACCGGGATAGTTACCGTAGCGGTTAAAGTAGATCGAATCGTCGCCCGTGTGGTTGAAGACGCCGTCCAGGATGATAGAAATGCCGAGCTTCTCGGCCGCCTTGCACAGCTCCGTAAAGTCCTGCTCGGTGCCCAGAATCGGGTCGATCTTGGTATAGTCGGCCGTGTCGTAGCGGTGGTTGCTCGCGGCCTCAAAGATGGGGTTGAGGTAGATGGCCGTAAAGCCTAGCTCGGCAATGCGGGGCAGGTCATTTTGGATACCCTTGAGCGAGCCGCCGTAAAAATCCCAGGTCTTGATGGAGCCGTCTTCGGCACGCTCGTACTCGGGCGGTTCGTTCCAGTCCTCGACCATGCGGCGCTGGATTCCTTTGCGCGGTTTTTCAACTTCGGCAAGCGTGCGTTCGCGCCAGTTTTCGTCGCGTGCATAGCGGTCGGGGAAGATCTGGTAGACCATACCGCGCTCGTACCAAGTGGGACGGTTCTCGCGGTGCTTGTAGACGGTAATCTGGAAGGACGGAACCTCGGCGTAGTTGTAGGTCACACCCTCGCCACCGGTGCGACCCTGCGGTGCACCCAGGCGTACCTCGGGCTGGTCCTCGATGTTGCAGATAAAGCTGTACCAGATAAGACAGGGCTCAGTGCACTCAAGCTCTACGGTAAATATGCCGTCGCCCTCGTGCGTCATGGGATACAGAGACTCACCGATTTCATCGACCCAGGTGCGCAGGGTGAGCGTTGCCTGGTTGGGGTCGGCATCCTCCAAAATCACCGATAGCGAAACGGAAGTTCCAGTGGTCACAGCGCCAAACGGAGTACGAAACTGCGGCAGACGGCTGTTGTGAATCAATCTCATAATACGGTCCAGTTCAATAGAATCACGGCCTGCGGGCCATGGGCTTTACGCACAGGATATAAGTATATCTGTTGTACACAGGCTGTATAAACAACATCCGTTTACCATCGGCGAACGGTTGTCCTAGAAAATCGTTTTACCACACAAATTATCGCGATATTCAAAAACGTCTATACCGATACTATTTGTAGTTAAACAAAAGTACTTCGGTTTACTACGATGAATTGATTGATCTCAACCACGGTCATTATGATGATATTAAAACCGCAGGTAGAAGCGTTGTCAATTTCGTAGATTACTCGCTGTGGTCGGCCAGGGCTATTTTGTCGTAGTAAACCGGACCTCTTTTTAATAGAGAAGTTCAACCAAGAAGAGGGCGCCTGGTTGGGGCGCCCTCTTTTGCGTTGAGGATTAAGCTTTAATCGTCAGGATTAGCGGCGCTTGCGTGCGGCCGTTGCCTTGCGGACGGAGGTCTTCTTGGTCGGAGCCTTTTCCTCAGTGAGAGCGGCGGGGGAGACCGGGGCCTCCTTGGCGGGCTCGGCCTTTGCCGTAGCCTTCGGAGCGGTCTTGACCTTAGCGGCCTTCGGAGTTGGCTCGGCCTTTACTGCGGGCTTTTCCTCGGCCTTAGCCTCTGCCTTGGGAGCAGCAGCCTTGGTCGTGGCCTTCTTGGCCGTCGTCGTAGAGCGCTTGCGCGTGGTGGTCTTGGCAGCCGGCTTAACCTTGACAGCTTCCTCAGCCTTAGACTCGGCGGGTGTCTCCTCGACTTTGGCGGCCGGCTTTGCAGCGGCCTTCGGGGTCGTCTTTGTGGCGGCCTTCGTCGTAGCGGCCTTGGTCGTCGTCGACTTCGTTGCCGTGGTCTTCTTGGCTGCCGTTGTCTTCTTGGCGGCGGTCTTGGCCGGAGCCTTTGCCGCAGGCTTAGCCTCGGCGGCGGCCTTTACCTCGGGGGCAGTCTCGGCCTCGGCGGCCTTCTTGGCAGCGGCGGTCGTGCGCTTGCGCGTGGTCGATGCCTTGGCAGTAGTTGCCTTGGCAGCGGTGGTCTTGCTCGCAGCGGCCTTCGTGGTCGTAGCCTTCTTAGCCGTTGTCTTGCGGGTCGTCGTCTTTTTGGTGGCAGGCTTCGCAGCGGGCTTCACCTCAGGCTCGGGCTCGGGAGTAGCCTCGACCTTCACCTCAGGATTGGCCTTAACGGGCTCAGTTTCAGCCGGCTTCTCCTCGGCCTTGGGCTCCTCGACAGCAGCGGGCTCCTCGACAGCCGCAGCAGCCTCCACACCCGCCGGCCTCTCAATCTCCGGGTGCATAAAGAAGTACAGGTCCAGATACTTATCGGCCGAACGCGTCCAGCTAAAGTCCTGGCTCATGGCCTGCGTGACCAGCTGGTTCCATGCCTCACGGTTATCCCAGAACAGGCGCGCTGCGCGGAAGACCGCGTCGCCCATCTCGTCGCCATTAAAGTTGCTAAACGAGAAGCCCGTACCCTCGCCGGTAAACTCGTTATACGGGATCACGGTGTCCTTCAAGCCACCGGTCTCGCGCACGATGGGCAGGGTGCCGTAGCGCATGGCGATGATCTGCGACAGACCGCAGGGCTCAAACTTCGAAGGCATCAGGAACATGTCGGCGGCGGCGTACATACGCTGCGACAGTGCCGGATCGAATTCGATGCGCGCGGCCATGGTGCCAGGGTACTTGTCCTGGAAGTAGCGCAGGCCGTCCTCGTAGTCGCGGTCGCCTGTGCCCAGCACGGCCACCTGAACGCCGCCGGACAGGATGCGGTCGAGCGCGTACATGACCAGGTCCATGCCCTTCTGGCGCGTCAGGCGAGTAACCATCACCATAAGCGGGCGGTCGTCGCGAACCTCGAGGCCTAGCTCTTCCTGCAGCTTGGCCTTGCACACGGCCTTGCCGGAACGATCGTCAATCGTGTAGTTGGCGGCAATGCGCTTGTCGGTTGCCGGGTCAAAGCCCGCCACGTCAATGCCATTCAAAATGCCCTGCAGCGCGTAGGAACGCTCGCGCAGCACGCCGTCCAGGCCCTCGCCAAACTCGGGTGTCTGGATCTCGCCCGCATAGGTGGGGCTCACCGTTGTGATGGCGTCGGCATAGTGCAGCGCGCCCAGCATGTAGTTGATGCTGCAGGCGTCGCAGCGCAGCTGCGAGGCGGCCGCCGGAATATGCGCCACACCCAGGATGTCCTCCATCACGGTGTCGCTAAACTGGCCCTGGAACGCCACGTTGTGGATCGAGAACACGGTCTTGACGCGGTCGTACAGCGGCAGGCCCTGGTAGAACTCGCGTAAGAACACTGGTGCCAGTGCCGTCTGCCAGTCGTTGCAATGCAGGATGTCGCACTCAAAGCCGGCCGGCAGGTGCTGCAGGCTCTCGGTGATGGCCTTGGAGAAGAACGCAAAACGCTCGCCGTCGTCAAAGAAGCCGTACGGATAGTCGCGCGCAAAGTAGCGCTCGTTGTCGATGAACATATAGGTGACGCCGTCGTGCTCGAGCTTCTCGAGTCCACAGTACTCATTGCGCCAGCCCAGGCTCACGTAAAAGTCGGAGAAGTGCTCCATCTGCGCCTTGTACTCGTCCTTGATGGTGGCGTACTTGGGCACCATCACGATAACCTCGGCGCCGGCGCGCACGAGCGCCGCAGGCAGCGAGCCCGCCACGTCGCCGAGGCCACCGGTCTTAACAAACGGTGCGCACTCGGCCGAGGCAAACACGATCTGCATCTTTTTGCTGGTTTCTGCCATATTGTCTCCCATGTTGTAATTCGAGAATAGCCGCCTGGCGCTAACCGGGCGGCTATTCTACATGTTACGAGCGATGTTGCGGTGCCAACGTTAACGCACGATGGTGGTGTCGGAAGTTAACGGAGCCTTGCCCAGCACCAGAATGTTCTCGGGCGTGCCGCGAAGCTCGGTATTGGTGGGGACCACGTTGTTCTTATCCAGGATGGCATTCTCAACGCGTGCGCCGCTCTTGATGATGCAGCTCTGGTTGATGATCGAGTTGGTCACCGAAGCGCCTTCCTCGACCACGACGCCGCGCGACAGGATCGAGTTGCGCACGGTGCCTTTGATGATGCAGCCGGCCGAGATGATCGAGTTGCACGCGTGGCTGCCGGTCGCATAGCGCGAAGGCGGCACGTCGTGAGCCTTGGTCAGGATCGGGCGCTCGGGGTCAAAGAGCTGATCGGCCACGGTCTGGTCGAGCAGGTCCATGCTGCGGCGGTACAGCGACTTCTCGCTAAACACGCCCACGACCTCGCCCTTGTACTCGTAGCTGCACACGTCGATGTTGCCAAAGTCGCCCTGGAGTGCCTCGAGCAGGTCCAGATAGTCGGCGGCCTGGTAGTGGTCGATAATCTCGAGCAGCGTCTCGCGGTTGACGATGCAGCAGTCCATAGAGGCGTTGTCGCCGTACACGACGCCGGCGCTCACGCCCGTCAGGCGGCCGTTCTCGTTAATCTCGAGTTTGGTCTCGTCATCGACGTTGCGCGTGGCCTTGCAGTACACCACGGTCATCTGGGCGCCGGAGTTCTCGTGTGCGTCGATGATGGTGTTGAGGTCCATGTTAAAGATGATGTTGGTGCCCATCATCACGACATAGGGCTTGTCCGAGCGCTGGAACAGCGTCTTGTTGGAGATGATGTCGCGCAGCAGGAAGCGCATGCCGCCCTTGGTGGTGCCATACGCGTTGCCGGGCACCATGAACAGGCCGCCCTTCTTGCGGTCCAGGCCCCAGTCCTTACCCGAGCCCACGTGGTCGATCAGCGAGCGGTAGTTTCCCGGCATAACGACGCCGACGGTCTTGATGCCGGCATTCATCATGTTGGACAGCGGGAAGTCGATCAGGCGGTAGCGGCCCAAAAAGGGAACGGACGCGATGGGACGGTCCTTGAGCAGCACGCTGCCGTAAGTCGAAGAGTAGTTAGCGGTGATATAACCGATGGCCTTGCGATTGATCATCGGATCATTCCCCCTTCCCGATAACGACGTCATTTCCAACGACGGCCGTATCCTTGGTGGTATCGACAGAGCCGAGCTTCACGCCCTCTTCGACCGTGGAGTTCTCGCCCAAAATAGCGCGGCAGATGTGCGCACCGCTCTTGACGTGCGCGCCCGGCAGCAGCACGGAGTCCTCGACCACGGCGCGCTCCTCGATGATGACATCGGTCGAAATGATCGAGTGGCGAGCGGTGCCGTAGATCTTGCAGCCGTTGGAGACCAGGCAGTCGTCCAGGCGGCCGTCCGGGCCAATGTAGTGCGGCGGACGCGTGGTGATGTTGGACATGATGGGGAAGTGCTTGTCGAACAAATCGAACTCGGGGTTGTTGCCCAGCAGGTCCATCGAGGTCTCGTGGAAGCTGGCGATGGTGCCGACGTCCTTCCAAAAGCCGTGGAACTCGTAGCTGTACAGGCGCTTGCCCTCGCCGAGCAGCTTGGGGATGATGTCCTTGCCAAAGTCGTGGCTCGAGCGCTGGTCCAGAGCGTCCTCTTCGAGCGCCTCGATCAGCACGTCGGCCGAGAAGATGTAGATGCCCATGGACGCGAGGTTCGAATCGGGCTTCTCGGGCTTCTCGGTAAACTTGGTGATGCGGCCGTCCTCGGGGTCGGTGGTCAAGATGCCAAAGCGGCTGGCCTCCTCCCACGGCACGGGCATAACGCTCACCGTGAGGTCGGCGTTGTTCTCAATGTGCGTCTTGAGCATCTTGCGGTAGTCCATGCGATACAGGTGATCGCCCGAAAGAATCAGGACGTACTTGGGGTCGTTGGCCTTGATGTAGTCGAGGTTCTGCGTAATGGCGTCGGCCGTGCCCGCATACCAGGCGCCGCCGGTCTGCGTCTCGTACGGCGGCAGGATCGACACGCCGCCGTCGCGGCTGTCCAGATCCCACGCCTCGCCAGAGCCCACGTAGGCATGCAGCAGGTAGGGGCGATACTGCGTCAGAACGCCCACCGTGTCGATGCCCGAGTTGGAGCAGTTGGAGAGCGAAAAGTCGATAATGCGGAACTTGCCACCAAAGCTAACCGCCGGCTTAGCGATCTTTTGGGTGAGTGCCCCCAATCGGCTGCCCTGTCCTCCTGCGAGGAGCATCGCGATGCATTCTTTCTTACTCATCGATTTCTCCTTCTGTCATCGATGTTCCTAAACCCATTAGCGACGGACGCGGCGCTCGGTCGCGCCCGTCGAGTAATGCCGTGCTGGCATAGGGGAGCTCGCGCGCCTTTACGCGTGCCAGATCTCGTCGCGGTACTCGCGAATGGTGCGGTCGCTCGAGAACCAGCCGCTCGAGGCGGTGTTGAGCAGGGCCTTGCGGTTCCAGGTCTCCTGGTCGCCATAGCTGCCGGTGAGCTTCTCCCACGCATCCACGTAGCTGCGGAAGTCTGCCATGACCAGGTCGGGGTCGTTGTTGTTCATGAGCTCGTTGTAGATGCTCTCAAAGTTGCCCGAAAGGCCTGCAAACGTGTTGTCCTTAAGCTCGTCCATCACGCGGCCCAGACGCTCGCGATCGTTGTTGAGCGTATCCCACGCAAAGTAGCTGTTCGATGCCCAGAGCTGCTCGACCTCGGGGGCGGTCAGGCCAAAGATGGCCTCGTTCTCGCGACCGGCCAGGTCGGCGATCTCGATGTTGGCGCCGTCGAGGGTACCCAGCGTAATGGCGCCGTTCATCATGAGCTTCATGTTGGACGTGCCCGAGGCCTCCTTGCCGGCCGTGGAGATCTGCTCCGAGATCTCGGCGGCAGGGTAGATGAGCTGGGCGTTGCTCACGCGGAAGTTGGGGATAAAGCAGACCTTCATGACCTCGTTCACACGGGCGTCGTTGTTGATGACCTCGGCCACGGAGTTGATGAGGCGGATAGTCTCCTTGGCAAAGGTGTAGCTCGAGGCGGCCTTGCCGCTAAAGATGAAGGTCGTCGGCGTCACGTGGAAGTTGGGGTCGGCGATGCGACGGTTGTAGATGTCCATCACCTTCATGATGTTCATGAGCTGGCGCTTGTAGGCGTGGAAGCGCTTTACCTGAACATCGAAGACGGTGTTGGGGTCGATGACCAGACCGGTCTCGGCCTTAACGTAGGCGGCCAGACGCTCCTTGTTGGCACGCTTGGAGGCACCCACGGCCTTCAGGAACTCGGAGTCGTCCTTAAACTCCTTGAGCTTCTCCAGCTCAAAGGCGTCCTTCAGCCAGCCGTCGCCAATGGCCTCGGTCACGAGCTTGGCATAGGTGGGGTTGGCCTCGGCAAAGAAGCGACGGTGCGAGATCCCGTTGGTCTTGTTGTTGAACTTCTCGGGCGTTAGGGCATAGAAGTCCTTGAGCACGATGTTCTTGATGATGTCGGAGTGGATCTTGGCCACGCCGTTGACGCTGTGACTGCAGATCACGGACAGGTTGGCCATGCGAATCTCGCCGTCCCACAGAATGGCGGTCTGGCGCAGACGCTCCTGCCAGCCCTCCTGCGTGGTGTCGAACGACTCGTGCCAACGACGGCTGATCTCGTCGATGATCTGGTACACGCGGGGGAGCAGCTTGGAGAACGTGCCAATGGGCCACTTCTCCAGAGCCTCGGGCAGGATGGTGTGGTTGGTGTAGCTCACGACCTGCGCCACGATGTTCCAGGCGTCATCCCATTCGAGCTTCTTCTCGTCGATGAGGATGCGCATGAGCTCGGGGCCGCACATGGCGGGGTGGGTATCGTTGGTGTGGATAGCAACAAACTGCGGCAGCAGCTCCCAGTTCTCGCCGTGCTCCTTCTCAAAGGTGTCGAGCAGGCTGTAGATGCCGGCCGAAACAAACAGGTACTCCTGCTTCAGGCGCAGCAGACGGCCGTGCTCGCCGGCGTCGTTGGGGTAGAGGATGGCGCTGATGGCCTCGGCCTCGGCGCGCTCGGCATCGGCCAGGGCATAGTCGCCGCGGTTGAAGGCCTCAAGGTCAAAGTGCTCCTCGACCGGCTCGGCGGCCCAAACGCGCAGCTTGTTCACGGTCTCGCCGGCATAGCCCACGACGGGGATGTCGTAGGGGACGGCCAGGATGTCCTGCGTGTCCACCGTGCGGTAGAACGTGCGGCCGTTCTCCTCAAAGCCCTCAACATGGCCACCAAACTTAATGGTCACGGCCTTGTCTTGACGACGGACCTCCCAGGGATAGCCGTGGGTGAGCCACTCGTCGGTGGCCTCGACCTGGCTGCCGTTGACGATCTCCTGCTTAAACAGGCCGTAGCGGTAGCGCATGCCGTTGCCGTAGCCGGCAATGCCCTCGGCTGCCATGGAATCCAGGAAGCATGCGGCCAGACGGCCCAGGCCACCGTTGCCCAGCGCCGGATCGGGCTCCTGGTTCTCGATGACGGACAGGTCAAAACCCATGTCGTCGAGAGCCTCGGCGACCATATCGCGCACGCCAAAGTTAAGCAGGTAGTTGTCGAGCAGGCGGCCGATCAAAAACTCAATCGAGAAGTAGTACACGCGCTTCTTGCCCTCGGCGGTGACGCGGGCGTCACTCTTGGTGGCAACGGTGCGCGCCTTCTCGGCCACGAGCTTGGCCAGGGCGTTAAAGCGGTCGAGGTCACTGGCGGCCTCGACGCTCTTGCCGCTAATGCTCATGACGGCTTCGCGATAGAGCTCGGTAAACTCCTGCTTGTTGTCGAAGATCTTATTCATACGTTCCTTTCCCCCGGGGATGTTTCTCCCGGAACGGTTATGACTTGTATCCTACGCCCCCGCGGGGCGGGTAATTGCAGCTGTAACGGCTTTGTTACGCATCCTTGGCAGACGGCTTAACAGAAGCAGACTTGACTTTGGTAGCGCCCTTTTTGACGGCCGGCTTCTTGGTCGCGGTAGCCTTAGCAGCGGGCTTTGCGGCAGCCTTAGTTTTGGCCTTGGTCTTGGTCGTCGTAGCCTTCGCCTTAGCCGGAGCCTTCTTAGCAGCCGCAGGCTTGGGCTTCACCGAGGACGTGCGCTTACGCGTCGCCTTCTTGGGTTCCTCGACCACGGGCGGCTTATAGCTGCTGGGACCGCGGCGCTTAAGCACCACGCCGGCCAGGCCGGGTACCTTAATCTCGATAGAGTCCATCTGCCCGTTCCAGGGATAGGGCTCGCTCGAGCAGGTGTAGGGCTCCTCGCCGGCATAGCCGCTGCCGCCAAACTCAGGACGGTCGGAGTCAAAGATGACCTCCCAGTCGCCCTCGCGCGGCACGCCCACACGGAAGCTCTCGTAGCTCGCCGGGTCAAAGTTGATCAGGATCACCAGGTCGTCATCGATGTCCTCGCCCTGGCGCACAAAGCTCACGATGGACTGCTTGGAGTTGTCCGCGTCGATCCAGGTAAAGCCGTCGTCGGTGTATCCGCGCTCGTACAGGGCGGGCTCGGCGGTGTAGAGGTGGTTGAGCGCCTTGATGAACGCCTGATGATGACGGTGGGTCTCGTACTCCTCGGTCAGGAACCACTGGATGGACTCGTAGTAGCGCCACTCAATAAACTGGCCGATCTCGTTGCCCATAAAGTTGAGCTTGGCACCGGGGTGCGTCATCTGGTAGAAGGCGAGCGTGCGCAGGCCGGCAAACTGGCGCCACCAGTCGCCCGGCATGCGGCCGATAAGCGAGCACTTGCCGTGCACGACCTCGTCGTGGCTCAGCGGGCAAATGAAATTTTCGGTAAAGGCATACATGATGGAGAACGTGAGCAGGCCGTGGTTGCCGGGGCGCCACGGAAAATCGGTCTGCATGTAGTGCAGGGTGTCGTTCATCCAGCCCATGTCCCACTTGTAGTGGAAGCCTAGGCCGCCGTCCTGCGGCGGATAGGTCACGAGTGGCCACGCGGTGGACTCCTCGGCCATCATCATCACGTCGGGGTAGTGCGCCTCCACGGCGCAGTTGACCTGGCGGATAAACGCGCTGGCGTCCAGGTCCTCCTCGGTACCATACTTGTTGAACTTCTTTTGGCCGGGATCGTCGATGCCAAAGTTGAGGTAGAGCATGCTGGACACGCCGTCCATGCGAATGCCGTCAACGTGGAAGTTCTCGAGCCAGTACAGCACGTTGGAGACCAAGAAGGAGCGGACCTCGCCACGGGCGAAATCGAACTTGTGCGTGCCCCAGTTGGGGTGAATCTCGTGCTCAAACAGCATGTGGCCGTTAAAGGTGGCAAGGCCGTGGGAGTCGGCGCAAAAACCGCCGGGTACCCAGTCCATGATCACACCGATGCCCGCCTCGTGGCATGCATCGATAAAGTGCATGAGCTGCTGCGGGTTGCCGTAGCGCGACGTGGCGGCGTAGTAGCCGGTCGTCTGGTAGCCCCAGGAGCCGTCGAAGGGATGCTCCATAAGCGGCATGACCTCGATATGCGTATAGCCCATGTCGCGCACGTAGTCCACGAGCTCCACCGACAGGTCGTCGTAGGTATAAAACTCACCGCGCTGCGCGGGGAAGGGATCCATGGGGCCGGGATAGTTGCCGTACTCGTCCGGTTCGCCCTGCGGCGCGTCGCCGTGGCGCTTCCACGAGCCAATATGTACCTCGTAGATGTTAAGGGGCTGCGACATGTGGTTATGGCTGGCGCGGCGCTTGAGCCATGCGGTGTCGTTCCACTTGTAGCCATCGAGGGTCCACAGCACGCTCGCCGTTCCCGGAGGGCACTCGGCCTTAAAGGCGTACGGATCGGCCTTGTAGAGCTTTTCACCCTCGTTAGTCTCGATAAGGTACTTATAGAGCTGACCCTGCTCGGCGCCAGGAATAAAGCCTTCCCAAATGGCGCTCGTATGCATGGGCACCAGCGGGTTGGCTTGCTCGTCCCAGTCGTTAAATTCGCCAATGACATGGACGCTCTTTACGTCGGGCGCCCAAACGCAAAAACGCCAGCCGCGCGTATGGTTCTGTGTATCGAGGTGCGCGCCCATCTTTTCCCAGCTGCGCTCCCACGTACCGATGCCAAACAGGTAGACATCGTCTTTGGTGAGCTCCGGTGCGTGCGGGGCGGCTTTACGGGTAGCAGGCTTTTTGGTTGCTGGCTTTAGCTTTGTATCGCTCACGTTTGATCCCATCATGACGCGGCAGCGTGTTGCCTTGGTGACTAGATGCGAAAGGTCCAAGGCTGCACGAATCGAAGGGACGGCGATTGCTCTATGATTCGTTCCACCTCGCGTGCTCGGTGGAACTTTCGGCAAAAACTACGATAACACCTGTACGTTACTTTTATGAAGGAAAGTGGTTTTAGGGCGGCGTTTAATCGGTAAGCGCCATGTTTAGACCACTGGCAGAATTGCCGTGGTAAAACTCTTGACAGTTTTACCAATTAGGGTTTTTAGATTGTTAGTCTGACGTTTGGTAAAACGTTTTTAGCAGGATGTTTACCATTTGACATCGAAAGGTTCGTTTATGTCCCAGACCGCCGCTCCCAAGGTTGCTTTTGTTTTCGATTGCGACGGCACGCTGGTAAATAGCACGCCCGTTTGGGCCTATGCCCAGCCCGAGTTATTGCACCGCCACGGTGTCGACGTGACGGTCGACGATTTTGCCCAGTTTGAGCATTTGTCGCTCGAGGACGAGTGCCAGGCCTACCACGACACGTGGGGCCTTGGCGCGAATGGCGAGGAGCTGTATCGCGAGCTTAGCGACATCCTGATCGATGGCTACTCCAAGGTGCCGCCGCGCGAGGGGCTCCTGGCGTTTTTGGAGCAGGCGAAGGCGGCAGGCATTGCCATGTGCGTGGCTACGTCCACGCCGGCCGAGCTGGTGAAGTCTGCGCTCGCTGGCGCCGGGCTCGACGCCTACATGGAGTTTGTGACCACCACGGGCGAGGCAGGTCGTTCCAAGCAGTTCCCCGACGTATACGAGCTGGCGCTGTGCCGTCTGGAGGAGCGTCATGGGCACAAGTTTGAGTGCGCATGGGTGTTTGAGGACGCCGTCTTTGGCCTTAAGAGCTCTGGCACCGCCGGCTTTAAGCGTGTGGGCATCTATGACCCGCATGGCCGCATGAAGCGCGACGACGTACGCGCCAACTGCGATATCTTTATCGACAGCTACGAGGAGCTGGATCTGGCCCGCGTTCTTTCGTTTGAGGGATAGGCGAGGGCTGTGGCTTGCAAAGTACTTGTAGTCTGCGGCTCGCCCGTGGTGGTGAGCGCTGATCTGTTGCGTAGGCTAGCGGGGGAGTGCGATTACGTTGTCGCCGTGGACCGTGGACTCGACGCGCTACTGAGTGCCGGCCTGGGCTGCGACGTGTATGTGGGGGATGCCGACACGGTGAGCGATGCAGGTCGCGCGCTGGTCGATGCCGCCACCGACTTTGAAGTTGAGCGCCACGACCCCTACAAGGACTATACCGATCTGGCGCTGGCGCTCGAATCGGTCCGTCGTCGCTGGCCGGGAGCCGAAGTGGTTGCAACCTGCGCCAACGGCGGCCGCCCGGACATGGCGCTTTCCGTACTGGGCCTGCTAGCGGCCTACAAAGATGCCCCCGTCTGGATTGCCGAGGACGAGACCACGGCCCGCATTCTGCACGAAGGCGAATCCTGGACCATCGAAGGCGCCGAGGACAAGACGTTCTCCATCATCGCCATTTCCCCCAATACAGAGGTAAGCGAACACGGCCTAGAGTGGGAGCTAGACCACGCACCGTTGGGCTTGTTGGCCGACACCGGCATCAGCAACGTCGTTAGGTCAAAAGCCACGATCCAAGTCCACACCGGCACTGCTATCGCTTACCTATATCAAGAGACATTTAGAGTCTGACCAAAAAAGTCCTTGCACCCCACGCCAACTTCCCCTATAGTATCTCCTCGTCACGGGGGCGTAGCTCAGCTGGGAGAGCGCTTGACTGGCAGTCAAGAGGTCAGGGGTTCGATCCCCCTCGTCTCCACCATCGTGAATGCAAAGGCCTTCGGAATTCCGAAGGCCTTTTTTCATGCCAAAATATCTCGCGCCACAAACCCATACCCACATCAACAAAAAGTTGCACAATTTATTTCCCATGTCTGTACATAGTTTGTTATCCAAACGCAATTACCAGTGCAGCTCGCTGCTCCAGTTGGGCTTCAGGAACGCTTCCAATAATTGTCAGCACCCCAATAACCTGCGCCAACGTGAACAACATCCCAAAACAACCCCCTTAAGCACGTCAAATGAACGATATGTTGTCCAACGCAGCCCAAATCAGTTTCACTAACAGCTTGTGCTAGGATACCTAACGTTACATGAGTTCAACTGTGCTCACGGCTTCAGTAAGCCACAAAGCGCAGGGTCGATCAGCATCCGGCCGTAACGGCGGTGTTAGAAAAACCACGAGCTCCAATATCGATTGCCATGCACGTTTTTACACTTGCTTTTGCGGCTATTTATAAGTTCGCATTAGAAGGTGCAATAACTTGTTACGGCAAACCACAGCAGTCCTTCAGCTGTTTGCGTGCGGTCCAGTTTTGTACCCGCTTGACTGGTTCGCACGCAGCCAGCTGGAGACGCGGTCATTTTGCGATACACGTCCGCGTTTCTAGCAACTGCGCTTATACATACCGTTCACGGTGGGGCAGAGCCACGTGCTTGTCTGACTGGGCTCAGGGTTTGAATATGGAGCGCCTTCGCGCACAAGCGCCCTGGCGAAGCCATACCCAAACCCCGTGAGCCACGCGTAAGACAGCAAGGGGGTGGTGCTCGTGTGGTATGTGATCCAGGTCATTAACGGTCGCGAAGATGTAATGCGCGAGCGCATCGAGCGCATGGTGCCGGCGAGCTCCATGCAAGAGCTCTTTTATCCCCAATACCAAACCGAGATCAAGGTGCACGGCGAATGGGTCAGCACGACCAAGCCTCTGTTCCCCGGTTATCTTATCTGCGATACGGCAGATCCCCGCACCGTGCAACAGTATCTGCTGCGCATGGACGACTTTGCCCGGGTGCTTTCCCAGGACGGTCAGTTTGTGCCGCTGGCAAAAGAAGAGGTTCAGCTTATTGGCGGCTTTACGCATAGGGGAGACCGCGTAGTGCCCATGAGCGAGGCCTTAAAAGACGGCGACCAAGTCGTAGTGACGGCAGGTCCGCTGCTGGGCCACGAAGGCCTTATCAAAACCATTAATAGACGCAAGAGCACTGCTTATCTTGAGCTCAACCTGTGCGGCCGACGCGTAACTACGCGCGTTGGCCTTGCCGTGCTTTCGGCCGAGCAGCGCGTCATGCGCAACCTTAAAAAGGCAATCTCCTAGCTGCAGACGGTCGCTACACAGAACAGGGAGGATCCCCCGACCCGGGGACGAAGTGTTGGAAGAGAACGTGTCGGATAAAACAGAATATGAAACGGAAGCGCCAGCGGGTGCGGCGCTGATTGCTCAGGCCATGGACCGACGTGAGGGCACCGGCCGCTACAGGGCCATGCAATCCATCATGGACTGGGATCGCTCGCGCCTAGCCTACCGCACCGTTAAGCGCGCGTTCGACATCGTGTTCAGCGGTGTTGTGCTCGTGGTCATCGCGATTCCCAGCCTGGTGCTCGCGGCACTCATCCGCCTGGAGAGCGAGGGCAGCCCCTTCTACAGCCAGATCCGCGTGGGACAGACCCGCCCCGACGGTAGCCTGACCACCTTCCGCATGTGGAAGTTCCGTTCCATGTACAGGGACGCCGACGAGCGTCTCGCCGAGCTCAAGGGGCAGAACGAGATCGCCGGGGCCATGTTCAAGATGAGGGAGGACCCCCGCGTCACCAAGATCGGCAGGTTCATCCGCAAGCACTCCATCGACGAGTTCCCGCAGTTCCTGAACGTGTTCCTGGGCCAGATGTCCGTCGTCGGCCCGCGCCCGCCGTTGCCGAATGAGGTCGCGGAGTACACCGAGTACGACCTGCAGAGGCTAGCAGTGAAGCCAGGTATTACGGGGCTCTGGCAGGTGACGGAGCGAAACTCCACCGGGTTCGACGGCATGGTCCGCCGTGATCTCGAGTACATAGCCAAGCGCGGAATCGTCATGGACCTCAAGATCGTCCTCCTCACGGTTCTGGAGGTCTTCAACGGAAGCGATGCGTACTAATGCCTAACTCTAATGCTCGATTCGAATCGGAGAAGAAAATGAAGATTGCCGTCGCCGGCACCGGCTACGTCGGCCTGTCCCTCGCCGTCCTGCTCTCGCAGCAGAACGAGGTGCACGCGCTGGACATCGTGCCCGAGAAGGTCGAGAAGATCAACAGCTACGTATCGCCCATCCAGGACGACGAGATCGAGCGCTTCCTGGCGGAGGCCAAGGCGGGGGAGCGAAAGCTCGACCTTCACGCCACCGTCGACGTGGCGGAGGCCTACACGGGCGCCGACTACGCCGTCATCGCCACGCCCACCAACTACGACTCGGACAGGAACTTCTTCGACACGAGCTCCGTCGAGGCCGCCATCGCCGCCGTGCGGTCGGTGAATCCGGACGCCTGGATCGTCATCAAGTCCACGATCCCCGTCGGCTACACCGCGGGACTGCGCGAGAGGCTGGGCGACAGCAAGATCTTCTTCAGCCCGGAGTTCCTGCGAGAGAGCAGGGCGCTCTACGACAACCTGCACCCCAGCCGCATCGTGGTGGGCGCGCCGAAGGATGACGCTGAGGCCGTTATAGCCGCCGAGAAGTTCGCCGGCCTGCTCGCACAGGGCGCCGACCCCGCCGAGCTGGAGCGCGTGTACGCCGACGGCTCAAAGGGCATCCCGGAGCTCGTGCTGGGCACCACCGAGGCCGAGGCAGTCAAGCTGTTCGCCAACACCTACCTGGCGCTGCGCGTGGCCTACTTCAACGAGCTCGACACCTACTGCGAGGTCCGCGGGCTCAACACCCGCGACGTCATCGACGGCGTGTGCCTGGAGCCGCGCATCGGCTCCCACTACAACAACCCCAGCTTCGGCTACGGCGGCTACTGCCTGCCCAAGGACACCAAGCAGCTGCTGGCCAACTACAGGGACGTGCCGCAGAACCTGATCGAGGCCATCGTGGAGGCCAACCGCACCCGCAAGGACTTCGTGGCCGACGAGGTGCTGCAGATGGTGTGGGACCGCGTGTACGCCGGCAAGGAGAAGCCGGTCGTGGGCGTCTACCGCCTGACGATGAAGTCCAACTCGGACAACTTCCGCGCGAGCTCCATCCAGGGCGTCATGAAGCGCGTGAAGGCCAAGGGCGTGCCCGTGGTGGTCTACGAGCCCACGCTGGACGCGCCGGAGTTCTTCGGATCTGAGGTGACCCACGACCTGGAGGCCTTCAAGGACCGCTGCGATGTGATCGTCGCCAACCGCTGGAGCGACGAGCTCGCGGACGTGGCTGACAAGGTATACACTCGCGATTTGTTTAAGAGGGATTAGTTCATGACGGGGTGTCGCAAGGACATAAAAGTGTGCTTTGCTGCGTCATCTGGTGGGCATCTGGAGCAGTTACTTGCGCTTAAGCCTTTGATGGAGCGCTACGACAGTTTCATCCTCACCGAGAAGACTGCCTACGATGCCAAGCTACCTGTGCGGGCTCGCTATGTGCGCCAGGTGAATCGACACGAGGCAAGCTTTCTTCCTCGAATGGTGGTCAATGCCGTGACGTCTCTTCGTTATTGGTTCACTGAACACCCCGACGTTATTGTGTGTACGGGGGTACTGGCTACCATACCGTTTTGCCTGATCGGGCATGCAATGGGCGCCAAGCTTGTGTATGTCGAATCTTTCGCGAAAACTGACTCACCAACCATGACGGGAAAGCTGCTGAGCAAACGCGCCGATCGTTTTTACGTGCAGTGGGAGTCGATGCTATCCGTGTACCCCAATGCCCGCTTTGTCGGCGGCGTGTACTAGGGAGGTGATCGCATGATATTCGTTACCGTAGGCTCCCAGAAGTTCCAATTCGACAGATTGGTCAGGGCGGTAGATGCCCTCGTTGCGAGCGGTGTTGCTGGGGATGGAGCTTTCGCTCAGACGGGTGCGTGCACTTACATTCCTGAGTATTTGGAACACGAGGCATTTCTCGATCGTGATTCCTTCCGCGTTCATATGGATGCTTGCGATGTCGTGGTAACCCATGGAGGCACGGGCGCCATCATCGGCGCCGTTAAGGACAATAAGAAAGTCATCGCTGTTCCGCGTCTAGCAAAATACGGCGAACATGTGGATGATCACCAGATTGAGATTGTTCGACAGTTCGGGGACATGGGGCTGATTGAGCCGTGTATGGACCCGACCGACCTGCCCGCCGCTTATGCGCGGGTGCTTACCAAGGATTACCTGCCCTACAAGAGCAATGCGGCGCGGTTCTGCGCCGACCTTTCCGATTACATCGATGGCGTTGGAGGCGTTCGATGAAACTTAAGAAAAGATTCGCGCTTTCTCTGAGGAACAACTTGCGCTTTATCCCCGACGAGGAATTTATTCGCATGTGCTTCAGAGCAAAGCTGCACTATAAGCTCGATCTTGATCATCCCAGGACCTTTAATGAGAAGCTCCAGTGGTGCAAACTGCATTATCACAATCCAGTCTTGACCACACTTGTTGACAAGTTTGAAGTGCGATCCTTTGTAAGGAAGCGTATCGGCGATGAGTACCTTGTTCCGCTTTATGGCGTCTACGATTCGGTGGAAGAAATTGACATTGATGAGTTGCCGGAAAAGTTCGTGCTGAAGTGCACTCACGACTCGCAGAGCACAATCGTGTGTACGGACAAATCAATATTCGATTTTGAGGTCGCTAAGAAACGCCTGCGTACTGCACTTCAACGGAACTGGTACTGGCAGGGTCGGGAGTGGGCCTACAAGGATATAGCTCCTCGTGTGGTTGCCGAGGCGTACCTCGACGAACCGGGTAGGCAGACCCCGACTGACTATAAGTTCTACTGCTTCGATGGTAAGGCGGCGCTCGTGCAGACCGATGCCGATCGCTTTACCGCGCACGATATGCAGTATTTCACTCCATGCTGGGAGCAACGTGGAGACATCAAATACGAAGTATCCAATCGTAAACCCACCGAAAAACCCGAGAACTACGATTTGATGCTCAGACTTGCTGAGACGTTGGCGTCGGATCTTCCGCATGCACGAGTCGATCTTTACAACATCGCGGGTAATCCTTTCTTCGGCGAGATGACTTTTTACACCGGGGGCGGTTTCGACCCCTTCTACGCTGATGAGAAGCAGCCGGACAGGCTCGATTGCGAGCTCGGAGAGCTATTCGTTTTGCCTAAGCAGAATTCGTAACTGCGAATGTAGCGGCGTAGGTAGTGTTATCTAGCGAGTGTGGATAATCCCAAGAAGAACATGGTCCAGACTCCGCCCAATCTAATTCACTCAGTAAGCCCTGGCTTACATTAAAGATTGCATTTGGAATGAAAGATAGAAATCCCATGGGCTTGGAACATTCAAGAACATGTTGCGAAAAGCGAATGATTGCCCTGGATTATGCTGCAGAAGCCTGGTTGAAGCCGCTCTACGGTGAGGTAGCCAAGTGAACGTCTGCATGATTACATACAATCTCGTCAATAATGGCATTGGCAAGGTAGTGCTCACATATTCGTTCGAACTTATCCGGCATGGGCACACGGTGACCTTGCTCGTCGGCGGTCCATGCGAACAAGAGAAAGTTGATGAGGCCGTAGCTCACGGCATCGCGGTCACGCAGCTTCCCGATAAGAGGTCCGACACCCTTGGCTATTTCGAGGCGCTGAGCAAAGCCCTCGACGAGGGACAATTCGACATCTGCCATGTCCACGGCAACAGTGGTATGGTCTTCCCTGAGTTGGTTATAGCGAAGTGCTCCCGTGTTGTAGTGGTGGCCTGCCACTGTCACAGCACGGGATGCGAACATCCCGTGCTGCACAGGGTGCTGAGGCCTTTCGTGCCTCGACTTTGCGACTGCATGTTCGCGTGCAGTGACGAGGCGGGCAAATGGCTTTTTGGAAATGCGGGCTTTTCCGTCATCCCGAATTCCTTCGACCTTGACAAGTTCAGGTTCGATCCGCAAGCTCGCCTCGAGCTGCGCGGAGCCTATGGTATCGACGAGGACGTCTATATTCTTGGCAACGTGGCGAGGTTGAACCCTGAGAAAAATCATGCGTTCCTAATCAAGGTTTTCGAGGCATTTCATGCTGAGAACCCTGAATCGATTCTGATGATTGCTGGCGGGGGACCTGGAGAGAAGGATGTTAGGGCCTTGGTTGAGGCATCGCCTGCCAATGATTCGATTATGCTGCTTGGCAACGTAAAAGACCCAGCCAAGCTCTATTCGGCGATGGATTGCTTTGTGTTTCCCTCGATTCACGAGGGACTTGGTATCGTCCTCGTGGAGGCACAACTCGCCGGCCTTGATTGCTTCGTATCGTCCAATGTGCCGCAGGACGCTTGCGTGAGTGACAGGTTCCACGCGATTTCCCTTACAGAAACCGCTGAAAGATGGGCGGGCGAGATAGCTGCGATGGCCTTTTGGCCACATGATAGGAGCAAAGACTCCTTCCGTGCGGGGAGCCTGGAGCCTTTCGACATCTCCTCGAGCTACCGCCTTCTTGAGGGCGCATACGAGGCCGCATTGGATCGTAAAGGAGGACGGGAATGAACATCAACGTCGACTTTGCCGAAGCCGCCGGTGGAAAGGGCTTCCCTCGTTCGCTCGGGACGTTTCTTTTGAACCCCTGCTTCCACGCTGTGGCTCTTTTCCGCCTGTCCGCCCTGCTCTACCGCTGCCATCTTGAGCCACTGGCAAAGATTGTTTGGTGTTTGAACAGGATGCTTTACCACGTCGATTTGGATTACAAGGCGAAGTTGGCACCGGGGTTTCGCCTCGTCCACGGGCTCGGCGTTGTTATAGGCGCTGGGGTCGTCAGCGAGGGGCCGCTCACAGTGTATCAGGGTGTGACCATCGGCGGCTCTCACGGACGTCATCGCGAAGATGGTCGGGGGGGGGTCTTCTGGCAGCCCCATTTCGGGAGCAACGTTATCGTGTACACGAACTCCTGCATTTTCGGACCGATATACGTTGGGGACGGCGCGATTGTGAAGGCGGCTCGAATAGTTACGAAGGACGTTGGGCCTGGGGACAAGATATAAACGGAGGTTGCTTGTGCCGCTTGTAAGCATAATTATTCCAGTCTATAAGGTCGAAAAAGAACTTGGCCGCTGCGTTGACAGTGTCCTTTGCCAGACGTTGGGCGATATCGAGGTGATTCTCGTCGATGACGGGAGTCCGGATGACTGCCCTCGAATCTGCGATGATTACGCCCTTGCGGATTCGAGGGTAAAAGTTGTCCACAAGCAGAACGGAGGGCTTTCGGATGCGCGCAACTTCGGTCTGGCCGAGGCGACTGGGGATTACATCATGTTCGTTGATTCAGACGATTCTATCGAGCTCGATGCTTGCGAGAGACTGCTGCGTTTGGCAACCGATTCCCACGCTGACATCGTACTTGGGGATTGGAGGGTAACCCCGGGTCCGGACAGGCCCGATCACTACGCGTCGCTTGAGGAGGGAAAGGCGTATCCCACTAAGGATTTCATTCTCACAGCTCTTAAAGCGGGAGAATGGTACCCGTGCGCATGCTTCATGTTTTGCAAGCTCTCGTTGTTTAATGAAAACGGGCTCAGGTTTGCCGTGGGGCTGCTGCATGAAGACATGGAGATGCAGCCTAGAGTCTTTCTTGCGGCGGATACCGTCGTCTGCCTGAAATACAAGTTCTACAACTACATTCAACGGCCGGGCTCCATCATGAAATCGCAGAATTCTTCCGAACGTGCGGTTTCCATGTGCGAGATCCTAGGGCGCTGGAAGACTCAATTTGACGCAATCAATGATTTGGAGCTTCGCCACGCTTTATATGGCTATCTTGCGAAGTGCTATCTACACACTTGCCGCGAGCTTGGACTTCGGGGCGGCCTTGAGGTGCCGGGCGTAGACAAGAAGTTTTTGTTCGAATACGGCATGAACACAAAAGAGAAGGCCAAGGCGCTGTTGTTCGCTGCTTCGCCGCGCTTCTACAGCTACCTTTAGGTGGGCCGGCATATGCATCATCAATTGTTGTGGACGCGAGATTCTATCTTGTCGAAACGGATACGCTTCGATTGGCTCACGGCGTCGCTCGTTGCTATCTACTTTGCGGTCTTCAAGTTGGTCTGCATCCCGAAGGTGCTGCAGCAAGGCCTTAAAGTCAGCTGCGTGTTCTTCGTCCTTCTCTTTCTCATCACCAACCTCAAAGGAAGAGAGTACAAACACCCGTCGGCCCTGTTTTGCATCATGGTCGTGATCTCGAGCATCGCGGGCTATCTGGCTGGGTACGTAGACTCCTCCAACTGCACCGACGCGCTTCTCTACGCCATCTGTCTCTACGCCCTCGCCCTTCTAATTACGACATGCAGCAGACGTGGCAGGCTCGAGACTTTCATGAGCGTCTTCTTCTGGATGACCGTCATCTACTGCGTTCTATCTATTGTATTCATTGCAAGAGTGGGTACAGCCGATGGCCCCCTGCTCTACTATTTTGCAGGCAACAAGTTCTCAACGAGCTATTACTTCATCATGTTGGCATGTCTGGCGTACGCCAAGCTTCGTCGCGAAGGCAGGAGCAAAGATTTAGTCGTCCTGGTCACTGCGGGCCTTGGTTTGCTTGCCCTCGTCGTGGCTCATGCGGTCTACTGCTCGACGGCCGTAGCAATGTCTGCCCTCTTGATTGCTTTAGTGATCCTCCCACGGAAAGCCCAGCGTATTCTAGAAAAGCCTGCAGTCGTCATAGCGGCAATGGTCTTGACGGGCGTTATCCTTGCCTTCTTATTACAGCTCCTCCAGGTGCCGTTTGTGAAGCATATTGTCGTAGACGTCCTCGGTGAGAACTTGACGTTGACGGGCAGGGATTTGATTTACAGTGGGCTTCGGGCCGTCATCAGCGAATCTCCTATCTTCGGGTACGGCTATGGAAACGCAGCCGTGGCCATGTACGTCGGGTATGGAAACGCTCAGAACTCTATCATGGAGACGCTCGTCAACTATGGTGTCGTGGGTCTATTCGCCGTCTTCTATATGGCCTGGACTAGCGTAAAAGGAGATAAGCCTTCTTGGAGCTGGGGCATGTACATCATGCTTTACGCGATGATCGCAGGATCTATCGTCGAAATTACGTACAACTACTACTTTTTCATTGCGCTCATGGCTATTTTCGTGGCTAGCGAGGATATCCAGAGTCGAGGAATCGAAAAAGACGAGAAGCAGAGTGTCTGTTATGTCAATGGGGCGCTCACAAGGAGGTAAACATGCGCGTTGGCATTATGTCAATGCAGAGAGTCGTGAACCACGGCTCCTTCATGCAAGCATACGGATTAAAGTCAATGATCGAGTCGCTGGGACACGAGGTCATTTTCGTTGACTACAAGCCTTCCTCGTGCGTGCCGGGGCTCAGGGACGCACGAGGAAGGCTCAAGGACTTTCTTGGAAGGATTAAGGCCGATGTCAGGTTTACTGGCGCGGGAAGGCGTGCCCTCATTGCCGCAGGAATTTTTAAGCGAACTCCGATGGACGTCGAATATGAGCGATGCCTCGGTCTTCTCGGCGTCGACCCGTGCAAGCGCAACATCGGGGAGCATGTCGACGTTCTTGTCATCGGAAGCGATGAGGTCTTCAACTGTACACAGGTGGGACCAAATGTCGGTTTCTGCCGCCAGCTTCTTGGTTGGGGGAACAACTGCGAATCCGTAATCAGCTATGCCGGGTCTTTCGGGCACACGACTTTGTCCGACCTTGAAAAGTACCACGTGGCCGACGACGTGAGGAATTGCTTCCGATGCTTCGACGCCATTTCCGTTAGGGACGCAAACTCCCGTGCCATCCTCGAGGCCCTTGGAATCGATGGCGTTAGCACGCATCTCGACCCAGTTCTTGTCTCCGGTGTCGAAAATGTTGAATGGAAGCCCGTAGCGACACCAGAACGTTATGCCCTAGTTTACGGATACGGCAACCGTTTCACCCAGGACGAGGCCAAGGCCATCAGGGCCATCGCCGAGAAAAGGGGCGTCAAGCTCCTTGCGGTCTACGGACATCAAGATTTCTGCGATGAGAACGTCGATTGCGGCCCTGATGAAATTCTGAATTACTTCAAAGGAGCCGATTTCGTGGCGACTGACACCTTCCACGGAACGATATTCTCTGCCATAACGCACGTCCCTTTCGCGGTGATAAAGCGCGGACAGAATGCAAACAAGCTTGTTGACCTTCTCGACAGGTTGTCGCTCAAGGAGAGACTCGCGACGACACCAGAAGACCTCTCGTTTATTCTCGACAAGCCCCTGGAGTTTGAAGTTGCCGATGCCGTCAGAGCGGCCGCTCGCGAAAGCTCCCTGTCTTATTTAAGGTGCAACATTTCCGTTGGCAGGGGGGTGCGTTAGGCGTTCTGCCAAAACCGATGGGAGACAAAAAGAAATTCGCCCTTAACTTCGCCGCGCAAATCGCGGTACTCGGCACTCAGTTCATCATTAGCTTCGTTCTCACGCCGATCGTGCTCCAGAAGCTCGGCGACGAGGCATATGGGTTCGTAGGGCTGGTCAACAACTTCGTCAGCTATGTCGCAATCATCACTGCAGCACTTAATGCCATGGCAAGCCGGTTCATCACGGTCTCCTACCATGAGGGAGATACCGAAAAGACCGAAGAGTATTTCTCTTCGGTCTTTTTCTCGAACTGTATTATGGCATTTGCAATTTTCGTGGGATCGGTGTTCCTCGCCGCTAACATAGAGACCCTTGTCAGTGTGACGCCGGAATTGGTCAGCGACTTGAGAATCACCGTTCTGCTCGCGTTCATGAATGCTGGGATAGGGCTGCTTACGGTCGTATTTGGTGTTGCGGCGTTCATAAAAAACGAGTTATTCCTAAATTCCATCGGCCAGCTTCTCGGTTCGGTCCTTCGTGTCATCTTCCTGTTCGTCCTGTTCTGGGTAGCCTTCCCTCATATGTGGTACTTCAGCGTCGCGGGCCTCGTGGCGACAGTCGTGACCGGCGCGGCGCAAGTTGCTGTGACACGCAGGCTACTTCCCGAACTCAAGCTGTCGCTTTCGCGGTTCAGTCCCAGCAAAGTCTGGGAGCTTCTCAAAATCGGTGTGTGGAACAGCCTCCAGAACGTCAACAACCTCATCCAGACCGGCCTCGACCTCCTGGTTGCCAATATCTTCATCAGCGGGGCCGCCATGGGACTCCTGTCCATTGCTAAGACGGTCCCCCAGGCTTTGACTAATCTTTCCGGAAGCATAGCGAACCTCTTTTACCCTAAGATGGCCCAAGCCTATGCCCGTGGGGACAAGGTAGAGCTGGTGAGCAGATTCGATTTCGCTATGCGTTTCACCTCAGCGTTCATGATCGTACCGCTTGCCGGGTTCATCGGCTTCGGGCCGTCGTTCTACTCCCTATGGCTGCCTGGCCGTTCTGTTGCCGAATTAGGCGATATTCAGCTTCTTTCGGTTTTGACCGTCATTACGCTCATTGCGAGCGCTCTTGTCGAGCCCCTATATTATGCGAACACGCTGACCACAAAAATTAAGGGTTCAGTCCTCATCGCCTTCGGGTTCAGTTTGGCAACGCTCGCCATAGAGTTCCCTTTAATCTTATTCACCTCGCTCGACAAGCTCACCGTCATCGCCGGGACAAGCTCGATTCTGATGTTTGTCCGTCACGCGCTTGTCCAACCATTATATTGTGCGGTCGTCATCGGCGTGCGCAGGCGGACGTTCTACAAGCCGCTTATGCGAGAGGTATTCGTTTTCGTGGTCCTTTGGTTCGGCTACGCGCTTGTTGACCAGATGGGTCTGTGCACAAATTGGGCTACGCTAGTAGCCGTTGCTTTTGCTGCTGCCGTCATCGGTTATACCTTCGAGCTGCTCACTTTGTTTGACAAGGGAGAACGTTTTGTAATTTTCGACATCTTGCGAGATAAACTTGGCTTTAGGAGGGGAAATGTCGGCTAACTTCGTTTGCGGTGACTTGACGTGCTCTGGGTGCGGGGCATGCGTCGAAGCGTGCCCCTTCCATGCTCTTAGCATGAAGGAAAGCGGCCTTTGTGGCGAGCCCGTGCCGACTGTCGACCCCTCAAATTGCAGGGATTGTGGGCGATGTCATGCTGTTTGCCCCGCATGCGCTCCCGTCGAGCTCAGGAAGCCCCTAAAGACCTATGCTGCTTGGAGCAGTGAACCGAGTGACGTTGCACTCTCTTCATCGGGCGGCATTGCCACAGCGCTTGCAAGGAAGGTCATCAACGGGGGCGGCGTCGTTTACGGAACGGCTTCTGTGAACGGGGCGGCGCGCTGCGTTTCAGTCGATCGAGAAGTCGACTTGGAGAGCCTACGTGGATCCAAGTACGTCTACAGTGATCCCGGCGGCGCATACAATGACGTCAAAAAAAATCTCGCTGACGGCAGGAAAGTACTCTTCATCTCGACACCATGCCAGGTCGCTGCCTTGCGCTCTATCGTTGGCGATACGCGCGAGGGCTTGATTTGCATCGATCTCATATGCCACGGCACCCCTCCGATTGCATTCCTTCGCGAACATTTGGACTTTAAGGTCAAAGGGGGCTGGGATTCGTTCTCGTTTCGTGGGGCGAACGATTTCCACATGTGCGCATATCGCGACGGCGAGCTCGTCTTCGACGAGCCCTGTTACGAAGACGAATATTTTTCCGTCTTCGTAACAGGTGTCATCCATCGTGACGTCTGTTACGAATGTCCTTACGCGTGCAACCAGCGGGCGGGAGACATCACACTCGGAGACTTTTGGGGCCTAGATAAGTCGACACTGGGGTCCGCGCCGCCTGGCAAGGTCTCCGTAGTACTGTGCAATACGGAGACTGGCATCAACGCTCTCGCCGATTTGCCTGAGACCGTCTACCGCGAGGAGCGCCTCTTCAGCGAGGCCGACAATGTGGAACAGACCAACCTCCACGAACCCTCCCCCAGGACAAGGGACAGGTCTCGGTTCCTTAAGGCATATGGGAAGGTTGGGTTCGAATCGGCCGCTCGGAAGACTTGGACCTGGAAACGGTACTGGCTTCGCACCAAGAAGAACAGGTTGTTGAAACTGATTGGGAAGTGACCGATGGTGAGATATGGATAACGTGCGCGCTTGCACTGTTTTACAGGAACCTACCGTCGACCTTTGCACTATCACTGCGAGGCCCATTTAGTCGCAGGGGAGGATGCCGGCTATCCTGTCGGCATCCTCGATGACATTAAGGTTGATTTCGTTCATTAACTGAGCTTCGATGAAGCCTTGGCGAAGCGGTATTCAAGGTTGGATAAATTTCTTATTCGTAACCCCTGATTCAAAAGGGTCTATTCATTTCAATTCAACTGATTTTGTTGCAACTGAATCCTTATACAGTGATTATGTACAGCACAGTCATTGATTCGGATTCTCCTCACCTGATTCTAGTTTCGGTTGCGTCAGCAGCTGCCTGCTAAAGGGCGCCAAGCAGCTGTTGACGATCTACAAGTACGTGCCGCAGAACCTGACCGGGGCCATCGTGAAGGCCAACCCCATCCGCAAGGACTTCGCAGCGGGCGAGATGCTGCAGATGACATGGGATCACATGTATGCCGGGAAGGGGAATCCTGTCGTGGGCGTGTGCTGTCTGACAATGGAGCCCAGCTCCGATTCCCTCCGAGCGAGCTCCATCCAGGGTATCATGAAGTGCGTGAAGGCCAAGGTCGTGCCCGTTGTGGTCTACGAGCCTGCGCTGGACGGGCCGGAGTTCTTCGGGTCCGAGGTGATCCACGACCCGGAGGCCTTCAAGGCCGGCTGCGACGTGATCGTGGCCAACTGCTGGAGCGACGAGCTCGCGGACGTGGCGAACAAGCTCTACACGAGGGATTTGTTTAAGCGGAACTAGGGAAGAGCGGCGGCCTGCGCTGAGCGGGTTCAGTCTACGGTGAGATTATCCCGCACGAGGACGGGGGTGTATTGGCTATCGCCGATACACCCCCGTCTTTCGGGCTTATAGGACAAAATGTGTGTCTACTTTAGGGGCATCGGCGCAGGTCGATGCCCCTTTTCCAGCCGTTTAAATTCCGTGCCCGCTTTTAACCGCTCG
>JAGZNZ010000020.1:0-39554 GCA_018363345.1 Collinsella sp. | reverse complement strand
CGAGCGGTTAAAAGCGGGCACGGAATTTAAACGGCTGGAAAAGGGGCATCGACCTGCGCCGATGCCCCTAAAGTAGACACACATTTTGTCCTATAAGCCGTTTCCGCAGGGTCCACATAAAAGAAAAGGACCCCTTTGCAGAGGTCCTAGTCAATTCAAGGTGGCGGGGAAGGGAATCGAACCCCTGACACGAGGATTTTCAGTCCTCTGCTCTACCAACTGAGCTACCCAGCCATTTGAGGTGTGCCTTGTTTCAAGGCTTGATTAGTATAACCAAGGACGCGTTCCGGTCAACCGAGAATTTCAAAAAAGTTTTTGAGCACAGCCTCGGTTCTTTAAATCGGCACGTCAGAGGCATCAGCCGGCAGCAAGAAGTTTTTCGCTCAGAGCCGCACGGGCAAACTCACTTGGCGTCATCCCCTCGGCAGCCGCCCGTCGACGAATGGCCTCCTTCATTCCCAGAGGAATCTTGACCGACAGCGTTGCCGTCCCCTCACCTGAGAGTGGGGGCCGTCCATGCACGATCCCACCAACGGTGTGTTCGCCATCCGGAAACTCTCCGCGCTCGTACGACTCGCACCACGCGTCAATCATTTCATCCGTTACAACCTGACCATTAGCGGCCGTATACGTCTTGCCCATCATCGACCCCTTTGCCGAGCCCGTTCAATCTCCTGCCAAAATTTCTTCTGGACTGGAGACAAGGCATGAATGATAAGCCCCCACGGACAAGCTCGACCGCGACAAGCTCCACGCTTCGTCCGTCTGGGAGCCATCCAATCGCAAGCCATCTCGGCGGCTCGTCCTTCGGCTCGCGACGAATGCACTCAGTAACCGCAAGCCAAGCGCTAAGCACCTGCTTTTCCGTCAGGTGCTTTTTAGCGTTGGGATGGATCTCAACATCCATGCATCTTCTCCTCCATCTTACCCAATTTCGTATGACGAAAGTCCGCTGTCGCCAATTCTTAAGCCGGCACGCGTTGGAGAGCAGGGGTCGAAACAATGATTGAAGGACGCTCTAGTACGGCCCAGGCGCCGGGGCAGGAGCACATACGCCAGGGACGTACGTTTTCGTAGCATACGAGGACATAGCCACGTGCATCGATAAAGGCGATATCGATGGGATAGGCCATAAAACACGTATGGACCGAAGAGCAGCGTGGAAATGCCATGACGAGCGGCAGACCGTTGGCGGCAACCGGACACCGTCCCAGCATGCCGCGCAGGCGCACGGCAAACGACTCCGCCACCGCAAACTCGGCCGGCGTCCAGCCCAGCCTATTGAGTGCCCGCGCGTAGGCGATGTAGGACGAGACCGCGGTCACATGACCACCCCCGGACGCCATGGATCGACCGTCACCGCGCGCTCGTGCGACAACGTTGTCGGCGCCCCCAGCGGAACGCCAGCGATGCTGAGAGAAGTCGGCCACGGCTCATAGTGCATGGTGCAGGTGTAGGTCCTAAACGTACCGGATAGGGAGAGCAGGCCACCATCCGATGCCTCCGCGCCTTGCTCGCTCGACACTTCGATCTGCAAGTCATAGCCTTCCATGGCATTCAGAATTTGAGTCCGGACCGTCGCCGAGGCATCGACAGAGCTTTCGTCGCCCTCCCCGCTCGGCGCCACGGCGTGCGCCAACACGATGTCGGGCACCACGCGGTCGAAGCGCGCGACAGCGCTGGCATAGATCATGACGTTGTATACGATGAGTGCCAGCACCAGCAAAACGGGCGTAACCACTGCTATCTCCACCGTCGCTTGGGCGCGCTCCTCGCGCAGACGCATGCGGATACTCATTACGACCCACCGCCCAGAGCGCCAACCAGCGTGGCGACATCGACGGTGAGCGGGATGGAGCCGCCGCCGGGCAGAGGAATCTCCGCAAGCGTGAACACCGTACCGCTGATGGTGCGTTCGACTTGATATTCCAACGCCTCGCAAAGCGCCTTGGGATCGGTCACGCCCAACGGAATACTTCGCAGTTTGTCTTGCGCTTGAGAGAGACCAGCAATGTCAGACCCCGGGCTCTTAATGACGTTGGCGGAATCAGTCAGCACCGGCTTTCGCAGGCGCAAGTCGCACGGTTCCAAACCCAGCGCCGCCACGGACGCCGAAACGGTATCGCCGAGCCACGATGCGATGGAGCCCAACGCGCCGCTGCCCCCTCCTAGGCCTTTAATCATCTCGTCCATAAGTTCGTCGGCCGAACCTTGGATGTCTCCGTATCCCACAAGCAGCCGTCCCCAGACATCCATGACGCCATCGAGTACGCCGGCAACGCCACCCGAGCGTTCCTTCAATGTCGAGAAAAATCGCGAAAGCACGTTGTTTTGCGCCGTCGCCTCATCGGGCGCCAGCACCGCGGCAGAGATGGCACCGCGATCGCCAAGCCTGACTGCCGTGTTAAACGAAGAGTTGAGCTCATCGGGGCTCGAGATGGCACCCGAAACCGCAAAGGCAACCACGCCGTTGCGACCGGGCGGAGCGATACGCGGACGCTCGCCCGAAAGCGCTTTAATGGCCTGGTCAAACGCATTGCTCGCACGGTCGGCCTCATCCTCGGTCTGACGCATGAGCTCAAGCTCTTTGTTCCGACATTTGACGTATTCCTCCAAGGCCTTTTTGAACTCGTCGAAGTGATATTCGAAGCCGTTTTCGATAGAGGTTGAAGGCGCCGCAACAGCACCAAGCGACAAAACGCCAAAATGGCATTTGCTGCATTTATCCTGTCCATCGTAATCGGCAACCGAAGCAAATCCGCTCGGCGTCCCTTTCTTATAGTTAGGGCAGGTCGTCCCGTAATGCAGATACGCCTTGTCATCGTTCACGCTAGTCGGCCACACCGCATCGGTATAGAGTTCCGTCGCCCGAACCTCATCAGAGTTGCGCGGCAGCAGCGGAATATAGGAGGAAACCCTGTCTCCGTTCTCGGTTATATGCGCCCGATCGACCTCCGCGCTCGCATAGGTATAAAACGCCTTACGCGCCGCAGACTCTGCCTTCATCTCGACACTCGAGCCGTGGGGCTTCTCATTTGTCAGACGCCAATGGTAGTAGTCCTTCGCGCGATCAAGGGCAACTTGGGGCTCCCACGTAACGCTCGATGAGTAATGCGGATTTTGAACACCGGAGAGATCCGTTAGGCTTTTCGCACGCTCCCACATGCAAGAACAGCTGCCGACCGAGCCCTTGTCAGACCCACCACAATCCGCCAGCCAAGCACGCTCTTTAGCCTTCGCCGTGTCCTCAGAAGCCTTCCGCAGCTCCTCGGCCGCACACTCTAAATCATCTAATGTGTCTTTAATGGCATCGGTCGAGATCTCGGACCCCTCGAGCGCAGCGAAGTCAGACTCGGATGTCCTGGGCACGGCAAGTGCCGTACCGGTATAGGTCACACTATCGGTATCCTGCGCCGACACCGCCTGCGTGGCACGCGCGGCGATCAGATACGGCAGAGCCGTCTCGATTTTCTGTAAGCCTTCCGATGCGCTTTTGGCAAACTTGTTGCGCGTTTTAATGATCTCAATCCCGGTGTCGACCATATTGCCGGCAACCGGCTCGGCACCCGGGATGAGGATGGCGACCAGGCCCGTCCCGATCGTGGCAAACCCCGCCAGCCCCAGACTCAAGATGCTCGCATCAACCACCGTGGCAGCCGTGTGATAGGACGACACTACGTTGGCACCCGCCAGCGCGCCACTATCAGCCGCCACCTGAGTATCCCCGGCACGCGACATGCTCCATATCGCCGCGATCGACGAAAACAACAATGTGAGCACCACTAGGATGACCACGGCAGAAGAAAGCGTGGTATAGGCGCCGTCTTCGATAAACAGATCGACACCGGCTCGACCCATAAAGCCGCCTCGTTTGCGGAGAGCGCCTGGTCGACGGCGGGCCGCAAACCCTTGCGTCACCCGCAACAGGCAGCGCCTAATCCCATGCAGCAATCCACGAATCATAATCTCCCTCCAGCCATTCGGGACGCGATTGATACGAGACATCGACCTTGAGCTCAACGTAGCCGCCCTCGGCGGTACCACCCATAGCCTGCGCAAACGCACCGATCACAGGCAACGGCTTGACCTCGCCGGAAACGGACACGGACGAGACGCCACCCGCACCGGCCCGGCCAAGCTCGATATCCCACGACAACGGCCCGCCGGCATGAAAGATCGAAACGTTGGGCACTGCGGCAAGTCGGCGGCGGGTGAACTCCTTAAGATCGTCGTCCTCCGCCGTCGTCGTGGTCATGAGCCGCGCGGTCTCGGCGGCGGCAGACTCCATGACCGCGCGCGTATAGAGCAGGCACACCGGTTGCAGCGCGAGAAGGATGAGTGTCAGAAACGTCGGCAGCAAAAAAGCGGCCTCGACCGTAGACTGCGCCCGGTCCTCGCGCGCGGCATCAATACAACGCGATGTCCTTAGCGGCCGCAGCGGCGTCGATAACCGACGTCGAGGCAACGCCATGGGATGCCGCCCGCTCAACCAGCGCCGCCAAGCGCCCATCGGTGCCGGCACGCCAAAGTCCCGCGATCGCCAGCACGATCGATAACAGCGCCACCGTGACGATGGCGTATTCGACCGTCGCCTGGGCAGATTCCTCACGCAGGACATCATGCATTTCACGATCCCTCCTTTGAGTCCGTTGCCTGCGGGCTCAGGCGCACGGCGCGCAGACGACACGAAGCATCGCCAGCATCCGCGGCAATTGTCACCATATCGACCCAGCCGCGTTCGTCGCGCACGATGGCGCCCCACACGTTTCCCTTGATGTCGAGATAGCCGCTCAGAGCAAGTTGCGCCGTGGGTACCTCGCGATAGGCACGCAGCATATCCGCCGCCGCTTCGGTCATCGGTCGGTCCTCGGACCATGCAAGCCGGACCGCAATCGCGTTGCCCTCAGGCGAATCCGTCGCAGTGCCAGACCGCTTGTCGAGCGTCCGCAGAAAGGTTTGCGCCGTGACAGCGACATCCGAATCGTCCGCATCTCGCATCTCATCTTTTTGAGACGCCACCGCCGAATCTGAGCCCAAATCGGAGGCGGTCCCAGGACGCTGCTGCCGCGCGGCGTTAAGCCCCCAAAGCACCGCCGCTATCGCCACGGTCAGGCAAGCAAACACCAGCAGCACCCCGATGGGGCGCTCGCCCTCTACAGGCTGTTGATGCCCTCGCTGATAGCGTTCCATAGATCTTGGACCTTGCCCTTAAATGCGACGATGGCGATAATCGCGATCACCACGAGCACGCCGACCAAGATGGCATACTCGGTGGTACCCTGTGCACTCTCCTCCTGCAATAGTTCCTTGGCGCGCTGACGAACATGTGCCGCCCGGCAAAACGCCCAGCCCTGGACCTTGCCAGCAGCGTCAGTCATCGTGTTCATGTATTCCTCCCTACATCATCCCGCCTGCTCCCAGCAGCGGGCCCAATATGGACAGAAGCAACGCCGGCAAGATGAGCGTGCCGGTGGGAATCAGCAGCTTGACGGGTGCACGCTCGATCTCGCGCTCGACCGCGGCGCGATGAGCCGCACGGATCTCGCGACTTTGAGCGGCCAGCGTCTCGGCAAGTGGGGCACCCAGGGCGAGCGCCTGCCCCACCGTGATGGCAAAGGTCTCGAGCGCTCGCACGTCCAGGTCGCGCGCGGCGGCCAACAACTCGTCCTCACGCGTGCCCACGCCCACCTGCCACGCCATGCAGGCGCGCTCAAGGCGAAGAGCCAGCACTGACCGGCGGTTGGCGCAGAAAATCTCAAGCGCCGCATCAAACGAAAGACCGGCCGAAAGACCCAAGCGCACAACATCGATCATCTCGGACACTTCGCCGAGCGACACTCGCGCCGGGCCGCCCGCTCCAACCGCGCCCTTCACTCGCGCGGTCAGAGCATCGACAACCGAGCGACCCGCGGCAGCGACCAGCACCGCCTCGCGCTTGCAGGCCCCTGCGATCTTGCGTGCATCCGCCCGATCCAAACCCGTCGCGACAAATACACTCAGGGCGCACAGGCAAGCCGCAACTGCAACCGGGGCGCTCATAGCTCCACCCGCATAATGCGCCGGATAACCACCAGGGCAACGGCGTTGAGGGCAAGACCCAGCACCACAGCGCCCGCGCCGGCAGGCGTCGCAAGACCGCGACGAAAATCTGCCGAAAGCAGCGCCAACACCGCGCACATGCCCGCCGGCATCGCCGCGACCATATGCGCAGACATGCGAGCCTGCGACGTCTTAACATCCAGGCGGCGCTTGAGCTCAATGCGCTCCCCCACCATGCTCGACGCCTCGGACAGTAAGTCGGCAAGCGGAGCGCCGGTGCGCTGAGACACCTTAAGCGCCAAGGTCACAAGCGAAAGACCGGGGGCGTCGATACGCACGAGCAAGTCATCGAGCGCGTCGGTCGCCGAGATGCCGCAATCGATCGCCGCCGCCACCCGCAAAAACTCGGTATGCACTGGCTCTTGCGCATGAGCGCCCACAAAGCGCATGCCCTGGGCCAGCGAATGTCCCGAGGCAAGCGACATGGAAAGTGCGGTAAACGCCTCGGGCATTGCCTCTTCTGCATCGTGTTGCTCGCGCCGGCTCTCAAAGCCATCCCGAGCGGCACCAACGGCAAACGGAGCAACAAGTCCCAAGGCAAATCCGAGGGGCGATAACGACACCATCGTTAGTAAAACGCAGCAGACACCGCTCGATAGCAGCAGAAACGCCAAACGTCCCGAAGCATCTTCGATCACGAGGCCAAGGCGATGCGCCGGAGCCAGCGATGCCCACGAACGGGCGATCTTTTTCAGCAGATCGTTTTCCACCAGCTCACGCGGCAGCTTCTCTGCCACCGTCTCGAGCGCCTGACGTGCCAGCTCCGCCGGCGGTACCTGCGGCACACGAGGTTCCGCCCCGCACGCCGTCGCGACAGAAAGCCCTGCCAAGCCCCCTACGACGAGGGGCACAGTGATCTCCATTCGTCCACCTCCTCTTGTGTGAGCGTCCCCGACCGCAGGCCTTCTGCGATAAACGGCGGCTCGCGGTCAAGCGTCCAGGTGCGCTCGGCGGCATCGAACGTCACATAGCGCTCGAGCTCTACGCCGCCCGATGCGGCGCGTCGCACCCCCGAATACGAGGAGACGAAGCGCCTGCCATCGGCGTGGCGCTCGGACATCACGATACCGTCGAGTGCCATGGCAATCTGCTCCTCGATGAGCTCGCTCGGCAGATCGATGCCATAACGTGCAAGCAACGTCAGACGCACCACGGTCTCCTGTTCTGAACCCGCATGAAGCGTGGTGAGCGACCCGTCGTGGCCCGTGTTCATGGCCTGCAACATGTCGCAGCACTCGGCACCGCGCACCTCGCCCACCACGATGCGGTCGGGGCGCATGCGCAGGGCATTAGTCACCAGGTCGCGGATCGTCACCGCGCCCTCGCCCTCAATTGAAGCCTCGCGCGCCTCTAGGCGCACCACGTGCGGATGATGCGCAAACTTGAGCTCGGCAGAGTCCTCGATCGTCACGATGCGCTCGCCGGTGGAAATCTCACATGACAACGCGTTGAGCAGGGTGGTCTTACCAGATCCCGTGCCTCCCGCAACCGCCAGGTCCTGTCGCAGCGACACCGCACACGACAGCAGCTGCGCATACCAAAGCGGCAGCGATCCCAACCCCACGAGCTCGTCCAGCGAGCAGATACGGTCCGAGAACTTTCGGATGGTGAGAATCGGTCCGTCAATCGCCACAGGCGGAATCACCGCGTTGACGCGATAGCCCGTTTTGAGGCGGGCGTTGACGATGGGGCTGCGCTCGTCGATACGGCGGCCAAGTGGCGAGATAATGCGGTCGATAAGCACACGGATCTGCTCATCATCCTCAAACGCATGCTCGATGGGGTACAAGACGCCGCCGCGTTCAAAGAAAGCCGAGCGGCAGCCGTTGATCATGATCTCGGTAACGGTGTCGTCCTCGATGAGCGGCTGCAACGGCCCCAAGCCCACCACGTCATCCAAAATCTCGTCGATGATGGTCTCGCGCTCGGGCGTCGCGAGATCGGTCGGCTCCTCAACATTGAGCGCCGCCTCCACCGCAGGACGCAATTCCGAGCGGGCAAGTGCCGGGTCGATATAGGCGCTGATACGCGCCACTTCGTCGTAACCCATGCGGTCCATCACGGCGCGCTTGGTGCGTCGTTTCACGGCGCGGCGACGCCCCACATCTACAGGCGCTGCCGCCGCCGCAGCGCCGGCAGCCTTAATCCTCGTTTGCAGGCTCATCGCTGATCACCCTCGCGCGACCAGGGAAGGCGGATACGCGGGCGTTCGGTGCGCGTTGCACGGTCGGCGACCATATCGCTCCAAGGGCCGACGGCGCACCCCAGTTCCACGAGCATCTCGCGCGTGGCCTCGCGCACGCTAGTCGCAAAAGCGCTGGTCTGCCCCACTGCCTCGTCAGCGCGCCCAAACGCCATGAGCGCGGCGAGATCCTGCCCGCCATCGGCGATACGAATCTTGGAGCTTAACGCACAGGCAATCTCAAAGCGCATGGCGACGTCCTCGTCTGCCCCGCGCGCACCGAACCGGTTGAACACGGCGCTCATGCGCGTGCGCGGCACACCTACTCGACCTGCCAGTTCAATGACGCGCGATGCCGATGCCGCGGACGACACCGCCGCATCGCCAACGACCAGGCAACGGTCGCTCGCCGCCACCGCAGCCGCCACGGCGTCGCCCCAAAAGACCGAGGTATCGATAAAGACCACGTCGGATTCGCGACGCAGAACATCAAGCAGTAGCTCCACCGGACGTGCCATGAGCTCGGCTTGCTCGGGCGCCGCGACGGGACCCCAGAGCGTAACGCCCGGCGCCACGCGCATCGAAGCGGCTACGATATCCGGCTCGGTGAGCATGCCCGCCGCCGACGGCTCGATAAGTGCCGCCATATCGCGCGGAGCATCGACGCCTAACAAGTCGTAAAGGTTTCCAAACATCAGGTCCAGGTCGAGCACGGCGGCACGCAAGCCCAACAGCGACGATGTGTGTGCCATGGTGGCAACGATCGTCGACTTGCCGCAACCGCCCGAACCCGAAATAGCGCAGATGACTGGAGCTCGATGCGGCGGAGCGGTAGCGTCTGCCGGCGGCATCGGAGGCGGCGGGGCGGGCGTCGGTGACAGCGTCCCCGTCTCCCCCGCCGCAACCACGTGCTGCGTCCAAGCCGGCATGGCTGCTTGTTCGGTCTGCGAGGCAGGCTCGTTCTGCGCAATCTGCTCATGCTGCATCAGCGACAACTCGCCGCACCCGGCAAGGCCCTCAACTTCGTCGAGTTCATCCGCCAGATTCACGCCGTGCACGTATCCCATATCTACTGCCGGGGAGTCGCCAGCATGCTGCGCCGGCCCTCCAGCGTCATCGTATACAAGGGGGTTCCGGGGGCGCCGACCATGCTCGGCTTCCGCTTTTCCATAATCATCAACACGCGGGCCTCTTGTAGCGCGAGGCGCCCCGGGTTCCCTATCAACAAAAGCATCGGGCTCAATCGTCATGCGCCGATCGGAATCAACCGCTCCCTCGCCCGCGCGCCCGTTGCCGCATATACTGTGTGCAGCGATGACCTCGGTCGCCCCCGCGCGAAACAGCCCCTCGATATCCGACGGATCGAGCGCTTCTATCAACACGACCACGCGACTCACGCGGCCTTCGGCCGTCAGGCGCGCAACAGTCTTGCGCACATCTTCGGTATCAAACAGAGACGCCGCGATGATGGCAGCCCCGCGGCGCGACGGAAACGCCCGCGCCATGGAAACCAGCCCGTCCAGGTCACCCACGCGAAGCACCTGTGCACCCGCATCACGGCCCTCGACTTCCCGCTGCAACAGCCCGTAATCGCCGCACGCGCAGCACGCAAGCCAGATCGCCTTCATCACTCGTCGCCTCCGCTCTTTTTGCCGCGCGCCGTGGCGGGAATCGTCAAGCTGACCGTTCCCTTGCCCGAGGCTCCCAGCAGTTCCTTGACGTCTTCGGGGTCAGCCGCCAGCGTCACCCATTCGATCTTGCCCTCGCGCGTGGCACCGGAATCCTCACTGGTATCGATCACGTACGCGCCGCACAGCCGATCGGTCACGCCGTCTTTTTGCACATACACATCCACGTAGCTGCCCACGCCCGTAGCACCGCCGACCGAGTGCTCGGCATCGACCGCCACCGAAACGGCGACCTTGCCCTTAGGCACCTCGAGCTTGCGGCTCTCGACCTTGGTGTAGACATTGCAGATCACGGCGTTTTTGGGAATACGCGAAGTCGTCACGTCGCCGCGCACCTGGCGCAGCTCGGTCGCCGCGTCACGCGGCAGCAGACTCGTCAGCCACTCCTGGGTTATGACATTGGTCTCATCGAGGGTCTCGCCCACATCGATATCGCGCGCCGCGACGCATACCTCGACGCGATCGCCACCGTACTTGGCCAAGGTCTCAGCCTGGACCTGTTCGGCTTGTGAGCGGATCGATGAGCCGTAAACCATGCAGAGCAGAGCAGCGAGCACGCCCGCGACCAGACTGATGGCGATGCGCTTGCTCTTGTTCACGGCCGCTCCTCTCATGGCAGTGCCGGGCGAATGCCCGTACCACCATTGTCTGGGCGGTCAGAGTGCAAAGCGGCGCAATCGCAATCTTGGTTTTCGATGTCAAACCAATCGCTGACCAAAAGCTGACCAGCCCGTCAAGCTCGTGGCAAGGTTTTGGTCAGCACGTCAGCAAACTGCATGTTTCGAGGCTTTTCCGCAGCAAAAAGCCGTCTCCCGAACAGTTGGGAAACGGCTGTCATAGGAAAAATCAATTACAGATGGACATCGGGATCGAGCATTTGAGCACTCACGCGCATGGATAACGCCAGGTTTTGGAACGTTTCCAGACGCAGGCTATCGATCTGCCCGGCGTCCTCGGCCTCGCGAACGGCGCAACCCGGCTCATGGGTATGCGTGCAATCGCCAAACCGGCACGCGCGCGATGCCTCGACAATCTCGGGGAAGGCGCGGGCCAGTCCCCGCTCGTGACCCACGAGCGGTAGGCTGCGCAGGCCCGGGGCATCGGCGATCACGCCGGCGTCGCCCGGCAGCGTCACCATCACGCGCGCGACGGTAGTGTGACGGCCCTGGTCGTCGCGTTCGCGCACACCGCCGGTCGCCAACGTATCGTGGCCCAGCAGCGCATTGAGCAGCGTCGACTTGCCGGCACCCGACTCGCCCAGAATCATGGCGCAGCTCCCGGCAGGCACGCAGGCACGGACCTCGTCCAGGCCGCGGCCCTCGGCAGAGGACGTCACGATCACGCGCACGTCCGGACCCACCAGGCGGCGCACGCGGTCCAGATCGCGCTCGAGTTCCTCGGCATCGCAGCGGTCAGCTTTGGTGAGTACCACCACCGGCTCGGCATCGCAGTCGAGCGCCAATACCAGCGAACGCGCCACACGGTCGAGCAGCACCTCGCCGGCACCGAGCGCCTGCACGATTAGCACGCTATCCACGTTGGAGCAGAGCACCTGGCGCTCTCCGCGGGCACGGCCGCGCCAACGCTCAAAGCTCGTACGGCGCGGCAGCACGCATTCAATCACGCCCATATCGTGCCCGGGAGCGCGGCGCACCGCCACACGATCGCCCACGGCAGGCAGCAGGACCTCGTCCCCACCGCGCGACTTGGCAAATCCCACGGCATGCTCGGCGCGGAAGGTATCGTCGGCAGTCGCCACCAGCGGAAACCCACGATCCAAGCGCACCACGGCGCCAAGCTGCATCTGCTCGGGCTCCTCGGCATGTGCGCAGAAATCATCAAAGGCAGCCTGCTGAGCTTCATCGACCGGCAGGTCATCAAACGCCGGAACATCCTGCAGCGCGTCAAGCCCCGGTACACTCGCCAGCAACTCCTCAGCAGATGCAGGGGGTTCGGTCGCGAGCTTCCGACGACGATCACGCTTAGCCCGCGCCCCCGTCGTCTTTTTCTTCGCCTTAGCCTTAGCCTTAGCCACAAACGCCTCCCAGCACCAAAAATCACAACTGAGCAGGTATTTTCCCACAAAAAGAGCCGGTCGAGCAAACGCTCGACCGGCTCACACACTTTCCCTCAGCCCTTTATCATCCGCGCGGGAGAAAAGCCAACAAGGATACCGCAGGGCCCGCCCGCCGGGAGGGGTTTCCTAAGGGCACATCCCGCAGCCGCAAAGCGGCGAGGACGTGCCCGTGGAAACCCCGCAGGCGGTCGGGCCCGGACAGGAACGTTACTCTTTTTCGACCGCGCGCATGATCGCCTTGTAGATCTCCATCAGCGGGATGATCAGGAAGGCAAGGCCCAGGGCGGCGACAACGCCCTTGAGCTCAAGCGTCACAGGGCCAAAGAACATCTCGGCAAGCGTCGGCTGCACGGTTACGATCACCGTCAGCACCAGCGCAAGCGCGGCAGAGGCCCACAGCCACTTGTTCTGCTTCTTCATGGTGAACAGCGACGCACGACGGCTGCGCATATTGAAGCAGTGGAAAATCTCGACCATGTTGAGCGTGATGAAAGCCATCATCACGCCTTCCTCGTCGGCATTGCCGGCGATCATATCGGCGATGTGGATGTAGCCCATGTCAAAGTACACGCCCACAAAGAAGCTCGCTAGCACCAGCACAGTGATGATCAAGCCCTGGACCACGCAGTCCAGGCCCATATTGCCGGCAAAGACACCATCCTTGGCGTTGCGCGGCTTGCGCTTCATGATGTCGCCCTCGGCATCCTCCATGCCCAGCGCGAGCGCGGGGAAGCAGTCGGTGACCAGGTTCACCCACAGCAGCTGCACCGGCTGGAAGATGGTGAAGCCGATGAGCGTGGCGATAAACACCGAGAACACCTCGGCAAGGTTAGCCGAAAGCAGGAACTGGATGACCTTGCGGATGTTGTCGTAGATGCGGCGACCCTCTTCGCAGGCGCCGATGATGGTGGCGAAGTTGTCGTCGGCGAGCACCATGTCGGCGACGTTCTTGGTGACGTCGGTACCGGTGATGCCCATGCCAACGCCGATGTCGGCGCGCTTGATGGACGGGGCATCGTTGACGCCGTCGCCCGTCATGGCCACGATCTGGTCGCGCGACTTCCACGCCTCTACGATACGGGTCTTGTGCTCGGGCTGGACGCGGGCGTACACGCCGTAGTCCTCGATGTGCGCGTCGAGCTCCTCGTCGCTCATGCGATCGAGGTCGGCACCGGTGATGGCCTGGCTGCGATCGGTGACGATTCCCAGCTGCTTGGCAATGGCCACAGCGGTGTCGATATGGTCGCCCGTGATCATGACGGTGCGGATACCGGCGTCGTGGGCCTCGCGGATGGCGTCGGCGACCTCGGGGCGGACAGGGTCGATCATGCCGGACAGGCCGCAGAAGACCAGGTCGTGCTCGAGCGCAGCGGGGCTGCAGTCGCTCGGGACCTCGGTGTAGGTGCGGCTTGCCAGCGCCAGCACGCGCAGGGCCTCGTCGGCCATGGCCTTGTTGGCGGCCACGAGCTCGGCACGGCGCTCCTCAGTCAGGGGGACGACCCTATCGCCCTCGTAGATGTGGGTGCACAGGCCGATTACCACGTCGGGCGCGCCCTTGGTGTACTGCTCGTACTCGCCGTCCAGGGTCTCGACGACCACGGACATCATCTTGCGGCCCGAGTCGAACGGGGCCTCGCCCACGCGCGGGTGCTCGGCAGTCAGGCCAGTGAGACCAGCCTTGCCGGCATCGTTGACGAGCGCGCACTCAGTCGGCTCGCCCACGGCCTCGCCCAGCTCCTCGTCCCACTGGGCATCGGAGCACAGCGCCATACCGGCCAGGAACTTCTCCTTAGGCGCGGCGAGCTCGTGCTTGACGACGGTCATCTTGTTTTGGGTAAGGGTGCCGGTCTTGTCAGAGCAGATGGTCTGCGTGCAGCCGAGGGTCTCGACGGCAGAGAGCTTGCGGATAATCGCCTGGCGCTTGGCCATCTTGGTCACGCCGAGCGACAGCACGATGGTCACGACGGCGACCAGGCCCTCGGGGATGGCAGCGACGGCGAGCGAGACAGCGACCATAAAGGTGTCGAGCAGGGCGGTCGGGTCGGTAAGGACGTTGCCCACGCCGTGGCGGAGGATGTCAACGCCAAAGATCACGACGCAGATGATAATCACCATGATGGTGAGGATGCGGCTGAGCTCGGCGAGCTTCACTTGCAGCGGCGTGAGCTCTTCCTTGGCCTCGGCCAGGGCGCCGGCGATCTTGCCCATCTCGGTATCCATGCCGGTACCGACCACGACGGCGCGGCCGCGGCCGTACACCACGGTGGAGCCCATGTAGCACATGTTCTTGCGGTCGCCGAGCGGCACGTCATCGGTGCCCGCGGCAAGCTCGATCACGTTGGCGTGCTTCTCTACGGGCACGGACTCGCCAGTGAGTGCGGCCTCTTCGATCTTCATCGTGGCGCTCTCGAGCACGCGGCAGTCGGCCGGGACGGAGTCGCCCGCCTCGAGCATGATCACGTCACCGGGGACGAGCTCGGCGCTCGGCAGGTGCACGAGCTTGCCGTCGCGCAGCACCTTGGACTGCGCCGCGCTCATCTCCTGCAGGGCTTCGAGAGCCTCCTCGCTCTTGGCTTCCTGGACCACGCCCAGCACCGAGTTGACGATAACGACGAACATGATGATGGCGACATCGGCAAAGTCCGCCTCGCCCTTGACCAGGCCCGTGAGCGCGCTGATAACCGCGGCTGCGATCAGCATGATGACCATGGGGTCTGCCATCTGCTCAAAGAAGCGCTTCCACAGCGGCGTCTTCTCGGCTTCCTCGAGCTTGTTAGGGCCTGTCTTAGCGAGGCGCGACGACGCCTCGTCGTCGCTCAGGCCGAGGTTCTCATCGACACCTTGGTCGCTGAGCACCTCCGCCGCGGCAGACAGGTATTCCTTTTGCATATAGAGTCCCCTCCTGGGATTCGGGCCACTCAGCAGATTGATGCCCGATCATAATTCCCAGGAGAAGGGCAAGGGCTCATCAAGGCTGCCGTGCTGAGCGGCAGTTGATAGTGGGGCTATGGTACCCCAAAGCGACGCGTCTAGCCAAAACAATCCATCTGGAAATATGGTCCATAAGCAACGGTGCAGACCGTGTGATGCTCAACATTGATAAAACGTTTTTTCTTCGGCGCATCATCAAACTGAAATATCGCCCAGATAACAGCGGTTAGAACGGTTGGTAAAGTTTTTGCATATACCGTTTTTCCGCAAAAAATGAACTTCTAATTCGGCATACGGTCGATTTTTTGGGGTATTCGGTCGGCATTTCGTTATAATCAACACGGTTTTATTTCTTATGGTTTATCTATCAGCGCAAGACGATGTCAGATGGAGGTCTGAATGTACAAGCGCACTAAGATTGTATGCACCATGGGTCCCGCCTGCGATAGCGACGAGACCATCCGCGAGATGATCAAGGCGGGCATGAACGTCGCCCGTTTTAACTTCTCGCACGGATCCTACGACGAGCACCACGGTCGCATCGAGCGCGTCCGTCGTATTTCCAAGGAGCTCGGTATGCCCGTCGGCATCCTGCTCGACACCAAGGGCCCCGAGGTCCGCACCGGCCTTCTGGTCGATGGCAAGAAGGTTGCCGTCAAGACCGGCGACAAGATCGTCGTCACCGCTCAGCCCACGACCGAGGATTTCCACGGCACCGCTGAGCACATCTCCCTCGACTACCTGGCTCTGCCCTCCGAGGTCGAGAAGGGCTCCCTCATCCTGATCGATGACGGCCTGGTTGCCCTCGAGGTCGAGTCCGTCGACGGCCAGGACATGACCTGCGTCGTCAAGAACGACGGCCTGATCGGCGAGCGCAAGGGCGTCAACATGCCCAACGTCAACATCTCGCTGCCCGCTATCACCGAGCGCGATCGTCAGGACATCCTCTTTGGCCTGACCGAGAACATCGACTACATCGCCGCTTCCTTCATCCGTGACGGCGAGTCCGTCCGCGGCATCCGCAAGCTTTGCCGCGAGAACGGTGGCGAGCACGTGACGATCTTCCCGAAGATCGAGTGCGCCCTGGGCGTCGAGAACTTCGACGAGATCCTCGAGGCTTCCGACGGCATTATGGTCGCCCGTGGCGACCTGGGCATCGAGATCAAGCCCGAGCTCGTTCCCCACATCCAGAAGGAGATTATCGCCAAGTGCAACGCGGCCTACAAGCCCGTTATCACCGCTACGCAGATGCTCGACTCCATGCAGCAGAACCCGCGCCCGACGCGCGCCGAGGTTGCCGACGTTGCTAACGCCATCTACGACGGCACCGACGCCGTTATGCTCTCTGGCGAGTCCGCTGCCGGTAAGTACCCGGTCGAGGCCGTTAAGATGCAGGCCAGCATTGCTCTCGAGACCGAAAAGTACCTCCCGGCTCACGCTCCGCTCGAGGTTCCGGCTGACGCTCACGGCACCCGCGTTGTCAACAACGTTGTGGGTATGTCCGCTGTGAACATGGCCACCACCGTTGGCGCCAAGTGCATCACCGTGCCGACGACCACCGGTCGTACCGCTCGTCTGATCTCGCACTTCCGTCCCAACATGCCGATCTGCGCGTTCTCCCGCCACGAGTGGGCCGTCCAGCAGATGATCATGTACTGGGGCGTTATCCCGCACCAGGCCGAGATTACCCAGGGCACCGTCAACGGCACGATCGTCAAGGCGATCGAGACCGCTAAGGAGCTCGGCTACGTCGAGGCCGGCGACCTGACCGTCGCCACCGCTGGCGATCCCCGCATGAGCGTCCAGCTCGAGGACAAGGTCTCCTCGACCAACGTCGCTTACGTCGCTCAGGTGCGTTAAATCACACTTGCAAACACACTTGCATTGCAAAGGGCCCGGAAGGCTTTGCCTTCCGGGCCCTTTTTTAGACCGTCTTCGTATGCCGCATCATCGATTTGTGTTCAGTCGCGAACCTTTCCGATGTCGAGCGTACCACCGAAGATGCCCTGCGACGGGAGCTGTTGGTCAATTGGGATGAACTGTTCACCGTTAAGCCGGCCGGCTAGCAGCTAGCGATCAGGGGGACTGCGGGAACGTCAGAAGCAGCAACGCGAGCTGCAAATCCCGCCTCGGTTAGCTCGATGACCTCGGTAAACGTTGCGTCGAAGAACTCCTCGGTCAGAAGGCGGTATGGCGGATGATCGGGCTCACCGGGGTTTTCGCGCACGATCTCGTGCATGACGCCGATGGTCTTGAGCACATACTCCTTATGGATGGGATACTGCCCAAAACGCGTCGCCGCAGTATACAGGCGATCGGTCGCGCGCGGAATCGAAACAATGCCCAGCGTCTTGCCAAACCAGTCAAAGTCACCTTGCTTTTTAATGCGGAATTCCTCGCACGGCTTGCCGCCGTGCGCCTCCAGGTACTGATTCACGCGCGTATTCCATACGGTATCGGCCACCAGATGCGACCAGACGCCCAGCGTTAAATCGAGCAGCGACTGCGCCACATCTTCGGACGCAAGCGAGAACTCACAGGCGCCTGGACCGACAACCGGCTCGGCATCCCTGTAGCGCTGAGGATAGTGCACGCGGTTCAGTCGCTCGCGCTCCTCGACAATCGAGGTAGCCTCAGCAGGTTCGCCCGCGGGTGCGCCTTTAAGCAGCGGCGTCACATAGGTATCCCAGAACTCGTGCTCGCGTGGTTTGGGGATAGGCTCGGGCTTAGCAAAGTGCGTGATGCGGTACGGGATGGGATCGGCAATGCCGGGAACCATGTAGCCCACAAAGATGTCCGGAACCACGCAGCCAAACAAAAAGGCATTGCGGTCGCGCACGCTATCGGCAAGCACGCTAGCACGTGTCAGCAAGCGCTCCGTTTGAGCGATATGAATGTTCCAGCTTGGCATAGCCACCCCCATAAAAAACCTGGATAACTATACCATCACGGCAAAGCCGCGCGGGCGGCTACGCATCCTCTACGCAGCAACTATTCCGCAGCACCGCTCTCGGTTCCATACGACGGCGAAGGCGCCTCGACCACATGGTGATATCGATCGATATAGATGGCACGGGCCCCCAAGCGGCGCACCAAATCTTGATGGTGCGTACTCATCAAAACCGTCTTACCGGCAGCAACGTAGGCCAGCAAAAAGTTGACTACGATGTCGCACGAGTCCTCATCGAGCCCGTTGGTGGGCTCATCGAGCACTAGGATATCGGGGTTCATCGACACGACCGCAGCCAGCGCAACGCGCTTCTTTTGCCCGCCCGAAAGCTGATAGGGCGAGGCATCGACCAGATCGGCAACCTGGAACAGCTCCATAGCATCGCGGACGCGGCGCTCGAGCTCGTCTGTCGGCAGCCCCATCTGCGCGGGGCCAAAAGCAACTTCCTCGCCCACCGTAGCGCAGAACAGCTGGGCGTCGGCATTCTGGAACACAAAGCCCACGCGCTGATGAAAACGCTGAGTGGCTGCGGAATCCTTGAGATATGCCGCATCGATCACGTGCCCGTCAAACAGGTACGCACCCGCGTCCGCTAGTTCAAGACCGTTGATAAGGCGCATAATCGTCGTCTTACCGCAGCCGTTGGGACCGAGTAGGGCAACGAGTTCACCACGATCGACCTGCAGCGACACACCATCGACAACCGTATGCCCAGCATAGGAGAACACCACGTCGCGCAGCTCGATGAGCGGCGCGACCTCGGCGCCGCCCGCACCGTTCGTGCCCGCCGCACTATTCATATCGATCGTCAAAATGTCGCCCTTCCCTATCCATATCGACGGCTCGGCCGCCCGCGCTACAGCACCGCGCACAACACGGCGAGCAGCACCACGACGGCCGCATAAACCGCGTCGCGCCAGCCAAAGCCGCTCCGCCCGGGCGCCGGGTACGCACCGGCAAAGCCGCGGCAGAGCATAGCCTCGTCCATCGCGTGGCTGCACTCCATCGCCTTTATAAAGGTCATGCCCATGATACCCGCGATCGAATCGGTACGCGAAAACCCCTCAGGCGCACGGCCAACGCTGCGCAGCATGACCGATTCGCACAGATCGTGCGCCGTGCGTCCCAGCACCTCGATATGCTTGAGTGCCATATCAAAGGTAAAGATGACCTCGTCGGGCAGGCGCAGCATCTTAAGCGCCGCCGACATGCGACTCCAGGTGAGTGTCCACGAAACGCCCAGCACGAACGACACGTTAATGAACGTCTTGAGCGCAATTTTGAGCATGGCGTCCGTAGCGGAAGCGCCCAGCAGCAGGGCAGGTAGTGCCAGAACCACGGCAAACCCCGCGGTAGCCAACGCCGGCACAAAGGTCGCGCGCAGCCCGCGTACAGGGCGCACCGCGACCAGCACCAACGCGGTCGCCGCCATCAACATGAGGTACAGCGGGCTCTGCGTCAGGCACACGCACAGAACGCAGACGAACATCCCCACCAGGCGCACCGGAGCCGAAACGCAAGAAAGGGCGCGGTCGACCATCGACCCGCCCTCGTTCGCGCCTCCACCCAGGCGAACCCGCTCAAGCAGGCTCGCCAGGTGCAGGACATTCTTTTGCATTACACGATGCCGAGCCCCCGCGGGCTCGTAACGCTGCTCGACCGCAAGCCAGCTAGGCAGCTCGGCTATTGCCATGAGCACCGCTTTCCTTGACCGTCAGCGAGATCAGACGGAATGCGATGGTGAGCACCGCCACGCCAATCACGCCGGACAGGATATACATGGCAGCCTGACCGGCAAAGCCAAGGCCCTGCTCCTCGGAATAGGCCTGCAGATAATCGCCCGTGGGCAGAGCGTCGGCAAAGGTCGGGGTGTCAAGGCCGACCGAAGCCTGCAGGCTGTCGTCGCCAGCCTCCTGGACGGCGGTCGCGGCGCCCTCAGCGTCCCACTCGCCCCAGGCGTCACCCGTGGCCAACAGGCCCAGCGGCGTGGCCACGACAAGCACGGCGACCAGGATGAGCGTGGGGATCAGCGAGGTCTTCTTGGCAGCAGTGCCCTCGGCAGCAAGCTGGCCATCGACGGCCTCGGGCCCGACGATAACGCTCGGCGCCGTCTTCTTAATGAAACCGTAGATGGCGGCCGTCGCCACGCCCTCGACCACGCCGGCAACCAACATATGCGGAATCATCATGGCCGGAATGGCAATGGACAGCGGGAAGGGGCAGTACAACGGCGCGCCCGAAGCGTTAGTAAAGAGCATGGGCTGAATACCAAACTCGACCGCCGCGCACAGGGCCGCCAGGCACAGGCCGACCCAGCCGCTTACGATGGCCGAAACCGAGGTGCCCCAGCTCTTGTCGTGCAAACGGCTGTTGAGCGCACGGAATACGATAGCAGCGGCAAACGGCAGCACGAAAGCCATGTTAAAGCAGTTGGCGCCAAAGGACAGGATGCCGCCGTCGCCAAACAGCAGCGCCTGCAGTGCGAGTGCGACCGAGACTGCAATGGCAGCAGCCTCGGGGCCTAGCAGCAGCGCGATGAGCGCGCCACCAACAGCGTGACCAGTGGTGCCGCCAGGCAGCGGCACGTTGAACATCATGAGCAAAAAGGAGAATGCGGCGCAAATGCCCAGGAACGCCATGTGCTCGCGATCGAGCGTGGCGCGTACCTTTTTGATGCAATGGACCCAAACGGGGACCATCGCCACCGCCATAACGGCATCGGTCTGCGGGGACAGATAATTATCGGGAATATGCATGAGCCCTCTCAATCAGAACGTTGTGTGTTACGTTTCCAACAATCCGTAACACCGACTCTGCATACTAACAAAAAGGCGCACCGCCCACAACGCAGCACGCCCTTGCAATACGTACGTTATTAGCCCAGGTCCACGCACCGCCCAATAAAGGGCCCATGCACTCCCAACTTTCCGGTCACCCGGAAGAAGGTGCGATCCGCTCGCAACAAGGTTAACGCAGGAACCCGCCCCCGAGAGGGGTTTTCTAAGGCAACATCCCGCAGCCGCGAAGTGGCGAGGACGTTGCCGTGAAAACCCCGCAGGGGGCGGGTTCCGAACAGCAAAGATTACGAGCGGACTTCGCCGTTTACGCCCTTGCACACCTTGGTGACGATCTTCTGGTGCGCCTTCTCGACCTCTTCGCTGGTAAGCGTGTGGTCGTCCGAGCGATACGTGAGCGCGAAGGCCATGGACTTCTTGCCCTTGCCGATGCGGATGGGATCGCGGTAGACGTCGAACAGGCGCACGCCCTCGAGCAACTTACCGCCGGCGCTCGTAATGCGGCGCTCAAGATCCTCACAGGTCACGGAGTTGTCGACCACAATGGCAAGGTCATGCTCAACAGCCGGGTACTGCGAGAACTCGCGATAGTTCTCCTGGTTGCGGGCGCCCTTGATCAGCTTGTTCAAGTCGAGCTCAAAGGCAACGACGACCTCATCGATGCCCATCGCCTCGCGCGCCTCGGGGTGAATCTCGCCGACCCAGCCCAGCACGGTTCCGCCGGACAGAACCTCGGCCGCACGACCCGGCTGCAAGAAAGCATAGCCCTCTCCCTCGACGGGACGGAAGCGAACCTTCTCGATGCGCAGCTGGGCAAGCAGCTCCTCGACGATGCCCTTGCCAAAGAAGAAGCGCAGCTTGCGGTACTTCATGTTCCAGGACTGCTCGCTCCACTGGCCCGAGAGCACACCCGCGACGGACTTGGTCTCCTTGGGCAGGCTGGCATTCTCGCGACCATGGAACAGGCTGCCGACCTCGTACAGGTGCACGTTGGGCGTGCCGTGGGCCTCGTTATAGGCAACGGACTGCAGTAGGCCCGGCAACAGCGAGCGGCGCATCTCGGTCTGCTCGGCCACCAGCGGGTTCATGAGCACCACGGGGCAGCCGCGGCCCTCGGTGGACATGCCGATCTTCTCCAGGTCGCCCGGGGCGGCAAAGCCAAAGGTCGTGGTCTCGTTAAGACCGCAGGCGCGCAGGATCTCGCCGACCTTGCGGGTGAGCTTTTGCTCGCGGGTCAGGCCGCCGATGTGGTTCTTGGCAGCCGGGATTGTCGCCGTCACGCGGCCCATGCCCCATAGGCGCAGGACCTCCTCGATCAGGTCAATCTCGCGCGGCAGGTCTGGGCGGAAGCTCGGCGGGGTAACCATAAAGTCCTCGCCGTCGCGCTCGACGGTGCAGCCCAGACGGGTAAGCGAACGCTCGATAAAGTCGGGCTCGATGTCGGCACCGCAGATGGCATGCACGCGGGCCAGGCGCAGCTTGATGCTGTCGATGGTCTTGGGCGCGGGGAAAACATCGACATAGCCGGGAGCAACCTCGCCGCCGGCGATCTCCTCGATGAGCGCGCAGGTAACGTTGGCGACATCCACGCAGCCGGTCTCGTCAACCTGGCGCTCAAAGCGAATGGAGGCGTCGGAGATCAGCGACAGGTCGCGGCTGGTGTGCGAGGTGCGACCGGCGTTGAAGCAGGCGCTCTCGACCATCACGTCGACGGTGTCGTCCTCGATCTCGGAATCCATGCCGCCCATAACGCCGGCCAACGCTACGGGGCGCTCGCCGTCGGTGATAAGGCCCATGCCGGCGTCGAGCACGCGCTCCTCGCCGTCGAGGGTCGTGAACTTCTCGTCCTGCTGGGCGGCGCGAACCACCACGCGGCGGTGGCCATCGCGCTCGGCAAAGGTGTCCAGGTCAAAGGCGTGCAGCGGCTGACCGGTGAGCATCATCACATAGTTGGTGATGTCGACGATGTTGTTGTGCGGGCGCACGCCCAGGGCATTGAGGCGCTTGACCATCCAGTCGGGCGACGGGCCGACCTTCACGTTGCGCACGATGCGGGCGACATAGCGGTCGCACAGGCCCTCGTCGGCAATCTCGACCGAAAGCTCGTCGTCGGTCGCGCGGCCGGTCTCGATCTTGATGGCGGGCAGCTCAACGTGGAAATCACGGTCGAAGATGGCGCCGGTCTCGCGGGCCATGCCGATCATGGACAGGCAATCGGGACGGTTGGGCGTGATCTCGCAGTCGAGCACAGTATCACTCGAGCCCACGTACTCGGCAAACGGCATGCCGCAGGGCGTATCCTCGGGCAGGATCATGATGCCGGAGTGGTCGCCGCCCAGGCCGAGTTCGCGCGCAGAGCAGTTCATGCCCATGGACACGACGCCGCGAAGCTTGCTCTTCTTGATCTTGACGTCGCCGGGCAGGACTGCGCCGATCATGGCCGTGACGATGTGGTCGCCGGCCTCGAAGTTCTGCGCGCCGCAGACGATCTGCAGCGGAGCGGGATTGCCGCCAGCGTCGAGGTTCTTGTCACCCACGTCGACCGAGCACACATACATGTGGTCGCTATCGGGGTGCGGGGTCTTGGTGAGCACCTTGGCAGTCACCACGTGGTCGAAGGACTCGCCCACGGTGTCGATCGCCTCGACCTCGGTGCCGGTACGGATATATTCGTCCGAAAGGGTCTTGGGATCCTCCGGAATATCGATCATGGTCTTGAGCCAGTCGTAAGAAACACGCATCTAGCTCTCCTTTCATACTGAAAGCCTGCGAAGAGATGCAGGTGGAAACTTCAACTTTGTGAACATTCCTTACAAAGCGAGGGTTGTCCAAGTGCGGCAGATCGGCCCGAAAGAGGAGCGCCGCGTACTTTGGTACGCAAGCGACGAATGAGCGCCGAGGTGCCGTGCTTGGGCAAGCCGCAGCCTAGAACTGATTCAGGAAACGCATATCGCCTGTCATGAGCGTTCGCAGGTCGGGCAGGTCGTAGCGCAGGGCCGCGACGCGCTCGGCGCCAATGCCAAAGGCGAAGCCGGTGTACTTCTCGGGATCGATGCCGCAGTTGATCAGGACGTTGGGGTCGACCATGCCGCAGCCCAAGATCTCGATCCAGCCGCTGTGCTTGCAGAAGTTGCAGCCCTTGCCGCCGCACACGTGGCAGCTCACGTCCACCTCGCAGCTGGGCTCGGTGAAGGGGAAGAAGTGCGGGCGGTAACGCGTCTTGCGATCCTCGCCAAACATGCACTTAACAAAGTAGTCGAGCGTGCCCTTCAGGTCGCCAAAGGTGATGCCCTCGTCGACGACCAGGCCCTCGATCTGGTTGAACTGCGGCAGGTGGCAGGCATCGGCCGTGTCGGGACGGTAGACGGTGCCCGGGCAGATCATGTAGATGGGCGGCTTCTGCGACTCCATAGTGTGGATCTGCACGCCCGAAGTCTGGGTGCGCAGCAGCACGTCGGACTCGCCGTGGGCGTGAGCCTCGGGGTGCGCGACACTGCCGGGGTTGTTGTCGACCACGTAGAAGGTATCGCGGGCCGAGCGGCTCGGGTGATCCATGGGAGCGTTGAGCGCGGTGAAGTTGTAGTAAGAGGTGTCGACCATGGGGCCGGACTCGACGGTGTAGCCGATGCCGCAGAAGATGTCCTCGGCCTCCTCGATGATTTGCTTGATCAGGTGCTGGTGGCCGATCTGCGGACGGATGCCCGGCAGCGTGATGTCGACGGCGTCGTGCTCGAGTGCGCGCTTGAGGGCGGCGGCCTTCATCTCGGTGTTTCGCTCGTCGAGCATGCCCTCGATCAGCTGGCGCATCTCGTTGGCGCGCTTGCCCATCACGGGACGATCCTCGGGGGCGAGCTTGCCCATCATGCGCATCAAGCCGGTGATACGACCCTTGCGACCGAGCAGCTCAACACGCGCAGCCTCGAGCTTGGCGGCGTCATCGGCGCCTGCGACGAGCTCCTTGGCCTCTTCCTCGAGTTTGACCAGATCATCAATCAGACTCATGTCTTCCCTTTCGTCTCTCGCGCATCCACTTGCCGCGGCGGCTGGAGCCACCCGGAGCTGCGGATGTGCGGCCCGGTTCGGTAACAAAAAAACCGCCCTCGGGCATGTGCATTGCCCAAGGACGGTTGAATTCCGCGGTACCACCTTGTTTGACCCGGCGGATGTCTGGCCCGCCGCGCCCACTCTGTGCCCCTTGTCGCGAGGCTCACGGCTTCCCTACTGGGGCTTCGCCGCCGCTGGCCGCGTGCCCGTTGAGGTCGCTGCTCGGGAGTGAACGCTTGGCCCTTGTCACCGCAGGAAGGCTCGCAGCCCATGACCTTCCCTCTCTTGCCGGCGACGCGGCGGGCAAAACCCTCTCCGTCAACGCATTGGGCTATAGGATAACACATTCTGCGTGTGCATCGCCGCGTTCCGTTTTGTTCGCACTGGGTACAAGGCAGGTAGCTGTGCAAACTGGCCGCGCGCCCACCCGAAGCGCTCGGCTCACGAGATCAAGGATATGGTATGGGAAAGAAACTCGATAAGAAGGCCGAGCCTGCAGCGGGCAAGACATCCAAAGGCATGAAGGTCGATAAGGCCGTCAAAAAATTCCGCAAGCTCGAAGGCAAGCTGTGGACTCGTGAGTACCTGCTCAAGATTGCCGAGTTTGACGGCGCGACCATTGCCCCCGCCAACGGCGCAGCAGCGCGTGCCGACGCCATGGGCACGCTTGCCGGCGAGCATCACAAGCTGCTGACCAGCGAGAAGTCCGTTGAGCTCGTACGCTCGTTAGCACGCGAGACCGTCGCCGGCGGCAAAATCGACGACCCTCAGCTGCTCGACGAGATCCGTGTGCTCGGCCGCGATCAACGTGAGGCCAGTGCCATCCCCACCGAAGAAGCCGAGGCCTGGACCAGGCTCACCTGCGAGGCGGACGCCGTGTGGCGCAAGGCCAAGGCAGCCAACGACTGGGCGAGCTTTGAGACCTATGTGGATAGAATCGTCGCCCAACTTAAGCATCAGGCCGAGCTCATGGACCCCAAGCGCGATCCATACGACGTTTGGCTCGACCAGTACGAGCGCGGCCTTTCCGCCAAGAGCTTCGACGCGTTTTGCGACGAGGTCAAGGCCACGGTCGTGCCGCTCGTGCACGCCATCGGCGAGCGCGGCCAGCAGCCGGCTGCCGACTTTTTGCACGCCCACGTGCCCGAGGCTGCCCAGCGCGCCATGAGCTTCGACCTTATGAAGCTTGTCGGCCTGGACCTGGACGACACCACGCTTGCCTTTACCGAGCATCCGTTTAGCGAGGGCTTTGCCGTGGGTGATGCGCGCATCGCGACGCACATCTACGAGGACGACTGCATCTCCAACGTCTACAGCATCATCCACGAGGCGGGGCACACCATGTACGAGCTGGGCGTCAATCCCGCCTACGCGCGCACCTGCCTGGAGAGCGGCACCTCCATGGGCATCCACGAGAGCCAGAGCCGCTTTTTCGAGAACACCGTGGGTCGCAGCCGCGCCTTTATGGGCCCGCTGCTCGAGGTGCTGCGTCGTCACGCGCCCGAGGTCTACGGCGACGTCGACGAAGACACGCTCTACCGCGCCGTGAACATCGCGCAGCCGTCGTTGATCCGCACCGAGGCCGACGAGCTCACCTATCCGCTGCATATTATGGTGCGCTACCAGATTGAGCGTATGCTGTTTGCCGGCGAGGCTGCGGCCAAGGACATCCCCGCGCTTTGGAACCGCTTTATGGACGAGTACCTGGGCATTCCCGTTCCCGACGACACGCACGGCTGCCTGCAGGATACGCATTGGAGCGGCGGTTCGTTTGGCTACTTCCCCACGTATGCGCTGGGTAGCGCCTACGATGCCATGTTTGTGCCGGCCATGTGCCGCGACGGCGTCGACCTTACCGGTGCCTGCGCGAGCGGCGATCTGGCGCCCGTCCGCGCCTGGCTGGGCGAACACATTTGGCAGTGGGGCCGCGCCAAAGACGCGCCGGAACTCATCAAGGGCGCCTGCGGCATGGCCTTTGACGCCCGCTACTACTGCAGCTACCTGCAGGACAAGTTCACCACACTGTACGAGCTGTAAGGATTGACCAGCACGCCATCGCCAACGCCAACTATGTTGACGCCAATGTCTTGGCAACGTCAGCGAAAACGACCCTAAGCGAGCAAGGTGACGTGAAATGAAAGGGCGCTGACCTTCTGGTCGCGCCCTTGAAATTGAGCGTCAGATTGCCGCTTGGGGCCGTTTGCAGCGTCGAGCAGCTACGCGGTTTGGTAAAACCGCGTAGCTATAAAGCCTCGAGCGCGTTGGCAATGCGCTTCATGGCGGCATCGGCGGATGCTTGGTCGGGCGCCTCGGCCAGCACGCGGATAACCGACTCGGTTCCACTCTTGCGTACGAGCACGCGGCCCTCGCCTGCCAGCGCAGCCTCGGCCTCGGCGATGGCGTTCTGCACGCCCATGTTCTCGAGCGCGGCGTCCTTGTCCGCCACGCGCACGGCCACCTGCGCCTGCGGCAGCAGCTTGCACGGAGCCGTGAGCTGCGAGAGCGTCTCGCGCTCGGCACGAATCACTTCCATCACGCGCAGCGAGGTCATAATGCCGTCGCCCGTGCGCTCGATATCGCCAAAGATCGTATGGCCCGTCTGCTCGCCGCCTAGGCTGTAACCGCCCTCGCGCATCTTGGCATACACGTGACGGTCGCCCACACCGCTGGTCACGGCACTTAGGCCGGCAAGCTCCAACGACTTGATCAGGCCAAAGTTGCTGGCAATCGTCGGAACCACGGTACCGCCCGAAAGGCGACCGTGCTTGTTCAGGTACACGCCGCACACGTACAGGATCTGGTCGCCATCGACCACGCGCCCGCGCTCGTCCACGGCCAGGCAGCGGTCGGCATCGCCGTCATAGGCAAAGCCCACGTCCAGGCCCTGCTCCACCACGTGGCGCTGCAGACGCTCCATATGCGTGGAGCCGCAGTCGACGTTGATGTTAAAACCATCGGGGGCGGCATTGATCACGCGCACGTCGGCGCCCAGCGCGTCGAACACCGGCTTGGCCACCGAGGACGCCGAGCCGTTGGCGCAGTCGATGCCGATCTTGACGCCCTGCAGCGAAAAGTTCGCGCTGGCGATGAGCGAGGCAATGTAGCGGTTGCGGCCCTGCATGTAGTCCACCGTGGCGCCGATGTGGTTGCCCGTGGCCAGCGGCACCTCGCTCTTGCCATCGACGCAGTCCTCGATGAGCTCCAGTACGTCCTCGTCCATCTTAAAACCGTCGCTATTGACGAGCTTAATGCCGTTATCGCAAAACGGGTTGTGGCTCGCGCTGATCATGATGCCGCAATCGAAGCAGCCTTCCACGGTCTGATGCGCTACGCCCGGCGTGGGGATCACGTGCAGCATATAGGCGTCCGCACCGCTCGCGACCAGGCCACTCACCAGCGCCGCCTCGAACATATAACTCGAGCGACGCGTGTCCTTACCCACGATGACGCGCGCCTTGCGCTCGCGGTTGGCGCCGTAATACCAGCCCACAAAACGGCCAATCCTATAAGCGTGCTCTACCGTCAGCCCAACGTTAGCCTCACCGCGAAAGCCGTCGGTGCCAAAGTACTTCATGCGCTCTCCTTACAAAATAGGGGCGAACAGATTGCCTGTCCGCCCCAAAATGGTACTCGATTATCTGCGCTACCAGAAAAACCCTACGCCGACGCGCTGTCGCGAGCCGCCTGGCATGTAGGAGTCTGACGCAGCGTAAGCGGCTTGTCCCCCGCCTCGGCTGACGTGGTCAGCGTATATGTGATCGTCGTCGTCTCGCCAGCATGCAGGTCAACGGTGCCCGAATAGAAGGGGATTCCATGCCACGTAGCGGCGCCAAGACCAAACTGGGTGCCCTCGACGGTCAGGTCAGTAATGTTGCCGCCCGTCGGGGCAAACAACGAGACATTCAGACGTTCGTCGTCGCGCGCGGCATCAGGCGCGCTCGCCGCGACGTAGTCGGGCAGCTTGCCGGCCTCCTCCTGCGTCATGATGTTCGTCAGGGTAACGGTGATGCGATACGAGCATGTGCCGTCACCGTTCTTGATGCCCTGGCCAATCTGCGTATCGGCATTCAGGTACCAGTCGAGCTTGGAGAAGCTCAGGTTGTTAAAGTAGACACCAGCAACGGGATCTTCACTCGGGTCATCCGGATCGGGCAGCGAGGCGTCGATGTTCATCTCCTTGATAGCGTTCTGCTCGTCATCGTTTTTCATCCACGCAATCAGACGGCCCTCTTCGGCACCGCGCTCAACGGCGCTGACAAGCTTCGTAACATCGACATCGCCGATACCGCCAAGGATCTTGTCGAAGGCGGCGCTGGCAACAGCCGCAAAGATACCGTCCGATTCCTCGACCGGATAGTTCCAGTACACATCGTGCATGAGGACCTTTGCGGCGTTGGTACCGTCGACAACCGTTCCGTCGGGCAGCGACACGTTGCCGACCAAGCCCAGCAGATACTGCAGGAACACCGGGTCGATACCCACGACGCCGTCAACGTCCTGGCCATATTGAGATTTCCACAGGGCTGCGACACGCTGCGAGTTGCGGGGCCAATCAGGCGAATAGGTATTGCCCGAGTTGTACAGGTTACTGTGATTGCCGAACAGCGCCTCATCCTCTTCGTCGACGCTCTCGACTGCCTCATCCTCGCTGAGTCCAATGCGGGGAACAAACTCGCCAATCGACATCTGGCCGTCGGTGACCGAAATCAGGCCCTGCGAACCGCCAAAGCCGCCGCAGGCACGAATCTCGACGTTGTTCATGGCGTACACAAGGTAGTTGCGCGTCTGGCCGTTGGCGCCGAGCATCTGCGGAAGGACGGGGGCGACCTTCTCCGCCGCGTCAACCGCGCCGTTGAGGGTGGCAAAGCCGTCCTTGGCCTTATCGACCAGCTCGGTCACCTGGGAAATATGAGTATCGCCAATGCCCTGGATCTTCTCGTTGGCGCTCTTGAACACCTTCGAGCTGCTGGAAAGCGAATCGGCGACCGCCTGCAGCGCGGACACGTTAATCATGCCGTCCTGAAACAGCTTGCCGGGCGTGGCCTGCGAAAGGTTATCGGCCATGGGAACCAGCGCATTGCTCGAGACATCGGACAGGGCGTCGATCATGGTGCGGGCCGCATTGATGTCGCTGCCATACACCGGGATAAACGAAGCCGCCGTCCACAGCGGGCTCGAGGTCTCCGCCTTCATGCTGTCGCAAAGCTCATCAATCTTCTTCGCGTCGTCAGGCAGCGTCGAAAAATCGCCCGACGTGACCTTGTCCTTAAGGCCACCGACAATCTCGACGGCCTCCTTCGCTTCACTCTTTACGGTCTTTGCCGAGTTAAGCAGCATAAAGCCGCTTGCGCCAAGCGCAACGAGAAGCACCGCGACTACAGCGGCAATAATGGCGCCGGTGTGACGCTTTTTGCGTTCGCCCTTGCGATGGCGATGACGGACCAGACCGTCAGAGGTCGAACTCGACGAAGCGTCGCTACCGTAGTTCAAGCCAAAATCGTAATAATCTTCCTTGGAACCCGAGCCCGCAAACTCGGCACCGCTATCATCCAGGCGGGCGAACGTGCCAGTCTCGGAGGCACCGGTGTAAATCGTGCCAAGGTTACCCGTAAGCCCCGCGCCACCGGCAGAGGGAGTATTGTTGGCGGCCTTGCCGGCATTAACGTTGCCGGCGGCATTTGCGGCGTTGGCAGCACCTGCGTTGTTCGCAGGTACCGAAGGAGCCCCGCTCGGCTGCGACGCGGAGGTTGCACCGCCCGCAAAGACATTCCCTCTTGCACGGCCGGTCTTTTTCGCCTTTTGAGACTGCTCGTACAGAGCGGTAAACATCGCCGTCTCGCCCGGGGACACGCGCTTACTGGAACCGCCCTGTCCAGCGCCGCCCGGCGTGCCGGCCTTACCAGCCCCGTTCGGACGCGGCGGAACTGCAGGACGGCCGTTATCGCTGCCCTTAAAGTGATTACCAGCCATAAAGAAATCCTCGCAATTGAGTCGCAATGAAAAAATCCATAACGTTACTAGTTTATGGCATTTTGAGCATCGACAGCTAAACTCCAGACACGGACGTCAATTGGCGAAAATGCGGCACAACACCTTTTCTGTCTTGGCGGCGGCGCCAGCTACACCGTGAGGAACATCATCACGATGATCATGGCAAAGCCGATAAGGTCGGTCGGCAAAAACACCGTGCCCAGCATAACGGCGCTGGTGATGGTCGCCGAAACCGGCTCCACAGTTCCGATGAGGCTCGCACGCACCGAGCCGATGTCCTTAACGCCCTGCATATAGAGCATGTAAGCAAAAAACGAGCCGATAACCACGAATACCGCGAGCGCCTCGACGCCGGCAGCGTCGAGTGCCGGCATATGCGCCCAAGGCTGCACGAAGACGCACGAGACCACGCCCGCCGTGAGCATTGCCGAGCCCGTGACGATGGGGCTGCCGTATTCGGGCAGGATCTTGGCGGGAATCACCGCCATACACGCGGCGCTGACCGCACACATAAGACCTGCTGCCAGGCCAAGCGGCGAGATATTCAGGCTGGTGGGGTCGCCGCCGGTGGCGATTAAAAAGGTTCCACCCAGAGCCAGGCCAATGCCGATGACTTCGCGAGTACGCGGCATACGGCGATCGGTCACGCAGGCGTAGCCCATGATGATAACGAGCTGCAGGCACTGGAGCACCGTCGCGGTTCCGGCGTTCGTCAGGCGCACGGCCGAAAGATAGCAAAACTGGTTGAACAGCAGACCAAAGGCGGTAAAGAGCAGCAGCTGTTTGCGATCGGCGGGTGTGGTCCAGAGCTTAATCAGGCGCTCGCGGTCGCGCGTAACAACCACGGCCATAAAGAGTAGACCGGCGAGAATCTGACGCACGCTCATAAGCCACAAGGTGTCGACGTGGTAGGTATCGAACAGAAAGCTCGCGCTGGTGCCCGAGAAGCCCCAAAACGAACCGCCCACCAGCGTAGCCAAGACGCCCGTGATCATCTTGCGCGTCGAAGCGCTGTTCAGGCGCTCGCGCCAAGCGCGGCGGGTGCTACGGCTGAGCTCATCGGTGCCCTCGGGCACATCAATGTTCGATATATCGGTCATCGGCACCGAAGCCCCTGCGCCTTCGACCTGCTCGATACGCTCTTTGCTCATTCCATTCCCTCGAAGCAGCCTGGAAACAATTCGGCTTACCTTACCACGGCGAAGGCACCAGCCGAAGGCTTGTCCGCTTATCGGTAGGACAATTCCGCAGACGTCTTTCCATAGCTCGATACCGCAATGGCCTTGCATTATGCGACAGTCAAATCGCGGCAGCAGGCTCTTTTGAAATGGATATGACAAAGCCCAGCGCTTCCCTGACACGGAAGAGGTCAGAAGTTCAAATCTTCTAACGCCCACCAAATGTTCGCAGCTCAGAGGCTATGTCCTCTGGGCTGTTTTGTTTTATGTCGCTAAATCCGCTGGCAGTTCCAACCGTCATCGCAACGTAACATCAATTCACCTGACGAATGGCAGCCAAATATATTCAATACCCCAACATCAACAATAGCCAGGCACAAAACTGCGCCGCAAGCTGCTCCAACCGCCCAACTGGTCAAAAGCCGACCATCTACTTGCCAATTTATCTAACGGCGTAACCAAGCAGTCCGCGCCGCAACTTCTCAACAAAACGCCGCGATGTCTGCGCCCTGCGGTATCCTTGAGCCACTCGCACCTGCAGCACCAAGGAGCCGCCATGCGCACCGAGCTCGATGTCCCCTTTTCGCACAAAGAAGAAGCCAAGGCGCTGGGCGCCAAATGGGACCGGACCAAGAAGATCTGGTATGTACCCAGCGGCGTCAACCCCGAGCCTTTTGCCGAGTGGCTGCCCGGTGTTGACCGATCCGACCCCTCAGCGCCGTATATATATCTAGTACTGGGCAAGCGCGAGTGCTGGAAGTGTCACAAAGAGACCTCGGTCGCGGCCTTCGGCATTCCCTATCGAACCGATGACGACAAGGGCATCGCCATCGCGCACGCGCCCAACGAAGCCGGGCACATTACCATCGACACGGCCAACGCCAACGCACTCGCCATCGTGCCCGCTCTTGGCTGCGTGCCGGGCGAGATCCGCGACTATCTTTCTAAGCGCTGCGGCTACAAGCCCGTAGGCGCGCGAGCCTCCAAAGCCCCGTCGCTCGGCAACACGTGCACCAGTTGCGACGCGCTGCAAGGCAGCCGCTATCTGTTCGAGGAGCCCTCGTCCCCGTTTGCCCTCACTGCCATCAACAAGCTGCCGGCACTGGAGTTTGTACGCGTCGAAGTTGCCGGCGTCTTTGGCGTCCCGGCCACGCGCACCGACTTTGACCAGGCGCTCTTTACCTGGGCACGCGACCATCACGCCAAGTTCCACAAGCAGCTCGGTGAGGGGGTTTATTTATAGGGACAGAGATGCCTTCACAGCCAGCTCCTCCGCATCACCTATCCCTCGTCGCCGGCGTCGTACACGATATCGAGGCCACAAACAGGGCATTTCTCCTGATACACCGGCATATGAACGCCTGTCCGTTTTCTCACTTCGTCGCTAAGTCTGTCGCACGCATCGATGAACCGAATGTCGAGGCACGGTATTTGCGAGCCGCAGCAAGGACAGGCGACGACAAACGACCCGCAATCAACTTCTACGCTCGGAAACATTTTGTTGTCTATAAGGGCGCACGGCAGTTTTCCGTACTTCCCCATCGCAATATCGCCTCGCCAGCTCACGTTCGCTCCCCTCTCGCTATACAAATCAGGAAGAGCATGCACCGGCAGGCGTGTGCGAGATTGCATCGCCACGCGATCCGATCAAACAGCACGATCGTAAAAGACCGCCAAAGCCAAATTTCATCGTCGGTCGCACCCTGTCCGGCAAACTCAATATCGACGGGTATGTGCTTCAGATAACTCATGTCGGGCGCAAAACGAGGGTCCGGTCCGCCTTTATGAACAGGACCGTGCAGAACAAACCATCCGTTTTCGGGCTCGAACCGCTCAACAAACGCAAGGCCGAGCACCTTATAGCCCACCTCGGTTGCAAATATGACTCCGACTGGGACGTCACATTCCATGCAGTTGAGCATTTTACGGTTGTAATTCTGGTCTCGAAAACCAACGGTACCCGGCGCTTGAACCGAGTACTTAATGACCCACGTACCATCGTCCAAATAGAGCGGAGGCACATTGTTGATGCTCTCGGTTTGCCGCTGGCGCGCTTGTACCCCGCTACCCCACTCCCCTGTATACTGATGTAGCACGTGTTTCATCCGGGCTTGTTGGGCCGGATTGTTCATGGGAGGGTCTTATGGCTGCTTCGAATCCGCCTAAGGGGAGCGTTTCTTCTTCGTCCATCAAGCCGGTTACGCGCAAGGCCGTGCGTTGCCAGCGCGAGGTCGCCTGGCTTGTCACACAGGCGGCGGGCAAACTCGTGGCGAACACGGAAGACGTCAATGCGCCCACACCGAGCTTTGTGCTGGCAGCGGCGCTGGATCGAGTACGCCAGCTGGAACTCGCCGCACAAGAAGACGGCGGCCATCTTGGCTACCAAGACGCTATGGCGCCCGACCTGTTGACCTTTTGTCGCATGACCAAGTTGCCCGCCGCACCCAATGCGCTTTCGGACGCAGGCTACATGTTTACGCTTTCGGGCGCGGACCTTATCCGCGATATCTACGCATACTGCAGCGAGCTCGCCGAGCGCCACGTCTTTGGCACGGCTGAAGTCAAACCGGGAAATGTCATCAAGCTGGTTCTCAGGCTGTTCCTGATGGACGGGTTCGGGGCCATGCCGGCGTAAGCCGAGTCTTTAGCATCACCGTCGACTGGGCAACAACCGCTTTACCTTAGTGGGCGCCAATCGAGGGTCGATTATTGGGTCGCCTCGTCCACTAACGCATTTATTCCACGCGCTCTGACAGTCGATATTTGCGGTTGCGGCTTGTCGACGGCGCCGTGGGCTCAAGCTCGCCTTGAGCAATGAGCGCGTTGACGCGCGACCTAACCTGGGAAATTGTAAGCCCCGTGCGTTTTGCCAGCTCACGCGTCCCCAGCTCGCCGTAGTGTTTGAGTGCCGTCACAATTAAGCCTCCGCCATGATCGACCGGCTCGATCTTTGAACGGTAAAGTACGACCTTGAACCGATCGAACCCCGGGCAGAACAGGGGCTCGGCCAGACCGTGCGCACGCATGGCATCGACCATCATCGGGATGCCCGATCCGTTGCCCTCGGCAGGAGAGCCCGCACCGTCGGGCAATGGGACAAGCGACATGAGCTTCACGAGCGTCGCGTTGCGGCACCGAGAACTACCGTCAAACAGATTCTCGCGAGTTTTTCCACCATAAAGACCGCCAGGGTTCGTCACCTCGATACGGTCATCAAAGACGTCAACAGCGATCGACTGTCCACAGAACCGATCTCTGTATTCTCGGTGGATTACGGCGTTGGCAATCGCCTCACGCAAGACTTCCTCGGGAATCTCCAGCGAGTCGATACGCGAGACGCCTTGAACGGTCGAGGTGCGACGCAGGTTTTTGGCGACAGCCGCGACAGCATCCGAAATCATCTCGCCCAAGGTGCCCTCGCAGACTGTGCGGTCCATAAACCTTAGCGGTCCCGCAGCGCCCTTTTGAGTTCCCGCATGGACAGCTACATCAATAAAGAGCTTGGGATAGAACTGCTGAGGGTAAACGCCCGCGGCAAGGAGGCCAGCCTTGGTAACATTGCCCTGGGGGTCGAGGAAATTCAGACGCTCCATCTTTGTCTTCCTGTCCGTCGCACCGTGCATCGCTCGAGGCGTCAACGAATAGGCACGCTCTATCGTGCGGTCGACCAGCGACTCGTCGAGATCGCCCACACTCGTGCCGGGCACCGTATCGCGATCGCTAGGACTCGTCCGTTCGTATGACGACAGCGCCAAAACCTCGGTCGACGAAAGCGGCACGTCTTTGTCATCGATGCGCTTGTAGCTGCCGCCCTGGGCGCCCCGTTCTATTACATAGCAAGGCTTGCTCGACGGGTCGAGCTCCTCGATTGTGATGACGAGAACAACGGTACCCCGAAGCTCCACGCGCTCAATGGTGTATTTGGGCGGATTGGCCAGCTTTCCACGACCGCCGGCATCGCCCATGCCCGCCACGAATTGGTTGAGCACTTTCTCGGTCTCAAAGTTTGCAACTGGGACAAAACCCGCACGCTCGCTCACTCCGAGTACGATGATGCCGCCGGCGGTGTTTGCGAAAGCGCTGACCGTTTCCCATACGTCGCGGGAAAGCGTCGTGGCGCTCTCTTTTACTTCGACGTTAAGGTCATCCGAACCCATGCGCTTTAAAGACTCGAGCAAACCGGCCAGCTCGTTTTCGTTCATCTGCACGTCCCTTCGCTCGGTCCTGCGGAGAATGCCGCAGACGGATTTCCCTCGTCTCTCAGTTATCTCTCGTAATTATCTCTCGTCTTTCTGTTATCTCTCGTATTAGATATGAGTGAAAGATGAGAGATAAGATATCTCTACCTGCTTCATTAAATCATGTTTTTGCTGGTAGAACAATCGATATTGAGACAATACCATGGTTGCTTGTCTCTTTGCTGCTGAGCTATCTCTCGTAATTATCTCTCGTCTTTAATCTATCTCTCGTGTTAGTGACGAATGAGAGACGAGAGATGCATGAGCGTGGATTATTGGACGGTCGGAAAATCCCTCAAACAAAAAACGGGGTCGGCCTTACGCCGAGCCCCGTTTTCAAACGGTCAGTTAGTTATCCAACGCGCGAGCATAGCAGTCAACATTACGCCGCCGCGAACACTCCCAAGCCCGTTCCGATGATGCAGATTGCGAAGATGCCCAAGATGATCCAAATGGTCTTGACGCCCTTTTGATAGAGGGCAACGCAAGCGAACGTTGCCAGCAAGGGCAGCAGACCGGGGAAGATCGAATCGAACAGATCCTGCAGGACAATCTCCGAACCACCCACGTCAAAGGTCAAAGCCGTGGACAGCGAGACCTGTGCCGCAATCATGGCGCCGATAACGGTCATTCCGAGGACACCGGCAGCATGCGTCATGCGAGACATAAGGTTGCTCTCTTCGGACTGCTGCAAAAACTTGGTTCCCAAGTCGTAACCCAGATGGGCGGCGACGATACGCGTTGCAAAGTTAATCACGGAGTAGATGAGCGCGTACACGATGGGGCCGAGCGGGTTGCCCGTCGAAGCGATGCCAATACCAATGCCGGCGGCAACCACGCGGAACGTACCCCAGTAGAACGAATCGCCGATGCCGGAAAGCGGTCCCATGAGGCCGACCTTCATGGCGTTAATCGAGGACGTGTCGAAGTTCTTATCGGCAGCCGCCTGCTCTTCCATCGAAACCGTTAGGCCGGCTACAAACGGAAGCACATGAGGCGTGATGTTAAAGAACTCGGTATGGCGATCGAGCGCCGCATAGTAATCGTCGTCGTTGGGATAGATCTTTCGCAGGGGCTTCTGAATGGTGTACATGAAGCCCATTGCCATCATCTTGTCGTACGACTGCGAGCACTGGCTCGTAAACTGGCGAAGGAACATGCTCCGATACATATCGGGAGTCATAATCGCGTCCTTCTTGGCCTCTTTGAGGTCGGTGTTCTGGATAGCCATTAGAAGTCCTCCTCTTCATCTGCAGCAACCGTCTGCGGACCGGACGAGCCCTCGCGGAAGGCCAGGAGCAGCGCGACGCAAATGGCAGCTGCGGCGACGCCGACCACGTCCATCTTGAGGTAGATGACCATAATGAAGCCCAGGAACAGCCAGGGAAGGAGCTTGTTATCGCCCATGGTCCTGATAAGAAGAGCGAAGCCGATGCAGACCATGACGCCGGACGCAACGTTGAGGCCGTCCATCACAAACTGCGGAATCGCGTTGAGCGCATTGTTGATAAGGTCGGCACCAAAGAACAGCGAGCCAAACACCAGCAGTGCAGACGGAATGCCAATCGACAGCGGCACGATGGTCAGATGGTACAGATTCGCCTTGGCAAGATCGCGATTTGCCAGAGCGGTCTCAATCTTCTTGCAGGCAAAGGCACCCGGAACGGCGTAGCAGAAGTTGCGCCACACCTGAAGGAAGACGGAGACGGGAAGGGCGAGCGCGACTGCAGTTGCCGTGCCCGTACCCGTAATGACGGCAAACGCGCAGCCAAGCACGCCGGAGGCATAGACCTCGGGAGGAACCGCCGCGCCGACCATGATGGCGCCCATGAACATGGACTCCAAAGCAGCGCCGACGATAACGCCCTGCTGGACATCGCCAAGGATCAAGCCGACAAACAGGCTCGTAAACAGCGGACGACCAAGCATCGTAATGCCAAATAATTGCTCGTCCATGGACGCAATAAATGCGACCAGTGCAACTAGAAGATACTGGACAACCATTTCGATCAACCCCAGAAACAGGTCTGCAGGCGAGGCATTCTGCGCAGCTCGCCTGCAGACAACCGCAGCAATTTGAGAGGATTAGTAGTTCATCTGGTGATAGTAACGACGCGTGGTGAGCGGGTGGTTACGGACGTGCTCGAGATGGCAGCTCAGACGCTCGGTGATGGTGTAGGTGACCATCGGGGAGACGATCTTGCGGAACTCGGGGTCGCTGAACGGCAGCTCGACCTCGGCGGTGTCAAACTTGTTCACGCGGACGTTGACGCCCTTCTCGTCGGCGAGCATGTGAGTGAAGTTGTCCACGCGGTCCATGAGCTTGCGGGTGTCGTCCTCGCCGTAGAGCATGATGAGGCTCGTGCCCTCCTCGCACAGCTCGATGGTGCCGTGGAAGAACTCGGCGGCGTGGATGGACTTGGTCTTGATCCACTGCATCTCCTCGAGGATGCACATGGCGTAGTCGTAGGCCTCGCCCCAGAGCATGCCGGAGCCGATCACCATGTGGTAGTCGGTGTCCTTGAAGTCCTCGGCCATGGCGGCGCAGCGCTCGTCCTGGGCGTCCTTGGCCTTGATGAGGTACGGGGCGATGTTGCCGAACTCCTCCATGAAGGTGTCGTACTTGGGAAAGGCGCCGGCGTTCTTGAGGAAGCGGGCGACCAGCGTGATCTGGTAGGTGTAGATGGCCTCGCACAGGACGTCGTCCTCGGCGAAGCTGAAGAACTTGTAGTCGGCGTACTCGGTGGCCGGGGTATTGTCGTTGGAGACGTACATCAGCGTGCGGGCGCCCTGCTCCTGGCAGAACTTGGCAGCCTCAATGATCTCGGGGGTGGTGCCGGTACGGGTGGAGAAGACGCAGACAGAATCCTTGTTGAAGGTCTTGGGCGGGCAGGCGAGGAACTCTGCGGCGATCTCGCAGTGGACATCGACGTCGGCCGTGGTGGTCTCGACCCAATACTTCATCGGGAGCGTGTGGGCCCAGGTGCCGCCGCAGCCGATGAAGAAGATGTTGGAATAACCCTGCTCGCAGACCTCGTCCACGGCAGCCTCAATCTGAGGACGGAGAGCGAGGGCATCGCTCACAACCTTCTCGTAACGAGGCTCATCGAAATTGAACATCCCTTACTCCTAACTCACTTGGATGAACCCTTCATTCATCCCATGACGTTATAATACTTTATATAACTAACTATGCAAGAACTATTTCAGATTTTTTTGATTTTTCTTTAATCAAAACCACCCCTAAAAGGGGTGGTTTGCTCTTAGGGTATAACCCTTGGATTTCCGGCACGCGTCTAAAGGCGCCGGCCCTCACGGGGTTCGGGCCGCACTGCAGGTTGACCCGTGACGGGCCGGTCAAACCGGCGCTATTTGCGCCCC
>JAGZNZ010000043.1:0-3321 GCA_018363345.1 Collinsella sp. | reverse complement strand
AAGCCACGGAACAGCGCCTGAAGGAACAGTATGGCGATAATCCGCTGGCGCTGAATAACGTCATGTCAGAGCAGAAAAAGACCTGGGCGGCTGAAGACCAGCTTCGCGGGAGCTGGATGGCAGGCCTGAAGTCCGGCTGGAGTGAGTGGGAAGAGAGCGCCACGGACAGTATGTCGCAGGTTAAAAGTGCTGCCACGCAGACCTTTGATGGTATTGCACAGAATATGGCGGCGATGCTGACCGGCAGTGAGCAGAACTGGCGCAGCTTCACCCGTTCCGTGCTGTCCATGATGACAGAAATTCTGCTTAAGCAGGCAATGGTGGGGATTGTCGGGAGTATCGGCAGCGCCATTGGCGGGGCTGTTGGTGGCGGCGCGTCCGCGTCAGGCGGTACAGCCATTCAGGCCGCTGCGGCGAAATTCCATTTTGCAACCGGAGGATTTACGGGAACCGGCGGCAAATATGAGCCAGCGGGGATTGTTCACCGCGGTGAATTTGTCTTCACGAAGGAGGCAACCAGCCGGATTGGCGTGGGGAATCTCTACCGGCTGATGCGCGGCTATGCCACCGGTGGTTATGTCGGTACACCGGGCAGCATGGCGGACAGCCGGTCGCAGGCGTCCGGGAAGTTTGAGCAGAATAACCATGTGGTGATTAACAACGACGGCACGAACGGTCAGATAGGGCCACAGGCGCTGAAGGCGGTTTATGACGTAGCCCGTAAGGCGGCAATGGATGTTGTGACCGGGCAGATGCGTGATGGTGGTCTGTTCTCCGGAGGTGGACGATGAAAACCTTCCGCTGGAAAGTGAAACCGGGTATGGATGTGGCTTCGACTCCTTCCGTCAGGGAGGTGCGCTTTGGTGATGGTTACTCCCAGCGCGCGCCTGCCGGGCTGAATGCCAACCTGAAAACGTACAGCGTGACGCTTTCTGTCCCCCGTTGGGAGGCCACGGCGCTGGAATCGTTTCTGGCAGAGCACGGAGGCTGGAAAGCCTTTCTGTGGACGCCGCCTTATGACTGGCGGCAGATAAAGGTGATCTGCGCAAAATGGACGTCGCGGGTCAGTATGCTGCGTGTTGAGTTCAGCGCAGAGTTTAAACAGGTGGTGAACTGATGCAGGATATCCGGCAGGAAACACTGAATGAATGCACCCGTGCGGAGCAGTCGGCCAGCGTGGTGCTCTGGGAAATCGATCTGACAGAGGTCGGTGGTGAACGTTATTTTTTCTGTAATGAGCAGAACGAAAAAGGTGAGCCGGTTACCTGGCAGGGGCGGCAGTATCTGGCGTATCCCATTCAGGGGAGTGGTTTTGAACTGAATGGCAAAGGCACCAGTACGCGCCCCACGCTGGCAGTCTCTAACCTGTACGGTATGGTCACCGGGATGGCGGAAGATCTGCAGAGTCTGGTCGGCGGAACGGTGGTCAGGCGTAAGGTTTACGCCCGTTTTCTGGATGCGGTGAACTTCGTCAACGGAAACAGTGACGCCGATCCGGAGCAGGAGGTGATCAGCCGCTGGCGCATCGAGCAGTGCAGCGAACTGAGCGCGGTCAGTGCCTCCTTTGTGTTGTCCACACCAACGGAAACGGATGGTGCTGTTTTTCCGGGGCGCATCATGCTGGCCAACACCTGCACCTGGACCTATCGCGGTGATGAGTGCGGTTATAACGGTCCGGCTGTCGCGGATGAATATGACCAGCCGACGTCCGATATCACGAAGGATAAATGCAGCAAATGCCTGAGCGGCTGTAAGTTTCGCAATAACGTCGGCAACTTTGGCGGCTTCCTTTCCATTAACAAACTTTCGCAGTAAATCCCATGACACAGACAGAATCAGCGATTCTGGCGCACGCCCGGCGATGTGCGCCAGCGGAGTCGTGCGGCTTCGTGGTAAGCACGCCGGAGGGGGAAAGATATTTTCCCTGCGTGAATATCTCCGGTGAGCCGGAGGCGTATTTCCGTATGTCGCCGGAAGACTGGCTGCAGGCAGAAATGCAGGGTGAGATTGTGGCGCTGGTCCACAGCCACCCCGGTGGTCTGCCCTGGCTGAGTGAGGCCGACCGGCGGCTGCAGGTGCAGAGTGATTTGCCGTGGTGGCTGGTCTGCCGGGGGACGATTCATAAGTTCCGCTGTGTGCCGCATCTCACCGGGCGGCGCTTTGAGCACGGTGTGACGGACTGTTACACACTGTTCCGGGATGCTTATCATCTGGCGGGGATTGAGATGCCGGACTTTTATCGTGAGGATGACTGGTGGCGTAACGGCCAGAATCTCTATCTGGATAATCTGGAGGCGACGGGGCTGTATCAGGTGCCGTTGTCAGCGGCACAGCCGGGCGATGTGCTGCTGTGCTGTTTTGGTTCATCAGTGCCGAATCACGCCGCAATTTACTGCGGCGACGGCGAGCTGCTGCACCATATTCCTGAACAACTGAGCAAACGAGAGAGGTACACCGACAAATGGCAGCGACGCACACACTCCCTCTGGCGTCACCGGGCATGGCGCGCATCTGCCTTTACGGGGATTTACAACGATTTGGTCGCCGCATCGACCTTCGTGTGAAAACGGGGGCTGAAGCCATCCGGGCACTGGCCACACAGCTCCCGGCGTTTCGTCAGAAACTGAGCGACGGCTGGTATCAGGTACGGATTGCCGGGCGGGACGTCAGCACGTCCGGGTTAACGGCGCAGTTACATGAGACTCTGCCTGATGGCGCTGTGATTCATATTGTTCCCAGAGTCGCCGGGGCCAAGTCAGGTGGCGTATTCCAGATTGTCCTGGGGGCTGCCGCCATTGCCGGATCATTCTTTACCGCCGGAGCCACCCTTGCAGCATGGGGGGCAGCCATTGGGGCCGGTGGTATGACCGGCATCCTGTTTTCTCTCGGTGCCAGTATGGTGCTCGGTGGTGTGGCGCAGATGCTGGCACCGAAAGCCAGAACTCCCCGTACACAGACAACGGATAACGGTAAGCAGAACACCTATTTCTCCTCACTGGATAACATGGTTGCCCAGGGCAATGTTCTGCCGGTTCTGTACGGTGAAATGCGCGTGGGGTCGCGGGTGGTCTCTCAGGAGATCAGCACGGCAGACGAAGGGGATGGTGGTCAGGTTGTGGTGATTGGTCGCTGATGAAAAACGTTTATGTGAAACCGCCTCCGGGCGGTTTTGTCGTTTATGGAGCGTGAGGAATGGGTAAAGGCAGCAGTAAGGGGCATACTCCGCGCGAAGCGAAGGACAACCTGAAGTCCACGCAGTTGCTGAGTGTGATCGATGCCATCAGCGAAGGGCCGGTTGAAGGTCCGGTGGATGGATTAAAA
>JAGZNZ010000004.1:0-157026 GCA_018363345.1 Collinsella sp. | reverse complement strand
CTCCCTCGCGCAGGACTACGACGTCTACTACCGAGTCCACGCCTCCGGCATCGGCTGGATGGCCTGGGCCGAGGACGGCGAGGAGGCCGGCACCACCGGAATGTCTTGTTCCCTAGAGGCGGTTCAGATTAAGCTTGTTAGGAAAGGTGCTTCCCATCCTGATACGACGGGTTATTCTCATCTTGAAATGCCAACGGTGACGTATTCATCCCAGTCGAACGGCACTTGGCAGAATAGTGTTTCTGCCGGAGAGGTGTCCGGTACAACCGGCAAGGGAATTCCCATTACCGGGTTCTCGGCTAAGACAGCTTCATTCGTTGCCGGTGGAATTAATTATCAGCTGCATCTATCAAGCGTAGGTTGGACTTCTGATAAGTCAAACGGGGATCAACTGTCGTCTGCTACTGGATCTAATTCGGTCGAAGCAATAAAAGTCTCCCTATCGGGTGACTTGGCAACTTATTTCGATGTTTGGTATAGGGTCCATGTCGATAACATCGGCTGGCTCGGTTGGACAAAAAATGGCGCCGTCGCCGGCAGCACCGGCTATGGGACGCATGTTCAGGCCGTTCAGGTAATAATTACGAGAAAGGGCGCTGCTGCTCCGGGGAGCACTATTTCCTCGATGCTTCTTGGCGAACCCTTTGCTCTCGCTAATCCAATGCAGAAGAAGATTGTAGATCTGTCGAGGCAGGTTCCCTCTCCTGGTCCTGGGTTGTGCTCAGAATGGATTGCTCAGGTCTATGAGCGGGCTGGATTTAGGAATGTCCATACGGACGCCTGTGACTACTATTGGGATTTCTGCAAATATACTGATTATTCGCAGCTGAAGGTTGGAATGGTCATTGCTGTTCCCTCGCATATGCATACGTATATGGGTCGTATATACGGTCACGTTTGTATCTATATTGGCAACAACCAGGTTATGGATAATGTTGGTCACATAAGGACTCTGGATATGGGTTATTGGCTGGATTATTATTCCACTACGTATAAGCCAAAATGGGGTTGGTACGACAACATCCCGCTTGCATAGCGAGAGTGTAAGATACTTTTGGTTGAGTTTAGCCCGGTTCTTTGATTTAGAACGAACGGTTCGCTTTTGTTGCGCTCCGTTCGTTTCTTTTTATGCACCATTCGCGTTTTACCTATTTAAGTAACTTATGAATGAGTTAATAAATCAAAGTCCTCCTTCGGGGGGTGTTCCTATAGTTTTGTCAACGGTTTTCTCCGTTGAGCTACCTAGATTCTCTCCATGCTGGCGCCAGCCCATCGGCGCGGCAGCTCTCTTCCATTTTTGCGGGGCTAGGTCGCATAGGGTGCCTTGTCCCGCATGACCGCGTAGATCACCTTCAGCCTCTTCCTCGCGACCGCCTTCAGCGCCTCGCCGTGGCACATCCCGCGGCCCCTGCACGCGCGGTAGTACTCGCCGAACCTGTTCGCGCTCCTCGCCAGCGAGTTGCATGAGAATATGAGCAGGTTCTTCAGCCTCTTGTTGCCCTGCCTCGACGCCGCCACCGACGCTATCGAGGTCCCGGACCTGCGGTTCCTCGGGGCGATGCCGCAGTACGAAGCCAGGTGGTCGTGGTCGGGGAACGACGATATGTCGATCGCTATCGTCAGCTCCGACGCCGTCCTCGGGCCGATGCCCGGGATCGTCAGCAGGCACGCGTAGATGTCGTCCGAATCGAGCAGGGACGCAATCTCGGCGTCGAGGCGCGACGCCTCCTCCATCGCCTCGGATATATGCCTCGCAAGCACCTTCACCTGCGGGTTCTCGGCCTTCATCATGACCTCGGGAGGCCTGGTCGACGAGTTTATCGCCGCCCAGGCGCCCGCGCGCGCCGGCCCGTCTGCGACCCGCATGAGCGCGGAGAACGACGCCCTCCCCGCATCCGCCACGCCCCAGGCGCCGCCGAGGCGGGCGTGGACGCGCAGCCACCTCGGGTCCGAGGGGTCCACCAGGGCCTCGAACGCCGGGCAGGATTCCAAGAGGATGGAGCGCAGCCGATCAGGTTTCCTGGCATGGCGGGCCCCTTCCGTCTCCTGCGGTGCATGCAAGAAGCGTAGGACCCCGGCCCGTTGGTCGAATCGGTGAAAGTACGTTGGTTGGAATGACGCGAATACATTGGCGCATCCAGCGCTTATACGCTGGTGGAAATGGTTGTTTTTACATTAGTCCTAACATACGCTGGCAATCTACCACGGCGGCGAGCGCACCGCCCTGCGTCAGGAACTCCTACTCGACGGACCCCGCGCACATGCCGGAGGCCTTTGCCGGGCCCTAATGGGACGACGCGTGGATAAGGGGCTGGGCTCGGAGGATCGGCCCGAGCTGCGTCGTCGACCGCATCTTCGACAGGGCAAGATTAAGGAGCAGGCGTATGACCCGGCGTTCTTGGTGCTCAACCTGTCGAGGAGGTACGGCGACGAACGGCTTGAGGCCACGTGCGCGCACAAGCTGCCGCGTCTGACGTCGCCCGGGTACAGGCACCTCAAGGCGATGTTGGACTCGAACCTGGACCAATGCGGGCCCGTGGACGGGCGGAAGCGGGAGCCGGCCGGCGCCGCCGCGCCCAAAGGGCACGTGCGCGGCGCGGACTACCACAAGGATTAGGAGCATGGCGATGATTGACGAAGAGACCCAGCGCAAGCTGCGTGAGATGTCGACGTGAGAGATGGCGGACGTGCTCGACCTACAGGATGCGAACAGGACGTGCATGGCGATGCCGTTCGAGGAGCGCGTGCGCATGATGGTGGACCATACCAACGAGGAGAACCGCGCGAGTAGCTTGAGATGGCTGGTCGGCCGTGGCGTGGACGGCGTGCTCATCTGCGAGACGGGGCCTGCTAGTTCATGGCGGAGTCCCGCAACGTCGTTATCGGGGAAGCGCCGGCACGGGCAAGAGATACCTGGCCTGCTGCTTAGCCGAACGAGTTTGCAGCATGCGGCGCTGCGCGCGCTACGCCAGGCAGTTGCCCTTCACGAACCGGACGAGCCGCTCGACCTTCCCCTTCGTGTACGGGTGCCGCGGCCGGCACAGCCTCGTCTTGAACCCGACGCACGACATGAACGCGGCGTACTGGGCGTTCCAGACGGGCCTGCTGTCGGCGTCGCGCCCGTTGACCACGCTGGCCATGTTGTCCGTGAGCACCCGCTCGGGCACGTCCAGCTCAGCGAAGGCGTGCACCATCCCTATGAACAGGTTCTCCTGCCTGACTTTGGGGAAGAAATCGACGTAGGCCGAGCCGCAGTGGTGGCAGACCATCGCGAAGCACGCCAGCCGCGACTCGTCCCCGGTCCGGTCCTCCACCAGCACGAAGCCCCAGTCCATCTGGTAGGACTCCCCGGGGCCCGTCTCGTACCTCTGACCGCGGCTCGCGCCGGGGGCGACCAGCCTGCGTTTAGCGGGCACCAGGTCGCGGTGCGCCGCGATGTAGTCCTTGACGGTGGTGAGCCCGCCGGGGTGGCCTCTCTCGATGAGCCTTTCGTACAGACGGTCGAGTTGTCGACGCCCCTGGCGAGCAGGCCGTCCAGCTCGTCGGCGTAGGGCGCGAGCACCGTGGTCGAGGCCTTGGAGCCGGTCCTGCCGTGCGGCAGCACCTTGAAGCCGTGCGCCTTGATAGTCCTGGCCCTGGACCGGGTGATTCCGGCGCGTCTAGCGAGTTCCGCCAGGTTGACGTCGTCCGGCTCCAGGATCCCGCCGTTCTCGGTGCATATCTCCGCCAGGGCCTTGTCTATAGCGTCTTGCAGGTCGTTGCGTTCCTGTTGGTTCATCCATCCTCTTCTCGCTGGTATATTGGCGTATTCAAATCTAGGACGGAGACGGGGCGCGGCGGCTATATTTGTTCGGCGCGGATTGGCTCAATTAATTCGGCTGGATATGGCTAAAATCGGTCGGCACTAACATTATTAAGCTGCGCTGGGTTTGAAGCTTTTGAAGAGTAGCGCCACGCTGCCAGCCGAAAAAGCAAGAAGGGCAACGATGTAAGAGAACGTTGCCCCGTTCATTCCAAATAACGAGATAAGTAGAGGACTCAGTATACAGGAGAGGATGAAGCTGCTAAGGCTGAGAAGTAGCTGCCCCTTGAGTTGCCTGATAACGGTGAGCGCTGCAGAGAGGAACCATGAAAGCGCAACAAGAATGCTGCACATGATGAGCGGGTTAAGCAAATAGAGATGCGGGAGGATTGAGTCTCCAAATAGTAGGCGCATAACCGGTTTTCCAAGAAGGCCAAATCCAGCAAACGCGCAGACGGCGATTGCGGCGATCGCTATGCTTACCTTCTTGATAATGTCGTAGAAGCGTCTGGAGTTCTTATCAATATAGCATTGGGCGAGCGGGGTAGTAAGGGGAACAAATAGATAGCTTGCAGATACTTGCACAAGGTTTACGGGCATAGCTACGGACGTGTATATGCCGAGCTTCTCGCTTCCGAGCATGGATTCAAGTGCGTACCTGGGCACTTGCCCCATGGTGTTAAAGAAGAGGCCATAGGCCGCGATGGGAAGACAGGCACAAAGCAGACCTAGGACCCTTCCCAGATCCTTTTTTACATTACTGGTCGTTTTCTTCTGGTTTGAGAACGGTCGTACGATGTCTCGCTCGTAGGTGCAGACAATAGCGGTAGAGCCAATGCTGAGTCCGCAAACTGCAAGCAGGAGGTCATTGGTTGCCAAGAGGATTCCGCAGTATAGCGCGAGGTCCACAAGGGATTTAAGGATGTAAGCTTTCCCAATGTAGTCCATTCTGTTCGCACGTTGAAGTATTCCCTGATAAACGTCAGAGACGGCCTCGGAAATCTTGAACACCATGTAGACGATTATGCACAGGGATGTATAGCCGTCGTAAGGATTAATTCCGGTAAACACAATGCATGCTAAAAGCGAGATTCCCGATGTTATGGCTCTCGAAAGAATATACTGGTTATCCGAGTAGTCTCCCTTCAGGTCGGAGACCTGATAATTGCGCATCGTATAGGTGGCAATCGAGTTTAGGGAGTTGCCAATGGACATTGCAAGTGAAAAGGTTCCTGCCGGTCCATAGCCAAGGATTCGAACAACGATGTAACTAAGGGCCCATTGTGCGATGAGGTAGACAAGGTTGCCGATTGAGTTCCATGCAATGTTTTCGCCGATGCTAAGTTCTTTGGCTTTACTCACCTTTTTTGCACTTCCTGTCCTGTTCGTTCATCCATATCGTTAGGACGACGCGATGGATAACCCAGTAGATGGACATGGGAAGGTGCTCGTAGGCAAAGCGTTGGGCCCGGAATACGAAGGTTCGGCGGACGGTCAGCTTGTCAGCGTCTGTCCAAGGGGTGAGGGCCAGATACTTATCAAAAAGCGCGTTTTGGGGATGGATACTGTTGTGTTCCCACGGGCGACCGGTCTGAGCGCTCATGCAGTGATTGATGAGCGGACCCCCGTTATCAAGAATGGAGGTGACGGTTTCTTTGGGGAAATATAGCTTGTCGTCAAGATGATAGATTTTGTAAACGTAGTCGACTCCGTAGATGTAGAAGCAACTATTGAAGTTGTACGTTGGACTGATGTACTTGATCTTATCGCGGAAGAGGACGTTTACGATGTCCTGGTCTACGACAAAGTACTTGTTTCTTACATGGGTCAGGTGGTCGATAATCTTTTCGGTGCAGCCATAGGCGTTCCAGTTTGGTTGACTGATGAGCATGACTCCGCAGTTGAAGTAGTAATCCTCACGAGGGATATCAATGCAGCGTTTGTATTCGGTGAGAACGCAGTCCCATGTGGCGGCGCAGATAGAATCGCCAAGGTCCATCTCGATTAGTTCGTCAAGAGGGCCGTTGATGATGGTGTCGCCATCAATTTGGAGGACTCGGTCGGTGGGAAGATCGAGCGTAGAGGCTGCGAATAGCTTGTAGTACGTGGTGTAGGTTCCACGCCAAGGTTCGACCTTCAGTTGGATGAGCATATCCCTAATGCTCGTAGAGTCAACGGGAATAAGATTGCGTCCATACTTCTCCGCAATGCCCCTAATTCTTGCAAGGTTCTCTTTAGAAATGCCGTCATCAAGGAGGTAGACGTTTATCTGATCAAGGTGGGCGTTATTCATACAGAGTGATTCGATTGAGACGCCCGTAACCATCGCGTAGTTGTTGTCGGATTGATACAAGACGTTCAGAATCTTTGGTTGCGCCATGAGACCTCCATTGCCCCTTACGTTTGGACGAACTGTTGTTTTAGCTCAATAATGATACCGTTTGTCTTGCCAAGGAGGGTATTGTTCATGTTAAGCGCATGATGCTCGGCTCGGTTTGAGGTGCTCTTGTGGTTGATATTTAATGGAGATGGCCGCCCTGCGGTAAACTAACCAAATTGAACCTGAGACCCTTTTGAAGATGCGATAAGAAGGATGTTGCTTTGATAACAGCCGATTCATCAATTAAGCTGAGTGTGATTGTTCCTTGCTACAAGGTGGAGAAGTACCTCCCGGCATGTCTCGACTCCCTTATTAATCAAACGCTAGATGATATTGAAATCATCTGTATCAACGACGGTTCGCCGGACGGCTGCATTGATATCCTTCGTTCCTATAAGGCTGCAAATCCTGGAAAAGTCGTCGTTATTGATAAGAAGAACGAGGGCGTGTGGCGCGGTCGTTTTGATGGTATCCGAATTGCCAGGGGTGAATACATCGGATTCGTAGACAGTGACGACACGGTTGCTCCCAATTTTGCCGAGGTCCTGTATCGTTCGGCGAAGGAGAGCGATGCCGACATTTCAGTGTGTGGTTTTAAGCGGATTGATCTTGACACCAATAAGGTGTTGTCCGTTGAGATGTGCAGCCCTCGCGAGGACTTTGTAATTAGCGAGGAACCAGGTCGACTCGTTGAGCTTAACGGAGCTCCTTGGAATAAGGCGTTCCGGTCAAGTATTCTCAAGTCCATGAACGACCTTGAGGAGCCGCCGACTGTATTAGATGACTTGGCTTTCCATTTGCTCGTATACCTCGAGGCTCGCGGCAAGGTCGTTTTCTCCGATGTGCCGTTGATCAACTATATGGTGCGCGCAGATTCGATCATTAACACTGTTCGCAAAGAGCAGGTTGATTCAATTTATCGCACTTTTGACTTCATACGTTCCTTGTATCTTGAACGCGGCGTTTCAGAGGACATGCTTAAGGCCTTGGACGGTATGGCGTTCCTTCATCTGGGTATATCGCTGCTGTTTAGGTTGTTTAACGATCCGACCTGTGATGTTTCTGTCTATATTTCGAGGTGCACTTCATTCTTAGATGACAAGTTCTCGACGTGGCGCAAGTCGAACTGCATGTCTCTTTCGTATGCGCTTAAGCAAAGGGGTCCGTTCCTCAAGCTTTGGATTGCACGCCTGTTCTATAAAGCGCACCTCATAAGACCGTTTTTGTCTGCTTATCGCTTTGCGATTACCAAATTGAGAATCGACATCAAGTGGTAGTATGCAGTTTCTCGCCACTGTCTGAAAGCCATTTGTCCCATGTCCAATAAGCGACTTTTGGTGATTATCCCAGTCTACAATGAGGAAGAGTCCATTTCTTCAACCGTTGACGAACTGACTTCGACGCTGCCTGGTGTCGATTACGTTGTAGTGTACGATGGTTCAAAGGACGGTACAGAGCGTACCTGTCTCGAGCATGGTTATAACTACGTTTCGTTGCCGGTTAATTCCTGCCGCACAGTCGATTTCCAAGCTGGTATGAAGTACGCACTTCGTAACGGCTATGATTACGCCCTTCAGTTTGATGCGGACGGCTAGCATATGCCTGAGTATATTTCCAAGATGCTTGATCTCGCGGTTGCTGAGGATGTCGACATTGTTATTGGTTCACGCTTTGTAAACAAGTGCAAAGAGGTTTCTGCACGCATGCTCGGCTCGCGCATCATTACGGTTGCGATTAAGCTCGCTACTGGCAAGCGAGTAGCAGACCCGACTTCTGGCATGCGCATGTTTAATAGGAAGATGATTGAGCGGTTTGCAAGCGACGACTCTTTGAACCCGGAGCCTGAGTCTATTTCTAACCTTATGAAGAAGGGTGCGAAGGTTTGCGAGATCCAGGTTGAAATGCGCGAGAGGCAGGCGGGGGAGAGCTACCATTAAGGATGACACTCGGACGCATGAGGATTTTGAGATGCTGTGCCGGTTTTGGCCCAGGTCGCTTGCACGCATTGTTAATTGGATTTACGGGAAGAGCCAAACGAGCAACAACGTAAAGGAGGCATAGTGAGTAAAGTCCTCGTTATTATTCCTGCGTACAACGAGCAAGACGCAATCCTGTCAACGGTCAACGCCGTCGTTACCGCCGGTTATGATTACGTTGTCGTCAACGACGGCTCTAAAGACAACACGCTTACAGTATGCCGTGAAAACAAGCTAAACGTTCTCGACCTTGCGCAAAACCTGGGTATTGGTGGTGCAGTGCAGTGCGGACACAAGTACGCCCAGCGCAATGATTACGACATTGACATTCAGGTGGATGGCGACGGTCAGCATGACCCGTCGTATATTTCCAAACTTGTCGCCGAGGTAGAGGCCGGTGCAGACCTTGCCATTGGATCGCGATTCCTGGAGGTCAACGAGGGCTTCCAGTCGACGTGGCTTCGTCGGATGGGTATTGCCTGGTTTGAGAAGCTTCTAAAGGTTCTTACGGGCGCAACGGTGACCGATGCCACATCTGGCTTTCGAGCGTGCGGTCGCAAGGCTATCGCACTATTTGCCGATTCGTACCCTATCGACTATCCGGAACCTGAATCTATCGCACTTTGTCTCAGGCGCGGTCTCAAGGTCAGGGACGTTCCCGTGGAGATGCGCGAGCGCCAGGGCGGCCGGTCTTCCATTGGGGGTTTGTCTAGTATTTACTACATGATTAAGGTCACCATGGCGATTTTGATTGTCTCTCTCACTGACCACAAGGGGTGATTGTTGTGACGTTTGTAACCCAGGTTCTCGCTGCGATTTTTGCGGTCTTGTTTTTCGTCTACGTTATTCGCCTGGTGTCCAAGGGCAATCTCTCCCTGCGGTACTCCCTCTTCTGGCTGGCCCTGTCGGTGGCGATCCTCATCGCCGCGATTTTTCCCGGTTTCATTGGTGCAATCGGCGAGTTCTTTGGTTTTGTGCTGTCTACTAACTTCGTGTTCTTCCTTGGCTTATTTTTACTGTTGGCTTTTTCGCTTATGCTGAGCGTGGTGGCAACCAAGCAGGCGGTAAGCATTAAGAACTTGACGCAGAGATTGGCAATTGTCGAAAAAGAGGTCCGCCAGAGTGGTAATCGGTAGTTTTCTATAATGTATGGGTTTTGAATTCGGCTCCTATTGGAAATGAGATTAGCGTTGAGCCTTAGGTTTCATGCTTCTGACGGTGTGAAGGCGGGTGGCGTCAAACGCGACTGGGCGTACTTGTTCGCCTATTTTGCGACGGCCCTGCTTTCCATCATTGTGCTATCTGTGAACGTTTTGGAATAAAAGGCGGGGGTGATTGGTAAGGCCCCCTTACTTTTCCTGCACTGCGGCTCGCCTGCCTGCTTTACGATTTCGTGTTTCTGACCCGCTGCTTTTCGGGTGATGTTCAGAAGGTCTTTCTGCTAATTGGGATTCCCGCTGCTCTGGCTTTTGGGGCATTTATTGTCCCTCGGGTACGGTGCCGGATGAGCATGCGCATATTGCTCAGTTGCTCAATCTATTTGGTCGTCATTCGGGCAATTACCTGGTGCAAATGGTGCTTAATCCAAACTCGCTCCCTAAAAAATGCCGATCTTTATGCGGCAATTTCAGCTTCAGATATTTGGGGCACGACGATTTCGTATAATCGTTATGATGCATACGCAGAGAGTTGTACACGATTCACGCGATGGTTATCTCGGTTTTGCGCGTTTTTGACGTGAGCGCAATGGTTGCGGTTATCGTGGTGCGTTTGATCAACGGTGCGCTGTTCTGTGCCGCGGGTTCTTTCTTTACCCTCCTGCCTCCTTCAGGAAAGACGGCACTAATGGTGTTTCTTCTTAATCCGATGCTGGTTCAGCAGGGGGCATCTTTGTCAGTGGATGTATTGGTGAATAGCGCGGCGATTGCATTCGTTGTGTATTTTCGCAAATTGAATTCTCAACAGGAACTTACAAAAAGAGTAGCTCATTTTCGCAGCGTTAACGGTTACGATGACTGTTTCGAAAATGACATATGCTCCCTTGGCTCTACTGTGGCTTGTTTTCCTTTATAGGAAGCTTGCAGGCACGAAAATGCTTGCGGCCTATCTTGGGTAATTTCGGAGTCCTTGTTGTCTGCGGTGTGCTCGCAGCCTTGGTCATTACGTTTTATGGAGGGTCCTTCTTTCCAGCCTCGTTCGAGCTCATGTGTTCTTCTGGAGAATGTGCACGCGTTTTGCTCAATTCAATATGGGTTGCGGACCCTTCTGTATCTTCGTACCTTGGCTAGTCCCTCTGTTCGCTAAACGTTGCTATTTGGACTCCCTGTTCTCTTGTCTACCTGATGTTCTGGTAAGTGGCTCTGTTTTATAGCGATGAGGATTGCGAGGAGCTCGTTCGCAGCGTCGATAAGGCTTTTGTGTCCATCCTTTGTTTTGTAAACCATGATGCTTCTTATGCTTACTACCCGTGATTAGGTTTTGCAAGATGAAGTAAACGGCACCATAAATATTGTTCTGGTAATCCGGTTTCACTTGCTGCTCAGATGGTACAGTTTATTGAGGATAATAATCTGAATAGCTCGCTTGAGTACGGTGCTTTCCCAGATTGGCCATATGATTCCCCTGGAGTTTGGCGCTTTTATCCGATATGATAAAACCAATTATGTCATCTAGTAATTACTAATAAAACGCATTATGGTTTCTACGATTGCCCTTGAGATATTCTTGGCCAATCGTGTTTAAAGTTAAGATAAAGACTCAATTGGACATCGATATGGTTAATTCACTTAAAAGAAATCTACTTCCTTGTTTATTTCTTTCATTATTCTTGTTGTACTCCCTGTTTTGGTATTTGAATAACCCGCGGATGCTTGTTGCGCTTATAGTGTTCGCTTCGTCTCTCATTGTGCTCGGGCTTGGTATTTGTTACCTAAGGGATAGAGAAATTCTTAGAAGTGAATGGATATTTCTAGCAATACTTGTTCTATTTTCTCTCATCTTCTGCTTCATTTTTCCGCCCTTTTCAGTACCAGATGAGGGACATCACTATTTTTCAACATATTGGTTGGTAGACAGCTTGCCTTTTAACTCTAGAGCGGCAGCTGATGGTTCTTTTTTAGTGAGAGAAACTGATCTAGATCTATATTCGAAATTATCGAGTACTTTAATCAGCTCATCTTCTTTTGATTCAATTTTTAATCACTTTTCGTGGTTTGGGCCTAGTAAATTCGTTAGGTTTTCAGATTTCGCCTTCTCTATCGGAAGCGAAAATGTACCGGCTAAAATTGGATCCATTGTCGGACTTCAAATTGGGCTGTTTATGGGTCTAGGAGCATATCCCGCTTTCTATTTAGGTAGAATCGGCTCAATTGCCGTTTTTTGTTTCTGCGCTTTCCATGCATATAGAATCGCACCAAAAGGTAAGTCGATAATTGTTTTTGTCTCTTTACTGCCGATGACGCTTCATCTGGAAGCTTCTTACTCCTATGATTCTGGAATCATAGCTCTTTCGCTGCTCGTGTTTGCTTTTTTGATGCGTGGGTTTTTTGGCGATGATCATTCAATTGAGATTAAACAGATAGCCATATTCTATTTGCTTTCGGCGCTGCTGGCGCCGTGTAAAGTAATTTACTGTGGTTTGATAGTACTGGCTTTATTTATTCCATTGGAGAAGTTCGAAGACGAAAATATAGGACGACTGAGTAAATTAATCCTAATAATCGTCATTGTCGCCGCAGTGCTCGTTCTGCGTCTTGCGTCTATGAGTGGACTTGTTTCTCAGTCAGCCACGTCTAGTCGCGGGGATCAAACTGGGCAGTTTTATACTTTGACCGATATTCTTCTTCATCCTAGAAATAGCTTCATGGTTTTTTGCCGTACCCTGGATACACTTGGAGATTTCTACTGGGAAACAACTTTGGGCTATTCTCTTGGATGGTTTCAGGAGAATCTTCGTACGCCAACCTTTTATATGCTTCCATATCTGTTCTTTGGTTTATTTTGCTGTATTGATTCTTATGACGAGGATTCCTTTCTCAGTCATCCCCTTCCTGTTTTGTATATAGGTGCTTTTATTGTTGCTGTACTTGGTTCTATTGCTTCCATGTGGTTGGGTTGGACTTTTAATAATGAGGCCATTATTCAAGGTGTTCAGGGGCGATATTTTTTGCCTGCGCTGCCTGCCTTGCTTTTTGGACTGAGAAGTCCAGTAGTTAAATACAAGGGGATTTCAGCTTCTTTGATTTTGTTCGGCTTGGGTTCAATTAACTGCATTTATTTAATTCGATTTGTTAGTGTTGCTACCTGCATGTAGGTTGATTATGAATAAGGTTGCATGGGTAATCTCACCCCCAGAAGAAGGCTCGGGCGGATTCAGGACTATTTGTTCTAAAGCTATCTATCTAGAACAGCATGGCTTTGAATGTCATTTTTTTATTCTTCCTGGATCCGAAGCTTATAAGAGCCCGGAAACTGTCAGTGAGCAAATTCATCTCTGGTTTGGCTATAAGCCAAGATCGGTTCGGGTCGAATATGTAATTCCTAATAACTTTGATATTGTTGTTGCAACTGCTTGGCCAACAGCCGAATTCGTTGCTCTTCAATCAACTCCTCTTAAGTTATATTTCATTCAAGATTTTGAACCTTGGTTCTATCCGATGGGGGAGTGTTATTTGAGAGCCGAAAATACTTATCGTTTAGATTTGAAGCCCATCACTATCGGGCGCTGGCTTTCTTCTAAGGTTTCGCAATATTATCCAACGGCGGTTCCATTCTGCGATTTTGGCGTTGATCTGGGGGTGTATGCGGCAAATAAGAATGATAAAGACCCCTACTCCGTCTGTGCTATTTATCAACCTGGCAAAGATCGACGTCTTTCCAGTATGCTTATCAATGCTATTGAACTTGCATGTTCTTATGATTCTCGTCTCACTTTTTATTTATATGGTAGCAATCAAAAGGTCTTTACTGGTTCTGATCGAATTCATCAGCTTGGGCTTCTGACGACAGCTGAATGTGCGCTTTTATATTCGCGCTGCACTGTTGGTATTTCTCTCAGTGCAAGTAACCCATCTCGTTTGCCTTTCGAGATGCTTGCTTCCGGCCTTAATGTCGTTGAAGTGTTCGGCGATAATACTGCTTACGATTTTAAGTCTAATGCTATTCGTTTTGCTGAAACGAGTCCCGAGGGCATTGCCTCCGCTCTTTTGAGCTCATTGAATGAGGCACATGTTGATTCCAGCGTTTTGACTCCAATCGAGATTGAAAATCAAATGTTTCTCGATGCTGTTTTAGACTATCAAAACAATAGGATTAAACCTATGGGTGATGTAGTGACGAATAACAGGACGCTTCCGGTTCTCATAAATCGGGAGCTGTCTCAGTTGTCTCGCGACATCGCTTTGATTAACTATAGGGTTAGCGCTGATGCTCAAATTCCTGTTTGCGTAAATACTGTCTCCATTTCGGTTCCCTCAAATCTAGACTTTGGCTCTCAAACGCTAATTCGGGCTGCTTATTGGCTTAAACCAGATCAATCGGACTTAAAATGGAGTGACTTTAACCTTAATCAGGGCCAGCTAGAAGTAGCTTTTTCTTTGCCTGCTCAGGCCAATGATGAGTCTATCCTGTATATCCATCTCTATTCATATGATGGCGCAACTAGACAATCTCTGTTTCTTGGTGAAATTACTCAGCTCATATCGCCTCCTGCTATTGAATTAGTGAACCTTCTGGAAAGGGACATTGCGTTCGGCAGTCTTCATTTCCATGTAAAGTTCAGCAAAGAGGATTCAATTCCAGATGTGAGCAAAGATACGTCCTTAGCTTCGTTTCTAAGAACGGTTTTTCGCCGCTAAAACCATCGGGCATTGAATTATCTATCAATGCCCGATTATTGAAAATTATGGCATCGTCCATTTACGCCACCTGCTTCAAGACTGATTATTCAGCGTAAATATTTCTTCAAAACAGTCAAATCACCTTGCGAAAGCAATATTCTCGCTGAATGATTCTGCTTGGTATTGAAGTCGTCGAAGAGAATATACTTTCGGTTGTTATTCAGTAGATACACGTTGCTGTGGGCAATTGAATTGCGCAAATGTCTTAGCAAACAACTCATTTCGCATTCGTCAGCAGTTTTTCTGCTGCAGATGAAACACTTGCTATTCCGTGACACCGTCGAAGAACTGGATAGGGAATAACGTTCGAGTTGCTTTTCGTTAATGCTTCCGGACGTATAGAATCGGAATGACTCATTCTTAATTCTCGTTTCACGAAGAAAGCTTGCCCAAGCCCGAGCAAGTCCAGCCTCCGGAATATCACCCGCACTCGAGCTGCTGATCGTTGGTGCAAGATGCAAATAGAAGCTAAAGAGGCTTTTGAGCTTCATGTCCTCAGTTTCAAAAGGAGCAATGTGATTGGATATAATATCTTCAATCTTCAAACCGCATTCCCAACTCGACCCGACTAATGCTAAACGATCTCAAGCCCTGGCACATCATTCTCGCTCGACATCAGCTTAGGAAGTCGGGTGTCGCGTAAATTCGCCAGGGTTCTGCTTTCGGAGGCGTTGGCCTCCATGGCCTTCAACAATGGAATTACCTTCCGCTCGTATTCTAGTCTTCTCCCGTCCTTCAAAACGGGAACTGGCAGTGACTTTAGCATTGCCAGGTCAGATTAGCTTGAACTGCTTGCTGGACTCTCCGTGCATAATAGTCCTCTTGCCAACCGCCAATGAAATAAGAAAGCAGAACCTCAGGAGCCAACAATTTAGATATAAGAAAGCAGAACCTCAGGAGCCAACAATTTAGATCTCACAAGTGGTAATAGCGATTTCCTGGTTCTCCCACGGTGAAATTCGGGTTCATGTATGGATCGCCTTCGACATAGTAGTTTGCCCAGCGATAATTCATGTACGCAACCTCTTTGTGGAAGCGAATCTGCTTGTCCGTGTTGTTTTCAACGCCTCTAGAAATTGACTCGTAATGATACAGCTCGACTTCGGGCGTGTATACAACCAGATCGTTAATCTCGCGTAGCTTTAAGCAAAAGTCAACATCGTTAAATGCGACTTGAAGCTCTTCGGTGAAACCTCCGACTTTTTCGTATTCGCTTCGTTTGGTCATAATGCAAGCCGCCGTGACGGCGCTGAAGTCTTGCTGCGCATCGTTGAGTGCAAAATAGCCCCAGTTGTCTTTTGGCATGCTTTGGCAGAGATGTCCCGCGACGCCGCCCGTGACGCATAGGCCAGCGTGTTGAATGGTGTTGTCGGGATAGTAGAGTTTTGCACCAACTGCGCCAACATCCTCGCGTGCGCAGATGCCAAGCATAGTTTCAATCCAAGTGGGCGTAATCACTTCAGTGTCGTTATTTAGCAGCAAGAGATAATTGCCCTTGGCATGGGACACTCCAAAGTTCATGAGCTTGGAGAAGTTAAATTCGTGCTCCCAGGTAACAAGGCGAACGATATCAGGGTATTTGGCTTGTAACTTATCGTAATACTCGAACGTCGCATTTTCCGTGCTGTTATTTTCGATTATCACAAGCTCGTAATTGTCGTACGTTGATTTCTCGACAATTGACGTAATGCAGTTATCGAGGATATCAGCGTGATCTTTGGTCGGAATGATGATTGAAACGAGTGGATGGGATTCTGGCGCGGCGTAGGTTACTTTATATGTAAAGGGACGACGCGCTTGTTCAACTTTTGCATTGAGCCCAAGCCTGTCGAGGTGATTCTGGACCGCCTTAATACCCGCAATGGTGGCATAAGGTTTGCTGTCGGCATTTGCCGCGGTTGACGTTTCGCTTAGGCGCCAGTGATATAGAACTTTTGCAACATGGTGGACGTTCCTTGCCTTTTCCACGGCCCGGAGAGTCAAATTGTGATCCTGGGCCCCATCGAACTCTTTCGTATTCGGTTCCAGAGTGTCAAGAAGGGACTTACGGATGGTAAGCATATGGCAAATATAGTTATTATTTCTGAGTAAATCGATATTGAAATCCGGTTTAAAGAACGGCTGCGCCAGCTTTCCATCGGGCATGAGTTTGTCTTCATCGCAATAAAGAAGATCAACGTCATCATTGTTTTCAATTGCCTCGGCATACGAGAACAACAAATCCGGTTCAAGGATGTCGTCATGGTCAAAGAAGCTGACGAAATCGCCCGAAGCAGCGGTTACTCCGGCATTTGTGTTTTCGGAAATGCCCTTATTCTCGGCAAGGGTAATTGATTTAATTCTGTTGTCGCGGGCTGTCTCCTGCTCAACGCGAGCCTTTAGTTCCTGATTGTCTGGACTTGCATTAACTAGGATGAGCTCCCAGTTAGCATAAGACTGGCTCTTAACGGATTCTGCCATATCGTTAAAAAACGGAATAGGCGTGTTGTAAAGAGGGACAATAATGCTGAACTTCGGAGCGCTGGCAAAGGCAATTTTTCTCTGCTTTTCCAATGCTCCAATGGTTGCCTTATGCTCCGTGAACCATTCAGGGTATTCAGGATCAAACTGTGCATGGGTAAAAAGGAAGTTGGATTCTTCTAGAAGTAAGCCAAGTTTATCGGGCGTGAGACAGTCGAATGAGCTGAATGAAGGATGATTTTCATCGTCAATAATAAAGTAGTAACGATCGAACGCTTTTGGCATTCGGATTGAGAGCTGCGTTTCAAGCTGTTTTTTCTCAGCGGTGAATCCAACGCTTGTTACATTTGAGCCGAAATCGACGGTAGTCAAATTGACTTCGTTGAGGGTTCGATCGAGACAGCGAACCTTGATTTGCGAGTCGCTACGGTACGGTGTTCTTACCGTGCACCTAAGGATATACTCGTTTGAATCCTCGATACACTGCCAAAAATCAATCGTTGCCATGTCAAACTCTGAAACGTCATCATAGTTTCTAAGTTTGCTGCACATGTCGGGTTTTATTTTGTAGTTAAGACGAGACTCCCATTTTATGTTCTTGCAATTGAGTGAAATAGAGTCGCTGCTCAGAGTGCGACCGTCTGAATCAATTTCATTTAATTCAATTATGATAGTGCGAACATCGGGATCAGGGATTACAAGAACGTACGAGTTCGATTCGCTGCTATTGTCCCTGAAATTTAGAAGGGATAAAGGCAAACGGCGGTTATCGTCCGTAGTCGCTTGGGCTGTTACGCTGGAGGCTTCATGGATGCCTTCAATTTTAAGCTGCTGGTAGATTTTCCAGTTTCCTCTGCATACTCCGGTTGTTACGACTCGCATGGTTTGCCTTTCGTTTGTTGGACACTGCTCATTGTACTTATTCACTTCATGTCTCGCTATAAATGCAGAGAGGAGTTCCGTAATTTCTGGCATTCTTAGATGTTTCGCTGTGAGTTCGTCGGACGCTCCGTTCCGCTGTGTTAACATCGTGGAGGACATCTACGTACATCACGCTTTCAGTCGCTATTGAGGTTCAGGTTGTGGTCCTCGCGGCGCTCTGCTTCCTAGTCGTTGCTCATTTCGGGTTTATTGACTTCAAGGGGGTTCTTATGAAAGTTGTCTTGTTTGTTGGAGGGGCTGCAAGGGTCCTAGGCGGGGGCTGCGCCCAACGAACGGATTGACGTGACGTGCGAGGTGTGTCCTAGGCCCGGGGGTTCGAATCCCCCGGCCCCCTCCGTAAAGAAAGAGCCGCCATCTGGGCGACTCTTATCTCCTGGGGTGACCAATTCGGCTGCCGTCTGTCCATGGGCAGCGCGGACAGGTAGCCGGTCGGCTCGTCGAGCAGCGGGTACTCGAGTTGCCCGCCGTGGCCACCGAGCATCCGCCCGTAGTTCCCGAGCACCGCGTCCCCCTGCGCCCATCGGAAGTGCAGCCCGTTGGCGTGGGCGAGCCCGTGGCAGTACGGGCGCCCGTCGGCGTCGGCCAGGTGGTTGCCGAGGCCGCACGGCGTGATCGTCGGCTGCACGCTTGGCTGTCTCCATCCTTCTTTTGTGCAGCTCTACAGCCTGCGTGCCCTCTCGCGTATACTTGTACCAACTGTGTATTCCCAATTCTGGAGGTCCAACCTATGAAGGGAATTATCCTCGCCGGCGGCTCGGGCACGCGCCTGTACCCGCTCACGCTCGTCACCAGCAAGCAGCTGCTGCCGGTCTACGACAAGCCCATGATCTACTACCCGCTGTCCACCCTCATGCTCGCGGGCATCAAGGACATCCTGGTCATCTCCACGCCGACCGACCTGCCGAACTTCGAGCGCCTGCTCGGGGACGGCTCGCGCTTCGGCGTGAACCTGTCCTACGCCGAGCAGCCCTCGCCGGACGGCCTGGCGCAAGCGTTCACCATCGGCGAGGACTTCATCGCCGGCGAGCCCTGCGCCCTCGTCCTCGGCGACAACATCTTCTACGGCAACGGCCTGTCGCGCCACCTGACGCGCGCCGTCCAGAACGCCGAGGCCGGACGCGCCACGGTCTTCGGCTACCACGTGGACGACCCCGAGCGCTTCGGCGTCGTGGAGTTCGACCGCGAGGGGAGGGCCGTCTCCATCGAGGAGAAGCCCGCCGAGCCCAAGTCCAGCTACGCCGTGACCGGCCTGTACTTCTACCCGGGCGACGTGGCCGCCAAGGCACATAAGGTAGAGCCGTCCGCGCGCGGTGAGCTTGAGATCACCACGCTCAACCAGATGTACCTTGAGGAGGGGACGCTCTCCGTCGTCACCCTGGGCCGCGGCTACGCGTGGCTGGACACAGGCACCATGGAGAGCCTGCACGAGGCGGCGGAGTTCGTCCGCGCCGTCGAGCACTCCCAGGACCTTCCGGTCTCGGTGCCCGAGGAGATCGCCTGGGAGAACGGCTGGATCACCACCGCCGAGCTGGAGGAGGCCGCGAGGGCCTACGGCAAGTCGGTCTACGGCCAGCACCTGAAGAAGGTCGCCGCCGGCGAGATCGTCAACAGCCCGCGCGAGTACTAATTGCCCGGTGGAAGGGGATGAGATATGACCGACATTTTGGAGCGCGATGGCCTCTCCGTCGAGCTGCTCTCATCCCTTTCTTATAAAAGCGAGCTAGGGATATCGCTTAAGAAGAACCTGCACCATTTTGATCGGGACCTTCTGCTTGACGAGCTCTATAAAGCTAATGAGTGGTATCAAGGCCAATCGGCATTGGTTGACTTGCCTATAGACAGTCGAATTAAATCTCTTCAGTCTATCAAGCTTAAGTTAGACCGTTATTGGCCCGAACATCAAGTGCGTAAAGTCTTTAATGACCTTCTCGGCTTTCGATCCATTGTTGATTCTTATGAATCCGTTCTTGCGTTAAGCGGTTCTGATTTTAAAGTTGTTGATTTGTCTGCTGGAAAAGCCGTAGACGACGGGTATCGTGGCGTTCATCTCTATTATGTGCGTGAAGCTCGCTGCTATCCGATAGAGCTTCAGTACAATACTTTCTTTGATAGGCAGTTAAATAACTGGCTTCACAAGTATTTGTATAAGAAGACCGCTGATTCGAAGATTGGTGCCTTCTTGCGAATGCGCTACGAGGCCGGTTTGATTCATGATGAAGCTGAGTTCAGAGGGGAGTTGGCTGATGCGCTATCTGGTTGCTAAGTGGTTTTCTAAGCAAGGTTCACTGGTGATGGCCGTTAAGCCAGGCAAGGAGCTTGTTGAGATGATGCGAAGGGTGCAGGGTCGTTTTGGCACCTCTGACCTTCAGCTCGTTACCATCAGTCGTCCTTCTGCATATGGCGAGTACGAACCGTTTGAGTTTGTTCATTCCGAAGAGCAGCTTATGGCACGCCTTGAGCAGCAGGCTGCGTAAATAAGGAGAATAATGTCTGAGATTTTTGAACCCAAGAACATCATCGTCACGGGCGGCTGCGGCTTCATCGGCAGCAACTTCGTGCACTACGTCGTGGACAACCACCCGGGCGTTCACGTCACCGTCCTGGACAAGCTGACCTACGCCGGCAACCCCGAGAACATCGCCGGGCTGCCCGAAGATAGGGTCGAGCTCGTCGTGGGCGACATCTGCGACGCCGAGCTGCTCGACAGGCTCGTCCCGGGCCACGACGCGATCGTGCACTACGCCGCCGAGAGCCACAACGACAACTCCATCGCCGACCCGGAGCCCTTCCTGCGCACCAACGTGGAGGGCACCTTCTGCCTGTTGGAGGCCGTCCGCAAGCACGGCATCCGCTACCACCACGTCTCCACCGACGAGGTCTACGGCGACCTGGCGCTCGACGACCCGGCCAAGTTCACCGAGGAGACGCCGTATAAGCCCTCGAGCCCCTACAGCTCGACCAAGGCGAGCTCCGACATGCTCGTGCGCGCCTGGACCCGCACCTACGGGCTTCGCACCACGATCTCCAACTGCTCCAACAACTACGGCCCCTATCAGCACGTGGAGAAGTTCATCCCCAGGCAGATCACGAACATCGTCGACGGCGTGCGCCCCAAGCTCTACGGCAAGGGCGAGAACGTCCGCGACTGGATCCACACCGAGGACCACTCCTCGGCCGTCTGGGACATCCTCACCAAGGGCCGCGCGGGTGAGACCTACCTCATCGGCGCAAATGGCGAGAAGAACAACATCACCGTCCTGCGCATGATCCTCGAGGCGATGGGAAAGGACCCCGAGGACTTCGACTGGGTCGCCGACCGCCCCGGCCACGACCGCCGCTACGCCATCGACAGCACCAAGCTCCAGCGCGAGCTCGGCTGGAGGCCGGCGCACACCGACTTCGCCGAGGGGCTCAAGGCCACCATCGACTGGTACGTGGAGAACGAGTCCTGGTGGCGCCCGGCCAAGGAGGCCACCGAGGCCAGGTATAAGGCCCAGGGGCAGTAGGCCGCATCCTGGCGAACCGCACCGCGGCGGGGCGCCCGCGCGGGGCCGCAGGGCATGGGGATGATCCTGCGTCCCCGCGCGGGCGCCCCCGGTTATCCAACCTCTTCGATAGGAGCTTTTCCCACATGGCAGACATCGCATTCGAGAAGGACCTCTCCGTCACCGAGACCGGCATCGAGGGCCTGATGGTCGTCGACCTCGCCGTCCACGGCGACTCGCGCGGCTGGTTCAAGGAGAACTGGCAGCGCGCCAAGATGTGCGCGCTTGGCATCCCCGACCTCAAAGTCGTCCAGAACAACGTCTCCTACAACGAGAAGAGGGGCGTCACCCGCGGCATCCACGCGGAGCCCTGGGACAAGTTCATCTCCGTGGCGCGCGGCTCGGTCTTCGGCGCCTGGGTGGACCTACGCGAGGGCAGCGCCACCTACGGGAAGGTCTACACGACCGTGCTGGACCCCTCCAAGGCCATCTACGTCCCGCGCGGCGTGGGCAACTCCTTCCAGGCGCTGGAGGACGGCACCGCCTACACCTACCTGGTCGACGCCCACTGGTCGCTGGAGCTCAAGAAGACCTACACCTTCGTGAACCTCGCCGACCCCGAGCTCGCCATCCAGTGGCCGATCCCGCTGGACCAGGCCACCGTCTCCGAGGCCGACCTCAACCACCCGATGCTCAAGGACGTCGTCCCCATGGCGCCCAAGAGGACGCTCGTCACCGGCGGCAACGGCCAGCTGGGCCATGCGGTGCGCGCGCTGGCCGAGGAGCGCGGCGTCGCCAAGGACTTCGACTTCTGCGACATCGACACCTTCGACATGTCCGACCCGGACGCCTACTCCAAGTACGACTGGTCGCTCTACGGCACCGTCATCAACTGCGGCGCCTACACGGCCGTGGATAAAGCGGAGACCCCCGAGGGCCGTGTCATCGCCTGGAAGGCCAACGCGACCGGCCCCGCCCTTCTCGCCCGCACCTGCGCCGGGCACGGGATCACGCTCGTCCACGTGTCCAGCGACTACGTCTTCGACGGCACCGCGGAGGTCCACACCGAGGAGGAGCCCCTCAGCCCGCTGTCCGTCTACGGCCAGACCAAGGCCGCCGGCGACATCGCCGTGGCCGGGTGCCCCCGCCACTACATCATGCGCAGCTCCTGGGTCATCGGCGAGGGGCACAACTTCGTCAAGACCATGAAGGGGCTGTCCGACCGCGTCGCCGACCCCGAGGACGGCCTTGCGCAGGTCACCGTCGTGGACGACCAGCTGGGCCGCCTGACCTTCACGCGCGACATGGCCGAGGCCATCTTCCACGTGCTGGGGAACAAGGCCCCCTACGGCACCTACGACTGCACCGGATCCGGCGCGGTGAAGTCCTGGGCGGACATCGCCCGCGCCGTCTTCGAGGCCGCCAACGGCAACGGGGAGAAGGTCGTGCCGGTCAGCACCGCCGACTACTACGCGAACGCCGCGGGCCCCGTCGCCCCGCGCCCGGTCCACTCCGCGCTCGATCTTTCCAAGCTCGAGTCGGTCGGCTTTCACATGCCCAACTGGGAGGAAGAGCTGGGGGAGTACCTCAAGACGCTCTAGCCGCTATTAACTTTTCGAGAGTAAAAGCCGCCGCTTGTTAACGGCGGCTTTTCTTATGTCTGGTGAATAGCCCCGCTACAACAAAGGCGGCGGCGGTCGCCAGACTCACTGCAAGCCCCGCTAGGGCGCCCGGAGTCTTGTAGGTCATCACGATCCTATTCGCGCCTTTCTGCATGTTTAGGGATGACAAGCCCTTATCGGCGGCGGGCGTTAGTTCTGCGGCGGTTCCGTTTACCGTTACGTTCCAGCCCTCATCGTACGGAACGCTCAGCAGCAGGTTGCCGTCATCCTTGGCGGTATACTCGCCTTCGATCCTTCCGTCCTCAAAAACCGTCGGAATAAACTCGCTCGTCTTAAGCTCGTTAATAATCTGCTCGAAAACGTCCAGATTGAGGGCGTAAAAGACCGGCTCATTGTCTTGGGGCATGTCTGTATAGCCCCCTGCGACTCCGATTGACACCGTATGCTGGCTCGGGGCGTCCGATGCATCCGTAATCTGGCGGATATTATTGTCGAATCTCCAGGCCTCGTTTTCGATCGTTCGCTGGTCGATGGTAAGGGTAACGGGCCAATAACTGCCGGCAGTCGTATCTTTGTTGATGTAGAGATACCCGATGGAGCTTGCCGGTACAGTAACGCTCCATTGCTTTAAGCTATCGCTATTCTCTGTGCTCGTGGCCTCGATCTTGGTATAGAGCTTGACCTCGCGGCCAAGGATTTTGCTGTAGAGGTCGTTCTGCTTTTCGAAGGGGTTCTCGCCGTCTAACGTGCGGTTTTGGATGTCTTTTGATGCTGCAATACCAAGACTGAGCGCGAAGGGGTTCATATATACCGAGTTTGCTGCGCCGGCCAGCTTTGGCATTGCCGCGTATCCCGAAGGCGCGTGCTCGGCGATGGCGTACTTGACTCCCAGCAGGGCATCGACGGCAAGAATGGGCTCGGCATAACGGGTCGAAAACTCGCCGACACTGCTGTATCCAAGGGAGTTGAGCAGTGCAATGGCCTGCGGGTTGTTGGCGGATGAGTAGGACGACAGCTGGTTATACCCAAGCGCCAGGCCTTCGTTGAGGGCGGCGCTATCGACACGCGTGGTCGTACGGTCAATGCGATAGAAAGACGCCGAATCCTGGTCTTGAATGGCCGTGATCGTGTTGGTTGCGGTGGCCACATAGGTGCAGTAGACATCCTCGGAATAGCCTACGTACAGCTGATTCCACATGGCATGGGCGTTGGCATACAACTCAATGGCGGTGAGTGCCAGGAGGGGCATGATGACGACTGGGCGATAGGCTAGGCGCAATTTGGGTTGGTTTTTGAGCGTCTGTAACGAATAGCCTGCGGCCCACATCGTAAAGAAGCCCAGCAAAAAGGCTGTGCGCGAATAGAACCCGTTGGGAACGCGCATGCCGCACCAGATGTACTCGAGCGGGCTCAAAACGGAGCTAGCGATCAGGACGGCTGTGACGACGAACGTTGCGATGCGTATCTTGGCCGAAACCTTTCGGTTAAACAGTAGGCTTATTGCAAGTAACATCATGATGACGCCGCAATAGAACTGCGGCGTATTCCCGTTATTCACCCACATGCCGGGGATGAAGCCCCTGATGAGCGATTTAAGGCCTGTTTTAAGCAAAGGGCCAAGTGCCAGCACGGGGCCGCCTTTTGCCATGGCAAGGATGGTCGGCAAAAAGGTCCAGGCGGACAGGAGCAGCCCAAGCATCATAGCCCCTGCAAATCGTAAGGCCCGGTCGAGCGTGAGCATCCAGCTAAATCCTTCTGCAGCGACGTAATCGACAAACTCAACCAATACGAAGATGCAGAGGAATAGGATGTTGATATAGGCCGTATACCAACAGAACATGACATTGAGTGCAATCGCAATAACGAAGCGTATCATTTTTTGTTCCTGAATGAGCTCGTAGCATCCGAAAGCGCAGATGGGTAGTAGGAAAAGGCAATCTATCCAGAGCGGATTACACAAATTACTTATGGTCCAACTGCAAAACGTAAATGAGAGGGAAAGCAGGAATGCTGCGGGCTTGGATAGACCAAAACGCCTTTGCAGGAACCAAGCGCTGCTGATGTGGATGCAGCCCAGTTTGAGCGCGGAGATAACAAACACGAAGAGCGTCAGCTTGTCTGCGGGAAACAGCACGCAGAGCAGGTTGAAGGGGCTGGCGAGGTAGTAGCTATAGAGCCCCCATGTGTTCATGCCGAGTCCCTGCGAGAAGGAATAGCGAAGGTTTGCCTCGCCTAAAAGGACGCGGCGAAACCACGCGAAGAAGTCGATGTATTGGTATTTGAGATCGTTGGTGAGAAACGAGTTGTCGCCAAAGGGGTAGACATGCCCCGCCGCTGCAAGTGCGACAAAGAGTGCGACGGAAAACGCGAAACAGGCGGCGTAGAACGCCATATTCTTGAGCGTGCTGTTATCGGGCCGTGTCATCAGGTTCCTCGTTGGACTCTCGGATGATATAGATGGGGCGGCGCTTGGCCTCCAAGTAGGCTTTTGCCAAGTATTCACCTATGATTCCCAGGCACAGAAGCTGCATGCCGCCAAACAGCGTTATGAGGCAGGCGAGGGACGGCCATCCGCCGACGGGGTCACCCCAAACAAGCGTTTTGACTAGGATGACGATAAATCCCAGGATGGCGATGAGACAGAAAACGATACCCGTGAGGGCGGCGAGGGAGAGCGGCGCCGTGGAAAACGCGACGATACCGTCGATGGAATAGAGGAGCAGCGACCAAAAGCTCCATTTAGTCTCGCCGGCCACGCGGTTGACGTTTACGTAGGGGAGCCATTTGGTCTTGAAGCCGACCCAGCCGTAAATGCCCTTGGAGAATCGGTTGTATTCGCCCATGGAGATGATGGCGTTGACCATAGGTCGCTTCATGAGCCTAAAATCGCGTGCTCCGTCGACGATGTCGGCCTTGGAAATGCGGTTGATGATCTTGTAGAACATGCGGGCACAAAACGACCTGATGGGAGGCTCGCCTTCGCGGGTGGTCCTGCGCGTTGCGACGTTGTCGTAGTTTTCGGTCTGCAAGATATCGTACATCTGCGGCAGGAGCGAGGGCGGGTCCTGCATGTCGGCATCCATGGTGGCTACATAGTCGCCCTTTGCGTGCTGGAGTCCGGCGAATAGTGCCGCCTCCTTGCCAAAGTTCCGCGAGAAGGAGTACCACCGAATGGCGTACGAATGCATCCCTGCAGCTTCTGCTTTCATTACAGAAAGCGTCGCATCTCTTGATCCATCATCGATAAGGATTGCTTCAAAGGATATGCTGGGATCGTTATTTGCCATGCTGCAGACAACGCCATCGAGCTCCTTAAGAAAGATCGGGAGCGATTCCTGCTCGTTGTAACACGGCACGACAATGGAAATGAGCGGCATACGACTTACCTCTCGTTATTCTTGGCACTGGAGCAGTTGTTGCAGCCGTATGTGTTGTACACGTTGACCTCCCACTGCTTGCGTTCAACCTTTGCAACGGAATCGAGGACAAGACCCGTCGCGAGGCTCAGGCCACATAGAAACATAAAAGACGCGGCGAGCATTGCGGTAGGGAAGCGGGGGACGAGCCCGGTTTGGAAATACTCGACAATGATAGGAATGCCCAGCGCAAGACCGATAATGGCAAAGAGAAGAGCTACGAGACTGAAGAATTTGAGCGGACGGTAGTCCTTGAACAGCGTGCCGATCATGGCAACGACCTTTATGCCATCGCTGACGGTATTGAGTTTAGACTCTGATCCTTCGGGGCGATCGCGGTACTCAATAGGCACGTCCTTGATGCGCCAGCGGTGGTCGACGGCATGGATGGAGAGTTCGGTTTCGATCTGAAAGCCCTCGGAAAGCACGGGGAACGTTTTGACAAAGGGGCGGCTCATGGCGCGATAGCCCGTCATAACGTCATCGAAACTGTAGCCATAGATCCACTTAATCATGGCACGAACGAGGTTGTTGCCAAAACCATGGAAGGCACGCTTGTTTTCCTCGGCATAGGTTCCATTGGAAAGGCGGTCTCCGACCGTCATGTCGGCCGTGCCATTAAGGATGGGTTCGCAGAGGGCTTTTGCTGCTTCGGCGGGGTAGGTGTCATCGCCGTCGACCATCAGGTAACAATCGGCATCGATATCGCGAAACATCTGACGGCAGACGTTGCCTTTTCCCTGACGCGGCTCAAAACGCACTGTAGCGCCGTGCTCTGTCGCGATGCGTGAGGTGTCGTCTGACGAGTTGTTGTCGTAAACATAGATCGTCGCGTGCGGAAGCTCGTGGTGAAAGTCGTCGATGACTTTTCCGATGGTGACCGCCTCGTTGTAGCAGGGGATAATAACGGCAATTGTTTGCTCGGCCATAAAGGTTCCTTTGGTCGCGTACAATCGAATCGTTTGTTACGTGGTTAGGATGGGCGCATTGATTCGACAGCTGAAGTTATTGGATGTGACACGTGCTGTTTTGCTGCTTGCAGCAAGCATCGTTACGGTGACGTATTGTAGTGGTTTCTTCGACCTGTTTCCATCGGTCTTGGCATGTGTTGCGATAATCGCATCATTGGCTTACTTCAATAAGTTGGGATGCAAGGATTTTGTATTTCCGTCTCTTGTTGGCCGAGTTTGCTGCTTGGCGCTTTCCATTGCATTTTCGTTTGTCCTTGTGCTGGGAGCGCATATTCGCGTGGCAGAGCCGGTGATTGCCGGCGGGGTTTACGAAAACTATATTGAGTCGTATACCGCGCTTGATGGTGCTGCTTTTTGCGTGATGTCGGCGTTGGCGTTTTGGGTCTTGTCGGCGCTTGTTCAGCTATCTGGCCGTTGGCACTTTCGTGCTTTAGCCGAAGACTCATTGCGGGCGAACGATTGCGGCTCGTCAATTCGGGTTCTGGCCGTTGCGATCCGTGCCCTAGTGATATTTCTTTTGTATCTGCCGTTTTTCCTGAGGTATTGTCCTGGCTTGTTTTTTGGCGACACCTTCTCGTCGTTCGCTCAGATTATGGGTTGGAATCCTTTGAGCAACCATCATCCGGTTGCATTCACCATGATGATGGCCGCCTGTATCAAGTTTGTTGGCATAATGGGGATGGGTCCTTCGGCGGGCGTTGCCTTGCTAACGGTATTTCAGATGGCCTGTGTTGCCTGCACGTTTGGCTATCTTTCTATTTGGGTGACTTCCCGTTTAGGGGTCTCTTCTCGTTGGTCTTGGTTGCTCGTAGCATTTTTTGGCTTGTCTCGGTATTGCGCTCTATATTCTGTGGCGCTCTGGAAAGACCCGCTGTTTGCCTGCTGCCTTATCTTGGCGGTGACCGTGCTTGCCGATGTCGTTATGGAAAAGGATTCCTTGTTGGGCACGCTGCGTTTGTTCGTTTTTGGCGCTCTGACGTTGGGCGTTATGCTTCTGCGAAATAACGGTATGTATATTTGCGCCGCGCTATTCGTGGTGCTTGCGATACTCGCAACGCTGGTCCGACTCGGTTGGATTGCCCCGATGGAGTCCGTTTCTCGTTTGGCCGCACCTCTTGGATTGGCGCTTGTCGCATGCTTTGTTATTACAGGGCCCGTGTACTTGGCAATCGGCGTTGTTCCGTCGGAGGATGTTGAGTCGGTGGGTATTCCACTTGCTCAGATGGCTCGCGTTGCGGCGCTCGATGGTGATATGACCGAGTCCGATCGTTCTTATATGAACGAGTTGCTTCCGCTTGATCGTTACAAAGAGGTGTACCGTCCCAGTTTTATCGACCCGCTAAAATGGAATGAAGACTTTAGCGAGGAGCATCTAAAGGATGGATTTTGGGCCCATTGGGCCTCGATGCTTTCACGTAACCCTTCGATCTACTTTGAGGCGTGGGAGCTGCAGACGTTTGGTTTTTGGGCCCCAAATGTAATAGGCGCCGACAATCTGCCGGAAAACTTTCTTATGGGTGCTCCGTATAACCTTATGGCAGATACAGGGGCTTCTGCGGGAGTTGCATTTCGCAACCTGCTTGCATCCTTTGGCGATGGCGTCGATGCGGTGATAGGACTGGACGCCGGTTCTATTTCTGGCGCAGTGGTCTTTTGGCTGCTCATGTTTTCGGCAGCACTGTTGGTGTCATGTGGTCGCGCAAGGCTCACGTTGCCGCTTTTGCCGTTTTTGTTGTTGTATGGAACGCTTTTTATTGCCAGCCCTATTTGGTATTGGCCTCGTTATATCGTGGCCGCTCAATTTGGTCTTCCTGTTGTGCTCGTGGTTGTTGCTCGCGGCTTGCTGCTTGGCGAAAGGCGTCTCGAAAGTGATGTTGTGGGATAGTTCTCCAGTTTCGCAACGCCGCCTTATGGCGTTTAGGGCGGGTCTATACTGTACGTTTGTCAACGATTACGAGTAAAGGAGTTGCATCCGTGTCGGATCAGACAAAGCAACAAGAAACTCGCAGTCTGCCTGCGACGTTTGCTAAGAACGAATTTGAGAAGGACGCGTTTATCCTTCGTCAGCTGGTTACCAAGGATTTTAAGATCAAGTATCGCCGTAGCGTTCTGGGCGTCGCATGGTCGGTGCTCAACCCGCTGCTGATGATGATCGTCATGGCCATCGTGTTCTCGACGATTTTTGGCCAGGGCCGCAATGGCTCAATGACGCCCGAGATGTACCCGCTGTACTTGATCGTGGGTAACGTTACCTTTGCCGTCATGTCCGAGTCTACGAACCAGGCCCTGACGTCGATCGTGGGTGCTGCCCCTCTGCTCAAGAAGGTTAAGGTGCACCGCTGGGTCTTCCCGGTGCAGAAGGTGCTCTTCTCGCTGGTCAACTTTGCCTTCTCGCTGGTCGCCGTCGCCATCGTTATGCTGTGGTTCCGCGTTATGCCTTCTTGGCATCTGATTCTGCTGCCGGTTTGCCTGCTGCTGCTTATGTGCTTCTGCATGGGCCTGGGCATGATGCTCTCTGCCCTTACGGTCTTTTTCCGCGACGTTATGCATCTGTGGAGCGTCGTCATTACGGCGTGGACTTATATTACGCCCATCTTCTGGACGACTGACTATATTGCGCAAATGCCGCATCTCGTGCGTATCTTGATGTATGCGAACCCCATGTATAACTACCTGCAGTTTATGCGCGATATCTTCTTGTTCCAGACCACGCCCTCGCTTTTGACGTTTGGTATGTGCGTCGCTTGGGCGGTCCTTGCGCTTGTCATTGGCTACACCGTGTTCCATAAGTCCGAGCGCAAGTTCATCCTCTACATCTAAGGAGTGCTGTGATGACTGAATCTGTTGTTGATTACAGCGAGCAGCCTCTGGCTGTCGAGGTCGACGACGTCACCATGATCTTTAACATGGCGTCCGAGTCGCTGACCAACCTCAAGGAGTACTTCATTAAGCTTGCCAAGCACGAGCTGTTCTTTGAGGAGTTTAGGGCACTTAAGCACATCTCGTTCGATATTCATCGCGGCGAAGTTGTCGGTCTGGTTGGCACCAATGGTTCCGGTAAGTCTACGATGCTCAAGATTATCGCTGGCGTGCTTGAGCCTAGCGAGGGCAGCGTTAAGGTCCATGGCAACATCGCACCGCTGATTGAGCTCGGCGCCGGCTTTGATCCTGAGCTGACGGCCCGCGAGAACATCTATCTGAACGGCGCCCTGCTCGGCTATACCAAGGAGTTCATCGACGCCAACTTTGACGGCATAATCGAGTTCGCTGAGCTTCAGAACTTTGTCGACATGCCGCTTAAGAACTTCTCCTCGGGCATGGTTGCGCGTATCGCCTTTGCAATCGCGACGATTACCGAGCCCGATATTTTGATCGTTGACGAGACGCTGTCCGTCGGTGACGTGTTCTTCCAGCAGAAGTGCGAGGACCGTATCCAGCACTTTATCCAGAGCGGCGACGTGACGGTTCTGTTCGTTTCGCACTCCATGGAGCAGGTTGAGCGCATCTGCCAGCGTGCCGTTTGGATCGAGAAGGGTGACCTTCGCATGGACGGCCCGGTCGATGAGGTCTGTAAGGCGTACCGCGAGCAGTTCAACTAGGTTATAATTACTTGCGCCTGACAGGCTTGCGCTTGCTTGGGCGTGCGGTTATATGCTCCATTAGCTCAGTTGGATAGAGCAGGGGACTTCTAATCCCAAGGTCGACGGTTCGAATCCGCCATGGAGCACCAGAGAGTTTTTGAAGACCCGGTGTAATGCCGGGTCTTTGCTATTTGGGCGCATGGGCATGCTATTGTTTAAACACAGACCCCAAGACATGGCGATGACTTGCGGCCATATTTGTTAATTTGGACTGTGGCGCGCTTTCATCGTCACAGAAAGATGCCCGGTGCAGCGTTCGCGCTGCACCGGGCATTCTGTTTGCTTATGATGGCTAGCTAATGCACCTTTGTCTCTACGCCTCCGTCGGCTCCACGCCCAGCTCGTTGCGTACCAGCTCGAAGGCGGCGGCGATGGCCTTGTCCATGTCGTAGTACTTGTAGCCGCCCAGGCGACCGGCAAAGATCACGTCGCCCTCCTGCGCCGCCAGCTCCTCGTACTGCCTGTAGAGGGCCTCGTTCTTGGCGTCGTTGATGGGGTAGTAGGGCTCGTCGCCGGGCTTCCAGTCGGCCGGGTACTCGCGCGTGATGACGGTCTTGTCCTGCGTTCCGAACTCGAAGTGCTTGTGCTCGATGATGCGCGTGTAGGGGACCTCGCGCTCGGTGTAGTTGACCACGGCCACGCCCTGGTGGTCGGCCTCGTCGAGCGTCTCGGTCTCGAAGCGCAGGCTGCGGTACTCGAGCGTGCCCAGCCTGAAGTCGTAGAACGCGTCGATGGGGCCGCAGTAGATCGTCCTGGCGGCGATGTCGGGCTCGGCGGCGATGAGCTCCTTGTACTCCACGCCGCAGCGCACCTCGACGCCCTCGAGCATGTTGGCGACCATCTTGGTGTAGCCGCCCATGGGGATGCCCTGGTAGCGGTCGTTGAAGTAGTTGTTGTCGTAGGTGAAGCGGCAGGGGAGGCGCTTGATGATGCTCGCGGGCAGGTCGCGGCAGTCGCGGCCCCACTGCTTCTCGGTGTAGCCCTTCACGAGCGTCTCGAAGATGTCGCGGCCGACGAGCGACAGCGCCTGCTCCTCTAGATTCTGCGGCTCGCCGATGTTCTCGGCGGCCACCTGCTCGGTAATCTTGGCCTTGGCATCTGCCGGCGTGACAACGCCCGGCCACATCTTGGCGAAGGTGTTCATGTTGAAGGGCATGTTGTACATGTTGCCGTGGAAGTTGGCGACCGGCGAGTTGACGTAGTTGTTGAACTCGGCGAAGCGGTTGACGTAGTCCCAGACGTCCTTCATGGAGGTGTGGAAGATGTGCGCGCCGTAGCGGTGGACCTGAATGCCCTCGACGTCCTCGGTGTAGATGTTGCCGGCGATGTGGTCGCGGCGGTCGATGACCAGAACCGACTTGCCGGCGCGCTTGGCGGCGTTGGCAAAGACGGCGCCCGAAAGGCCGGCACCGACGACGAGGTAATCGTACTGGGACATGGATATGCTCCTTTGTATGTCAATCGAACAGGTACTTTAAGATTTGGGACAAACGATACTGGGTCATTTGTCCCATGGATTAGTGTAGCAGACGCTCCCTCAGCAGCTACAGCGCGTGGGCGTAGCCTAGCTACTTGATGACTAAAGGACTCGTTATTCCGCCTTCAGGCATTCGGGTAAGACACTTGCAACTGCATTCATCGCCTGCGGCTTGAGATAATGTTCGTTGAGCTTTGCCTTTTTGTAAGCATAGCGAGTGTCCGCCGAGTATTTGACCAACACGTCGGTAAAGAATCGCTCCCAGCTCAGATAATCGCGGCTTTCGATGTAGCTCGATGGATCCTTGAGGATCATGGGGATATCGTTGCTGGGGATCAGGCCGGATTGCAGAAGCGTCCACTCAAATGATTCCGGAAGAAATAGGCGAACGTTCTTGTAAACGCGCTGTCCGAGCACCTTTTCGATGTAGGGACCAAATGCTGCGCCATCTCCTATGGCAAGGACGTTTTGCTCGGGGCATTCGTGAATGGTTCGTTTTAGATTCGCTACGCCGGTGGCGGTATAGCAGGGGATTCCCAGTCGGTTGCAAAGGGCGCTGTAGAATTGATAGCCTGACTTGCTGTCTTCGACAATAACGGCGTCGGATATTGCGAATCCCGTGTTTGGGTCTTGGTACAGCATGCTGGCCGTATGGTCATACACCGGTCTGGTCACCGAATAAAAGCGCCGGTCGCTTTTTCGCCCGTTGATCACCTTGCTCGTCGTGTTGACCAGCTTTAGGATCTCGTCGACGCTGTAGGGGAGCTCGTTGGCATCGCGTCGAGATATCAGAACAAAATAGTTGGACGAGCCGTTAACGGCTTTAGCGAAGTCTTTCGAGTAGATAAACTCGTTGCCCTCATCCAAAAAGACAATTGAATCCTCGATAATCGAAAGCTCGCGCTCCCACCGTCTGCCGGAAAGTGTCTCGCAAGGTACGTCGCAGCTAAGCGCAACGCCGCTTTCCGGCCCTCGGTCGTTGTAGTCGCGAATCATCGAGATGAGCGTCGTTTTGCCCGTGCCGCTGTTGCCGCGTATAAAGGAAATATTGCGTTTAAACGTGAGCGTGTATTTAACCTTTGCACGCTCTACGACAACGGTATGCGTTCCCTTCATTACTCATCAACATCCAAAAAGTCATTCGTAGCCCCGACAAACTCCTGCATGTTTTTGACGATACGGCCATCGTTTTCAATGCGGATTTCAAAGTTTTTCCAGGGGAATTTCATGATGTGGTAAAGGGTCACCAGCACGTCCTGCTCTTTGCCGATCTTGAGTAGCCAGCGGGCACAGTTGTCTCCGCAAGTAGATGCGTTGAACACCATATTAGGGAGATTGCGTACCAGCAGCAGCGTCTTGACGCCGCCGGACAGTTCGAGCGGGGTGATCGAGCCCAGCTGCTTGCTAACGATGTTGTGGGGACCGATGAGCTCTGATCCGTCCACGCTTTTAATAATCTGTGCGGCCATGGGGTCTTCGAACCATGAGTCCAGGTATGCGTTCCTAAAATAGGTTTCGGTATCGTAGATGGAACCGGGGTAATCTCCCAAATGGATGCTTAACATGCGCGTCTCCAGACGTTGTTTGACTGCAACGATTATATGCCAGTAATAATGTGCCGCCAGTAGCGAGGTTGCTGCTGGCGGCACTGGCATTATTGGCGGCGAATCGGCGTTGATGGATTTGTTCGCGAGGCTACTTTTCGAGTCGTTCCCTCAGCAGCTCCAGCGCGTGGGCGTAGCCCTGCAGGCCCTCACCGGTGATGGTGGCAAAGCATGCCAAGCGGGCGTAGCTCGCCTGGCGGAAGTCCTCGCGCGTCTCGACAGCGCTGATGTGGACCTCCACAGCCGGGATGGCGACAGCTTTGAGGGCGTCCAGGATGGCCACGCTCGTATGCGTGTAGGCGGCCGGGTTGATGACGATGCCGTCGACCTTGCCGTAGGCCTCCTGGATCTTGTCGACGATGCTGCCCTCGTGGTTGGACTGGAAGACCTCGACCTCGTCAAACCCCTGCGCGGCTCCCGCCTCCTGGCAGATTTGGACCAGGCGGTCGTAGTTGTCGCTGCCGTAGATGCCCGGCTCGCGAATGCCGAGCATGTTGAGGTTGGGGCCGTTGATGACGAGTGCTTTCATGGTTGCTTCCTTTGCGGTTGGGCGGGCGGTGCGGCGGAACTGAAAACCACCACAAAGGTGCCTGTCCCCTTTGTGGTGGTTTTTGTTAGAGAGCGGGTGGGAGGGTGCCGAGGAGGGCTTGGGCGGTGTTGGCAGCGCAATCGCGCGAGTCGATGATGTAGTCGGCCCAGGCACGGTAGCGCGGCATGCGCTGCTCGGCCAACTTATCGATGCCGTCGCGGGCGGTGATGGGGCGGCCCTTGTGGGCGAGCTCATCGAGCTTACGGTTGAGCATCACGATCTGACTGTTCTGGTGCAGCAGCGGGTAGTTCTCGTCGCGCGTGACCACGCCGCCGCCGGTTGAAAGCACCAGGCCGCTGCGCTTGGAGATGTCGGTCAGGGCCGCCGTCTCCTGCTCGCGGAAGGCCGCCTCGCCGCGCTCGACGATAAAGTCGGCGCAAGGCATGCCCAGACGGCCCTCGAGGGCGCGGTCCAGGTCGATGTGCTCGCGGCCGGTGAGCAGGGCGAGCTGCTCACCCACGCGGGTTTTGCCCGAGCCCGGCATGCCGATCAGGGCGATGTTCTGCTCGCGGTGAGATAGACGCTCTGTTACGTCCAGGATGCGCTCGCGCGGGGTGACTTGGCCGGTATAGCGCTCGACGGCTTGCGCCGCCTGGGCCACAAGCATGAGCAGGCCGCCGATGCAGGGGATGCCGCGGCGCTCGGCCTCGAGCATCAGACCCGTGCGGGCGGGGTTGTAGACGATGTCGATGACGCCCTCGAGCGCATCGAGCCCCTCGAGCGTGCAAGGTGCGTCGGGGCAGTGGGGGAACATGCCGGCGGGCGTGCAGTTGACGAGCAGCGCGGCGTCGGACTGCTGCACGATGTTGTCGTAGTTGACTTCGCTCGTGCGGCCCACGGGTACGACGATGGCGCCCAGATCTCCGAGCACCATACTGGCCGTAGTGCCCGCGCCGCCGGTGGCACCGAGCACGAGGGCTTTTTTGCCGGCAACCTCTACGCCCAACTCCTCGACTAGACACTGAAAACCAAAGTAGTCGGTGTTGTCGCCCCGCAGGCGGCCGTCGGCCAGGCGCGTGATGGTGTTGACGTTGCCCATACGCTCGGCCAGCGGGCTCAGTTCGTCCAGGTATTCCATGACGGCGCGCTTGTAGGGGATGGTCACGTTGGTGCCCTCCCATTCGTCGCCCGTCATAAAGGCCTGGAGGTCCTCGGGCTCGCGCTCAAAGCGCACGTACTCCAGCCCTGCGAGCTCTTTGTAGATGGTCGGGGTGTAGCTGTGGCCCAGCACGCGGCCCAGCACGCCGTAGGGGCGGGTTGCGGCGGCATCGGTCATCTAGAGCACCTCCGTGTAGCTGCCAAAGTAGGTAAAGCTCTCGCACACGTCGTCGATGGAATCGAGCAGGTCGTCGAGGGCCCTGCTGCCAAAGGGGCAGTCCAGGTCAAAGTAGAACATAAACTCAAAGTCATGCCCGGGGATGGGACGGCTCTCGAGCTTGATGAGGTTGATGTTGAGCGCATAGAAACGCTCGAGTACGCGGTAGAGGGCACCCGGCTCATTGGCCGTGGTGATCATGAGCGAGGTGCGGTTGGCACCGGGATAGACGCGCGGCTCGCGGCTGATGACGACAAAGCGCGTGTAGTTGTTGTCCGAGTCCTGGATGTTCGGTTCCAGTATCTCCAGGCCATACAGCGCGGCGCAGCTGCGCGATGCGATGGCGGCAACATCGGTGCGCTCGGAGCTGGCGACCATCTCGGCTGACATGGCCGTGTTGGGGTACTTGGTGGCGCGTAGGTCGTGGGCCTCGATAAAGCCGGCGCACTGGGCAATGGCTTGGCCGTGGCTGTAGACCTCGCGAACGTCTGCGAGCTTGGTGCCAGGCTTGACGAGCAGGTTATGGTCGATCTTGAGGCGCAGCGAGCGCACGATATGGAAGTCGAACTGTGCGAGCAGGTCGTAGACGGCGTTGACCGAGCCGGCGGTGGAGTTTTCGATGGGCAGCACGCCAAACTCGCAAAAGCCGTCACGCACGGCGCGCATAACGCCCTCGAAGGTCTCAAAGAACGCGATGTCGGGTACGTCGAAGAGTTTGCACGCGGCGATTTGGCTGTAGGCGCCCTCAACGCCCTGGCAGGCAACGCTGGCCGTCTGGGGGAAAGGCGTGTCAAAGGCTGCAGCCGTGGCGTGGGCCTTTTGCGACACCGTGATGCCCTTGAGCTCGTTGATGTAGCGCTGCTGCTCGGCCTTGCTCATGCTCATGAGGAGACGAAACAGGGCGATGGTCTGGGCCTCGTAGCGCTCGGGCGCGCGGCTGGCGAGGTTATTGAGTTTGGAGCGCTCGCGAGCGGGGTCGAAGACGGCCTTGCCCATCTCGATTTTTGACATGGCGACCTCGGTGGCAATATCCATGCGCTCGACAAAACTATTGAGGAGCGTGGTATCGATGCCGTCGATGGCCTGGCGAATATCGGCAAGGTCCATGGAGACCCCTTTCACGTGTCGGGGGGGGTTGAGGGGTGGGTAGTTAGCGCTGGGCGGCGTCCTCGAGGAAGGCGTCCCAGATGGCGAGGGCGGCGGCTGCTTCGGCTACGGGGACGGCTCGTGGGACGATGCAGGGGTCGTGGCGGCCGTGGACCGAGAGCTCGGCATTTTCCATGATGTCCATATCCACGGTCTGCTGCTCGCGGCCAATGGAGGGCGTCGGCTTTACGGCCATGCGCCACATGACGGGCGCGCCGGTGGAGATGCCGCCCAAGATACCGCCGGCGTTATTGGACTCGACCTCGATCTTGCCGGTCTCGGCATCAACGCGATACGGATCGTTGTTCTCGCTGCCGCGCATAGCGGCCACGGCAAAGCCCATGCCAAACTCCACGCCCTTTATGGCGGGAATACCAAAGGCGATCTGCGCGATGCGGTTCTCGATACCGTCGAACATGGGGTCGCCGATGCCCGCAGGCAGGCCGTAGATGCCACACTCCACGATGCCGCCGATGCTGTCGAGTTCATCGCGCGCGGCCAGAATCTCCTCGCGCATGCGGCCGGCTGCGGCGGCGTCAATGCACGGCAGGTCGTTTTCCAGGATCGCCTTGCGGTCGGCCTCGCGATAGACCATGTCGTCCATGGGCAGGTCGGAGATGCCGCCGATCTGTGCGACGTGCGCCATGACCTTGATGCCACGGGCTTCGAGTGCCTGCAGCGCGATGCCGCCGGCGATGCATAAGGGGGCCGTCAGGCGACCGGAGAAGTGCCCGCCGCCGGCGACATCGTGCATGTTGTGGTACTTCACACGCGCCGGAAAGTCCGCGTGTCCCGGACGGGGCTTGCGGCGCAACTCGGAGTAATCCTTGGAGCGCGTGTTGGTGTTCTCAATGATCGCGGCGATGGGTGCGCCGGTGGTATGTCCATCGACCACGCCGGCGATGATGTGTGCGGCGTCGGCCTCGCGGCGCTTTGTCGCGGTCTCGTCGCGACCGGGGGCGCGACGATCGAGGAAGGCCTGCAACTGCTCCTGGTCAACGGCGATGCCAGCGGGTATGCCGTCGAGCGAGCAACCGATAGCGGGGGAGTGCGACTGGCCGAAGATGCTCAGATGCAATACGTTACCAAAGGTCGAGGACATGCTACTCCTCCTCGAGCGTGACCTTGCCGCCCAGCAAGCGGTAGTGGTCGAAGAAATCGGGATAGGACTTGTTGACAGCCTCAGCGCCGTGGATCACGACCTCGCCGGTGGCGCGACTCGCGGCGATGGCGGCCATCATGGCGATGCGGTGGTCGTTGTGCGAATCGACCTCGCCGCCGGTAAAGGCATCGACGCCCTTGATGATGAGGTCGTCACCGGCGATGCGCACCTGCGCGCCCAGCGCGGTGAGCTCGCAGGTGGTGGTGACCAGACGGTCGGATTCCTTGATACGCAGGCGCGCGCAGTCACGGATGAACGTGCGGCCCTGAGCCAGCGATGCCACGGCCGAGATGACGGGCACCAGGTCGGGAATGTCGTGGGCGCTCATCTCAAAGCCGGCGAGCTTGTCGGACTGCACGGTGGCGGCGTTGGTGGAGCGTACGATGCGGGCGCCAAAGCGCGAAAGCGCGGCGAGCACGTTACGGTCGCCCTGCGCGGAGCTGAGCGACACGCCCTCCACGGTGATGGGGTCGGTGCCGATGGCGCCGGCACACAGCCAAAAGGCCGCATTTGACCAGTCGCCCTCGACGGCCACGCTGCCGGGCGTGCGGTACGAGCCACTGCTTACGCGGAAGTTTGTGACCTCGGGCTTTCCATTCTTGGCTGGGATGCGCTCGACGTTGACCTCGACACCGAAGGCCTTCATGGCCTGGATCGTCAGGTTGATGTAGGGGCGGCTCTCGATGAGTCCGGTTACCTGCACGCAGGAGGGCTGGGACAGCAGCGGGGCCGCCAACAGCAGGCCCGAGATGTACTGCGAGCTTACATTGCCCGGTAGCATAAAGGTGCCCGGGCGCATGCGGCCGCTCGTCTTGAGCGGAAAGCCGCCCAGACCCTGCAGGTCGCAGCCGGCAGCGATGATCTCGTCTGAGAGCGGGGAGAGGGGGCGTGCGCCCAGGCGGCCCTGGCCTACAAAGGTGGCCTCTGCCCCCAGTGCGCAGGCCACGGGCAACATAAAGCGGAGGGTGGAGCCGCTCTCGCCGCAGTCGAGCGTGCCGCCGGCAAGTGCCTTGAGCAGACCAAACTCAATACTCTTCATGGCTGGATGGACTTGGAATCCATCCTCGACGGTCTCGATGCGGGCACCCAGCGCCGTGAGGCAGCGCACCGTGGCCTCGATGTCGGCGCAGGTGGTGTTGCAGGCGACGTGCGTCTCGCCGTTGGCGAGTGCGGCGCAGATGATCAGGCGGTGCGCCATCGACTTGGAAGCGATGGCGGGAACAGTGCCCTTGAGCGGGGACGGGGTGATGCGCGCTAGCATGCGGAAGCGTCTCCCTTCTGGCCGAGGCCCTCGGCAATTAAATCGTGGAAGGTGGAAAGCGGCGTGCGGTCGATGCTGCAGCGGCCAATGCCGTGCGGAATTACCAGGTCGATGGTGTCGCCCGTGCGCTTTTTATCATGCAGGGCCTCGGCAAAGACGACGTCGGCATCTAGGTCGCAGCGGGTCTTGAGACCGTGGCGCGCGCAGAGCTCCTCGATGCGGCCGGGCAGCTCGGCGTCGCAAATGCCATGTAGCGCTGCGGCGCGCGTGATGATGCCCATGCCGATCGACACGCAGTTGCCGTGGCCGAGCTTAAAGTGCTCGCAGGCCTCGACGGCGTGTCCGGCGCTGTGTCCAAAGTTGAGGAGCTTGCGCTGGTTGGTTTCGCGCTCGTCGGCAACGACCACGGCACGTTTAATGTCGATATTGCGGGCGATGATGAGCGCCACACGGGCCACGTCGCGGTTCAGCAGCTCAAGCGTGAGCGGGGTCTTCTCTAGCTCAGCGAAGAGCTCGGGGTCGGCGATCACGGCGTGCTTGACGACCTCGCCGCAGCCGTCGGCGAACTGCTCGGGCGTGAGGGTGGCCAGACATCCCACGTCGGCGATAACCACACTCGGCTGCCAAAAGGCCCCGGCCAGGTTCTTGCCGGCAGCCAGGTCGATGGCTGTCTTGCCGCCCACCGACGAATCCACCATGGCGAGCAGGCTCGTCGGGATCTGCACAAACTTGCAGCCGCGCATGTAGGTGGCGGCCACAAAGCCAGCGACGTCGCCCACGACGCCGCCGCCGAGCGCCACGATCACGTCGGAGCGTGAAAGCTCATGCTCGGCCACAAACTCCAAGATGTTGATGTAGGTCTCGGCACGCTTGTGTGCCTCGCCGGCCTCGAAGGTGCAGATGCTTACCTCATAGCCTGACGCCTCCAGGCTCTGCTTAACGGGCATCTGGTAGAGCGGGCCCACGTTGGTGTCCGTCACGATGACGGCGCGGGTGCCGCCGGCGGTGGCGCGGACGAGCGGGCCGGCCTGCTCCAGCAAAAAGGTGCCCACGTGGACCTGGTAGGGGCGTGCGGTGTCGATATCGATGGTAATCGCCATAAGCTCTGGTCCTTTCGGCCTGGCGTGATTAGTGATCTAGTGGGCGGCCTCGTCGTCGAGCGCGCGCTTGATGCGGTCGCCCTCGGCAAGGAGGTTCTCGAGGTGGCGCTGGTCGCGGTCTTTGAGTGCGCGGCTGTAGGCGCTAAGCGACTCGACGAGATGGTCGATCTCGAAGACGAGCGCATCGGCGTCGTCGATCATGAGCTCGGACCACATCTGCGGATTGAGGTGCGCCACGCGGGTGAGGTCGCGGTAGCTGCCGGCCGAAAAACCGTGGTGAACCTGGGCGGTCGGGCTTTTAACGTAGGCGTTGGATACCACGTGCGCAAGCTGACTCGTAAAGGCGATGACGCGGTCGTGCTCGGCAGCGCTCGTTACGCTGAACTTGCCAAAGCCCAGGGGGCGCACCATTTCGCGCACCTGGCCTAAAAGCTCGAGCTTAAGCGCGTCGTCCACCGCGGGCGGCACAAGCACGAGCGGTGCGCCCTGGAACAGGTCGGCGCGGGAATGCGCGTAGCCCGAGAACTGGGTGCCCGCCATGGGGTGCGCGCCTACAAAGTAAAAACCGTGCTCGCGGGCAAGCTCAAAGGCGCGCTCGCACACGATACCCTTGACTCCAACGGTGTCGATCACCACGGGGCCCATGATGGCCTCGGTGTCGGTGGCGTCGGTGAGTGCCTGGGCGTGCGCCTCGAGCCACTCGATGCAGGCCTCGGGATAGCATGCCAGGACGATGATGTCGCACTCGCCGAGCGTCTCGTCGTTGAGCTCGCCGGCAACGGTGCCCATGCTGGCGGCCGTCATCACGTCATCGTCGGGATCCCAGGCCAGCACGCGGACGCCCGCCTGCGCATAGCCGCGGGCAAAGCTGCCGCCGATGAGGCCCAGACCGACGATGCCGGCGCATTTGGGGCCGCCCTGGTTAACGCGCGCGTTTCTCACCGTACCCATGGGCTACTCCATGGTCTCTTGGCAGACGACCTCGCGGATGGCGCGGATGCGGCGCATGGTGTCGTCGAACTGGTCGGGGGTGAGGGCCTGAGCGCCGTCGGACCATGCGCGGCTGGGCTCGTCGTGGACTTCGATCTCCAGACCGTTGGCGCCGCAGGCGGTCGCCGCGAGCGCCATGGGCTCAACGTAGCGGGTGTAGCCGGTGGCGTGGCTGGGGTCGGCAACGACGGGCAGGTGCGACAGGTGGTGCAGCACCGGCACGGCGTTAAGGTCGAAGGTGTTGCGGGTGCGGGTCTCGAAGGTGCGGATACCGCGCTCGCACAGGATAACGTTGTCGTTGCCCTCGCTCATGATGTACTCGGCGGCCATGAGCAGCTCGTCGATCGTGCCGGACATGCCGCGCTTGAGCAGAATCGGGGTCTTGGTCTTGCCGACCTCCTTGAGCAGGGGGAAGTTCTGGGCGTTGCGGGCGCCGATCTGCATGACGTCGATCTTCTTGTCCAAGAAGACCTGCACGTCGCGCGGGTCCATGATCTCGGTGACGATCGGCATGTCGAGCTCGGCGGATGCCTCGCACAGCAGGTCCAGGCCGGCGGGGCCCATGCCCTGGTAAGCGTACGGGGACGTGCGGGGCTTGTAGGCGCCGCCGCGTAGCATCGTGGCGCCGGCGGCCTTTACGCGACGGGCGATGCGGATGAGGTTCTCGCCCTCGACGGAGCAAGGGCCGGCAATGACCTGGAACTGGTCGCCGCCGATTTTGACGCCGTGGCCGCAGTCGATGACGGAGTCCTCGGGGTGGAACTTGCGGTTGGCGCGCTTGAACGGCTCGGAGACGCGCTGCACGCGCTCGACGACGTCCATGGACTCGAGGAGGAACGGGTCGATCTTGGTGGTGTCTCCCACAAGACCGATAATGGTCTCGTTCTCACCGCGCGAGACATCGGTCTTGAGTCCCTTTTTCTCAATCCAGGTGACGATATGGCTGACGGCCTCGTCACTGGCGCTCTGCTTTAAAATTGCAATCATGGTGTGCCTCTCACCTCGATGGATAGTCCTTGCAAAAACGGCCCGCATTGCGAGCCGTATATATATGGTGCATGAGAGTTTATACTATTAAGCTCACTTTTGCGTTCTAAAGTGGGCTGCCGGGCCGTGTCTCCCGCGGAATTGCAAAGCTTTTCTTTTCTTTTGTTAGCCCATGGCGCACTTGGGTATAATGCCAACCGTTGGCCCTATTAGCTCAGGGGATTAGAGCGTCTGCCTCCGGAGCAGAAGGCCGTTGGTTCGAATCCAACATGGGGCACCATCGAACGTAAGACCGTCCGAACCTCGTATGGTCCGGGCGGTTTTTCTTATACCGACGCGACGTGATAGGACGTGGTATGGCAACGACGGATATCGAGCGCGGACTATCGACTGGCGAGGTCGAACAGCGCATTGCCGCCGGCAAGATCAACCGCAACATGGAGCTCAAGACCAAATCGGTCCGCGAGCTCATCATCGAAAACCTCTGCACGCTGTTCAACTTGATCAACGTGGTCTTGGCGGTTTTGGTGCTGCTGACCGGTTCGTTTAAGAATCTGACGTTCCTGTTCGTGGTGTTCCTCAATACCGCTATTGGCGTCATTCAGTCCATGCGTTCCAAGAAGATGGTCGATAAGCTCACGCTGCTGACCTCCAAGAAGGCCATCGCGGTGCGCGACGGTGCCGAGGTGGAGCTCGACCTGGATCAGATCGTGCTCGACGACATCATCCGCCTGGGGCGTGGCGACCAGATTCCCGCTGACGCCGTGGTGGTTTCGGGCGAGGCGCTCGTGAACGAGAGCCTGCTGACGGGCGAGAGCGACCTTATTAAGAAACAGCCCGGTTCCGAGCTCATGAGCGGCAGTTTTATCGACTCGGGCCTGCTGCGCGCCCGCGTGATCCATGTCGGCGCCGACAACTACGTGGCCAAAATTAATAACGAGGCCAAGTACGTCAAAAAGGTCAATTCCGAGATCATGAACGCGCTTAACGCCATCGTGCGCTTTGCGAGCATCATCATGATCCCGCTCGGTTTGGCGTTGTTTGCCTCGAGTGTAAGCGAGCTGTGGGATGCCGCGGGAACCCCGGGCGATAGCGCGCTTTCGTGGTGCTTCTCCGAGCTGTTGGCTGGTCATGTGCCTTCGTCGGCGCTGCTGTCCACGGTGGGCGCCCTGCTGGGCATGATCCCGCAAGGCCTGGTGCTGCTGACCTCGTCGGTGCTCGCCATCGCCACGGTGCGCCTGGCCCGCCGCAAGGTACTCGCGCAGCAGCTCTACTGCATTGAGACGCTCGCGCGCGTCGACGTGCTGTGCCTGGACAAGACGGGCACCATCACGTCGGGCCGCATGGAGGTCGAGGGTACCTATCCGCTGCCGGTCGAGGGTATGGGTGCGGGGGAGGGCGACGCCGCCGTTCCCGTCGATACCACGGTGCTCGATTTTGCGCTGGCTAACGTCGCACGTGCGACCTCGGCCGATGCCAACGAGACCTGTCAGGCGCTGCTCAACTATTACGCCGACCGTCCGGTCGAGGTGTCCGAGCCACTGTCGGTCATTCCGTTCTCGTCTTCCAAAAAGTGGAGCGGCGCGTCGTTTGCACAGGGCTCATATGTGATGGGTGCGGCGCAGTTTGTGCTCTCTGATCGTGCGTTTTCCCAGGTCGAGAACCGTGTCGCCGAGCTTGCCGATACCTGCCGCGTGCTCGTGGTGGCGCTCGTGGACGGCTTTACGCCCGATGGCGATATGGTGGGCGAGGCCGAGCCCGTGGGCTTTGTGACCATCCGCGACGAGATTCGTACCTCGGCGGCCGAGACCATCGGCTACTTTAACGAGCAGGGCGTGACCCTCAACGTGATCAGTGGTGACGACCCGCGTACGGTGTCGTCGATCGCACGCGTGGTGGGCGTGCCGGGGGCGGACGCTTATGTGGACGCCACGACGCTCGATACGCCGGCCAAGCTCGATGCCGCAGTGGACCGCTACCATGTCTTTGGTCGTGTGACCCCGCAGCAGAAGCGCGAGCTCGTGCAGGCGCTCAAGCGCCGCGAGCACACCGTGGCCATGACAGGCGACGGCGTCAACGACGTGCTGGCGCTCAAGGAGGCCGACTGCTCCGTGGCCATGGCGGCCGGCTCCGATGCCGCGCGTAACGTGGCCGAGATCGTGCTCGTCGACAACGACTTTGCCTCGATGCCCGCCGTGGTGGCCGAGGGCCGTCGCTCCATCAACAACCTGCAGCGTTCGGCTTCGCTGTTCCTGACTAAGACGCTGTTCTCGATGGGCCTGGCGGCGCTGTGCATCGCGCTGCCGCCGTACCCTTTCGAGCCGATTCAGATGACGCTCATCAACTTCTTCTGCATCGGCGCGCCGGGCTTTGTGTTGGGCCTGGAGCCCAACAATGCTCGCGTGAAGGGGTCGTTCCTGACGAACGCGCTCAAGCGGGCACTGCCGGCGTCGATTGCGGTCATTTTGGCCGCGGCGCTCGATATCTTTGTGGCGCGCGTGTTTGGCTTTAACCAGCTCACGCTGTCTACGATGTGCCTGCTTACTTCGTGCGCGGCGAGCGTCAGCCTGATCTGGCGTATCTCGCAGCCCCTCACGCCCTTGCGTGTGGCGCTCTTTGTGTTTGTAGTCGTCGGCATTCTGACGGGCGTTATCGGATTCCCGAAGCTGCTGTCTATTGCCAACCTGTCGATGGGCCAGATGGTTATCTTGGCTGTCATCGTGGTCTTTACCTGCTCGGTGTTCTTTAAGCTCGCCACGATGATGGATTCGCTCAAGCCGCGTCGTCGTCATGCCGCAACTGGTTTTGGCCGCGGTGTGCGCGTCCGCTTGGGTCGCGGTGGCGGCAAGGTGAGCTCGACGGGTTCGACGGCGGAGCGTTTTGCCAAGCGCGTCGCCGCCGACATGGCACAGCGCCGCGAAGCTCGCACCGTTCGCGAGGCCGAGGTCCGCGCACTCGAGGGCGTGGCCCAGGCCCAGCCCAAGAAAAAGAAGGGTAGCGGAGCCAAGCGCTCTCGCGTAACCAAGTCCGCCCAAGGCATCAAAGTCTCGATGCCTAGCAAAAAGAAGAAGTAACTACGCGCCCTGGCGATGTTGAATTGGTGCCTTGCTCCTGTGGGGCCGTGGCGATGTTATGCTCTAACCTCGATTGTTTGAATTGCTTCGAAAAGAGGATGCCGTGATCTGTCCGCATTGCCTTAAGACCATCGAGGACGGCGCCTCGTTCTGCCCCTACTGCAACGCCTATGTGGGTCCGGGCGATGGTCCGGAGCACACCGAGTTCGTGTTCTGTGAGGGCTGCGGTGCCCGTCTTTCTCCGCATGATCGTACGTGCCCCAAATGCGGACGCCCCGCTCCGGGTATCCTCTCCGAGGACGCGGCCGCATCCGACCTGGCAGCGGGCCGCACGGCGGGCTTTCCGCGCCTAACGCAAGAGCAGATCGATACCGAGGTGCCGCATGCGCCGGCCTCTGCCGCTGCGGTGCTTTCGGACGCCGCTGACCCCAATGAGACCTGCGTGCTTCCGGCTTTCGATAAGGATTTCGGTATCCCCAAGGTCGATATTCCCACGCCCGTTTCCCTGCATGACGATGCTCAAAAACCCAAGCGCAAGGTGCATCCCGACGAGGACGCCTATCACAAGCATAAGCGTCATATCCCCAAGCCGCTCATCGTCATCGCGGTCCTTGCCGTCGTTTGCGGCGGTGCCTATTGGTTCGTGACGACCGATCCCATGGGTGTCATGCCCGGCTTCTACGACCAGTTTGGCCAAGCTGCACAGACCACCTTCCCCACGCGCCAAAAGGGCGAGGCCACTGAGGACGATACCAAGCAGGACGATTCTGCGGAGGTGGTCCAGGAAGAAACCGTGCTCACCGATGATCAGCTCTATACCAGGCTCGACGGTCTGTATCAGACCATCGTGTCCTACGCTGACGAGGACCAGATCGGCGAGGTCATCGATTCCTTTAACAACGGCTATCTCCGAACGCCGCTGTCCACCCGTCAGGAGCTGTCGCAGAGTGCCTACGCCCTGCGTGACCAGATAAAAAAGACGCAAGATGAGCTTAACAACCTGAAAGTACAGGACGATACGGTCTATGCGGACGACATCGCCCACTTAAAGCAGCTTGCCGAGTGGATGTACGAGCGCGTCGACGTGATCTGCCAGAGCTGGGACATCTCGCTGACCATTCCTGATGGTGAGTCGATGAGTTCCCACCAAAGCGATATTCTGGCGCCCATCGCACAGGGCGGCAACAGCGCGCTGAATCAGTACGACGCCAACGTGGGCTCCTGGAAGCCGCAGCAGCGTTCCTAAAATTAGTTCGCCATAGTCGGCATAACCTACGTGCGCAATTGATGTAAGCCCGTGCTTATTGCTACAATTCGTACAAATATGCTTTAAACGCACGAGGAAGGAACCACATGTTTGGTTTTAAGAAAGAGCTCTACACGCCCGAGTATCAGCTTGCCGGCGACGAGTGCGCCGTTATCGAGACGTCGAAGGGTACCATCAAGGTCAAGTTTGACGGTGAGGGCGCTCCCATTCATGTCGCGAACTTCTGCGAGCTTTCCACGATGGGTTTCTATGATGGCCTTAAGTTCCATCGCTATGTGCCCGGCTTTGTCATTCAGGGCGGCGACCCCAATACCCGCGACATGTCCGGCGCCGACGTCGCTGCCGGTCTTGAGGGCCCCGACGGCATGCCCGGTACCGGTGGCCCCGGCTACTGCATCAAGGGCGAGTTTGCCACCAATCCGCGCAACAGCCATGTCGATGGCGCCCTTGCCATGGCACGCTCTATGGACCCCGATTCCGCGGGTTCGCAGTTCTACTTCTGCCTGGGTGCCCAGCATAACCTCGATTCTGGCTACACCGTCTTTGGTACCACGGTCGAGGGTCTCGATGTGATTTCGCAGCTGCGTGCCGGCGACGAGATCGTCCATGTCGAGATTGTTCACGAGTAAAGGGGACTTCCTTGAATAGCCAGCTGATCCAACAGGGCCGCGCCGCTTACCGCGCGGGTGATTTTTCCGCTGCAGCCCAGATGCTTGGGGCGGCAAAGACTCCCGATGAGATTATGGGCGAGGCCGATCACCTTCGTGGCAACGCCTTGATGCACCTGGGCATGTATGCCGAGGCCGCCGAGGCCTATGCCGCCGCCCTCAACGACGGCACCTACGGCAAGCGCGGCGCGCTGCTCACCAATCGCGGCAAGGCGCTCGCCGCCGTGGGCGACTACACGACGGCCGCTCAGGCGTTTTCTGCCGCTACGCAGGATGCTTCCTATGCCACGCCGTTCAAGGCCTATCTGGGCCTAGGCAATGCGCTGTTCCAGTCGGGCGACTATGCCAACGCGGGAACCGCCTTCCGTCAGGCTGCCATCGACGGCGCCAATCCGGCTCCTGCCGCCGCACTCGGCGAGCTCGGTCGTTGCTTCATTAAGCTCGGCCGTCCGGCGGATGCCGTGGAGACCTACCGCACGGCTATCGACTTTGCCGGCCCCCGCGACGACACGCGTGCACTCAACGCCGGCATGGGTCAGGCGCTTTCTGCCGCCGGCCGTCCCTCCGACGCACTCGACGCCTTTAACGCCGCTACTGCCGATGGCATCTACCAGCTCACCTCCGAGCAGGCCGATGAGCTTGCCCGCGTGCAGGATTCGCTTGCTGCGCTGTCTGCCCAGACGGCTATGGCCACGGCTCCGGCGCCCGCGATGGACGCTCCTGCCGTCGATCCGCTCGATCCTACGGGCGCGACCGGTCAGTTTATGCCCGATCCCTCGGACACCGGCTTCTTTACGCTGTCCGAGTCCGAGATGGTCCAGCAGGACCGTCAGGATCGTAAGCAGGCCAAGGTCCGTCGCCGCCATCGCCACACGGGCCTCAAAGTCTTCATCGTGCTGCTTCTGCTCATTTTGATCGCCGCGGGCGGTCTGGGCTTTGCCTACACGCGCGGCTTTGGCTTCCCGTCTCAGGAGTCTGTCGTTACCGATCTGTTCCAGGCTGCCGGTGACGGTGACACCGCAAAGGCCGAGTCTTGCCTGGCCTCGAGCCTGTCCGAGGACGCTAAGTCGATGATCATCTCCTCGATTCCGCAGGGTGCCACCGTGTCCGTCGAGGGCATGGATCAGTCCATGACCGAGACGACCGCTAAGGTGAAGGCATCGCTGTCCAAGGGCGGCGAGCAGGAGTACACCGTCAAATTCGTGCGCTCCGACAATCATATCGGCTGGGCCGTTTCTTCGCTCGATATGGATTTCTCGGCTGCTGACAACCAGTAGTGACCTTATGGGATTTAGCTTTGCCCGGCGCTTCACCGCAAGTGAGGTGCCGGGCTTGCGCTAGTATGATGAGCTAGTAGTTTTCCAGCAATCATCCAACACATCAGGAGTTGCGTTGTTTTCTTTGATGGATATGTTCTTCGGTAGCTATGCGGGCGATCTTGCCATCGACCTCGGCACCGCAAATACGCTTGTCTCCGTGCGCGGCAAGGGCATCGTCATTCGCGAGCCCTCCGTTGTCGCCATCGACAAAAACGACGAGCGCATCCTGGCGGTCGGTATCGAGGCAAAGCGCATGCTCGGCCGTACGCCCGGCAACATCGTGGCCGTTCGTCCCCTGAAGGACGGCGTCATCGCCGACTTCGATGTTACCGAGGCCATGCTTCGCTACTTTATCGATAAGGCGTCCGAGAAGCGCTATCCGTGGACTCCGCGTCCGCGTGTTGTCGTCTGCGTTCCCTCCGGTGTCACGTCGGTCGAGAAGCGCGCTGTCTTTGAGGCCACGATCCAGGCCGGTGCCCGCCAGGCCTATCTGATCGAAGAGCCTATGGCCGCCGCTATCGGCGCCGACCTGCCCGTCGAGGAACCCACCGGCTCCATGGTCATCGACATCGGTGGCGGTACCACCGAGGTTGCCGTTATCGCTATGGGCGGCATCGTCGTCTCGCAGTCCATCCGTATTGCCGGCGACGAGTTCGATCAGGCCATCCTCACGCACGTTCGTGATGCCTACAACCTGGCCATCGGCGAGCGTACGGCAGAGGACATCAAGATCAAGGTCGGCTCCGCCGTGCCGCTCAAGGATGAGCTCGACGTCGAGGTCAACGGCCGCGACGTGATCACCGGTCTGCCCAAGACCGTGCGCATCGAGAGCGAGGAGATTCGTCGCGCACTCAACAAGCCGCTCGACGAGATGGCCAAGGCCGTCAAGGACGCACTCGACGCTACGCCTCCCGATCTTGCCTCGGACCTTATGTACTACGGCATTTTGCTGACCGGTGGCGGCGCGCTGCTGCGCGGTCTCGACGTGCGCCTGCGCGATGAGACCGGCGTTTCGGTCAACGTCAGCCCCACGGCGCTCGATAACGTTGTTAACGGCTGTGCCCGCGTGCTCGAGGCCAATGCGTTTGATGGCGGCTTCGTCCAGACCAATGCTTAATTTCCAAAAGGTGGATTCCATTTGGCACGATCTTCGGGTTTCTCCACAAATCTGAATACCAAGCGACAATCAACGGGTATGCGCCCGTTGATTGTTTTCAGCCTGATTTCGGTGTTGCTGCTCACGTTTTATATTCGTGAGGGCGAGACGGGGCCGATTCATGCCGTGCGTTCGGGCGTGACGACGATTACCTCGCCGGTGCGTTTTGTGGGCTCGGCTGTGGCGGCTCCCTTCAATGCGATCGGCAACGTGTTCTCTAACCTTACGGCGTCGCAGGACACGCTTGACGAGCTTAAGAAGCAAAACGAGGAACTGACCTCTAAGGTCGCCGAGCTCTCCGAGGCTCAAAAGACCGCCGAGCGACTGGAGGGTCTGGTCGGCCTGCAGTCGACCTATAACCTCAAATCGACCGCTGCTCGTATCGTTGGTGCCTCCGGCGATGCCTGGACCTCGACCGTCACCATCGATAAGGGTTCTGCCGACGGTCTTACCATCAACATGCCTGTGACGAGTTCTGCCGGTGTCATAGGCCAGATTATTGAGGTCTCGGCCAAGACGTCCACCGTGCGCCTGATTGGCGACGAGAACTCGGGCGTGTCCGCTATGGTGCAGGACACGCGCGCCCAGGGCATGCTGCAGGGTCAGGCTGACGGCACGCTGCGTCTTGAGTACGTGAGCGTCGACTCCGACGTTAAGGTTGGCGACATCATCGTGACCTCGGGCATTGGCGGTGTGTTCCCCAAGGGCCTTCCGCTCGGCACCGTCTCGTCGGTTGAGAAATCGGCAAACGACGTGTACTACACCATTGTGGTGCGCGCTCAGACCACGGCCGAGAACAACGAGGAAGTGCTGGTCATTACCTCGCTGACCGACGAACAGTCGGCCTCGGATGAGGACGTGAACACGGCCAACAGCACGCCGCAGGGAACGTCGCGCGATGCTGCGACCAAGACGAAGGACGAGAGCCCGGATGACAGTTCCGACACGTCCGAGACGACCGATTCCGGCTCGAGCGAATAGGGGGCATGTCCATGGATCTACACGAGCAGGGGATGAGCTCCCGCACGTTTGTAATCGCCGCCATTGTGTGCGTGCTGCTGCAGGCAGGCCTGGCACCGCAGATCTCCATTGCGGGCGGTCGCGTCAACTTTATGATTATCCTGGTGTGCCTAAGCGTGTTCTCGGGCGACCCGACCCGTGCCGTCGTGTGCGGTTTTTGCAGCGGCTTGTTCTATGACCTTTCCGCTGCCGTGCCGGTGGGCGTTATGTCGCTCCTGCTGACCGTGGGTTCTTTTGCCCTGGTGCATAGCGCTGCCGGTCAGACGGGCGGTACCCCGAGTGCGCGCGGCATCACTGTGGGCGCCTTCGCGTTCGTCATTAATGTGATCTACAGCATCATCTTGCTGTTTATGGGTTTGGAGACGAGCTTTGTCGTGGCGATCTTCGGCCATGCGCTGCCGTCTTCGATCCTGACGGGTCTGGTTGCCATTCCGTTTTTGATGTCCGGCGTCGTGCCGCAGTCCGGTTATGGATTCTCCGCACGTGGCGGACGCCAGACGGGCATGCGCTTTAAGCCCAAGACCCGTAAGCTCAAATAGGGGAGGCTCGTAGATGTCTTCCCAGATGACGGTTATTATCGCCGGTATCGTGCTGGTTGTGGCCATCGTGGTCGCACTGGTCATCATGCGTCGCGGCGATTCTCGTTTTACCTACGATACGCAGCATGGAACGGCCCCGCGCGCCACCGAGGGCGAGGGCAATACCGCGGCGACCGCCTTTAAGGGCCGCTTCTCCATCCTCACCACGGGTGTGGGCGCGATGTTCGCGGCGCTTGCCGTCAAGCTGTGGGGTATGCAGATGGTCTCGTCGGACTATTACGAAAAGCAGGCTAATAGCAATCAGACGCGCACCGTTACCACACCCGCTGTGCGCGGCCGCATCCTCGACCGCAATGGCGTGGCGCTTGTCCAGAACCGTCCCTCACTTGCTGTCGTGGCCTACCGCGACCTTGCCGAGGATGAGGTTCTGGTTCGCCATCTTGCCAACGTGCTCGGTATGCCCTACGTGGCGGTTCTGCGCAATATTCAGGACAATTCCGAGGGCGCCCAGAGCCTGCATACCATCGCGACGGACGTCCGTCGCTCTACGGTTGCCTATATTCAGGAGCACGCCGGCGAGTTTCCGGGCGTCAAGATTGCCGAGCGTACCGAGCGTCAGTACCCGTACGGCGAGACGGCCTGTCACATTTTGGGCTATACCGGCACCATTACCTCCGAGCAGCTCGAGGCCCAGAATAAGAAAACCTCTGGCGATGATGATGCTTCTGCTGGCCGGATTACGTACCAGTCGGGCGATATCGTGGGCCAGGCGGGTGTTGAGAGCTACTACGAAAACCTGCTGCAGGGTATTCGTGGCGAGCAGACCGTCAAGGTCGATGCCTCGGGCAATGTGACCGGTCAGGCCGGCGCCGTGCCCGCCAAGGCCGGCTCCGACATTAAGCTCACGCTCGACCTTAAGATCCAACAGGCCTGTGAGACGGCGCTGGCGAGCGCCATCGAGCTTGCCAAGACCACTGGCTACAGCAATGCCGGCAACGGCGCTGTGGTGTGTCTCGATCCCAACAATGGCGAGATCCTGGGTATGGCGAGCGAGCCCAAGTTCGATCCGTCCGTCTTTATCGGCGGCGTCTCAAATGACGTGTGGACCGAGCTCAATGACGACAAGGGTTCGCACCCGCTGCTCAACCGCGCCATTAGCGGACAGTACATGTCGGCCTCGACCATCAAGCCGCTCTCGGCACTGGCTGGTCTTGAGTTTGGAACTTACACTTCAACGCAGACAACCAACTGCACGGGCTATTGGACGGGCTTGGGCAAGGCGTGGGGCAAGCGCTGCTGGCTGACGTCTGGCCACGGCACCATGACGCTGCAGTCGGGTATCGCCAACTCGTGCGACCCCGTCTTCTACGACATGGGCAAGGCGTTCTTTTATGACGAGCAACATTCCGAGGGCCTGCAGGAGGTCTTTCGTCGCTGGGGCCTAGGCAAGACCTGCGGTATCGATCTGCCGAGTGAGGGCGCGGGCCGTATTCCCGATGCCGAGTGGAAGGAGTCGTACTTCACCGACGCCTCTGCCGAGGACCGCAAGTGGAATGCCGGCGATATGACCAACATTGCCATCGGCCAGGGCGACATCCTGGTGACGCCCCTGCAGATGGCGTGCGCCTACATGGGCCTTGCCAACGGCGGCAAACAGTACGTGCCTCACGTGTTTTTGTCTGCCGTGTCGCGCGATGGCGACGGCGATGCCTATAAGTACAACGGCAAGGGCAAGAAGAAGCGCCTGGAGGCCAAGATCAACAGCGATTCGGATTTGACTCTTGTTCGCAACGGCATGCACGACGTGATTTACACGGCATCGACGTCCCTGGCGGCTCACTTTGGCACCCTGACGCCGCAGGTATACGGCAAGTCGGGCACGGGCGAGAAAAGCGGCGAGGACGAATACGCGTGGTTCTGCGCCTATGCACCGGCCGATGATCCCAAGTATGTCATCGCTACTGTCCTGGAGCAGGGCGGCGGTGGCTCAGATACCGCGATGCATGTCGTGCGCGACGTGCTCGGCGTGATTTATGACGAGCCCGATACCTCTTCGGCCTCGGGCGATTCTTCGGTTCGATAGGAGGTTGCGATGGATTTTTCTCCGGCGGATCTGTTCCGTTCAACCAAGACCGGCTCTCGCAGCAGCCTGGACCGCGTCAACAAGCAACTTTCGGCCTCGCGCGGCACGTTTCGCCAAAAGGTGCATATCGGAGTTCTGCTTGCCACCGTGGCACTTGTTGCCTACGGCGCCATCATCATCTGGTCGGCTTCGCAGTTTAAGGCCGATGCCTCGTTCTCACGTCATCTGCTGGGAATTGGCATCGGGGCGGTGCTGGCGGTGCTGGTCTGGCGTACCGACCTGCGCGGTATTTCCAATTTCTCGACGGCGTTGCTCGTCATCGACCTGATCGTTATCTTCTCGCCCAAGATTCCGGGTCTGTCCTATACGGGCGGTCTGGGCATGACGGGCTGGATCAAGATTCCCGGTATCGGTTTGACATTCCAGCCGGTTGAGCTTGCCAAGCTCATCACCATCTTTTTTATTGCCACGCTTGGCTCGCAGTATAACGGTCGCATCGATACCGTTCGCGACTACGTCAAGCTCTGCGGCATGCTGTCCATTCCGTTTTTGGCCGTTGTCGCCATGGGCGACCTGGGCTCGGGCCTGGTCGTGCTGGTTTCGGGCGCCATCGTCATTTGTATGAGCGGTGCACGCCGCGAATGGGTGCTGTCGACCCTGGCCCTGCTCGTGGGCCTGGTGGCCCTCGTCCTGGCGCTCGATTCGGTTTTTGATTCGTTGCTCGGCCACGATGTGCTCATCAAGCAGTATCAGATGAACCGCCTGACGGTCTTTATCGATCCCGATAATGCCGATTCGGACGATGCCTACAACCTGCAGCAGTCGCTTATCGCCGTTGGTTCGGGTGGCTTCTTTGGTAAGGGTTTGGGCCATGCGACGCAGTCGGCCGGCGGCTTTCTGCCTGAGTTCCACACCGACTTCGTCTTCGCCTTCCTGTCCGAGACCTTTGGCTTTTGCGGTTCCTTTTTGCTCCTGTGCCTCTACGTGCTGCTGATCTTTTCGACGATTCGCGTCGCCTTTAAGTGCGAGTCGCTGTTCTTGCGCCTATCGTGTGTGGGCATCGTTGGCATGTGGGCGTTTCAGACCTTCGAAAACATCGGCATGTGCATCGGCATGATGCCGATTACCGGTATTCCGCTACCGTTTATTAGCTTCGGTTCGTCTTCGATGATGATTCAGCTGCTGACGGTGGGTATCGTACAATCCATATGGCGGCATCGTTCGGGCGCCGCGTAACCGCTGGAGGGGTTTGCTATGAAAATTCCGGTAGATAAGCTGACCCGCGCTTTTAAGATGGGCGCGTCCGTTAAGAAGGATTCCGATACGCCGGTGCGCGTCTCGGTCTATCTGGATTCGTCCGCCTCGCGCTTTCTGGCCGAGACGGTGCGTGACGCCTTTGTGCCGCAGACGACCTCGGGCATTGTGCGCGTCGAGCGTCTGGGGGAGGAGCGAATTGCTCCAAAGACCGATACCGATGTGGTACTGGTGCTCTCGTGCGGTTCCGACCGCTTGGAGAGTGCCGTGCAGGAGCTCGTGATCGCCGGCGCGCCCGTGTGCGTGCTTGCCGAGTCTGCTGTGGAGGTGCCGTTTATCGAGGAGTCCACGCCCATGCTCGGCGTGGTAGCGGCAACCGATAAGACGTATCTGCTCGAGACGCTTGCCCGCTGGATTCTCGATCGCACCGAAAAGGAAACGGCTTTTGCGGCGAACTTTGCCTTCATGCGCATCGCGGCGGCCAATCGTATCATCACCTCGTGCGCGCTCACCAATATGGCGACCGGTGCGCTGGTGTTTTTGCCGGGCGCCGACTATCCCGTTATGGCGCTGGCGCAGGTGGGCATGCTCTTTGAGCTCGCTGCCGTCTTTGGACGCGGCATTAAGCCTGAGCGCGGCTACGAGGTCGCGGGCGTGCTTGCCGGCGGTCTTGTGATCCGCGCGGTCACCCGTGCGCTCGTCAAGCAGACGCCGCATATTGGGTTTGCCGTCAAGGCGCTCACTGCTGCCGCGGGCACTTATGGCATGGGCCGTGCGCTCGTTTCGCTCTACGAGCGTGATGTCGACTACAGCCGTGCCAACGAGGTGGTCACTGCCACGTTCTCCCGCGTTCGCGATCTGGTGACCACGGTCGCGGGTGCTACCCGTCCTATGGCGTCCTACCAAGACGCATCCGATCTCGCTGCTTAGGGGTTTTCCGTTGCGCGTTCCGTATCAAGACTGTTTTCATTTAATTGAGCCACTGCTCGCCAAGGTCGAGAAGCCGAGTCGCTATATCGATCACGAGTGGGGCACACTTTCAAAGGCCGATGCCGACTACCGTTGCTGCCTGATCTACCCGGATGTGTACGAGGTTGGTCTGCCCAACCAGGGCATCGCCATCCTCTACAACATCCTTAACCAGGCCGAGGGCATCTCCTGCGAGCGTGGCTATGTGCCGTGGCCCGATATGGGTGATGCCATGCGCGAGGCAGGCATTCCGCTGCTCTCGCTCGAGGGTGCAGCGCCGGTCGCTTCGTTTGATATCGTCGGCCTGCATGTGCCGCACGAGATGGCGGTGACGAACTTCCTCGAGGCTCTCGATCTCGCTGGCATTCCGCTGTTAGCGGCCGACCGAGGCGAAGATGACCCCATCATCATCGCCGGCGGTCCCTCGGTGTACAACCCCGAGCCGTACGCGGCCTTCTTCGATGCCATCCTCATCGGCGAGGGCGAGGAATCGCTGCTCGAGACCTGCCAGCTGCATCGCCGCCTGCGCGACGAAGGAGTCCCGCGCGCGCAGATTGTTGAGCAGCTTGCATCCATTGCCGGCAACTACGTGCCGTCGCTCTATGAGGTTCGTCACGACGAGCCCTGCTCGCCGCATGGCTACACCGTGCCGCGCGAGGGCAAGGATGCGCCGACCGTGGTCTACAAACGCGTCGTCGAGGATTTCGGCGCCACGAATCCGCTGTCGCAGTCGTGCGTGCCCTATGCGCAGCTGGTTCACGATCGCCTGTCTATCGAGATTCTGCGCGGCTGCGCCCGCGGCTGTCGTTTTTGCCAGGCCGGCATGACGTATCGCCCGGTGCGCGAGCGCTCGGCCGACCAGATCGTCTCGTCGGTGATTCAGGGTCTGGAAAAGACCGGCTATGACGAGGTGTCGCTGACCTCGCTCTCCACGACCGACCACTCCTGCATTCGCGACGTGCTCGGCAGGCTCAACCGTCGCCTGGAGGATACGGGTATTCGCGTGTCTATTCCGTCGCAGCGCTTGGATTCGTTTGGCGTGGATATGGCCGAGTCGGTCGCCGGCGAAAAGAAGGGCGGCCTGACGTTCGCGCCCGAGGCCGGTAGCCAACGCATGCGCGACATCATCAACAAGAACGTGACCGAAGAGGACTTGGATCGCGCGGCCAAAGCAGCCTTCGAGGCCGGCTGGAACCGCATGAAGCTCTACTTTATGATGGGCCTTCCCGGCGAGCGCGACGAGGACATCGTGGCCATCGCCAATCTGGCCGATCACGTGCTGGAGCTCGGTCGTTCCGTGGTGCCCAAGGCTCGTCGTGGCTCGATCTCGGTGTCCATCTCGGTTTCGGTCTTTATCCCCAAAGCTGCCACGCCGTTCCAGTGGTGCCCGCAGCTCGACTACGACGACGTCAAGCGTCGCCAGAAGCTGCTTATCACGAGCGTTCGCAACCGTGCCGTCCGCGTGCATTACCACGATGCCGAGACCTCGCTCATTGAGGCCGCGCTCTCCCGCGCCGGTCGTGACATGACGCCCGTCATCATCGATGCTTGGCGCGCTGGCTCTCGCTTTGACGCCTGGGTAGAGCATTTCTCGCTCGATAACTGGAAGGAGGCTGCTGCCAAAAACGGCATCGACCTCAATGAGCTCGTGCACCTGCCCTACGAGTTGGACTGGCGCCTGCCGTGGGAGCACGTGAGTCCCGGCTGCACGCGCGGCTTTCTCGAGCGCGAGTACCGTCGCTCGCTCGAGGGTGTCACGACTCCCGACTGCACCCGCACGTCGTGCACCGGCTGCGGAATCTGCCCCACGCTCCACGCCAAGAATGTATTGATGGGTGATCGCGCATGAGTGAGCGCCTGACCGACAACCCCACGCTCTTTAGGCTTCGTGTTCGCTATGGCAAGCGCGATCGCCTTAAGTACCTGGGCCATCTCGAAGTAATCCATACCATTGAGCGCATCGTGCGCCGTGCGGGACTTCCCTATGCCGTCACGCAGGGCTTCTCTCCGCACATGCGAGTGGGCTTCTCTTCGGCGCTACCGGTGGGTACGTCGTCGATCTGCGAGTGGTATGACCTGTTTATGACCGAGTTCGTGGCGCTCGACGAGGCGTTTGGGCGCCTGGCTGCGGCGTCTCCGGCCGATCTGGCGCCCATCGAGGCGGCGTATATCGACGTGCGCACGCCGGCGTTGACGGCGCAACTCACGCGTCTGTCGTATCGCATCGACCTGCACTTGGATCCCGAGGCGCCCGTAAGCACCGACGAGGTGCGTCGTGCGATCGACACGCTGCGCGCGGACCATGGCATCGACTACGCGCGCGGCAAAAAGAGCAAGCGCTTGGATTTGGATCACACGCTCGTGGGCTATGAGCTCACGGCGGGGGAGCGCCCGGACCATTTGGTGCTCATGCTCGATACCCATGCCGATAACGAGGGCTCCATGCGTCCGGAAATTTTGCTTTCTGCAGCTGATGTTTTGTTGCAGGGCTTGACCCCGGGCGTGGATGCACCTATTGTTTCCACCGGTATGCAAGACCTCGTGACCATCTGCTCCTACGATGTCGAGCGTCAGAATCAAGCATGCGAGGACGACGAGGGCCGACTCGTCAGCCCCATACCTGTGCGAACTTGTGGATTTGCTCCACATACTCGTTGACGGGGGTATTTTCGCCTGCTACTATATTCGGCTGTTGCACTAACTGATGCATGAAGGGCAAGTAAACATGTACGCAATCGTTAACACGGGCGGCAAGCAGTACAAGGTCGCCACCGACGATGTCATCACCGTCGAGAAGATCGAGGGCAATGAGGGCGACAAGGTCACCCTGCCGGTCATCTTCCTCAACGATGGTAAGAAGATCGTCACCGATCCCGACAAGCTGGCCAAGGCCAAGGTTACCGCTCAGATCGTTGAGCAGTTCAAGGGCGAGAAGCAGCTGGTCTTCAAGTTCCACAAGCGTAAGCGCTATCGTCGTCTGAAGGGTCACCGTCAGCAGCTCACCAAGCTGAAGATCGTGAAGGTCCAGGCTACGTCCCGCGCCAAGAAGGCTGTCAAGGCAGAGGCCGAGGCTGTTGCCGAGGCTCCCGTCGCCGAGTAGATAACACTCGTAACGAAAGAGTAGGTATACACAATGGCACACAAAAAAGGACTCGGTTCCTCCCGTAATGGCCGTGACTCCCGCGGTCAGCGCCTTGGCACGAAGCGCTATGCCGGCCAGACGGTAACCACGGGCACGATTCTCGTCCGCCAGCACGGCACTCACATCCATCCGGGTGAGAACGTTGGCCGTGGCAAGGACGATACGCTGTTCGCGCTGGTCGACGGTACCGTTGAGTTCCACAAGGGTATCAAGCACAGGGTCAGCGTACGCCCGCTCGCGAACGCGTAATTCACCCTTCATAGAGCACATATGTGGGAGGCACTTGAGTTTTAGGATTCAAGGGTCTCCCTCTTTTTGTAGGAGGCGATTCTGTTGTCACAGTTCACCGATATCAGCCGCATTAACGTGTGCGGCGGCGACGGCGGAGCCGGATGTATGTCGTTTAGGCGCGAGGCATTTGTCCCCAAGGGCGGCCCCGATGGCGGCGACGGCGGTCGTGGTGGCAATGTCGTCATCCAGGCCGATGCTCAGCTGTCTTCGTTGATCGATTACCGCTTTAAGCATCACTTCCGCGCCGAACGCGGCACGCACGGACAGGGTGCCCGTCGTAACGGTAAGAGCGGCGAGGACCTGATCCTGAAGGTTCCCATGGGCACCGTGGTGCGCGAGCTCGACCCCGAGACGCAGACCCCGATGTTCGAGATTGCCGATCTTGTGCACGACGGCGAGCGCGTTGTCGTGGCGCCCGGTGGCGCCGGCGGCCTGGGCAACACGCACTTTGTGACGTCGGTGCGCCGCGCGCCCGCGTTCGCTCAGCTGGGCGAACCGGCCGAGGAGCACTGGATTGAGCTCGAGATGAAGCTTATGGCCGATGCCGCACTCGTGGGCTTTCCCTCGGTGGGCAAGTCCTCGCTTATCGCGCGCATGAGTGCCGCCCGTCCCAAGATCGCCGACTATCCGTTTACAACGCTCGTGCCGAACCTCGGCATGGTGCGTGCCGGTGAGTATTCTTACGTCGTTGCCGACGTTCCTGGTTTGATCGAGGGCGCGAGCGAGGGCCGTGGCCTGGGCCACCAGTTCCTGCGCCACATTGAGCGTACGGCCCTGATCATGCATGTCGTCGACATGACGGGCGGTTTTGAGGATCGCGATCCGGTTGAGGATTACCACATCATCAACCGTGAGCTCGAGCAGTATGGCGCCGAGCTTTCGGAGCGTCCGCAGATCGTCGTCGCCAACAAGTGCGATGCGCCGGGCACGGCCGACAAGATTGCCGACCTTAAGCGTGCGGCACTCGACGACGGCCATATGTTCTTTGCCGTGTCCGCCGTGACGGGTGCCGGGCTCAATACGCTGATGCTTGCCGTCGGCGAGCAGGTTGCTAAGCTTCGCGCCGAGCTGGCGGTCTGTGATGAGCCGGTCGATCTGCGCGACGAGGAGTGGGAGCGCCGCCGTCTGCAGCGCGAGAAACGTTTCCGCATTGTCCAGGAAGAGCCCGGTGCCTTCCGTGTGGTCGGTCGCGCGATTGAGCGCATGGTCATCCAGACCGACTGGGAAAACGAGGAAGCCGTCATCTACCTGCAGCATAAGTTTGCGCGTATGGGTGTTGACGACGCGCTCGAGAAGGCCGGTTGCCGTGCGGGCGACGAGGTCCGCATTTGCCAGCGTGCCTTTGACTTTGAGGGCGCTGAGGACTTCTCGGAGTACGAGGAGCTCGAGGACGCTGGCGAGGACGTTGCCGTTGAGGCCATTGACGTGGCCGATGCTGCGGATGAGGGCGTCGAGGCTATCGATGCGGCGGATGCCGCGGACGATGCCGAGACCTCGGAGGGCGAGTAGGCCATGTCGCTGCGCGGTGGAATCGGTTTGCCCGAGCTGCCCATAAAAGAGGGCAAAGAGTTTCGGCTTGGCATTATGGGCGGCACATTCGACCCGATTCATTACGGGCACCTGGTGACTGCCGAGCAGGCGCGCGAGTCGCTCGACTTGGACGCTGTGCTCTTTATGCCGGCGGGCTCTCCCGCCTTTAAGCTTGACAAGCCGGTGACGCCTGCCGAGGACCGTTATGCCATGACTGTCCTCGCCACCGCCGCGAACCCGGCCTTTTTGGCGAGCCGGTTCGAGATTGACCGTCCGGGCGTAACCTATACGGCCGATACGCTTCATGCCCTTCGCGACTTTTACCCGCCGCAGGTAAAGCTCTACTTTATTACGGGCGCCGACGCGATTATCGATATTGTGACCTGGCATGATGCCGAGCGAATCGCTGAGCTTGCTACTTTTATTGCGGCGACGCGACCGGGTTTTGATATCGATACGGCTCGTGCCCGAATCAAAGAGTCGGGGCTGCCGTTCGATGTGCGCTATATTCAGATTCCGGCGCTGGCGATCAGCTCGACGAACATTCGTAAGCGAGTTGCCCGCGGCATGAGCGTGCGTTATCTTACGAGCGAGTCTGTGCTCGGCTACATTCGCAAGCGCAGTTTGTATGTCGATCTGGGTCAAGAAGATTTTGAGTGATGGGGGCTACGTTGTCGGTAGAGGATCAGTTTGAGGGCGATGAGCGCGCGCTGCTCAAGCGCATTCAAGAGCTGCTCGATGTTCGCATGAAAGATAAGCGCAAGCGCTATGTGCATTCGCTGGGTGTTGCCGAGACCGCACTTCATCTGGCCGAGGTCTACGGCGTTGACCGCTTTGATGCCGCTGCCGCCGGCTTAATTCACGACTGGGACAAGGTGCTTTCCGATGACGAGCTCGTGGCCCGCGCGCTTCACTATGGCATCAAGGTTGCCGGCTCTCCTTCCGCCGCGACGCCGCTTTTGCATGGCCCTGTTGCCGCCTATGAGCTTCCGCAGCTTTTTCCCGAGCTGTCGCCGGCAGTCTTTCAGGCTGTCGACCGTCACACCGTGGGTGCTTGCGACATGACGCCGCTCGATATGGTGGTCTTTGTGGCAGATGCCATCGAGCCCAACCGCCACGGCGACTATGCCCATGCGCTGCGCAAGATGGTGGGGAAGTCCTCGCTCGACGAGTTGTTCTTCTCCTGTTTTGCGCAGGGCCTGGTCTATGTGATCCAGTCCGGGCGCTATCTTTATCCCACGGCTATTACGATTTACAACCATTACGCCCAGCTGCGCTAGCTCGGGTGTGTCTAGAAAGAGGTATTCCATGGCCGACGAGACCATGACTGACGAGCAGATTCTTGAAGGTGTGGAGCACAAGAGTTTCGTTGCCACGTCCGACCGCACCGCCGCCTCGCTGTCCGCGAGCGGTGTCGCCGCCGAGGATGTCGCCCGCGCCGCCGCGCAGGCCGCCTACGACAAGAAGGGCGAGGACGTGCAGGTGCTCGACCTGACCGAGCTTTCCGACGTGTGCGACTACTTTGTGCTTGCCACCGGTACCAACAACCGCCAGGTCGATTCTATCGTCGACGAGATCGAGGAGAAGGTCGCCGCGGCTTGCGGCGAGCATCCGTTCTCCATCGAGGGCCGCGAGCAGAAGACCTGGATGCTCATGGACTACGGCTCGGTCGTCGTTCACGTCTTCACTCCCGAAGCCCGCGACTTCTACCGTCTAGAAAAGCTCTGGGGTGACGCCCCCCAGCTCCCCCTCGACCTCCTCTAGTGGCTCATTTGATACGGGGCTTTTAGTTAGCCTCGCGCATTTTGCCTGGCAGTTGCGGTTTTCCGTACCTGCCCGGCTTTCTTTTTGCCCAAAGGCGGTTAATCGTTGAAGCGGGATTGGCGGCCGAAGGATAGGGCGGTGTCGCCGAACTTGTCTCGGACGGCGTCGATAGCAACCGAGAGGTCGCGTCGGTCGCTGGATTGGGCTCCGCGGTCGTCGACTTCGCAGAACAGGTCGGTCTGGATGCCGCCCTGATGGTCAAAGTCGCTCATCCCGATACCCGCCAGACGCACATGCATGCCTTCCTGCCAGATGTTGTCGAGCAGTTCGAGCGCAACCGCCACAAAGATGTTCTCATCGTCGGTCGGATGAGGCAGCCGGCGCTGTGCCGAGCGACCGCTTCCATACGAATACTTGAGCTTGAGCGTCACCGTGGCGCCCGTCAGTCCCTGACGGCGCAGGCGGCGTCCCACTGACTCGCCCAACAGCGCAATCGCCGCTTCGATGTCCCCGCGCTCAGTCAAATCTTTCGCAAAGGTGCGCTCATTGCTCACCGATTTAACCTCACGCTCTTCATCGAGACTTGTGACTTCGGAGATTTCGAGTCCCAGCGCACGCTGGCGCATGCGTTCGCCGTTGACGCCAAAAATAGAGGCCAAGGTGGATTCCGGTGCACGTGATAGCTCGCCGAGGGTGTAGATGCGCATGCGGCGCAGTCGTTCCTCGGCCGAGCGCCCGATGCCGCTCATGGCAGACACTGGTAGCGCGGCCAAAAAGCGCTGTTCCGTCCCGGGGCGCACAATCGTCAATCCAAACGGCTTGTCACGCTCGCTTGCGATCTTTGCGACCGTCTTGTTGCAGCCCACGCCAATGGAGCACGTCACTCCCAGCGCTGCCACACGGTCGCTTATACGCCGTGCAACCAGCAGTGGGTCCTCGGGCGCAAAGCGACCCGGTGTGATATCGATAAAGGCTTCGTCGATGGATACGCGCTCAACGCGCGGCGTCTCCTCGGCAAGAATCGCCATGACCTGCGCGCTCACCTCGCGGTAGCGATCAAAGTGCCCGTGCGTCCAAATGGCTTGTGGGCACAAGCGCCGCGCCTCGGCCGAGGCCATGGCAGAGCGCACGCCAAAGCGACGTGCCTCATACGAACACGTGGACACGACGCCACGCGAATCGGCGTCTCCGCCCACGATGAGCGGCTTTCCGCGCCATTCGGGATGATCGAGCATCTCCACGCTCGCAAAAAACGCATCGAGGTCCATGAGGCCCACCGCCGAACCCGTCCAGGGAGGCGGTGTGACGCCCATGGCATCCTCATAACCGTATGTATGTTCGCGTCTTTCCATGTCATGAGTATACCGCGCAGCTCATGTGGGGTGCGTGTATGTGCTTGCAAATCCCGAATTCTTGTCTAAGATATGGATTTGCCCTCGACTACACCGAAGAAGTTGGTCTCACGGACTTCACCTGCCCGCGTCGATGGCGTATTATGTTCAACTGTTTGTTTGTAGTTGCAGCCTAAAGCTGCTTGGTTGGAGGAGTTTCCTTTGGCAGTCAAGATTCGCCTTGCTCGTCACGGCGCTAAGAAGCGTCCGTACTACCGTGTCGTCGTCGCCGATTCCCGCGCCCCGCGTGACGGTCGTATCATCGAGGAGGTTGGCCGCTACAACCCGATGACCGCCCCCAAGACCATCAACCTCGACCTCGAGAAGATCGCCGACTGGCAGTCCAAGGGCGCTCAGCTCACCGACGCCGTCGCCGCTCTGGTCAAGGCCGCCAACGAGGGCGAGAAGACCGAGACCGTCGTCAAGAAGTCCAAGAAGCAGCTCGCCAAAGAGGCCGAGGCCGCTAAGGCTGCCGCTGAGGCCGCTGAGGGCGCCGAGGAGTAAATCGTGCCTGAGGTTGACGCTGCACAGCTCGAGGGTGAGGCAATGCTCTCAGATCGCATCGCCGATCTCGTCGAATATCTCGTTGTTCAGATCGTCGACGACCCGGATTCCGTGAGCCTTGAGGTCATCGATGGTGACGACGCCTCTACGATTGAGGTTTCTGTCGCCGAGGATGACGTCGCTAAGGTCATCGGCCGTCGTGGCCGTACCATCAAGGCCATTCGCACGCTCGCCCGTGCACTGGCCGCTCGCCTCGACACTGCTGTCGAGGTAGAGGTTCTGGGCTAGGACCTTGAGGTCCCAGTACAAAAACATCGCCCGTGTGGTCAAGCCGCACGGAAGGAAGGGGGAGGTCCTCGCGCAGCCGCTGCGGGGGCTTCCTTCTGTATTAGAGCCGGGTATGCGCGTCGCCCTGACGCCGCCGGCGCTCAAGCGCGACCGCTTTTGCACGGTCGTGTCCGTCACCGATACGGGCGATGGCGATCTGGTCTACTTTGAGGGCATTGACGACTTGACGGCCGCCGAGGGCATCACGGGATGCTATGTGTTGGCAAATCGTGACGATTTTGAGCTCGATTCACTCGACGCCGCCTATACCGACCTGATGGGTCGCGAGGTGGTCGACGAGCGCTTCGGTTCGCTCGGCACGATCGTCGAGATCATGTCGACGCCCGCTAACGATGTTTGGGTTGTCGAGGGCGATCGGTACGGCGAGGTACTGATTCCCGTGATCGAGCAGGTTGTGCTCGATCTTCCCGACACAGGAACAATTTCCGTCCACGTTATGGACGGCCTGATCGATATGGACAAGTAGGGAGGACAACATGCTGATTGAGACCCTTTCGGTCTTTCCCGAGATGTTTGAGCCCGTCATGTCCACATCGATTTTGGGCCGCGCCCGCAAGGCCGGCCTTTTTGATTTTAAGGCGTATAACCTGCGCGACTGGACGCACGACCGCCATCGCACCGTCGATGACGAGCCGTATGGCGGCGGGCAGGGCATGCTCATGAAGGTCGAGCCTATCGCCGAGGCCATCGAGGCCATTAGCGCAGAGGGTCCCAAGCCCACTGTGGTGTTCTTTACCCCCTGTGGCGAGCCTTTTACGCAGCATGTGGCCGAGCGCCTGCTCAAAAGCGAGCGCTTGCTGTTTGTGTGCAGCCGTTACGAGGGTGTCGACGAGCGTGCCTATGCGTATGCCGACGAGCGCCTGTCGATCGGCGATTACGTGCTCACGGGCGGCGAGCTTCCCGCTATGGTCGTTGCCGATGCCGTCGTACGCCTGATTCCCGGCGCCCTTGGTGACGAGATGAGCAACGTCGACGAGTCGTTCTCGACCGCCGAGGACGGAGGCCTGCTCGAGTATGCGCAGTACACTCGCCCTGCTGAATTCAACGGCGAGGGTGTGCCTCCGGTGCTCGTGAGCGGCGATCATGCCAAGGTTGATGCCTGGCGCCGCAAGAATGCCATCGAGCGAACCTGCCGCTGGCGTCCCGACCTGATCGAGACGGCGCGCCTTACGCCCGAGGAGCGCGCATTCGCGCAAGAGATTCTGGACGCGTCGTATTCACAGAGCGAGGAGTGAGAATGGTTCCATCGCAGCATTCCGTGCTAAAGGGTGCCTTTGAGTGGATCGTGGTCGTCGCGATTGCACTGGTCGCCACCTTTTTGGTTCGCTCATTTGTGGTTGAACCCTTTGTGGTGCCTACCGGCTCCATGGAGTCCACGATCGAGATTGGCGATCAGATCCTGGCGCAAAAGGTGAGCCTCGAGCTCGGTCAGCCCGTCAAACAGGGTGATATCGTGGTGTTCCATAACCCCGATGCCACGTCCGAGCATGACGTGCTGGTAAAGCGCGTCATCGCCACGGCCGGTCAGACGGTCGACCTTCAGGACGGCAAGGTCGTCGTCGACGGCCAGGCGCTCGATGAGGACTATTCGACCGGCATGAGCTGGCCGCTTTCGGTCCAGGCGCCCGCCGCCCAGGTGAGCTATCCCTACACCGTCCCCGACGGCTGCGTGTGGGTGATGGGCGACAACCGCGAGAACTCAGCCGACTCACGCTACTTTGGTCCCGTTGATCGCTCTGATTTGATCGCCGTGGCGCTCGTGCGTTACTGGCCGCTTAACCGTCTGGGCGCTATCGACTAAAAACCGCTATAGTACAGTTCCTAACCGTGTAATCGTTTCGACGAGGGGATATTAGAGGCATGAACGCTTCATCGCTTTCCTTCCAAGACATCATCCTGCGCCTCCAGCAGTACTGGGGCGAGCAGGGCTGCGTCATTATGCAGCCCTATGACTCCGAGGTCGGTGCCGGTACCTTCCATACCGCGACCACGCTGCGCTCGCTCGGCCCCGCCGAGTGGCGCACCTGCTATGCGCAGCCCTGCCGCCGTCCCGCCGACGGCCGCTACGGCGAGAACCCTAACCGCATGCAGCACTACTATCAGTTCCAGGTGCTCATCAAGCCCTCGCCGGTCAACGCCCAGGAGCTCTACCTGGGTTCGCTGGCCGCCATTGGCCTGGACCCCAACGACCATGACGTCCGCTTTGTCGAGGACGACTGGGAGAGCCCGACCCTGGGCGCCTGGGGCCTTGGCTGGGAGGTCTGGCTCAACGGCATGGAGGTCACGCAGTTCACGTACTTCCAGCAGGTGGGCGGTATCGAGGTCGACCCCGTGCCCGTCGAGATCACCTATGGCCTGGAGCGTATCGCCATGTACGCTCAGGGCGTCAACTCGGTCTACGATCTGGTGTGGAGCTACCTGCCCGACGGCACGCCCATGACCTATGGCGACGTGTTCCTGGAGAACGAGCGCGAGTTTAGCGCTTACAACTTTGAGGTCGCCAACGTTGAGATGATGCGTCAGAAGTTTGACGACTACGAGGCCGAGTGCCATTCCTGCTTGGAGCGCAAGCTGCCGCTGCCCGCATACGACTGCGTCATGAAGTGCAGCCATGCCTTCAACTTGCTCGATGCCCGCGGCGCCCTGTCCGCAGTCGAGCGTGCCAACTACATCCTGCGCGTCCGCGCCGTCGCCAAGGCGTGCTGCGAGGCCTATATGGCCGAGGTCGCCGGAGTCAACGAGAATGCCGACCAGGAAGGCGAGGTGGCGTAAGCCATGGCAGACGCTAAGGATTTCCTGTTTGAGATTGGTACGGAGGAAATGCCCTCTGCACCGCTGAACAATGCCGTCAAGCAGCTTGGCACCATGATCGCCAAGGGTCTCGACGAGGCCGGTCTGGCCCACGGCGAGGTCCGCGTGATCTCGAGCCCGCGTCGCCTGGCTGCGCTCGTTGCCGACGTTGCCACCGCGACCGATGAGGTTCACGAGGTCAAGCGTGGCCCCGCGGCAAACATTGCCTTTGATGCCGACGGCAACGCCACCAAGGCTGCCCAGGGCTTCGCCCGCAAGTGCGGTGTGGCTGCCGAGGACCTGGTCCGTCGCGAGGACACTGACGGTCGTGAGTACGTCTTTGCCGAGAAGAACATTCCCTCCGCACCGGCTACCCCGATCCTGACGGCCCTGTGCGAGAAGACCATCGCCGGCCTGCAGTGGCCCAACTACCGCTCCCAGCGCTGGGGTCACGAGCATGCGACCTTTGTTCGTCCGGTCCGTTGGATCTGCTGCCTTTTGGGCGAGGATGTTGTGCCCGTGTCGTTTGCCGACGTGACGAGCGGCAACACCACGCGCGGCCATCGCGTGCTCGGCCCCGGTGACCACGTTGTCGCCAGCCCCGCCGCCTACGAGCAGGTACTCGAGGATGCCGGCGTGCTCTCTGCTGAGCGCCGTCGCGAGGCGATTCTCGCTGGTATCGCCGAGGTCGAGGCTGCCCGTCCCGGCTGCCATGTCGATACGCCCAAGAAGGTCTTTGAGGAGGTCATCAACCTTTGCGAGTGGCCGACGGTGCTCGTCGGTACCTTCGACGAGGAGTTCCTCAAGGTCCCGCACGAGATTATCTGCGAGTCCATGCTCACCAACCAGCGCTACTTCCCGATCTATGACGGAGAAGGCAAGCTCACGCGTGAGTTCGTGGTCGTTTCCAACAGCAAGCCCGAGAATGCCGAGCGCGTGATCGACGGCAACGAGCGCGTCGTGCGCGCCCGTCTGGACGACGCTAAGTTCTTCTACGAGGAGGACCTGAAGATCTCCCTCGACGAGTTCCGCGAGCGTCTGGCCAAGGTTGCCTTCCAGGAGAAGCTCGGCAGCGTGCTCGCCAAGTCCGAGCGCATCGAGCAGCTCGCGCTCGCTATTGCCCGCGAGGCTCATCTGGGCGCCCATCTTGCCGCCGACGCCGCTCGCGCCGCGCACCTGTGCAAGGCCGACCTGGTGTCCAACGCCGTCGTCGAGTTCACGAGTCAGCAGGGCGTGATGGGCGGTTACTACGCCACCGCGATGGGGGAGAACGACGAGGTCGCCCACGCCATTCGCGATCATTATCGTCCCCGCTTTGCCGGTGACGAGCTGCCTGAGGGCACCGCTGGCTGCATCGTGGCCTGCGCCGACAAGCTTGATACCATCGCCGGTATCTTTGCCATCGGCGAGCCCCCGACTGGCTCCTCCGATCCCTACGCGCTGCGTCGTGCCGCTATCGGTATCATCAACATCCTGCGCGACCGTCTGCCGATCGATCCCACGTCGCTCATCGACTTTGCGCTCGAGCTCTATAGCGAGCAGGGCATTGAGTTCGACGCCGCCGAGGTCGCCCAGCAGGTTCGTGACTTCTTCCATGGCCGCCTGGTGAGCATGGCCCGCGACGAAAAGATCCCGGCCGATACCGTTGCCGCCGTCTCCGCGGTGCACATTATCGCCCCGTCCGTCTTCTTCGCCCGCTGCGCCGCCCTCGACGAGGCCCGCAAGAACGACGCTGAGACGTTCGACAACCTGGCGACCGCCTATGCCCGCGCCGCGCATATCTCCAAGCCTGAGCTTGGTGCGGAGTATGACCGCAGCCTGATGGGCGAGGTCGAGCTCGCGCTCGCCGACGCCTCCGAGGCCGCTCAGACCGCTGTCGATGCCGCCCTTGCTGCCGAGGACTACCCGGCCGCATTTGCCGCCCTCGCCGCCCTGCGCGCGCCCATCGACCGTTTCTTCGATGAGGTCATGGTCATGGACAAGGACGAGCAGCTTCGCGATAATCGCCTTAAGCTGCTCAACCGCTTCGAGGCCGTTTTCTCCGGCATTGCCAACATCGGTGAGCTTGCCCGCAAAAAGTAAGCCAGCCTGCGCATAAGCGCAAAAGGAGCCCCGCATGGATTGCCCGGTCACCGCTCGTCCCACCGTTATCGTTATCTCCGACTCGCTCGGCGATACCGCTTGTGAGGTGGTGCTTGCGGCGTCCGGGCAATTTGATGTAGGGGCTTTTCGCGTTTTGCGCCTGCCTAAGGTGACCTCCGTGGAGCAGGTCAAGTCATTTGTGGGGCCGCGCGTCGATGCCGACCATCGCGATATCGCCGTGTTCCATACCATCGTCGACCCGGCCCTTCGTGCTCGCGTGCTCGACTACTTGGGCATGCTGCACATTCGCTCGGTCGACCTGATCGGTCCGACGCTCGCCGTGCTGTCTTCGCTCGTCGGCGTGCCGCCCAAGGGTGTGGCGGGCGTGATTCACAAGACCGACGATCGGTATTTCCATCGTATCGAGGCCATGGAGTATTTCGTTGAGCACGATGACGGTCGTGGTTGCGACGATCTGTCGGGTGCCGATATCGTGCTGCTGGGTGTGTCGCGTACATCCAAGACGCCGCTGTCGATGTATTTAGCCTATCAGGGCTACAAGGTCGCCAATGTCCCACTGGCGCATGGCATGGAGCCGCCCAAGTCGATTTATGAGGTCGACCCGATGCGCCTGTTCGGCCTGATTTCGACCGTCGATGTGATTTCCGAAATTCGCGATAGCCGCTTGAGCGATGACTACGCCCGTGCCGTTGCCGGCTCCTATGCGGAGCCCGAGAGCGTGCGTAGTGAGCTTGCGGAAGCCCGCGCGCTCATGAAACGCCTGGGCTGCTTTGTAGTGCGTACCGACGGCAAGGCGATTGAGGAGAGCGCCTCCGAGATCATTGCCCACCTCGAAGAGATCCGAGAAGCCAGGGCCCGCCGTGCCGCCCGTCGCGCTCAACAGCAGTAGTCCTTTCTGTGATGATTTTTCTGGGACGGGGATTAAAAAATCATTAGGTACTCAATGATTTTTTAATCCCCGTCCCAGAAAAATCATCGGAGTGGCTAAATAGCCTGAATTGATAAAGCGATTTAGCAAAAACATCGCATCTGACCTGCATTCTTCTTGTAGTGGTATCTTCATAAGGTAACCAACTTTACCTACCGTTTACCGCCTGTTTTAGCACGTTTACCAAACCGCGCACCCTCTGCTCAAGCCTGCCCAAAACCCGCCGTATAGTTCCCTCACGGCCCGCATCCGGCGGGTCGATTCGTTACCACGGTCGTGCGCGAGAGCGCATGGAAGGGGAAGTATCGTGAGCGATTGCAAGAGGGTTTACCGTTTTGGAACCGACGCCCAGGGCACCTGTGTCACCGAGGGCGACAAGTCCATGAACTTCGTGCTTGGCGGCAAGGGCGCTAACCTTGCAGAGATGAGCCGTATCGGCCTGCCGGTTCCCGGTGGCTTTACCATTACCTGCCAGACTTGCGTCGAGTACTCCGGTGCCGGCAATGTGTGGCCCGAGGGCGCTCTCGATGAGATCGTTGCCGCCGAGGCGGACCTCGAGGCCCGCTGCGGCAAGAAGCTCGGCGACGCCTCCGATCCGCTGCTCGTGTCGGTTCGCTCGGGCGCTCCGTTCTCCATGCCTGGCATGATGGACACGGTTCTCAACCTGGGCCTCAACGACGACTCCGTTCAGGGCCTTATCGCCCAGACACAAAACCCGCGTTTTGCCTGGGATAGCTACCGTCGCTTTATCCAGATGTTCTCCAACGTCGTCATGGGTGTCGACGCCGACCTGTTCGAGAACGCGCTGACCCAGGCCCGCCTGGTCGCCGGCGTTCGCGTCGATTCCGAGCTTTCGGCCGAGGACCTGCAGGAGCTCGTCGAGACCTTTAAGGGCATCTTCTCCGAGAACGTCGAGGCCGTCCTGTATCCCGAGCTCGAGGTCGCCGACGGCAAGCCCGTCTTCCCGTACGATCCTGAGCTTCAGCTGCGCCTTGCCATCCAAGCCGTCTTTGGCAGTTGGATGAACGAGCGCGCCTGCATCTACCGCAAGCAGCACGGCATTTCCGACGAGCTCGGTACTGCCGTCAACGTCCAGGCCATGGCCTTTGGCAACAAGGGGGAGACCTCTGCGACCGGCGTCGCCTTTACGCGCAACCCGGCCGACGGCACCAAGGAGTTCTACGGCGACTTTCTGGTCAACGCCCAGGGCGAGGACGTCGTCGCCGGCATCCGTAACACCGAGCCCATCGCCGACCTCAAGACTACCCCGGGCCTCGAGTCTGCAGGTGAGGAGCTCGAGCGCGTGTTCCTGACGCTCGAGGATCACTATCGCGACATGTGCGATATCGAATTCACCATCGAGCAGGGTAAACTTTGGATGCTTCAGACTCGCGTGGGCAAGCGCACCGCTACCGCCGCGCTGCGCATCGCTATCGAGATGGTCGAGGAGGGCCTCATCACCCGCGAGGAGGCCGTGAGCCGCATCGATCCCGCGCAGCTCGATCAGCTCCTGCACCCGCAGTTCGACGCCTCCAAGAAGTACGAGGCCCTGGCCAGCGGCCTTAACGCCAGCCCCGGTGCCGCCGTGGGCGAGGTCGTGTTCTCGAGTGACGACGCCGTCGCGCGTTCCGCCGAGGGTCACAAGGTCATTCTGGTTCGTTGGGAGACCAACCCCGACGACCTGAAGGGCATGGTCGCCGCCGAGGGCATCCTGACCAGCCATGGCGGCAAGACGAGCCATGCCGCCGTTATCGCCCGCGGCATGGGTACGCCCTGCGTCTGCGGTGTCGAGCGCTTCCATATCGACGCTGCCGAGAAGGTCGTGCACATCGAGGGCAGCGACCGCGTGCTGCGCGAGGGTGATGTCATCTCCATCGACGGTACCCAGGGCATCGTCGTCGACGGCGCCGTCGTCCTGGTTTCGGCCGAGCTCACCGGCGACCTGGACACCATCCTGTCCTGGGCCGACGAGATTCGCTTGGACGAGACCTGCGGCCACGCCAACCACGTGCGCGTCAACGCCGACAACCCCGAGGATGCCGCGCTCGCGCTCGAGTTTGGCGCCGAGGCCATCGGCCTGTGCCGCACCGAGCATATGTTCCTGGGCGACCGCAAGAACATCATCCAGAGCTTTATCCTGTCCGATGACGAGGCCGTAAAGCAGCAGGCCCTGGCCGACCTGCTCAAGGTCCAGACCGAGGACTTCCTGGCGATGTTCAAGACCATGTCCGGTCGCGATGTGGTCGTGCGTCTGCTCGATCCGCCGCTGCACGAGTTCCTTGACGATCCGCGTGAGCTTGAGGTCGCCATCACCAAGAAGGAGGCCGCCGGCGCCAGCGAGGAAGAGCTTGCCGCCCTGCGTGCCCGCCTGCGTCGTATCGACGGCATGGTCGAGTCCAACCCGATGCTCGGTCTGCGCGGCGTGCGCCTGTCCGTCGTCTTCGGTGACCTGCCGCTCATGCAGGTCCGTGCCGTGGCAACGGCTGCCGCCCGCCTTATCAAGGAAGGCGTCGACCCGCGTCCCGAGATTATGGTCCCGCTCGTTTCCATTACGGCCGAGCACGTTCAGACTCGCGAGGTCATCGAGCGCGTGATCGCCGAGGTCTCCTCCGAGGAAGGTGTCGAGCTCAACATTCCCGTGGGTACGATGCTCGAGCTGCCGCGCGCTTGCATGGTCGCCGACGAGATCGCGCAGCACGCCGACTTCTTCTGCTTTGGCACCAACGACCTCACGCAGACGACTTTCGGTTTCTCGCGTGACGACGCCGAGGCTAAGTTCATTCCGCTGTACATGCATAAGAAGATCTTGAAGGACAACCCCTTCGAGACCATCGACACGGCAGTACTCGAGCTGGTGCGCATGGCCGTGGCGAAGGGTCGCGCTACCAACCCCGACATGCACTTTGGCGTGTGCGGCGAGCACGGCGGCGACCCCAAGTCCATCAAGGGCCTGTTTAACGTGGCCGATGTGGACTATGTGTCCTGCTCGCCTTACCGCGTGCCCCTGGCGCGTCTGGCTGCCGCTCAGGCCAAGCTCGAGGCCAAGCGCAACGCCTAGCGCCCTGCGCATCGACGCCTGGCATAGTCCCCCTTCATACCGCCCGTCTCATTCGTGAGGCGGGCGGTTATCATGTGCGGGTTTTGTCTTTTTGTCTGCGTAAAAAATTGTTCTTGCAGCAGAAACCCGCGCGTGTATACTCGAATACGTTTGTTCAACTACGTGCCGGCCAGGGTGGTACGGCACCTCTAGAAGAGTAAGGAATTGCACATGGATTACATCCGCGCAATCGAGCGTCAGCAGATCCGCGAGGACATTCCTCAGGTTCGCGTCGCCGACAACGTCAAGGTTCACTACCGCATTAAGGAAGGCGACCGCGAGCGCATCCAGGTCTTCCAGGGCGACGTCATCCGCATGGCCGGCGCCGGTGCCCGCGAGACCTTCACCGTCCGCAAGATGTCCTTCGGTGTCGGTGTTGAGCGAACCTTCCCGCTTCACAGCCCCAAGATCGCCAAGCTCGAGGTCGTTCGTCATGGTCGCGTCCGTCGCGCCAAGCTGTACTACCTCCGCGACAAGGTGGGCAAGGCTGCTCGCATCCCCGAGAAGCGCTAAGAAGATCGCAGCGTCTGTCCACTCGTTTGGACACAAGGGTCACCTTCGGGTGGCCCTTCTTTTTATCTGATTTGCATGCAAGGAGGGCCTGGTATGGCCAACATGACGAGCTCGGTTTCGGCATCGCAGGTTGCCGGTGAGTTGGCGAGCGCCACGTTCGAGGAGATTCCCGCCCTCGTGGAGCATTATCGCGAGGACCCACGCCAGCAGGTGATCAAGGCTTGTGAACGCGCCCTCAAACGCCATGCCAAAGAGCTTGCCGAGCGCGAGCGCGTCAATGACATGTACGAGCTTATGCATGAGCTTGGTGGCGATGGGGTGGTCGTTGGTGTCGACGAGGTGGGTCGCGGATCGGTGGCCGGCCCTTTGACGGTATGCGCCGTCTGTCTTCCTATGGAGCCGCGCGTCTGGGGTATCAACGATTCCAAAAAGCTCACGCCCGCGCGCCGCGAGTTGCTCTCAGTGAAGATTGCCGAGGTGGCGACGGCGATCGGTTTTTGCCATATCGCGCCGAAGGATATCGATGAAATGGGCATGGCCCGTGCTATCCGTACTGCCGTTGCGGGCGCCGTGGCCGATACGGGACTTGAGCCCGACTGCGTCCTCATGGATGGTAACCCCTTGGGCGCCGTTCCTAACGAGCGCGATGTGGTGAAGGGCGATGCCAAAATCGCCTGCATCGCCGCGGCGTCCATCATGGCCAAGGTCACGCGTGACGAGATGATGGTCGAGTACGACGCCGAGTATCCCGAGTACCATCTGGCCGAGTCGAAGGGCTATGCAAGCCCCGAGCATATCGAGGCCATTCGCAAACATGGACTTTGTCCACTGCACCGCGTGAGCTTTTGCGGAAACTTTCTGCAGACTGAGCGTCTTTTCTAGGTCAATTGTGGAGACAGGGACCTCTGGGGTTTTATAAACCTGCTGGTGGCGGGCCGTATGCAACACCATTGCTGCGTACGGCCCGTTTTTTGACGGCATTTGGTCAGCTTTTGGTTTGCTTCCGGTACTTACCCGCACGAAAGGTGCCCTCATCATCAGGGCAATGCAGCGTGCGGGAAAGGAGACCCCATGAGTGCCGCAAGCAAAAAGAGCAAGACGCAGCAGCTCAAGGAGCGTTGGGAAAACGGCGAGCTCGACTGCGGGGCGATGACGCCTGAGTTTATCAAGGGACTCAGTCCCCGCGAGCTGGGCATGCTGGGCGAGCTGATCACCATCGACTACTTTAACGAGCGCGGCTACACCTTGCTGGAGCAGGGTTATCGTTGCTCCGAGGGCGAGGCCGATCTGGTGCTGCTCGATGAACTCGACGATGTCGTGGTGATGGCCGAGGTCAAGACCAGACGCGTCGCACTGGATTGCAGCACGCGGGTCTTTCCCGAGGAGGCCGTGGACGCCCAAAAGCAACGCCGCTACCGCCGCATCGCAAGTTGCTATCTCATGGAGCATTATCCGCTCAAGGCGATTCGCTTCGATGCCGTGGGTGTCACCATTCGTGGCGGGCATATCGCCGAGATCGAGCATCAGTACAACGCGTTCGATTGGCAGGTGTCGTGATGGCGTTCGAGACGTTTGCCGTTCACGCGGCCTGCATCCGTGGCGTCGAGGCGATTCACGTCACGGTCGAGGTCTCGCTTGCCGGTGGTGTTCCGGGCATCCAAATGCTCGGCATTCCGAGTATGGAGGTGATGGAGTCACGCGGTCGTATTCGCTGCGCGATGCGCTCCGCCGGGTTCGAGATCCCACGCTCGGGCATTACGGTCAACCTAGCGCCCGGCGATATTCGCAAGACCGGTAGCGGCTTTGATCTGCCCATCGCCATCGCGGTTCTGGCGGCCGATGGGCAGATTCCCCGTGACAACCTCGATCGCTGCCTTATCGCCGGCGAGCTCGGCTTGGACGGTACGGTGCTTCCCGTCAAGGGCGAGGTGGCGTTTCAGCTATTGGCGCGTGATATGGGGCTGTCCTTTATCGCCGGCAGGTCCGATCAGCATGTGCCGCTCGCGGGCGTGGATTGTGGATTCATCGATCATTTGTCTCAGCTCGCCCATGGCATGGGCGAGGCGGCTCGGCACTATCTGGATTCCGAGGGCGTCGAGGCGACCTTTGAGCCTGAGCTCGACTATGCCGACGTGCTGGGGCAGGAAGTCGCTAAACGCGGCATGGCGCTTGCGGCGGCAGGAGAACTCGGCTTGCTCATGATCGGGTCCCCGGGATCGGGCAAGACGATGCTCGCGCGTCGTATGACCGGCATCCTGCCCGAGCTTTCCGTTGAGGATCAACAGGAGGCGCTGTGCATCCATTCGGTTTTGGGTGAGAACATTGATGGCTTGTTGGCGGGGCACCGGCCCTTCCGCAGTCCCCATCACAGTATTTCGACCGCAGGTCTTATCGGCGGTGGGCGCCCGGTGCACCCGGGTGAGATCAGCCTTGCTCATGGCGGCGTGCTATTTTTGGACGAGCTTGCCGAGTTTCCCACGGGTGTGCTGCAGACGCTGCGTCAGCCCATCGAACGCGGCTACGTCAGGATCGTACGCGTCGACGGGGCTTTTACCTTCCCGTCGCGCTTTCAGCTGCTGGCTGCGAGCAATCCCTGCCCCTGCGGCTTTTTGGGCGATCGTGAGGTACCGTGTCGCTGCTCGGCGGCGATGGTCGAGCGCTATCGGTCTAAACTGCGCGGTCCTTTGGCCGACCGTATCGACATGATGATCGATGTGACCCGTCCCGACCCTCAGGTGATTATCGAGGGCGCGGAGGGTATGTCGTCAGCTGAGTTACGTGACTACGTTGTGCGCGGTCGCGCTTTTCGCGCTTGGCGCGAATCCCGTATGGACGATGCTGATGCCGAGGCCGAGGATGACGAGACACGGTCCATTGACGGCGTCGTTTCGACCTTTGAGCTCGATGATGCGGCGGAGAAGTGTGTGCTCGGCCTGTCGAAGCGCACGCATCTCACGGGCCGCGGCATCGTGCGCCTGGTTCGCATTGCGCGCACGATCGCAGATGTCGCCGAGAGCGAGCATGTGACGCAGGACCACGTGCTCGAGGCGGCGATGTACCAGGGAAGGAGGGACCAATGATGGCCGAGGGGACCTTCGAGCTGCATCCAGGTGACGCGTTGTACCCCGAGACCGTTTTGGAGCTTTCTGATGTACCCCAGACGCTCTATGTGCGCGGCAACCCCGAGGTGCTTTCGACGCCCGCGCTCTCCATCATCGGCGCGCGCAAGGCCTCGCCGTATGGTCTTGCCGTGGCAGAGCTTGCGTCAAAGGTGGCGGTCGAGGCGGGAGTGTCGGTGGTCTCGGGCGGCGCGGTCGGTTGTGACCAGGCCTCGGGTTGGGCTGCGGTCAACGCTGGCGGTAAACACGTCGTGGTGCTGGGGACGGGCGCCGACGTGGTCTACCCGCGTTCGAGCGCGGGGCTTATTACGCGCACGCTCGATACGGGTGGCGCGGTCGTGTCGATCTCTCCGTGGGGCATGGGTCCGCGCAAGTTTGCCTTTCCGCGCCGCAATCGCGTAATCGCGGCCCTGTCGCAAGCCCTCTTTGTATCCGAGGCGGGTATGCCTTCCGGGACGTTTTCTACAGCCGAGGCTGCTATGGATTTGGGGCGAGAACTTCTCGCCGTGCCGGGGTCGATCCTATCGCCCGAGTCGCGTGGCACGAATTACCTCATTGCGAACGGTGCCTGCTGCATCATCGACGAGGAATCTATCGAGATGGCTATCTCACGCATCTACGGCACCCTGCGCTACTCGCGCCCCGATGCTCCCGGCATTGCCGACCTGGATCAAACACAGCAGACCGTGATGCATGCGCTCATCGCCTCTCCGCTCAAGGTCGACGACATCGCGGCACTCGTCTCGCTCGATGCCGTCGGCGTACTTAAGCTCCTGGGTTCGCTTGAGCTCGAGGGCCTTATCGAGCGCATGATGGATGGAAGGTATGCGCCCTCCAAGTTTGCCCTTCACGCCCAGACACCCTTCGGTCACAATGGAAAACATGTCAATTAGAAAGGTGTTTGCAGATGCTGTTTGATCAGGTGACGGTTATCGGTGGCGGTCTGGCGGGTTCGGAGTGCGCGATTCAGCTGGCAGATCGCGGGTTCGCCGTAAAGCTGTGCGAGATGCGCCCCCAGGTGAGCTCCCCGGCCCACCATACCGATCACCTGGCAGAGCTCGTCTGCTCCAATTCGTTTAAGTCGACCCGTCCGGATTCCGCGGCTGGATTGCTGAAGGCCGAGCTTGAGCGCATGGATTCAGTCCTGCTCGATTGCGCCCATCGCGCGGCTGTTCCCGCCGGTGGCGCCTTGGCGGTCGACCGCGTCAAGTTTTCCGAGCTCGTCGAGGCCGAGGTTGCCGCCCGTCCCAATATCGAGATCGTTCACGGCGAGGTCACGCAGATTCCCGAGGGCCATGTGGTCATTGCCGCCGGCCCCTTGTGCTCGCCGGCGCTGAGCGAAGAGGTCATGAAGCTCGTCGGTGGCGACGCCCTTGCGTTCTTCGATGCCGCGGCGCCGATCGTCGATGCCTCCACGCTCGATATGGGCGTGCTGTTCTCGCAGTCGCGCTACGAGGAGCAGGGGAGCGGCGACTATCTCAACGCTCCGCTCAATAAGGAGGAGTACGAGGCCTTTATCGATGCACTTACCACGGCCGACCGCGTGGTGCTCAAGGACTTTGAGGGCGGCGATCTGTTCCAGGCCTGCCAACCTGCCGAGGAAGTTGCGCGCACCGGCAAGGACGCCATTCGCTTTGGCGCCATGAAGCCCGTCGGCCTCACCGACCCGCGTACCGGACGTCGCCCTTGGGCGGCGATTCAGCTGCGTGCCGAGAACAAGGAAAAGACCGCCTATAACCTGGTGGGCTTCCAGACCAATCTGACCTTTGGCGAGCAGAAGCGCGTCTTCCATATGGTGCCGGGCCTGGAGAACGCTGAGTTCTTCCGCTACGGTGTCATGCACCGCAATACCTTTGTCGACGCCCCGCACGTGCTCGATGGCACCTTTGCCGTGCCTGGTACCGGCGTGCGCCTGGCCGGTCAGATCACCGGCACCGAGGGGTACATGGAAGCCGTGGCGACCGGTCTGCTCGCGGCGCTCAACACCTATGCCGAGGCTATCGGCGCCGCGGGCGTCGAGTTGCCCCGCGTGGGCGCCCTGGGCGCGCTCGTGGGCTATGCGACCGATCCTGCCACCGTGGGCTACCAGCCCATGCATGTCAACTTTGGCCTGGTGCCGCCACTCGAGGATGGTAAGCGCCGCAGCAAGCGCGACCGCTACCAGGCCTATGCGGACCGTGCGCTCGAGGCCCTTGATGCCTATCTGGCCACTCGCCCCGATCTGTTTGGAGGCGACCGGTCATAGCCTTTGACCTGTACGACACCGTCGACTCGTTTATCGCCTATATCGCACGTTTCGAGGGGCTTTCTCCCAATACGGTGACGGCCTATGGCTCGAGGCTGGAGCGCTTTGCTGCCTGGTGCGAGCGTGAGGATATTGATGCTTTCGCTGCCGACGTGCGCACCATTCGTCGCTATCTTGCCGAGCTTTCGCGTGAGCAGGTGGCTCCCCGAACGCTTGCGGCGCACCTGTCGGCTATCCGATCTCTCTATCGCTGGATGGCTGCCGAGGGAGTCGTGGAGGGCGATGCGGTCTCGGCGATCGCATCGCCTAAGCTGCCGCGTGACCTGCCGGGCGTCCTTACGACCCAGCAGGTCGAGGCGCTGCTCAAGACGCCTGATACCTCAACACCCGCGGGACTGCGCGATGCGGCGATGCTCGAGCTGCTCTATGCCTCGGGTGCTCGTATCTCTGAGCTCGCAGCACTCAATGTGGAGTCCATTGCGTGGTCCGAACGCACGCTGCGCCTGTGGGGCAAGGGGAGCAAAGAACGTATCGTCCCTCTGTATCGTCGTGCGCTCGAGGCGACGCGTCTCTATATTGAGGAAGGGAGGCCGGAGTTGCTCGCTCAGGCAAAGCGTCGTGACCCCGCTATCGGGCCGCATCCGCTGCTTATATCGGCGCGCGGTAATCGCATGAGTGCCGCCATGCTCAGGCGGCGGTTTCATACGCTGGCGACGCTCGCCGGCATGCCTGCCGACATCGCCCCGCATGCGATGCGCCATACCTTTGCGACCGACTTGCTCGAGGGCGGTGCGGACCTGCGCTCGGTTCAAGAGCTGCTGGGCCATGCGAGCCTGTCCACGACGCAGATCTACACGCATCTCACACCCGATCGGCTTAAGCGGGCTGTGGCTCAAGCCCATCCCCGCGGCGAATAGTGGCTGGGACGTCCCGCGCCGCGCTCAGGTGTGTGGTTTTGATTGCGGGTTGGCAGGAAGATGCATTCCTGCTATCATTCATCGGGTTGCTTCACGGCAACAGGTTTTTATCACGCACGCGCGGCTACTTCATACCGTGGTGCCCGGGCTTTGGTAGCACATGTCCGGGTTGGTTTTGGAGGATGACCCCGCGCGGAGGCAAACCACAGGAGGTTTAACATGGCTACCAAGATTAATATCCGCACCCTGCTCGAGGCCGGCTGCCACTTCGGTCACCAGACCCGTCGCTGGAACCCCAAGATGAAGCCGTTCATCTTCGGTGAGCGCAACGGCATCTACATCCTCGACCTCAAGCAGACCATCCTCGACGCCGATCAGGCCTACACCTTCGTCAAGAACGTCGCCAAGGGCGGCAATGTGCTGTTCGTCGGCACCAAGAAGCAGGCTCAGGAGGCCGTCAAGAACGCTGCTGAGCGCGCCAACATGCCTTACATCAACCAGCGTTGGCTCGGCGGTATGCTGACCAACTTCGTCACCATCCGCTCCCGCATCAACCGCATGGAGGAGCTCGAGGCCATGGTCGAGGACGGCCGCATGGCAGTGCTCCCCAAGAAGGAGCAGGCTGTTCTCGGCAAGGAGCTCACCAAGCTCCAGACCAACCTCGGTGGTGCCCGCGACATGAAGGGTCTGCCCCAGGCTCTCTTCGTCATCGACACCAAGCGCGAGGAGAACGCCATCAAGGAGGCTCAGCGCCTGAACATCCCCGTCGTCGCTCTGATCGACACCAACTCCGATCCCGACGAGGTCGAGTACGGCATCCCCTGCAACGATGACGCTATCTCCGCTGTCACCCTTATGTGCGAGCTCATGGCTGACGCCTGCCTCGCTGGCTCCGGCAAGGAGCAGGTCTCCGAGGCCGAGATGGCCGCTGAGCCCAAGGCCGAGTAGATCAGTCTTAGTTAATTCTTTTTCATCTCTTTGAAAGGAACCACAATGGCCCAGATTACCGCCGCTATGGTCAAGCAGCTCCGCGAGATGACCGACTCCCCGATGATGGAGTGCAAGAAGGCTCTCGTCGAGGCTGACGGCGACATGGACGCCGCTGTCGACGTTCTGCGTAAGAACGGCCTTGCCAAGGCTGCCAAGAAGGCTGGCCGTGAGACCAACGAGGGCGCTGTCGCCGCGTTCGTCTCCGAGGATGGCAAGACCGGTGCTCTGCTCGAGCTCTCCTGCGAGACCGACTTCGTTGGCTCCAACGCCAAGTTCACCGGCTTTGCTTCTAAGGTCGCTGAGGTTGTCGCTACCACCGAGCCTGCTGACGTCGACGCTCTGCTCGAGAAGCCGATGGGCGAGGAGACCGTTTCCTCCGAGCTCACCGAGATGATTCACATCATGGGCGAGAACATGAAGATCTCCCGCTTCGCTGCCCGCAAGGCCGAGAACGGCGCGCTCGCTTCTTACATCCACATGGGTGGTAAGATCGGCGTCCTCGTCGAGTTCGCCTTCGAGAAGGCCGAGACCGCTCAGGCTGAGCCCTTCAAGACCTTCGCTCACGACGTTGCCCTTCAGGTTGCCGCCGTCGCCCCGATCTGCGCTACCCGCGATCAGGTTCCGGCCGAGACCGTCGAGCACGAGAAGCAGATCTACATGGCCCAGGCTGCCGAGTCCGGCAAGCCCGAGGCTATCCAGGAGAAGATGGCTGTTGGCCGTCTGGAGAAGTTCTACAAGCAGTCCGTGCTCACCGAGCAGGAGTTCATCAAGGACAGCTCCCTCACCATCAAGAAGTACGCTGAGCAGGTCTCCAAGGAGCTCGGCGACACCATTACCGTCGTTGCCTTTGACCGTCTGGTCCGTGGCGAGTAAATAAGCTCTTGTAGCTGGTAATGAGCAGGCTGTGGGTTTTACTCACAGCCTGCTTTTTCATGGCTCTTATCAGAGCCTTTGATATCATATTGAGAGTCTAATTAAAGGAGGATCGCTTTGTCCGACATCCGATATAAACGCGTGCTTCTTAAGCTTTCCGGCGAAGCACTGATGGGCGACGGCCAATATGGCATCGACCCCAAGGTTACCGATCATCTTGCCAAGCAGGTCAAGGAGCTGCTCGCCGTTGGCCATGAGGTCGGCGTCGTTGTCGGCGGCGGCAATATTTTCCGCGGCATGGCAGGCGCTGCCGGTGGCATGGAGCGTGCTCAGGCCGACTACATGGGGATGCTGGCAACCGTTATGAACGCGCTCGCCCTGCAGGATGCCTTCGAGCACAACGATGTTCCTTGCCGCGTGATGAGCGCTATCCAGATGAACGAGATCTGCGAGCCCTATATTCGTCGCCGCGCTATCAACCATCTGTCCAAGGGCAACGTCGTCATCTTCGCTGCCGGTTCGGGCAATCCGTACTTTACGACCGACACCGCCGCGGCTCTTCGTGCGTGCGAGATCGGCGCTGAGATTCTGATTAAAGCCACCAAGGTTGACGGCATCTACGACAAGGATCCCGTCAAGTGCGCCGATGCCGTCCGTTTTGACAAGATTACCTATCACGAGGTTCTCGTCCGCGGTCTGCAGGTTATGGATTCCACGGCTACGGCACTGTGCCAGGATAACCGTATGCCGATTTTGGTCCTCAACATCGATGGCGAGGACACCGTCAAGCGCGCGCTCGCGGGTGAGCCCGTCGGCACGCTCGTCTATCAGGAGGATTAAGCATGGCAGAGAACATCACCGCCCATATGGACAAGTCGCTCGAGTCCCTCAAGCATAACTTCTCCAAGGTCCGTACCGGTCGTGCCAACGCCAACATTCTGTCCGACATCACCGTCGATTATTACGGTGTCCCCACGCCGGTCACGCAGGTTGCCGCCGTCAAAACCCCCGAGGCTCACATGCTGCTCATCGAGCCGTGGGATAAGGCGCTCATCAATGCTATCGTCAAGGCCATCGGCGCTTCCGATCTGGGTATTACCCCCAACTCCGATGGCACCGTCGTTCGTCTTCCGTTCCCGGCTCCCACTGAGGAGCGCCGTCGCGAGCTCGTCAAGGAGTGCCGCGAGTACGCCGAGCAGGCCAAGGTGTCTATCCGTAACATCCGTCGCGACTTCAACAACAAGCTCGAGCGCGATGAGGAGCTCACCGAGGACGACGTACGTCGCGAGCAGGCCAAGGTCCAGAAGCATACCGATGAGTATGTCGCCAAGGTCGAGGAGCTTCTGAAGGAAAAAGAAGCCGAGGTCATGGAGATCTAAGGTGCAATACGACGAGCATAAACTGGTCGAGTACTTTGCCGACGCCCCTGCGGGCGTCGGTTTTTCCGACCTTGACCTCAATAACATTCCGCACCATATCTCGTGCATCATGGACGGCAACGGTCGTTGGGCCACGTCGCGCGGTCTTGCACGCACCGAGGGCCACAAGGCGGGTATCGTCTCGCTGCGCGAGATCATTACCGCCTGCGTGCGCCTGGGCGTCGACGTGCTTTCGGCCTATGCATTTTCGACCGAAAACTGGAATCGACCGCAGCACGAAGTCAACGTTCTGATGCACCTGTTTGCCAAGACGTTTATCGACGAGCTGCCGCTTCTGAAGCGCGAAAATGTGCGCGTAGTCTTTTTGGGTGACATTTCCGCGCTGCCCAAGAAGACTCGCGACGTTTTTGAGCGCGGTCTTGCCGAGTGCGCCGATCACACCGGTATGACGCTGGCGCTTGCCGTCAACTACGGCGCGCGTGCCGAGATTACCCGCGCTGTCCGTCAGATCGCATCCGACGCTGCCGCCGGTAAGATCGATCCTGCCGCAATTGATGACGACATGGTGGCTTCCCACCTCTATACCGCCGGTCTTCCCGATCCCGAACTTGTGATTCGCACCTCTGGTGAGCTGCGCCTTTCGAACTATCTGCTGTGGCAGGTGGCTTATTCCGAATTCTACGTCACCGATACCTATTGGCCCGACTTTGATCGTTGGGGCCTTGTCGACGCCATTTTGGCCTATCAGGGCCGTGACCGTAGGTTTGGTGGACTGAGCAAGACCGAGGAGGCTTAATCGTGTCCGATCGTCCCAAGGCATCTGCTCCCAAGACGCCAGTTTCCGCGGCGCCTGCGCGCAAGGCTGCCACTGCGGGAGCACCTGCAGCAAAGAGCGGCACCGGTTCGTGGCTGGCGGGCTTTATTACCCGTGCCGCCGCCGGTATCGTCTACGCCGTTGTCTTTATCCTGTGCCTGGTTTTGGGTATCGTGCCCACGGCCATCTTTGTTTCTGTCATGAGCGGTCTGTGCTGCTATGAGTTTTTCCGTATGACAAGGCTCGATGGCAAGATGGCTAACGAGCGCATGGGTATCGCTGCCGCCGTACTCTTTCCGCTGTCGGCGTTGGGCGATTCGATGTTGCTGAATGCCCTGCTGTTTGCCTTGATGCTCGCTGTGGGCATTTGGTATGTCTGGTCGCCGCGTACCCGCATCTCTGATGTGGCCGTGACGCTCATGGGTCCCATCTACACTGGCTTTATGCTGTCGGCTATCGTGCTGCTGCGCGATGCCGTGCCCGGTTTTGCCGGCGTCCTGCTTTCAGTGGGCGTTTGCGCGTCCCTTTGGGTCTCCGATTCGTTTGCCTACATCGTGGGCAGCCGTATCGGCAAGCACAAGATGGTTCCCAAGATCTCCCCCAAAAAGAGCTGGGAGGGGTTTGCCGGCGGCATCTTGGGCTCGGTTTTGATTTGGCTCATCCTGTGGGCGACGCACTTCTACAAGCTCAGCCTGCCCTATGCGCTGCTGTGCGGCGTGGTCGTGTCCATTCTGGGCGTTATCGGCGACCTTATCGAGTCGCGCATCAAGCGCGGTGTGGGCGTCAAGGATTCCGGCAACCTTATCCCGGGCCACGGCGGAATGCTCGATCGTAGCGATTCGCTTATCTTCGGCTGCATTACCGCACAGCTGTTGCTGATGATCGGAGGCGTGCTGTAATGTCCTTCCAGACGACGTATGGCCCCGATGGACGCCTTCGCGTTGCCATCCTGGGTTGTACGGGCTCTATCGGCACCCAGGCGCTCGATGTGTGCCGCCAGCATGCCGATCGCCTGCAGGTGACGGCTCTGTCCGTTAATTCCAGCACCTCGGAGCTCGTTGCCGCTGCCCGCGAGTTCTCGGTTCCGGCGGTTGCCGTTGCCGATGTCGCTCATGGCGATGACGCCGTGCTGCAGGAGTTGCCCGAGGGCACACAGCTCGGCGTTGGCGCGCAGGCGGTTTGCGAGCTCGCGCGTCGCGACGATGTCGACTGCGTGCTCGTCGCTATTGTGGGCGCCGCCGGTCTCGAGGCGAGCCATGCGGCCTTGACCTCGAATAAGCGCCTTGCCCTTGCCAACAAGGAGTCCCTCGTCGTCGGTGGCGACTTGCTTATGCCGTTGGCGCAACCGGGCCAGCTTATTCCGGTCGACTCTGAGCATTCCGCCATCTACCAGTGCTATCTGGGGGAGAACCCGCGCGAGGCCCACTGCATTTGGCTCACCTGCTCGGGCGGTCCGTTCTTTGGCCGCACGCGAGACGAGCTCGATCGCGTGACGCGTGCCGACGCCCTCGCGCATCCCACGTGGGCCATGGGTGCCAAGATCACCATTGACTCCGCCACCCTCATGAACAAGGGCCTGGAGCGCATTGAGGCCATGCATCTGTTTAACTGCGACCTCGATTTCATTAACGTGGTCGTGCAGCGTCAGTCCAAGATTCACTCTATGGTCGAGTTCGCCGACGGCTCCGTGATGGCGCATCTCGGTGCATCCGACATGCGTATTCCCATCCAGTTCGCGTTCTCGTATCCCGAGCGTTGGGATACCCCGGCGCCTCGTATCGATTTCCGCGAGCTGGGGCAGCTCACGTTTGATGCTGCCGACATGGATACCTTCCGCTGTCTGGTACTGGCCGAGCGTGCCGGCAAGACGGGTGGCACCATGCCGTGCGTGCTCAATGCCGCCAACGAGGTCGCCGTCGATGCCTTCCTGCACGATGGCTGCAGCTTTACCGATATCGATCGCATTGTGGAATCCTGCATGGACGCCCACGATATGCAGGTGGTCGATTCGTTTGAGCAGCTTCGCGACATCGATGCGTGGGCGCGTGAAAAGGCTGCGCAGGTGCTCGCCGCAACCCGTTCCTAACCCATAAGGATTGCTTTTTCGTTTTATGGATACTGTTCTGAGCGTTCTCTCATCGGTCTTTTGGGGCCTGCTGATGCTTTCCGTCCTCGTGTTTTTGCACGAGGGCGGCCACTTTTTGGCGGCGCGTGCCTGCGGCGTCCGTGTGACCGAGTTCTTTTTGGGTCTGCCGTGCCGCTTTGACATCCATTACACGTCGCGTCGCATTGGAACCAAGTTTGGCGTGACCCCGCTGCTGCTGGGTGGCTACGCTGCCATCTGCGGTATGGATCCGACCGATGTTTCGTGCGCCGACCGCGTGCTCGCGGCTATCTATCGTCATGGTCGCGTGACCGTGGCCGACCTTGCTGTCGAGCTCGAGCTTTCCGAGGAGGATGTGCTCGAGGCATGCGCCCTTTTGCTGGGTTGGGGCTCCATCGCGCCCTGGTATGAGGAAGGGGAGAAGCCCTCGCCGAGCTACTATCCCACCAAATATCAGACGTTGCCGCGAGACAAGGCAGGCTATACCACCTTTGATGGTCGCCGTTTCGATCGCGAACATGCGACTGCCGAGGGCGATGTGTGGGAGCTGCCGTGCGGCGAGGCCGAGTTCCTTGCGCAAGAGCGCTCGCACACCTATCTTGGCCAAGGCTTTCTCAAGCGCGCCTTTATGCTGCTCGCGGGCATTATCGTCAATATCTTGACGGGTTTTTTGCTCCTTATGAGCATCTATTCCATTGCGGGTGTCACCGTGCCGATGGATACCAACGTGATCGGTCAGGTTGACGAGGGGTCTATTGCCGCCAAGGCGGGTATCGAGGGCGGTGACGCGATCCTTTCGGTTGACGGTGTCTCATGTTCCACTTGGATGGATGTCTACGATGCCATCGGCAAGGCTGCCGGTAAGGACGATATCGCCATCGAGTACGAGCGTGACGGCAAGCAGCATTCGACCACGGTTGCGCTCAAAGAGGACGAGCGCCTAGGTGTGTATGCCTCTACGCAGGTGGTCCGTTTAGACCCCATCACGTCGGCTCGCCTGTCGTTCTCCTATGTCGTGCAGACAGCGGATGGCGTGATGCGCCTGCTCCAGCCGCAGCATACGATGGAGATTCTCGATCAGTCTTCTTCGATCGTGGGTATTAGCGTTATGTCCTCACAGGCCGCTGCTGCCGGCCCTGCCACGTTCCTTTCCTTTGCCGCCCTCATTTCGTTCTCGCTTGGCTTTATGAACCTGCTGCCCATCCCACCACTCGATGGCGGCAAGCTGGTCATCGAGATCATTCAAAAGATTGCGGGCCGCGAGCTGCCGCTCAAAGTGCAGACAATCGTCAGCTATGTCGGCATCGCGCTCTTTGCACTGCTGTTTGTCTATATGCTTCGTTCCGACATCCTTCGATTTATTCTGTAGGGGAGTGTTTGGATTGTCTTTATCCCATCCTTTGCCTCGCGAGTTGACGCGCCCCGTGCATGTGGGCGGCGTGCAGATCGGTGGTGGCGCTCCGGTCGTGGTTCAGTCTATGACCTGCACCGATACTGCTGATGCCCAGGCAACGCTTGCGCAAGTGTGCGCGTTGGCGCAGGCTGGCTGCGATATCGTGCGCGTGAGCGTGCCTACCGAGGCTGCGCTCGAGGGCTTTCGCACGATTTGTGCCGAGTCTCCGGTGCCAATCGTCGCCGATATCCATTTTAACCATAAGCTTGCCATTGGCGCTGTCGAGGCTGGTGCCTCTAAGCTGCGCATCAACCCCGGCAATATCGGCGATTGGGCCAAGGTTGACGCTGTCATCGATGCCGCGGGTGCCGCGGGCTGCGCGATTCGCATTGGCGTGAACGCGGGCTCGCTTGAGCAAGATATTGCCGAGCGCGACGACCTCACGCAGCCCGAAAAGCTCGTGATGTCGAGCGAACGCTTTGTGCGGCACTTTGAGGACCGTGGGTTTACCAACATCGTGCTATCCGCCAAGGCCCATAGCGTACAGACGACGCTTGATACCTATCGCGCCCTGTCGCGCGAGATACCGCATGTTCCGCTCCACCTGGGCGTGACGGAGGCGGGGACCAAGCTTCAGGGCACCATCAAGAGCTCTGTAGGCTTGGGTATCTTGCTTTCCGAAGGCATCGGTGACACCATGCGTGTGTCGCTCACGGCCGATCCGGTTGAGGAGCCGCCGGTCGCCTGGGGAATTTTGCAGTCACTGGGCCTGCGTCGCCGTGGTCCCGAGATTGTCTCTTGCCCCACGTGCGCCCGCTGCCAGGTTAACCTGATTCCCATCGCCGAGGAAGTAACCGAGCGGCTTAAGAACTATGCCGCGCCGCTTTCGATTGCCGTCATGGGATGTGCCGTTAATGGCCCCGGTGAGGCTTCTGATGCCGACCTGGGCGTTGCTTGCGGACGTGGTCAGGCCTTGCTCTTTTCGCATGGCCAGATCATTGGTAAAGTAGCTGAGGATCAAATTGTCGACGCGCTTATGGCCGAGGTCGACAAGCTTATTGAGGAGAAGTAAATGACTCGAGCAATGTATATGTCTAAGCTCTATGCGCCGACGCTTAAAGAGGATCCGGCGGACGCTGAGCTCGCCAGCCACCGCCTGTTGCTCCGTGCCGGCATGATCCGCAAGGAGGCCGCCGGCCTGTATTCCTATCTGCCGCTTGCTTGGCGCTCGATCCGCAAGATTGAGAACATCGTGCGCGACGAGATGGACGCTGCCGGCGCCCAGGAGCTTATGATGCCCATCATGGTCGATGCCGAGCTGTGGCGTGAGTCCGGCCGTATCGATGCCTATGGCAAGGAGCTTGTGCGCTTTGATGACCGCCACGGCCGCGAGTTTGTGCTCGGACCCACGCACGAGGAGACCGTGACTGCCCTGGTGCGCAATGAGTTGCGTTCCTACAAGCAGCTGCCAGTGAACCTCTATCACATCCAGGACAAGTTCCGCGATGAGTTCCGTCCCCGCTTTGGCCTGATGCGCGGCCGCGAGTTTATCATGAAGGACGCCTACAGCTTCTCCGCCACGCAGGAGAGCCTGCAGGAGGAGTACGACAAGATGAAGCAGGCCTATGCCAACATTTGCGAGCGCTGCTACATCAAGGCTCTGCCCGTTGTCGCCGACTCCGGCGAGATCGGTGGCGATACCTCCGTCGAGTACATGGCTTTGGCCGACGCTGGCGAGGCTTCGCTCGTCTACTGCGACGATTGCGGCTTCGCTGCCGACGATGAGGCCGCAAGCACCAAGGTCGTTGTGACCGAGGGTCCTGGCGACGGTACGCTTACCAAGGTCGAGACTCCGGGCATGGGCACCATCGAGGCCGTTGCAAAGTTCTTCGGCTTCCCCGAGAACGGCACGCGCAAGTCTCTGGCACTCCTCGACGCCGAGGGCAAGCCCGTCGTGGCCATTGTTCCGGGCGACCACGAGCTCAACGATTGCAAGGCCGAGCATGTCTTTGGCAAGGGCTATCGTATGATGACTGATGAGGAGCTCCAGACCTACGGTCTGCATAAGGGCTTTATCGGACCGGTTAACCTGCCCGAGGGCATTCGCCTGGTGTGCGACGAGAGCCTGCGCGAGTCCAAGCAGTGGGCCTGCGGTGCCAACGAGGTCGATTATCACTTTACCGGTGCCTGCCCCGAGCGCGACTTTACCGTCGACGAGTGGGCCGACCTGGTAACCGTCGTTGCCGGCGATCCCTGCCCGCACTGCGGCAAGCCGCTCTCTGCTGCTCGCGGCATCGAGGTCTCGCAGGTCTTCCAGCTGGGTACCAAGTATTCCGAGGCCATGGGCGCCACCTTTATGGACGAGGACGGCAAGGAGAAGCCGCTTATCATGGGTTGCTACGGCGTGGGCGTGTCCCGCTCGCTTGCTGCCGTCGTGGAGCAGCACAACGACGAGCACGGTATCGTCTGGCCGGTTTCCGTTGCCCCGTACGAGGTCGCTGTGATTCCGCTCGATCCCAAGAAGGAGGAGTGCGCAACCGTCTGCGACCAAATCGTCGAGGGCTTGTGCGCCGAGGGTATCGAGGTCGTCGTCGACGACCGTGACGAGCGTCCCGGCTTTAAGTTTGCCGATAACGACCTTATGGGATTCCCGTATCAGGTGGTGCTTGGCAAGCGTGGCCTTAAGAATGGCACCGTTGAGCTCAAGGACCGTGCCACGGGCGAGCGCGAGGACGTGGCGATTGACGAGGTCGTCGCCAAGGTTGCCGAGCTTGTTAAGGCGGCCCGCCGTTAATCGACGTTTCTGCTATTAGATGTAATTGCGGGGCTGCTCCGTATCTCTCTTAGGATGAGATGCGGAGCAGTCTATTTTGTTGCGTGAATAAACTCGATGGGTAAAGGAAAACCCCACAGCCCATATGAGCTGCGGGGTTTTCTTGTGCCTCCGATGCGAAATAAATCGCTCAGATATTACTGATAATCGACGACGTCGATCCAGTCCTTAAGGAACTCATCGTTCACGTTGCGCTTACGAGCGAGCTCGGAAGCGGCAACGATGCTCGTCCACTGACGCACGACCTGCATGGGCATGTCAGCGCGGTCGCAGTAGAGCTCCAGGTAGGCCTCGGCCTGGTCCTTGCTGTTGAGGGCAAAGAGCAGGTAGGTGGTGGCAACGTCAGCAGCAGGGGAGCCCTGGGTGGCGTGTGCCCAGTCGCACACATAGAGCTGGCCATCGTCGCCGACGATGACGTTGGAGGGGTTGAAGTCGCCGTGGCAGACCTTGAACTCCTTGGTCATGCCGTCCAGACGCTCCTGAAGGTTGTAGCGCGTGGTGGCATTGAGCTGATCAAGGCTGTCGATCATGCGGGCGAACTTGTCGCGCTGACGGTTGAGCAGCGGGGAGGTGTAGCCGTGGATCTCGATCTGGAGGTCGACGAACATCTCGAGGTACTCACCAAAGCGCTGGGGCTCGGCAGTCATCTTCTCGGCAAGGGTGGTGCCCGGAACCTTCTCGGTCACGAGAGCCCAGCCGTTGGCGTTCTCGAGCTGGGAAACCTCGAGAGCCTTGGGGCTGCGGATGCCGCACTCATTGATGCGGGCAAGATTCAAAGCCTCGTTGAACACGTCGGAGACGGGCTTGGTCTCGTTAAAGACCTTGACGATCTTGTCACCCAGGTCGTAAACGACCTTGTTGCCGCGACGGACGAGCTCGGTCTTGGAATCGGGTAGCAGCATGGTTGCATCCTTTCAACGATGCGATAGAAGCAACGGCGGGGGCGTGCGTACACCCGTGCACCCCCGCCGCAAATAACCGTGCTAAAAACTAGCAGACGGCGTAGTCCTGGGGCTCGCGGCCGTAGTAGGCGTCCAGGTAGAGCTCCTTGATCTCGCTCATGAGCGGGTAGCGCGGGTTAGCGCCGGTGCACTGGTCGTTGAATGCCTGCTCGGTCATCTCGTCGAGGGTGTCGAGGAAGTACTGCTCGTCAACACCGTAGTCGGCGATGGTCTTCTTGACACCGATGAAGTCCTTGAGCTCCTCGAGCTTCGTGATGAAGTTCTCGAAGACCTCCTTGTCGTCCTTGCCCTCGATGCCGCAGTACTTGGCCATCTCGGCGTAGTTGTGCAGCGCGTTGGGGTAAGGATACTGGGAGAAGGTACCCATCTTGACGGGAGCCTCGGCGGCGTTGTAGCGCATGACGCGGGTCAGGATGACGGCGTTTGCGAGGCCGTGGGGCAGGTGATGGAAAGCGCCGAGCTTGTGGGCCATGGAGTGGTTGAGGCCCAGGAAGGCGTTGGCGAAGGCCATACCGGCCATGCAGGAGGCGTTGTGCATCTCCTCGCGGGCATGCGGGTCCTTGGCACCGTTCGTGAAGCTGGAGGGCAGGTTCTCGAAGACGAGCTTAGCAGCGCGCTCAGAGAGGCCCTTGGTGTAGTCGGAAGCCATGATGGAGACGTAGGACTCGATGGCGTGGGTCATGACGTCGATGCCGGAGGCAGCGGTCAGGCCGCGCGGGGCGGTCATGCAGTTGTCGGCGTCGACGATAGCCATGTTGGGGAGCAGCGCGTAGTCGGCGAGCGGCCACTTGATGCCGGTCTCCTTGTCGGTGATGATGGCGAACGGCGTGCACTCGGAGCCGGTACCCGAAGAGGTCGGGACGGCGACGAAATAGGCCTTCTTGCCCATCTCGGGGAAGGTGAAGATACGCTTGCGGATGTCCATGAAGTCCATGGCCATGTCCTCAAACTTGCACTCGGGGTGCTCGTACATCATCCACATGATCTTGCCGGCGTCCATAGCGGAGCCACCGCCGACGGCGATGATGACGTCCGGCTCAAAGAGAGCCATCTGCTTGGCGCCGCGACGTGCGCACTGCAGCGACGGATCGGGCTCGACGTCGTAGAAGCAGTCGTGGGCGATGCCCATCTCGTCGAGCTTGGCCTCGATGGCGCGGGTGTTGCCATTCTTGAAGAGGAACTGGTCGGTGACGATGAAGGCGCGCTTCTTGCCCATGACGGTACCGAGCTCGTCGAGGGCGACGGGCGTGGAACCCTTCTTGAAGTAGACCTTCTCGGGAGCGCGGAACCACAGCATGTTCTCACGGCGCTCGGCTACAGTCTTAACGTTGATCAAGTGCTTCACCCCAACGTTCTCGGAGACGGAGTTGCCGCCCCAGGAGCCGCAGCCCAGGGTCAGAGACGGCTTCATGCCAAAGTTGTACAGGTCACCGATGCCGCCGTGCGAGGACGGGGTATTGATGACGATACGGCAGGCCTTCATGACGTGCTCGAACAGGCTGATCTTCTCGGCCTGGGCGGGGTGCACGTACAGAGAGGCGGTGTGGCCCGGGCCGCCGGCGAGCACCAGGTGCTCGGCCTTGTCGACGGCCTCCTGGAAGTCCTTGGCGTGGTACATGGCCAGGACCGGGGAGAGCTTCTCGTGGGAGAACTCCTCCTTGGCGGGGTCGGTGGAGGTGACCTCGGCGATCAGGATCTTGGTCTTGGCGGGAACCTCGATGCCTGCGAGCTCGGCGATCTTGGCGGCAGCCATGCCGGGGATGCGGTGATCGAGGGCGCCGTTCTTGAACATGGCGGCACGCAGGGCCTCCATCTCGGCACCCTGCTTGACGAAGTAGCAGCCGCGCTTCTGGAACTCGGCCTTAACCTGGTCATAGATGGTGTCGATGACGGTCACGGACTGCTCGGAAGCGCAGATCATGCCGTTGTCGAAGGTCTTGGAGTGGATGATGGAGTTGACGGCGAGCAGCACGTCGGCGGTGTCGTCGATGACGACCGGGGTGTTACCGGCGCCAACGCCCAGGGCGGGCTTGCCCGAGGAGTAGGCGGCCTTGACCATGCCCGGGCCACCGGTGGCGAGGATGATGTCGACGTCGCGCATGACCATGTTGGTCAGCTCGATGGAGGGGACATCGACCCAGCCGATGATACCCTCGGGGGCGCCGGCCTTGACGGCGGCGTCAAGCACGAGCTTGGCGGCGGCGATGGTGCACTTGGCGGCAGCCGGGTGCGGGGAGATGATGATGGCGTTGCGGGTCTTCAGGCTGATCAGCGTCTTGAAGATCGCAGTGGAGGTGGGGTTGGTCGTCGGGATGACGGCGCCCACGATACCGATGGGCTCGGCGATCTTGGTGATGCCATAAGCCTCGTCGCGCTCCAGGACACCACAGGTCTTGGTGTTCTTGTAAGCGTTGTAGATGTACTCTGCGGCGTAGTGGTTCTTGATGACCTTGTCCTCAAGAACGCCGCGGCCGGTCTCCTCGATGGCCATCTTCGCCAACGGGATACGAGCCTTGTTGGCGGCCATGGCGGCCTCATAGAAGATCTTGTCGACCTGCTCCTGCGTGTACGTAGCAAAAAGCGCCTGGGCCTCTCGCATCTGAGCGAGCTTAGCCTCAAGCGCCTCTACGTTGTCCACAATTGCGGGAGTAGTGTTTTCCGGTGACTTTTTCACCATTTGTGTCTCCTTGCGATCGGAGATTTACCCTACGTCTAGCATGATAGCAAGAAATAATTCGGTAAACGGTAAGATTCCCGTAAAAGGCACACTAAAACGCTTCAATAAAATGAAGCGTTTTAACTAAAACTATCTGCTAGTGCATCGCCCCGCTCATTGGGGACAGACTTACATGAGTGGTTTCACTCATTTGGGACAGACTTACATGAGTGGTTTCACTCATTTGGGACAGACATCGATTTGCGATTTTGTCGTTTTGGGCCTGTTTTTGTTGCTGATCGGATATAAATAGGTCACAGGCTCAGCATTTCGCGTTCCTTCTCTCCTTTTAGGTGTTGCCTGTACGGCTTTGAAAGGAGAGACCATGCCCCGATGCGCCCGCGAAATTTCGCTCACCGGCTATTACCACGTCTTTGACCGCGGTAACTCCAAACAGATCATTTTTGAAGATGATTCCGACCGCTATCGTTTCCTATCGGACATATCGGACAGGTTTGCGTGCCATGACGTGGCGGTGTTGGCCTGGTGTCTTATGGACAACCACTTCCATTTGATGGTTGATGACCCATATGACAACCTTTCAAAGGCAATGCAGTGCGCGCTGACGGCGTATGCCAAGTATTTCAATGGGAAAACGGGAAGAACGGGCCATCTGTTTGACAATCGCTATTCGCGGGTCGCGGTTGAGTCGGACACGCAGGCAGTGCAGCTGCTCGACTATATTCATCTCAATCCCGTGAAGGGTGCGCTTGACTCGCTCGAGGCGTACCGCTGGTCAAGCTATAAGGCGTATCAGCTGGGCTATGATCCCTTTGACATCTGCAAACACTCATGTAAGTCTGTCCCCAATGAGTGCAAAAAGGCGCCCTCCGTAGGGGAGGACGCCTTTGGTAAGTTCTATATGAACGCGAGGTCTTTGACCCGGAGAGTCCGAGGTACTTGTTGGTAAGACCTTATTTAGGAGCGCGCAACCTTGCCAGACTTGAGGCAGGTGGAGCAAACGTTCATCTTGCGACGGTGACCATCGACGACGACGTAGACGCGCTGGATGTTGGGGCGGAACTTACGGTTGGTGACGCGGTGAGAGTGGCTGATGGAGCGACCGGCAACGGGGTGCTTACCGCAAACTTCGCAAACTTTGGACATAACTGACCCTCCTTGGGCGACAAACGAACATGTCGCGTTAACAAACAAGCCTGAACTATAGCACAGAAGTCGCTCCCTGTGCGCAATCTACACAGAGATATTCCTCTTTTGGCGATAGTGCCCACGCTACGGCCCTGGACGTAGATCCGATTTGCGTGCAGCAGAGGGGATTATGCCAGCTCGTGCGTGTGTTTTCAAGCTCGTCCCACAAATATATATAGGTTTATGGAGCGCCTGCGCCCGTTTACGGATTGTTCTGTATTTATGCTCGCAATTAAGCTCGAGGTTGGCTACACTATCCCTTGACCATTAAAGGGGTACGAGATACCCACATGGAATTACATAGCTGCCAAAGAGCAGCCCTTCCTGTGGGTGTCTGGTCCGCTTTAAGCGGTCGGGCATCTATTTTTTTGACTGTGTCAGCAGTCAAGACATGTGAGGAAGGAGATCGATGGGCACGACTTCCCCCAAGGCGGTCATCATGGACGAGACCGCCGTCAATCGAGCGATGACCCGCATCGCGCACGAGATTCTCGAGCGCAACGAGGGCTGTGAAGACCTCGCTCTGGTCGGCATCGTCACGCGCGGCGACCTTCTGGCAAAGAAGCTCGCCGAGGAGATCAAGGAGATCGAGGGCGTCAACGTTCCGCTCGGCAGCCTGGACATCAGCTTCTACCGCGATGACTATGCGACCAATTTCGCTCCCGCGATCCACGCTACCAACATTCCCTTCAGCGTCGACGGCAAGCGCGTCGTGCTGGTGGACGACATCCTGTATACGGGCCGTACTATCCGCGCCGCTCTGGATGCCGTCATGGACCTGGGCCGTCCGAGCCGCATCGAGCTGGCAGTTCTCGTTGACCGCGGTCACCGTGAGCTCCCCATCTCGCCGGACTTTGTCGGCAAGAACGTTCCCTCGTCGCATGAGGAGAACGTGCACCTATATATGAAGGAAGTCGACGGCCACACCGCCGTCGAGATTAACGACGTCGCGCCGGGTTCCCACGTGGGCTCCGCGCCGCTGGGAGGTGAGTAGTACCGTGGCGTTCAACCATAAGCACCTGATCGACATTACCGAGTACTCCGAAGAGGACATCAAGCTCATCCTCGAGACCGCCAAGGCGTTCTCTGAGGTCAACGAGCGTGCGATCAAGAAGGTCCCCACGCTCAAGGGCAAGACCATCGTCAACATGTTCAACGAGCCCTCGACGCGCACCCGCAGCTCCTTCGAGCTCGCCGAGAAGCGTCTTTCGGCCGACAGCCTCAACTTTGGCGGCTCCTCGACCTCCACGGTCAAGGGCGAGAGCCTCGTCGACACCGTCGAGACCCTCAACGCCTACAAGATTGATTGCATCGTCGTTCGCGATAAGCACGCCGGTGCTCCCTACATCGTCACGCAGAACTCGCCCGCGAGCGTCATCTGCGCCGGCGACGGCAAGCACAACCACCCCACGCAGGCCCTGCTCGACCTGTACACCATCTGGGAGCACAAGGGTGACTTCCACGGTCTGAAGGTCGCCGTCGTCGGCGATATCGCGCACTCCCGCGTGTGCGGCTCGCTGATCCCCGCACTTAAGATCATGGGCTGCGAGACCTATGCCGTCGCCCCCGGCACGCTGCTGCCGCCGGCGCCCGAGGTCCTGGGCTGCGACCACGTGACGAGCGACCTCGATTCCGTCCTGCCCGAGCTGGACGTCGTCTACATGTTGCGCGTGCAGCAGGAGCGCCTCGAGGGCGCACCGTTCCCCACGATTCGTGAGTACCACAAGCTCTTCGGTCTGACCAAGGACCGCGAGAAGCTCATGAAGCCCGATGCGATTATCTGCCACCCGGGCCCCATCAACCGCGGCGTTGAGTTCGACTCCTATATGGCCGACCACCCGCAACGCTCCGTCATCCTGGAGCAGGTCTACGCCGGTATCTGCGTGCGTATGGCTATCCTGTATCTGCTGCTTGGAGGTGCCGATAATGGCCTTGCTTCTTAAGAATGCCCACGTCGTCGATCCGTCCGTCGAGCTTGACGGTGTCGTCGACGTCCTGATCGACGGTGACAAGATCGCCGAGGTCGGCGAGAACCTCGCCGCCGAGGGAGCCGAGGTCCGCGACCTTTCCGGCAAGTATCTCGTCCCCGGCCTGGTGGATATGCACGTGCATCTGCGCGAGCCTGGCTACGAGGTCAAAGAGGACATCGAGAGCGGCACCCGCGCTGCTGCCAAGGGCGGCTTCACCGGCGTGTGCGCCATGCCCAACACCGACCCCGTTACCGATAACGGAACCGTCGTTGAGTTCGTCAAGTCCCGCGCTGCCGAGGTCGGCCACTGCCGCGTCTATCCTTCTGGTGCTATGACTCGCGGCCTTAAGGGCGAGGCTATGTCCGAGATGGGCGATATGGTCGCCCACGGCGCCGTCGCCTTCACCGATGACGGTCGCGGCGTGCAGGGTGCGGGCATGCTCCGTCGCTGCATGGACTACGGCAAGATGTTCGGCAAGGTCTTTATGAGCCACTGCCAGGACGAGGATCTGGTCGGCCACGGCCAGATCAACGAGGGCAAGGTCTCGACCCGTCTGGCCCTCGAGGGTTGGCCGGCCGCCGGCGAGGAGCTTCAGATTGCCCGCGACATCGAGATTGCCAAGCTGACCGGTGCCAAGCTGCACATCCAGCACATCTCCACCGCTCATGGCCTGGAGCTCGTGCGTGCCGGTAAGGCTGCCGGTGTCCAGGTGACCTGCGAGGCCACCCCGCACCACATGTTCCTGACCGAGAACGACCTGGACGAGACCTACAACACCTCGCTCAAGGTCAATCCGCCGCTGCGCACCGACGAGGATGCCGAGGCCATCCGTCAGGGTGTCATCGACGGTACCGTCGACGCTATAGTTACCGACCACGCTCCCCACACCCCGTGGGAGAAGGCCCGCGAGTTCGAGCTCGCGCCTTTTGGCATGATCGGCCTCGAGACTTCGCTGTCGCTCGTGCTCACTGAGCTGGTCAACACGGGCAAGATGAGCGTGAGCCGCATGGTCGAGCTCATGGCCATCAAGCCGCGTGAGATTCTGGGCCTCGATCAGGTTCAGGTCAAGGCGGGCTCTGTCGCCGACCTGACCGTGTTCGACCCCTCCGCAACCTGGACGGTTGGCGAGGACGGTTACGAGTCGCGCGCCGAGAACTCCGGTTTTGCCGGCCGCACGCTCACCGGTCGTGCCACCGATGTATTTGTCGGTGGCAAGCAGACGCTCGCCGACGGCTGCATCTGCTAGCATAGCCTTATCGCTTTTGTGCGCGGCGCCCTTGCGGTGCCGCGCTTTCTGTTCGCCTGAACCATGCAACCGCATGGGGGATTGGAGCGTCTATGCCCACACCTTCCACTGCACGCATGCACGACTTCGAGGTCGTCTCGAACCGGGAGATCGCCGACGGCATCTTCTCGCTCGTCATCTCGGCCCCCAAGCTTGCAAGTGCGCTCAAGCCCGGTCAGTTTGTGAACATCGCCGTCCCCGGCGATGCGTCTTCTCTGCTTCGTGTGCCCTTGAGTTTCTACCGCGCCGACGCCGAGGCCGGCACCGTCGAGCTGTGGTACGCCGTCGTGGGCGACGATACCCGCCGTTTGTCCCAGATGGGCCCTGGCTCCACCTCTAACCTGTTGGGCCCCGGTGGCCGTGGCTGGATGGTACCCGAGGGCACCAGGAAGGCACTGCTCGTCGCCGGTGGCATCGGCGTTCCGCCTGTGCTGTGTCTTGCCGGCATGCTTGCCGAGCAGGGTGTTGATGTGGACGTGTGCCTGGGCTTCGGCACCGCTTCCAAAGTCGTGGGTGTCGATGAGTTCCGTGCGCTGGGCGCCACGGTTAACGTGTGCACCGACGACGGTTCGCTCGGCACGCACGGTTTTTGCACCGATCCGGCAGCCGAGCTGCTTGGAGAGGGCGGCTACGACTACGTCGCCAGCTGCGGCCCCGCCGTCATGATGAAGAAGGTCGCCGCCGCTGCCGCCGAGGCCGGTGTGTACTGCGAGGTGTCGCTCGAGCGCATGATGAGCTGTGGCTTTGGCGCCTGCAACACCTGCAATGTCGAGACGGTCGACGGTATGAAGGGTGCTTGTATGTGCGGCCCCGTGTTCGATGCTTCCAAGGTGGTGGTCTTCTAGTGGGTACCGTGAACATGGCCGTCGATTTCGGCGGCGTCAAGATGCAGAACCCCATTAACACCGCAGCCGGTACCTTTGGCTACGGTTGGCAGTTCCAGAACTTCTTTGATGTTTCCCAGCTGGGCGCCATTACCACCAAGGGCTGTGCCGCCGAGCCTTGGCCGGGCAACCCTGCGCCCCGCATGGCCGAGATTCCTGGCGGTATGATCAACTCCGTGGGCCTGCAGAACCCCGGTGTCGCCGCCTTTGCCCGTGAGTCCGGCCCGTGGCTCGAGCAGCTGTCCAAGGACGGTTGCCAGGTCATTTGCCAGGTTGCCGGGCACTCCGTTGATGAGTTTGTGCGCGCGCTCGAGATGTATGTCGAGCTATGCCCCTGGGCTGCCGGCTACGAGATCAACGTGAGCTGCCCCAACATCGCCGCCGGCGGTGCCGCCATGGGCTCTACGCCCGAGGGCGCCTCTTCCGTCATGGCCGCCTGCCGTAAGGTGACCGATAAGCCGCTGTTCGTCAAGATGGCTCCGGTTAACGTCGCCGAGATTGCCAAGGCTCTCGAGGCCGCGGGAGCCGACGGCCTTTCGGTCATTAACTCCATCCAAGGCATGGCCATCGATGTTCATACCCGCAAGTCCCGCGTGGCCAAGCCCAAGGGCGGCCTTTCGGGCCCGCTTTGCCACCACATCGCCGTGCGCATGGTCTGGGAGGTTGCCCAGGCCGTCGATATCCCCATCAACGGTGTCGGCGGTGTCATGACCGGCGAGGATGCGGCTGAGTTTATCCTGGCCGGTGCCACCTGCGTGTCGGTCGGCATGGCCAACTTCGTCGATCCGTGTGCTTCGCTTAAAATCGCGCATGAGCTCGAGGCCTGGGCCGAGTCCCAGGGCGTGAATGACATCAACGAACTGGTAGGAGCTTTCGAATGCTAGAGACCGATGCCCGCGACCGCGTAATCGTCGCCCTCGACTGCGATCGTGAGCGTGCGCTCGAGCTCGCCCATGAGCTTTCGGGCCACGCCGCCTGGCTCAAGGTGGGCATGACGCTCTATTACGCCGAGGGTCCCGAGATCGTCAAGACGTTCAAGGACCTGGGCTTCAAGGTCTTCCTCGACCTTAAGTTCCATGACATTCCGCATCAGGTGCGCGGTGCCGCCCGTTCGGCCTCGCTTGCCGGTGCCGACCTGCTCTCGGTCCACGGCTTGGGTTCGGGCGCTATGCTCGCCGCGTGCCGTGAGGGTGCCGAGGAGGCGCGCGAGGACCGCGCCAAGCTCGTCGCCATTACCGTGCTCACGAGTATGAACCAGGATGCGCTGGCCGAGATCGGCGTCGAGTCGCCCGTTGCCGAGGAAGCCGCCCGTCTGGCAAAGCTTGCCCAGACCAACGGCATCGACGGCATCGTGTGCTCGCCGATGGAGGCTCACGACATGCGTGAGCTGCTGGGTCCTGATGCCCTGATCGTGACTCCGGGTGTGCGTCCGGTGGGTGCCGCCCTTGGTGACCAGTCCCGCGTGGCGACGCCTTCCCAGGCTATCGAGCGTGGCGCAAGCCACATTGTGGTGGGCCGTCCCATCACCGGTGCCGACGATCCGGTTGCCGCCTTTGACGCCATCGTCGCCGAGCTGGTCGAAAACGTCGCGTAAAAGATTCCCCTAAGTCACCACTTTTGGGTCTCATTAGCACAAAATAGCCCCTGTGCCTGCGTAAACTTTCCCATCCTTTGTGTGGAATCGCAGGTCAGGGGCTTAACTTTGGGCGCAGTATATTGCACTTTTTGCGGGTATCGTCTAACCTATGGAGCCGCGATTAGGCATTTTGTACGTTCTACGTGCTAAAATGCCAATTATTGAATCAGATATAACCCAACTATTTGGAGGTACGAATGGCACTCCCTCAGCTTACCGATGAGCAGCGCAAGCAGGCTCTTGAGAAGGCTGCCGCCGCACGTCACGCCCGCGCTGAGCTTCGCGAGCAGATCAAGAAGGGCGAGAAGTCCCTCGAGTCCGTGCTCAACTCCGATGACCCCATCGCTTCCCGCATGAAGGTTTCCACCCTCATCGAGTCTCTCCCCGGTTATGGCAAGGCCAAGGCCGCCAAGATCATGGAGGAGCTCGGTATCTCCGCTACTCGTCGCGTCCAGGGCCTCGGCGTCCGTCAGCGCGAGCAGCTCCTCGAGCAGCTGACCAAATAAGTGAGCGCTCAGGATTCCAAGCTCTTTGTGATTTCTGGACCGTCAGGCGCAGGCAAGGGTACGCTCGTCACTCGTGTGCGCGAGCGCCGCTCGAACCTGGGTCTGACGGTTTCGGCTACCACGCGAGCACCACGCAAAGGTGAGGTCGACGGCGTCAACTACTTTTTTCTGACGCGCGAGGAGTTCGACCGCCGCGTGGCAAACGGTGAGTTTGTTGAGTGGGCCGAGGTCCACGGTAACTGCTACGGCACGTTGGTGAGCGAGGTCACATCCAAGCTCGCCTCGGGCTCGTCTCTGATTTTGGAGATCGATGTCCAGGGCGCCCTGCAGGTGAAGGAGCGTTTCCCCGAGGCCGTGCTGATCTTTATCAAGCCGCCTTCGCTTGAGGTGCTCCGCGAGCGTCTAGTCGGTCGCGGTACCGAGACGCCCGAGACGATTGAGCTGCGTATGGCAAACGCCGCCGATGAGCTTGCCCTTGCCGACCGCTACGACGACGTCGTGGTGAATGACGATCTCGACCGCGCGACCGATGAGCTCGTTCGCGTTCTCGATATGCATGAAAGGATCTGAGGTCCGTGTCCGTTGTAAAGCCTTGTATTGACGATCTTCTGGAGAAGACCGATCATAACCGCTTCCTGCTCGCTTCGCTTGCCTCCAAGCGCGCCTGCGACATCAATAGCATGCTGCGTGGCCAGCACAACCGCGTGCTTGCCGTCCAGGATGTCGATGACATCACCATCGGGCTTTCCGGTGCCGATACCATCTCGATGGCTATGGACGAGATTGTCGACGGCGACATCTCTTACGACGAGGCCCGTTACGAGAAGGCGCTCGGCCACAAGGTTGCTGAAGCCTAAATGGCGGCTCGCGTCTGCCTAGTCCACTATCACGAGGTTGGACTGAAGGGCAAGAACCGCGCACATTTTGAGCATATCCTCATGGATAACATCAAGGCGGCCTTGGCCGCCTTTTCCGTGAACGCCGTGTCTCGAATTTCCGGTTATATCCTCGTGACCTTTAACGAGCATCAGGCCGACGAGGCGGCGCGTGTCATCCGCACCGTCCCCGGCGTTGCTCGTGTGTCTTTGGCGTATCACACCAACCGCGACCCGCAGGAGTACTGCGCCGCCGCCGTGAAGGCGCTGCGCGAGTTTGGTTCCTTCGATTCGTTTAAGGTGCACGCCAAGCGCTCCAATACTGACTATGAGCTCACCTCGATCGATATCAATCGTCAGGTGGGCGAGGTACTGTGTGAGGCCTTCCCCGATAAAAAGGTTCAAATGCACGACCCCGATGCAATGGTGCACGTACTGGTGGTCCAGGGCAGCGTTTATGTGTACGCGCGCTCTGAGCGCGGCGTGGGCGGTCTGCCGGTGGGTTCTGCCGGCAAGGTCGTGACGCTGCTGTCGTCGGGTATCGATTCTCCGGTGGCGACCTGGATGCTCGCGCGTCGCGGCGCGGTGTGCGTGCCGGTGCATTTCTCCGGTCGTCCGCAGACGCCCGATACGAGCGAGTATTTGGTGCAGGATATCATCCGTGCGCTTGAGCCGGGTGTCCAGATCGGTCGCCTGTACGTGGTGCCGTTTGGCGACTGCCAGCGTGAGATTTCGGTCACCTGTCCCAGTAACCTGCGCGTTATCATGTATCGCCGCATTATGTATTCGGTTGCCGAGCGCATTGCACACATCGAGGGTGCCAGGGCCATCGTTACGGGCGAATCGCTTGGGCAGGTTGCCTCCCAAACGCTTGAGAACATCATGGCCGTCAACGAAGCCGTGAAGATTCCCGTGTTCCGTCCTCTCATCGGTTCGGACAAACAGGAGATCATCGCACGCGCCGAGGAGATCGGTACGTTCGATATCTCGACTGAGGCCGCTCCCGACTGCTGCACGCTGTTTATGCCGCGCCGTCCCGAGACGCACGCTAAACTCGATGCCGTGCATGAGGCCTGGGAACTGTTTGATCACGAGGAGATGATTGAGCGTCTGCTCAAGCAGACCGAGTACATCGACTTCGAGAGCAACACGTACAAGGCCCCTAAGACCTTAAAACGCAAACATTCTGAGCTTGCTCCGCGTGAGATTTACCAAGATTACGAGTAAATTTGTGCATAGACCGACGATGCGCCTGCATCGTCGGTCTTTTGCTATCTGGGCATTAGGCGATAAACGGTTCATTTGTCGACGTTTGCCTGAATAAATGGACATTATTGCGCAAGGTTTTGGTCAGCTTTTGGTTTGACCGCGAAAACCGGTTTTGGGGCGTGGCTGTTGCGGAGCTCCTTTCCTGACACGATGGTGTTGGGAGGTTTTGCTATGGCGCAGCGCGAACAACATGAACGAGTCAAAAAGATGGATCGCTGGGCGGGCAAACTGCTCGGTCATAAGGCAGTGGTGATGGCGATACTGGTCGTCATTGCGATGGCGAGTGGACTGGCAATGGCGAACCTTGGCGGCAGTGCCGGCGGCGTGTCGTTTGAGCGTACTGATGGTTCGGGCTCGTTAGTGGAGCCGGGATCCGGCGATGCCTCGAGCGGAAAGACATCCGAAGGCTCTTCGACTAAGGCTTCTGCCGCGGCAGAGGTCTATGTCGATGTCGATGGCGCCGTTGTGTCGCCCGGCGTATATCGTCTCAAGGACGGCGCGCGGGTGGCTCAGGCGATTGATGCCGCCGGCGGGCTGGCGCCCGAGGCAGACGTCACGGGGCTCAATCGGGCATCTAAGGTCGTCGATGGACAGAAGATTCACGTTCCAACGGTAGGGGAGCAGCAGGCGTCCATTGCGGAAGCTGGTGTTGATGGTGGGACTTCCGCATCATCAGGCGTCGGTGGCGCAACAGGCCTAGTAAACATTAATACGGCAAGCTCGGCAGAGCTGCAGACGCTCTCGGGAATCGGTCCCTCAATGGCACAGTCGATTATCGATGAGCGGACAAAGAACGGTGCTTTCGCCTCGGTTGACGATCTGATGCGTGTGTCGGGAATCGGCGAGAAGAAGCTTGCCAAAATCAAAGATTGCATCTGCGTATGAGTGCGACCGAGCGCGAGCACGTGATGCCTCCGCGGCCCCTGATTCCGTGGACGATGGCCCTGTGTGCCGGCATGTGCATGAGCTGCGTCTTGGTGCTCAACATAGCCGCTGATGCGCTGCTGAGGGAGCGGGCGCCGGCGGTCGGGCCGCTATGGGCCATTCCCTTTGCGGCAGCGGTATTCGTTGTGCTGGCTCAATCTTGTGCGCGGCTTGCCCCTTGGAAGCGGTGGCTGTATGCCGCTTCCGTCGGTCTCGTGGCGGGAGCGGTCGTCTCGGCGTGGTGGGCCGTGGATGTGCTCAGTGCCTCGAAGGCGCTCGATGGTCGAGCGGCAAGCAGCCTCGAGTTTGTCGTGCAGGGTGACCCATCCATAAACGACGACGTGTATTCCTATACCTGCGAGGCACGCGCGGACGGTAAGAACTTGGCAACGGTTCGCCTATCGTGTGATCGTGAGCTCAAGGTCGGGGCGCACGTGCGTGTTATCGGTCGCGTTTCACGTTTTGAGAACGATGCATATGGACGATCGCGCGTGCTCCGAGGCGAGGTGCGCAAGGTTAAAGCCGTTCGGATTGTGTCGGTCGATGAGGGTTCTCCGGGGCCGCTGCTTCGGCTGCGAAATGGGCTGCTTGCGTCCATCGCGCCTGCGACCGACCCGGCGCGTGCGCTCATAGCCGGTGTCGTCTGCGGTCGTTCGGCCGAGCTGCGCGTCCAACCGGCGGGCGACTGGTTTTCGGTGACGGGAACGGCGCATCTTATCGCCGTCTCGGGCAGCCATTTGGCCATCGTGGGGTTTGTAATCGAGGGTGTATTGCAAAAGACTCGGTGCTCACGTGGTCTTCAGCGGGCGATATTGGCGATAACGCTTGTGGGCTACGCTGCCTTTACGGGCGCGTCTCCCTCGGCCGTGCGCGCGTGCTGCATGGTGTTCGTGACGCTTGTCGTAAACGGCGCGGGGCGTCGTCGGCACGGCCTTTCGGCACTCTTCGTAACCATGTCCATCTTTGTGCTACTGCGGCCGACGGTGCTGTTCGAGATGGGCTTTCAGCTATCATGTGCCAGCGTCTTAGCCATTCTGTGCTTTTGCCCCTATGCGACCTATGCTTTGGGTGAGCTGGGTGTGCCATCGAGCGTTACCAGCGTGTTTTCCGTCACGCTGTGCTCGCAACTGGCGACACTTCCCATTACCATTCCTGCCTTCGGTACATTCTCGCTCATTGCTCCGTTGTCAAATGCGGTCATCGGTCCGGTGGTAAGCGTACTGCTCGCTGTGTCGATCGTGCTGGCTCCCTTTTCGCTCGTGGGACCGTTGCGGACTTGGGCGCTCGTTGTGCCCATGATTGCCGCCCGTTGCGCGCTGTTCTTCGAGCAGCTGTTTGCCGCCATGCCGGGTGCATCCGTGAGCGTGCCGCCCGATAGCATGTGGATTTACCTAGTGCCGTGTTTGCTGGCGGTTCTACTGGTCTGGTGGCCGCGTCCCCGTGCACGTCCTATGGCGCTGGGGCTTGCATGCCTGGTACTCTTGACTGCGATTCCGTACGTCTATTGGGATCGATTCGCTCCGCCTTCGGTGACGGTGCTCGATGTGGGCCAGGCCGATGCGATTCTTATCCGCCAGGGCGGCGCAGTAGCGCTCGTCGACTGTGGGCTCGACGAGCGTGTGGTGGCGGCGTTGGTTCGCAATAACGTGCACCATATCGATGCCGTCTTTGTGACGCATTGGGATGAGGACCACTGGGGTGGTTTGCCTGCCGTGCTCGAACAGTTTTCGGTCGGAACGATTGCCGTGGCGGCCGAAGCGCTGGAGGATGCCCCTGCCGAGGTATTGAACCGACCTGGCGTGGAGTATCGGCAGGTGCGCCGTGGGGATACGGTCGACGTCGGCTCATTTTGCGCCCGCGTGATGTGGCCATTCGAGTCCGTGGATGGCGAGGGAAATGAGGACTCGCTTGTCCTGCTGCTCTCTTATGTTCAGGAAGGCAAGGGCCTGCGAATGCTTCTCACCGGTGATGCCGAGCTCGACCAAGAGCGGGAATTCGTGCAGGAGGTGGGGGATATCGATGTCCTTAAACTTGGGCATCACGGCTCCAAGGTTTCAGTCGATGGTGAGTTGCTGGACATTCTGAAGCCCGAGCTTTCCCTCGCAAGCGCTGGTGAGGGGAATCGATACGGCCATCCGTCCGATGCCTGCATCGATGCCGTTAAGGAAGCGGGTGGTGTGTTCGCGTGTACCATCGAACACGGCGACATTACCGTCACACCGACTGCGAATGGCTTTGCGATGCGATGCCAGCGACCGTGACGACGTCGTTGGCGTGTGGTGGGCCCCTGGGCTAGAATGGCACGGAACGAATACGAAGGCCTGCGGGAGGGGAGCGCAATGTCCGAAACCGGTTTGCTGCCGGCATATCTGATCGTCGGTACCGACGGAGTCAAGCGCGATCACGCCGTCTCGCGTATGAAAGCGCGTCTGGAAAAGTCGGGTATGGTCGAGTTCAACCTCGACGAGCGAGACATGACCAAGGACCCCGATATCGAGTCCATTATCGGATCGCTTAACACCTTTCCGATGGGCAGCGAGTTTCGTCTGGTAATCCTCGATGGCTGCTCAAAGCTCGCCAAGGCGGTCTCGGAGCCGCTCGTTGGGTATCTGGCGAGTCCCAGCCCCACAACGGTCTGCCTCATCATCGCCGACTCACTTGCCAAGAATACGCGCCTGTATAAGGCGATTGCCAAGATCGACAAGAAGGCTGTGATCGATTGCTCCGGCACCAAGCGCTGGGAGCTACCGCGTCGCGTGCAGCAGATGGCGACGCAGCACGGCAAGTCGATCTCGACGGCGGCCGCCGAGGAGCTCGTCTCGCGTTCGGGCGAAAACACGCGCATGCTCGATAACGACTTGGCTAAGCTTGCCCAGATGGTCGAGTCGCCTCAGATTGAACTTGCCGATGTTGAGCGCTGGATTGTACGTACGGCCGAGGTTCAACCCTGGGACTTCCTCAACGCCGTCTCGGCTCGCGATATGCGGCGATCGCTCGAGCTCTTTAAGCTTTTGCCCTCCAAGAGCTACGTGTGGACCTACACGCTGCTATGCGGTCGCATCCGTGAGCTGATCGTCGCCAAGGCGCTCGATGCGCGCGGACAGGGTCGTGAGCTGGCCGCAACGCTCAAGCTCCAGTCCTGGCAGGTCAAGAATCACCTGACCTGGGCACGTCGCTTTTCGATGGCAGAGCTCATCGCAGCGCTCGAGGGTGCGGTCGATGTGGAGCTCGCGCTCAAGGGTTCGGCCGATTCTCAGACGGCGCTTTTGCTCTGGATTACGAACATCTTGAGAAAATCGTGATGATACCTGCCTATTTGACAAATTCGTTCTATCCCTTTGAGAGGGAGCGTGCTATAGTAGGCGCTTGCATGACCTCACCGTGTCTCAGAGGTGTCATACATTTTTTGCAAGGAACTCGAAAGGAACTCCAGAAGTGGCAAACATCAAGTCTCAGAAGAAGCGTATCCGCACCAATGAGGCAGCTCGCATGCGTAACAAGGCTGTCAAGTCCGAGCTCAAGACGCTGACCAAGCACGTCCAGTCCGCCGTCGCCGAGGGCGACGCCGAGAAGGCCCAGGCTGCCCTCAAGACCGTCACCAAGCGTCTCGACATGGCTGCCGCCAAGCATGTTATCCACAAGAACCAGGCTTCCAACCGCAAGTCCGGTCTTGCCAAGCTCGTGAACAGCATCAACGCCTAAGTTGTAAATTTCACACCACACAGATTACGCGCATAAATGGAGCCTGTTTTATGGAACAGGCTCCATTTTTTGTACCGCTCGGGTAAGATAGTCCGCATGAATACTTCAATTGACATTTCCCACATCCGCAACTTCTCAATCGTTGCGCACATTGACCATGGCAAGTCCACGATCAGTGACCGCATCCTCGAGCTCACCCATACCGTCGATGAGCGCGACATGGAGTCGCAGCTACTTGACACGATGGACATCGAGCGCGAGCGCGGCATCACGATCAAGTCCAATGCCGTCCGCGTGTCCTATGACGCCGACGACGGCGAGACGTATCAGTTCAACCTGATCGATACGCCGGGCCACGTGGACTTCACCTACGAGGTTTCGCGTTCGCTGGCAGCCTGTGAGGGCGCGGTGCTCGTTGTCGACGCCACGCAGGGCGTCGAGGCGCAGACCGTCTCCAACGCGACGCTCGCCATGAACGCCAACTTGGACATTGTTCCGGCCATCAACAAGATCGACCTTCCCTCGGCGCACCCCGACGAGGTTAAGACCGAGATTGAAGACGATCTGGCCATTCCCGCCGACGATGCCGTGTGCGTGTCGGGCAAGACCGGCGAGGGCATCCACGATCTGCTGGAGTCCATCGTCTTTTTGATTTCGCCGCCTAAGGGCGATGCAAACGCTCCGCTCAAAGCGCTTATTTTGGATTCGTACTTTGACGAGTATCGCGGTGTGGTGGCTACGGTGCGCGTCTTCGATGGTTCCATCAAAAAGGGCGATACCCTGCTTATGATGCAGGCAAAGGGCGACTTTTTGGTCGATGGCGTGGGCGTCAAGCGTCCCGCCGAGACCCCGGTCGACGCGCTGACGGTCGGCGAGGTCGGATATGTGGTCACGGGCTTGAAGGACCCCGAGGCCGTTCGCGTGGGCGATACCCTTACGTGGGCGTCGAACCCCTGCCCCGAGCCGCTTCCCGGTTATCGCGAGGCCAAGCCCATGGTCTATACGGGCCTGTTCCCGATCGACAACAAGGACTACGAGAACCTGCGTGACGCGCTCGATAAACTGCACGTCAACGACCCGTCGTTGGTGTGGGAGCCCGAGACCTCGGTGGCGCTCGGCTTTGGCTTCCGCGTGGGCTTCCTGGGCCTGCTGCACATGGAAGTCGTCAAGGAACGCCTGGAGCGCGAGTTCAACCTGGACCTCATTGCCACGAGTCCCTCGGTCGACTATCACGTCTACAAGACCGACGGCGAAATGATCGATGTCCGCAGTCCGCAGGACCTTCCCGAGGCCACGCGCATCGAACGTATCGAGGAGCCCTACCTCAAGGCCAAGATCATCTGCCCGCCCGAGTATACGGGTGCCGTCATGCAGCTCGCCATTGAGCACCGCGGCGTTACCACCGACATGATCCATCTCACGAGCAAATCGGTCGAGATGCGCTTTGACATGCCGCTCGCCGAGCTCATTCTGGACTTTTTTGATCAGCTCAAGAGCCGCACCAAGGGCTATGCCTCGCTCGACTATGAGTTCAACGAATATCGTCCCTCCGAGCTCGTCAAGCTCGATATCCTGCTTTCGGGCGACGAGGTCGACGCGCTTTCGTTTATCGTGCACAAGGACAAGGCCTATGGCCTGGCCCGCGGTCTGTGCGACAAGCTCAAGGAGATCATCCCGCGCCAGCTGTTCGAGGTGCCCATCCAGGGTGCTATCGGCAACAAGATCATCGCCCGCTCCACCGTCAAGGCGCGTCGCAAGGACGTTTTGGCCAAGTGCTATGGCGGCGATATCTCGCGTAAGCGCAAGCTGCTCGAGAAGCAGAAAGAGGGCAAGAAGCGCATGAAGGCCATCGGATCGGTCGAGGTCCCGCAGGAGGCCTTTATGGCGATCCTCAAGGTGGACGAGTAGGTCTATGGCTCTTTCCGAATATAGTCTGCGGCTGCTGGGCGCCTATGCCGAGCAGCCGTTCCTTATGGCTCCCATGGCGGGCGTTACCGACCCTGCCTATCGCATCATGTGCCGCCGCCGCGGTGCCAACCTTGCCTACAGCGAGATGGTGAGCGTGGCGGGCCTTGCCTATGCCAGCAACAAAACGTGGCGCCTGGTGCTGCCGGCCGACGAGGAGCAGCAGATTTGCGTGCAGCTCTTTGGCTCCAAGCCCGATCAGTTTGCGAGCGCCGTTGCCGCCGTCGAGGAGCGCGTTGGCGATCGCCTGTCGCTCATCGATATCAATATGGCATGCCCCGCCCGCAAGGTCGTTACCAAGGGCGAGGGTTCGGCGCTCATGCGTACGCCCGACCTGGCGGAGAAGATCGTCGAGGCCACGGTGGGCGCGGCGCACGTGCCCGTGACCGTCAAGATCCGCAAGGGCTTTTATGCCGAGGACCGCAATGCCGCGACATTTGCCCAGATGCTTGAGAGTGCAGGGGCTGCCGCAGTCGCCGTGCATGGTCGTTGCGCCACGCAGCTCTACACGGGCCAGGCCGATTGGTCGGTCGTCGATGAGGTCGCCGACGCCGTTGAGATTCCCGTAATCGGTTCGGGCGATGTGTTCTCGGCCGAGGACGCTGCTGAGCATCTGCACGGCTCGGGTGCCAGCGCGGTGTTTATCGCGCGCGGCATCTACGGCAATCCGTGGGTGTTCGGCGATGCCCGAGCCCTTGCGCTCGATGGCACGCCGGTTCCTTCTCACTCCTCGGTCGAGCGCCTGGAGGCTCTGCGCGAGCACCTGACGTTGACGCACGAGCTTCTGCCGCTCATGTCGCGTGCTCGCACGTACGCAAGCTGGTACTTAAAGGGCATGCCCCATGCCGCCGCCTGGCGCGCTCAGGTGGTGCGTTGCTCTACGTACGAGGAGTTCATGTCGCTGGTCGATGATATCGAGCGCGATGTGGTGGCCTGCGAGGCCGCGCTTGCCGCCGGTGAATCGGTGCCCTCTCATCCGCTGGAGGCCTAAGGGTGGCCGTTACCGCGCTGTACGTGCACGTGCCGTTTTGCGCTCAAAAATGCCGCTATTGCGACTTTGACTCGTGCAGCTTTGCTGCGTGTGATTTGGATGCCGCGCTCGATTCCTATTTTGAGCAGCTGTATGCGCGCCTCGATTCCTTTGGCGACGCCGGGGCGCTTGCGCAGGTCCGCACGGTCTATATTGGCGGCGGCACGCCGTCACTGGCTGGGGAGCGCCTGGTGGAACTTGCCCGTCGTATCTCCATGTGGTGCAAACCCGTTGAATTTACTTGCGAAGCCAATCCTGAGTCGCTGACCGCTGAGCTCGCCACCGCGCTTGCCGAGGCGGGTGTCACGCGCATCTCTCTGGGCGTGCAAACCCTCGATAATACCGAGTTGGCTGCTATTGGCCGCATTCACGATGCTGATCGGGCACTTGCGGCTATCGCGACGGTGAAGGACGCTGGCCTCGATGTGTCGTGCGACCTGATGTGCGGCCTTCCCGGGCAGACGGCGGCGAGTTGGCAGCGCACGCTCGATGGCGTGCTCGCGGCGGCTTCACATCATGTCTCGGTGTACCCGCTCACGCTCGAGGAGGGCACGCCGCTTTACCGCATGGCGTGCCGTGACGAGTCGCTTGAGCCCGATGAGGATTTTCAGGCTTCGTGCATGGAGGTGGCGCGTGAGCGCCTGGGTGCGGCCGGCTATCATCCGTATGAGGTGGCAAGCTACGCGCTCGACGGCCATGAGTGCGCCCATAACATTGCCTACTGGACCGGACGGGGCTACCTGGGCCTGGGTCGTTCTGCCGCGGGCATGCTCGACGACGAGGATTTCGACCGTCTTGCAGGTTTGTTCCCCGGCGTGTCTTCTCGAGGCGATGCGTACCGCGTGCGTCTGGTGCAACGTGACGATGATGCGACGGCGTTCGAGGCCGAATATCTGTCGCAGCGCGAGGCTGTCGCCGAAGACTTGATGCTCGCTTGTCGCATGACGCGCGGTGTTGCGTCCGACCTGTTGGCTCGTGCAGCGTGCGTCATCCCAACGGGCGAGCTGGCAGCTGTCTGCGATCGCGCGCTTGAATTGGGTCTTGCCACTTGGGTGCCAGAGACGCTCGGGATTCATGAGGGACCCTTCACTTCGGCAGATGTCGTCGCGGGCCATGTTCGAGCTCGTCTGGCGCCGACCCACCTGGGCTGGCTCGATGGAAATGTTCTGTTCGAGCTGTTTTGGGATCTAGCTTAGGCCACTCGGGTAGAATTACCGGAATATATACGCTGCTGTGAGCAGGAGGTTGCCGCGCATGGCGACGATGAACGAAAAAGATTACTACGAGATTCTGGGTGTCTCCAAGGACGCCACCTCGCGTGATATTCAAAAGGCCTTCCAGCAAAAGGCCCGCAAGCTCCATCCGGACGTCAACAAAGAGCCGGATGCCGAGGAAAAGTTTAAAGAGGTTTCCGAGGCTTACGCCGTGCTTTCGGATGAGCAAAAACGTGCGCGCTACGACGCCATGCGTTCTGGCAATCCATTTGCCGGTGCTCCTACAGCTTCGCCCTATGGTGGCGGCTACGCCGGCAACACGGGCTATGGCAATCCCTTTGAGGGCGGCTTTCCCTTTGGTGGCGCCTGGGGCCAGCAGCGTCGCGGCCAGGCTGCATACAATCCCGAGAACGGCGCCAACGTGGTCGTCGATATCAAACTCGACGCCAAGGAGGCCAAGGGCGGTGCCCGCAAGACCGTCCGCTATACGCGCTTCGACACCTGTGGTCACTGCGGCGGCTCGGGCTCTGTCTCGTCCGAGCATGCGCATACCTGCCCGAGCTGCGGCGGTCGCGGCCACATCGATGTTGACCTGTCCTTTCTGTTTGGCGCCGGCACGTTTCAGTCGGTCTGCCCCGAGTGCGGCGGTTCGGGTAAGGTCGTCGCCGATCCCTGCCCCGATTGCGGCGGCAGCGGGCGAACCCGCGTAACTTCCGAGCAGACGATTGAGTTTCCCGCCGGCACGCACGATGGCGACGAGGTCCGCATTAGCGGTATGGGTCACGCCGGTACCAACGGCGCCTCGGGCGGAGACCTGGTCGGTCGTGCCCATGTTGAGGCCGAGCGCCTGGAAGGCAAGGCGCGTACCGGTTTTTACCTGATGGGCATCGTTGCGCCGTTTTTGGTGCTGTCGGCCATCTCGGGCGTGTTCTCGGCCTTTGCCGTGATGTGCTTTATTCCGTTTACCATGGGCCTGTTCATGGTGCTTTCGGACGGTGTGCTTCATCGCAGCCTGCTGTGGTGGAAGCGCGGTGCGATGCAGTTTGCCAACGGTTTTGCCAACGGCTTCATGTTCGCGCTCGTGTCGGTTTGGTTCGCGAGCTGCTCGCAACGGGCCATGCTTTCGCCCTACGGGATGCAATAACATCAAACCCTCTGTTTGCGGCCGGCCCTGCATGGGTATAGGACGCACTGTGACAATATTGAAAGTCGGAAGGATTCGGTCGTGTCGGAAAATAGGGATTACTACGAGGTACTTGGTGTCGATAAGGATGCCGACGCGCGGACCATTAAGCGCGCGTTTCTAAAGAAAGCCCGTACGGTACACCCGGATGTTTCGGACGACCCCGAGGCCGAGGCCAAGTTCAAAGAGCTTAACGAGGCCTATTCTGTCCTTTCCGATGAGCAGAAGCGTGCCAACTACGATCGCTTTGGTACTGCCGATGGCCCTGGTGGCTCCGGTTATGTCGACATCAACGATATCTTTGGCGGTATGGGCATGGACGACCTGTTCTCGTCGTTCTTTGGCGGCGGCGCCGGCGGTGGTGCCCGCAGCCGTCGCGAGCGCCGTCGCGGTCGCGATATGGCCATCTCGCTTTCGGTGACGCTCGAGGAAGCTGCGCTTGGCTGCAAAAAGACGATCAGCTATGACCGCCTTGCTCCCTGCGAGGACTGCAACGGTACGGGCAAGGCTGACGGTGCGACCGAAAAACAGTGCAGCCGCTGCCGCGGCACGGGCTATGTCACCACGGTCCAGCGCTCGTTTTTGGGGCAGGTCCAGTCCTCTTCGCCTTGCCCCGACTGCCACGGCGAGGGCACGGTTATCGACCATCCCTGCGAGACATGCGACGGTCAGGGCCGCACGCCTTCGCACGAAAAGATCGACATCGATATTCCCGCCGGCGTCTCGACCGGTCGCCAGTTGCGCGTGAGTGGCTTTGGCGAGGCTGGCCTTCGTGGTGAGCCCTCGGGCGACCTGATCGTCAACGTGCGTGTCGCCGATCACGAGCGCTTTAAGCGCAATGGCGACGACCTGTACCTGGTGAGCGATATCTCCATCGCGCAGGCCGCGCTCGGCTGCGAGATCGAGGTCGAGGGCATTATGCCCGACGAGGTCGTCAAGGTGTGCGTCCCCGCCGGCACGCAGTATGGCGACACCGTCAGCGTCAACAACTTCGGCATGCCGCGCATCGGCGGTGGCGGCTCACGCGGTCGTTTGGTCGTGCAGCTGCGCGTGGTCGTTCCCACGAACCTTTCCAACAAGCAGCGCGAGCTGCTCCGCGCTTTTGCCGACGAGATGGGCGATGACGTTGCTTCCGGCAAGAAGTCGGTAACCGATCGTATCAAGAGCGCCCTCGACGATATCCTCGATTAAGGAGCCCGCTTGCTCGCACCCCATATTTCCGTCATCAACCTTGGCTGCCGCGTCAACCGGGTTGAGTCCGACCGTATCACTGCCGATCTTATGCGCCAGGGCTTTGCGATGGTGGAGCCCCAGGATGCCGACCTGATCGTCATCAATACCTGCGCTGTGACGGGCGAGGCCGAGGCCAAGACCCGTAAAGCCGTCCGTCATGCGCTGGCCCATCCAAATGAGCCCTATGTGCTCGTGACCGGTTGCGTGGTCAATTTGCATCCCGAGGAGCTGTTGGAGCTTTCGGATCGCGTGATCGCCGAGCCGTCCAAGATCGATGTCGCCGAACGTGTCTGCGAGGTGCTGGGCGTTGAGTCCGATAGCGCTCCCGCCTGCAGCGATGGCGAGGTGGTCGATGCGCTCGGTCGTTCGCGGCTGGGCGTGAAGATCCAGGATGGCTGCAACCACCGTTGCACCTATTGCATCGTGTGGAAGGCCCGCGGCCCCGAGCGTTCCGTGCCCGTCGAGTCCGTGCTTGAGCAAGTTCGCGAGGCCCAGGAGGCCGGCGTGCCCGAGGTGGTGCTGACCGGTGTGAACCTGGGTGCCTACGATGGCAAGAGCGCGACCGACGAGCATGTCGAAATCGATGAGCTGCTCGAGGCCATCATGGAGCGCACGACTATTGCGCATGTGCGCATTTCCTCGGTCGAACCCATGGATATCTCTGAGCGCCTGCTTAAGGTTATGGCGCGCTATCCGCAGCGTATTGCCCCGTTTTTGCACCTGCCCGTGCAGTCCGGCTGTACGGCAACCTTGCATCGCATGGGTCGTCCCTATAGTGCGGAGTCCTTTGAGGACACGGTGCGTATGATTCGCGCCAACTTGCCCCAGGCGTCTCTTTCGTGCGACGTCATCGTCGGTTTTCCTGGTGAGACGGACGAGGAGTTCGAGGAGTCGCTGGCGCTGTGCCGCCGTGTGGGTTTCTCACGTATGCACGTGTTCCGCTACAGCAAGCGTCCCGGTACCCTTGCTGCCGACATGCCCGACCAGGTGCCGCCCGAGGTTATGGCCGAGCGCAGCCGCCGTATGCGAGCCGCGGCGCAGGAGCTCGCTATTGCCGATGCTCGTCGTCGCGTGGGCACCGTCGAGCGTGCCGTGCTCGAGTATGGTGACAACCTGACGCTCGGCTCGTTCCATCATGCCCGTCTTGACGATACCTGTGGACTTACAGCCCCGTGCCTGCTCGATGTTGCTATCATCGGAGTCGATGATTCCGGCTTGGTCCATGCGCGCAGGGAGGTCCATGGAAGCCTCGAAGATTAGACTTACCGTTCCCGAGGGAATTGATCCCTCGCGCGTTTTGGGCGTCGGCGACGGCGTCCTTCGTGCGCTCGAGAGCTTGGTTCGCGCTCACGTGGTCGCCCGTGGCGATAGCATCGCCGTGAGCGGTGACCCGGATGAGGTCGAACTCGTGGCGCGTTATTTTGAACACGCTTTTCGCGAGGCGGCGGCCGGTCGTACCCTGTCTGCCGACGATGTCTCGCGTTGCCTGGCCGTCTTGCGCGACGGCGAGCATGAGGCCACATCGCTTCGCGATGACGTGCTGCTTTCATACCGCGGTCGCGTCATTCGTCCCAAGACGCTTGGGCAAAAGCGCTATGTGGATGCCATTCGATCGCATACCATCACCTTTGGCTTGGGTCCTGCCGGTACCGGTAAGACCTATCTGGCCATGGCGCTCGCTGTTGCCGCGCTCAAGCGCCATGAGGTGGGCCGTTTGATCTTGACGCGTCCGGTTGTCGAAGCAGGGGAGAACCTGGGCTTTTTGCCTGGCACCCTCGAGGAAAAGATCGATCCGTACATGCGTCCGCTCTACGACGCCCTTTTTGACATGATGGATCGCGAGCGCACCGATGAGCTTATGGAGCGCGGCGTGATCGAGATCGCCCCGCTTGCCTATATGCGCGGTCGTACGCTGAGCGATGCTTTCGTGGTGCTCGACGAGGCGCAAAATACTACGCCCGAGCAGATGAAGATGTTCCTGACACGCCTTGGATTCAACTCCAAGTTCGTGATTACCGGCGACCTCAGCCAGCGCGACCTGGTGGGTCGTCGTGGTGGCTTGGCGGATGTTGAGAAGATTTTGGGCCGTGTCGACGATGTGGCGTTTGCACACCTGGAGCGCGCCGACGTGGTGCGCCATGCCCTAGTGGGTCGTATCGTTGAGGCATATGATGCTTATGATGACGTGCGCGAGCAGCGCTCGCGCGACCGAAAGGAGTCCCGTTGAGTGTATTGATCAGCAACGATGCCGAGCTCGATACGCTGCTCGACGCGCAGGAGGTGGAGCACATCTGCGAGGTTGTGCTTGCCGCCGAGGGCGTTGAACGTGAAGTCGAGATTTCCCTTTCGTATGTCGACGAGGACGAGATGCACGAGCTCAACCACGAGTGGCGTGGCATCGACCGCACCACCGATGTGCTCTCGTTTGAATGCGACTCGGCCTTTGACGAGGATATTCCCGCTGACGAGACGCTCGAGCTCGGCGATATCATCTTGGCCCCGCAGGTCATTGCCCGTCAGGCCCCCGGCTTTGGCAATAGCCCTGCCGACGAGTGCCGCCTGATGCTCGTACACGGCATGCTGCACCTGCTGGGGTATGACCATATCGAGGACGACGAGGCCGAGGTCATGGAGGCCCGCGAGGACGCTATCCTGCGCGATCTGGCGCTCGAGCGCGGCGAGGACCCCAAACTCGTTCACGTCGGCCCCATCACCAATCATGCCCACGACTAGGAGCCGTTTATGATTCCTGGATCGAACAAGGACCATCCGTCCTTTTTAAAGTCGTTCTCATACGCCATGGAGGGCTTCGTCACCGCTGTCAAGACCGAGCGCAACATTAAGGTCATGCTCGTGGCAGGCGTGTGCACCGTCATTGCCGGCTGCATCGTGGGGCTCGACATTGCCGAGTGGGCCACGATTATCATCTGTTGTGGCTTGGTGATTCATGGCGAGCTGTGTAACACCGCCATGGAGGCCATCGTCGACCTGGCGACTCAGGAGCTCCATCCGCTGGCCAAGCGTGCGAAGGACATCGCCGCCGCTTCTGTATACGTTCTTTCAATCACCTCAGCGATTGTGGGCTTGCTGGTATTTGCCCACGCGCTCGGCTTTATTTAGAAAGGGATTCCCATGTCCGACAATATGCAGCCTATCGATGAAACTCTGGACGACGAGTCCCTGGATGCGGTGGATGCCGAAGCGACCGAGGACATCGAGGACGTCGAGGTTTTCGATCCGTTTGAGGGCATGAGCGACGAGGAGCTCGACGCCCTGTGCGACGAGGATGATGCCTCCATGGGCTTTGGTGACGTTGAGCCCGGGTTCCGCAGCGGCTTCGTCGCCCTGGTCGGTCGTCCCAACGCCGGCAAGTCCACGCTGCTCAACGCCTGCTATGGCAAAAAGGTCGCCATCACCTCGCCGGTGGCACAGACGACCCGCCGCCGCATGCGCGCCGTGGTCAATCGCCCCGGCTACCAGCTGGTTTTTGTCGATACCCCGGGTATCCACAAGCCCAAGGACGGTCTGGGATCCGAGCTCAACAAGAGCGCGCTGTTCGAGCTGAACGATGTCGATGTCGTCGCGTTTTTGATCGATGCCACCAAGCCTATCGGCAGGGGAGACGCCTGGGTTGCCGAGCGCGTCAAGAATGCTCGCTGCAAGAAGGTCCTGGTGCTCACCAAGGCCGATGAGGCCGACCCCGCACAGGTCATGGAGCAGCTCAAGGCCGCCCATGAGCTCATGGAATACGACGACGAGATCGTGACCTCGTCGGTCAAGAACTTCAACGTCGACGCCTTCATCGAGACCGTTGCGCACTTTTTGCCCGAGGGTCCGCGTTGGTTCCCCGAGGACATGGGTACCGACGCTTCCGATGAGACGCTCGTTGCCGAGTTTGTGCGCGAGAAGGTCTTGCGCCGCACCCGTGATGAGATTCCGCACTCCGTGGGCGTGATTTGCGATGCGCTCGAGCAGACCAAGAAGGTGCTGCGCGTGCATGCCACCATTTACGTCGAGCGCGAGGGCCAAAAGGGCATCATCATCGGCAAGGGCGGCGAGATGATCAAGCATATCGGCATCGACGCCCGTCGCGATCTTGAGCGTATTTTTGGCACGCAGGTCTTTTTGGAGCTGGACGTGAAGGTCAAGGCCGGCTGGCGCGACGACGAGGCCCAGATTCGCCGCTTTGGCTACAACGCCGAGGACTAAGGACCTGCGGCGCGCATGGCAGGATCCCGGACATATCGCTCGAAGGTGCTCGTCCTCGATAAGACGAAACTCAAAGAGACGGACCTGATCCTGACGATGCTTGACGAGCGGGGTCGGCAGGTTCGCGCCGTGGCAAAGGGCGCCCGCAAACCCGGCGGACGCCTGGCTGCGCGCTGCGAGATGTTCTGTACCGTCGATATGCTGCTTGCGCATGGACGGTCGCTCGACGTGGTTTCCCAGGCCGAGCTTATGGAGGCGCCGCTCGGAGCTGCTCCCGATTACGAGATGACATGCGCCGCAAGCGCGATCGCCGAGGTCGCGCGCGTGTGCTCGTTCGAGGACGCCGAGGACCCGTTTACCTTTGCCATCACGCAGCGAGCGCTTGCCTTGGTGGGCAGCGGGCTCGACGCGGCGCATATGGATCTACTTGTGGCGGCATATGTCTTTAAGCTGCTGTCCCACGTTGGCTACCGACCCGATTTTTCGGCCTGCGTGCTGTGCGGAGACCCCATGTTGTCGTATTTTTCGCCCCAGGCGGGCGGTCTCATGTGCGGGTCGTGCGCGTCGAGCGTGCCCGGTGCCGAGCTGGTGTCGACCGGTGAGGTCGCCTGGCTGCGCGCCCTTATGGGCATGACCTTCGACGAGCTTATGGCTCAAAAGATCGACCCGCATACTGCGGCGTTTTTGCTCGGGCTTTCGCACGTGTGGGCTGCGACGCACACCGATCAACGTCTCCGTGCGATGGAATTCATGTTGGGTCGGTGATGATGCGCAGGCGCAGGCTGCTTGTGGTAACATACCGACCTGTTGGTACCTCGACCTTGGTTGCTCGCTCCACCGGCGGCTTCCCAGTCCGAGGCGAATCGAGTCGCCCGCGGGCGACGTAAAACGAAAGGTGAAACAATGACTGTTTCCAAAGAGCGCAAGGCGGAGCTGACTGCACAGTTCGGTAACACCCCGGTCGACACCGGCAACCCCAAGGTTCAGGTCGCCATCCTGAGCGAGCGCATCAAGGAGCTGACCGAGCACATGAAGTCCCACCAGAAGGACTTCCACACCCGTCGTGGCCTGCTCATGCTCGTCGGCCGTCGTCGTCGTCTTCTCTCCTACATCAAGAAGAACGACATCGTCGAGTACCGTGAGCTCATCAAGGCTCTGGGCATCCGCGACAACATCCAGTAGTCGCGGATAGGTATAAACCCGCAGGTAGAACGCTTGCATAAAGGTTTTGCGTCCTAATTTGTCCTTACGGGTACCTAACTAATTGCCGAAATAGGCTCTATCGACCGCCTCGATGAACATCTGTTTGTCGGGGCGGTCGTAGTTTTTGCCGAGAATATTCTTGGCGGCGTGGCCCATCATTTTATCGACCATCTGGGCAGGGACGTTGTACTTCCACAGCATCGCCGTGGCCCATGTGTTGCGCAGGTTCTTCATCGGAAGGTAGCGCACCGTTATGTCTCCATTTTTGAAGTCCTTGCGCCAGAACTGGTTGAGCGTGCTTCGATCGTAGGGGTAGCCGGTGCCACGGTCTACCAGACAGAGCTCGCCCTCTGCTCGGCGCTCCGCGATGATCTCGCGCAGACGCAGGCTCCACGGCTCGGGGATGACGATTGGTCGATAGCTGTCCTTGGTCTTTAACGTCATGAATCCCTGGGCGTTGAAACCAAATTGCCGATGGAGGTCGTAAACGGCGTAGGTGTGGCCGTTGTATTGCTCAAACGAAATATCGTCCACGCATGCAGCTGTTGCTTCACCGACACGGCATGATCCGATTCCCATGAGGATACAAATCGATTCGTAGCGCTTGCCTTCAACGTCCTTCAAAAGCTGGTGAAGTTCGGGGAGCGTGTAGACTTCTAGTTCGTTGCTGGGGGTCTTATCGTTCCTAGGCATTTTGTATGTCACGTCCTTAAAAGTAATTCCCTTTACGCCATGGAGTTTGGCGCATGTCACAAGATTTCCAACTGTGATGTTGGACAGTTTGGCAACTGACGGCTTGAGCGTCTTCAACCACAGCTGATATTCGTTCACGTCTACCTTGTCGAGCATCACCTTTTCCCAGCGCTTCTCTATGTGCGCTCCCCATTGAGTCACGTACACCTTGCGCGTGTTGTCCGCTAGCTCTCCTTTCTCCACTCGGCTGTTCAGATCAGGCAGATACCACTCGTACCAGCATTGCGAGAATGTCGGGCACGGAATCACGCGCTCGTTGGGCGGCAGGTGGTGGAGTTGCCAAAGGCGGCGTAGCTCATCGTCGGCTTCGCGCGAGGTGCAGGGGTAGAGCGTCTTTGAGCGGCGCACTCGGTTGAGCCCGTCCCACTCGCACCACCTGATGCGCCATTTGTTCTTGGCGATTTTGGTCTTCGTCCCCCATGACGAACGTGTCATAATTAAAAAAGTCCCTCCTGTCGGGCATAGCCGACTCTAGCAATGCGGATGGGATTGTTTAGCGCTCCACATGTCTTGGCGGATGGGTGGGGCGCTTTCTTCTATAAACAGAAAATCTGTTTATAACTACATAACCGAGTTCAGGACCCTCACGAATTCCTGCGCCTGGGAGCGGCTGCTCAGCCTGTAGCCGTAGCCCGTCCGCAGCCTGTTGTTCAGGATCACCTGCTTGCCCTTAACCCTATACACACCGGTGACGTCATTCAGGTAAACCACCTCTTCATGCGTGCCGAAGAAGCGGTTCTTCTTGAGCGTAGTGATCCGGTTCGGGTAGATGCAGACCTCCTTAAAGACGCCGGCACCCTTATCCCTGAACAGCAGCGTGTCGTTGTCCATGTTTATTCCTCCTTGTCTTGAAGTGTTGAATCATGCTCTTCAAACACTGGCTTTGTCTTGTATACGAAATCTAGATAACGCATTGCGGCTTCTTGTTCATGTGCTTTAAGAAGACGATATTTTTCAACCAGCTTCTTTTCTTCAGCTGATAGCTCGAAATCACCATCATCGTAAAAGTATGAGATCGGCACTCCAAAATGCTTGCACAGCTTTATGAGCGAATCGGCATCTGGCTGACCTCTGCCGACCTCCCATGCACTGATCGTCTTACCGCTTTTGGAAACAGCCTTTCCAACTTCATCGACGTTCTCATTTCGCAACCGTCTGATCTCACGCAGCCTTTTGGCTAGATATGCTCGTCCAGGCTCCACTAGGCGTCATCTCCGTTTACCGATTGTTCTAAAGAGACGAGTTTTGACTGGTCGTTCACAAAATTGATGACTGTTTCCTGCCTGGATGGATCTAATCCTCTGAAGGCCGAAATAAGACGCTGCTCTGATTCATCCAGTCCAAGGCCATCTAAAGATGAATAAGGGCTGTTCAGTAGGAAATCGGTACTCGTCTTGAATAGCCTGGCAAGTCTAACAAGGTCAAATGAGTTCGGCTCATTATTTCCCTGTTCCCAATTCCTATAGGTATTGATTGACATTCCAAGAGCGTCTGCAGCTTCTTTCTGCTTCATGTCCACGCGAGCACGCGCAATTGCGATCCTTTGGGCAATGAAAGGGTTCTTTTCCTTCTTGGGCATCTGAGCCTCCTCACTTAAAAGCAAGGCCATTGTAACCGAAAATCGGCAAGAAATCTTTGAAAATCGCTTGCAACTCACCGAAAAGCGGTTATTATGCTCTTTAGTAATTGAAAAGCAATTACTAATAACCGAAAGGAGGACATATGAAGAACCAAGTCAAATCTGAACGAGTTCGTATCGGTCTTAATCAAGCCGAGCTTGGTGCAGCTCTAAACCCGCCAGTGTCGGAGCGTACCGTTCGCGAGTGGGAGAAAGGCAACAGTCCTATTTCTTCTTTTCAGCTGCTTAATCTCATCCAGCTGTTTCACTGCTCGGTTGATTACTTGCTTGGGCTAACAGACGAGCGTACGTCACGCGCTAACTAAATCACACACGCCTCAAAACCAGAAAGAAGAAGGAGAAGGAAATGTCGATTGAAGAGCTTGAGAAGCGCGAGCGCGATGCTTACAAGGCTTTCATGGAAGCCGACTGGATGCACGCCGACATGCGCCTGAACGAGTGGCTGGATGCCGCCCATGAGCTTAACGAGGCGAAGGGACTGTGATTGCCGATTGGTTCGAACGTCATCCGATTGTCGGCTTCGGGCTTTTCTACACGGCCTACAGGGCTGCAGAGATTTTCATCACGACTCTGGTCACAGGCCGATAAACGCCCTCAACATCAGGGCTAACGCTTTGATTTCAGGCTCAAATGTCTGCACAACGATTTCGCTGACCACCGAAGCAAGAAACAGGCCGGCTGCTCTGACAATCGCAGCTTTTAATCGGTGCAAGGCATTAACAGCAGACGGATTTACCTGCTGCCTGCAATGCTTCGGCTGATATGTCGAATTCCTCTTAATCATGCCGGGAACTATATTCCGATGTTCCCCCGCCGAACGTTTGCGCTGGTAGATAGCGCACTTCTGTTCATCCGCTCCGTACCCGTCTCCATCGGCGCTGGGCTTTTTGGCCTTCTCCTTGACGCCGATCGCAAGGCGGTACCTGTGTCGCTCGGAAGGCAACCCTATGCGACATGGAACGCAGCAGTCTCCCATGCCAAGCTGTTCCGCCTGACGAGACGGGCGCGTAGCGGATGAATGGAGCGACCTTTGATAACCGCATCCGCCATTTGCCGTGAGCAGGGGGAGCCTGTGACGGCTGCAATGGCTCGGCAGCTGGCTCCGTTGAAAAGCCAGACGGACAGGTGCGATGCCTGGCAGTAAGTCTCAGCGTCGTGCGGTGCGCATCCGCGAATCAAGACTTCGTAGGTTCTCGATTCGTTCTCTGTCCGTCCGTTACCGCCAGGATGCGCACCACACGGTGCTGAGAAAAGAAGAGTGGCTCCATTAACACTCCAATGAAGTGGAAAGCAGCGGAGTGAAAAGGGAGCCACAGGCAAACACCCACCAAAGGAGGTGGACGCATGAATCATACCAAAAGCGCCTGGGTCAATCCGCTCAGCGAGTTCCAGCAGACGATGGATGCGGCGGCAGAGAAGTTGCGCAACCAGCTCGAAGACCTCGAGCCCTACTGCGGATCACAGGCGCTCAAGTTCGCCGTCAGGGCGGGTCTGCAACCGCAGATGGCCTACACGGTCTCCGAGACGTCCAAGTATACGGGGGTCTCGGCAAGCACCCTTTATGCGGAGAACAAGGCTGGTCGACTGCCGTTCAAGACGGTCGGCAGCAGGAATGCGCTCATAAGAGTGGTCGATGTCGACAAGTGGATGGAGGGACGCTCCGATGGCCGTTAAGGTTTTCGATTTCCTGTCGGACCGCTGGATGCGGCTCAACCCGAAGCTGCGCAACGCCATCGTCTCGACCGTCCTCATCGCGGGGCTCATCTTCGCGGGATGGCTCGAGGGCACCGCTCCGAGCGGCATGTACTACTAGGAGGTGCCGATGGTCGGCTTCTTTGGATGGACCGCCGAGCGCGGTCGAGACGGCAGCTGGTTCGCGACCAAGTTCGTCGAGAAGGGCCCAACGAGGGGCAGCGCGACCGGAATCGTCCGCTCGCGCCATCTACTGGTCAACGTCAGCAAGGCCGCGAGCAAGGAAGCTGCGATGCGTGAGATCAAGCGTCTCTACGTAATCGGAGCGCTGCAATGACGGAACCGACCGAAAACAATGGAGAAAATGTGGAATCGGGGGTAGTTGTCCCTCGCAAAAGGGACAACTCATATTTCTGGCGCTCTGACGAGGACAGATACATCAGGACGCACAGGATGGACGGCTATCTGCTGCTGTCGGAGATGATGACAGGCCGTGGATGGCCGAGGTCTCCCGAAGCCATCAAGAAGCACGCCAAGAGGGTGCTCGGAATCAACCTAGGCAAATACCCCGAATCGGGGATGCACCGCTGCATCTCGTGCGGGAAGTGGGGCGTGCGTCCCAACTCCCATGCCGGGCGAATGGGGCTCTGTCCTGCCTGCTGGAGGCGAAGGCAGGCTGAGGCGATCCGCGAGGGCATGGACGAGAAAAAGGCCGAGGCCGAGTACCAAAGGGAAAAGAAGCGCAGGCGCGATGCGAGAAAGCGCCTGCAGAGAGAGAAGGAAAAGAACAATGGAAGAGACTGTGGAACAGGTTCAGGCGAAGCCCGAGCCCGTGAAGATCTCGGCGCTTGAGCTCGAGAACGTCAAGCGAATCAGGGCCGTGGCACTCCGTCCGACCGAGAACGGCCTGACCGTCATCGGAGGTCGCAACGGCCAGGGCAAGACCAGCGTGGTCGATGCAATCTCGTGGGCGCTCGGCGGCAAGCGCAAGCAGCCGTCCAAGCCCAACCGCGAGGGCAGCGCCACGCCCGCGAAGCTGCACGTTGAGCTGAGCAACGGCCTCGTGGTCGAGCGCTCGGGCAAGAACGCATCGCTCACGGTGACCGACCCATCCGGCAAGAAGGCCGGCCAGAAGCTTCTCGACAGCTTCATCGAGGAGCTCGCAATCGACCTGCCGAAGTTCATGGTCATGACCGACAACGAGAAGGCCCAGGAGCTTCTGCGAATCATCGGCATCGGCGGCGAGCTGGACGAGCTGGACAAGAAGCTGAGCGACTTGAAGGCCGAGCGCCTGGACATCGGTCAGCGCAAGCGCGCCAAGGACAAGATCGCAGAGGAGATGCCGTTCTTCCCCGATGCCCCCGACCACCGCGTGTCGCCTGCGGAGCTTATCGAGCAGCAGCAGGCAATACTTGCCAAGAACGGCGAGAACCAGCGCAAGCGCGAGAAGGTCGGCATCATCAAGCAGCAGCGCGACAACCTGAACATGCTGTGCGACAGCCTGAACAGCCAGATCATGTCGCTCAACGAGGAGCTGAAGCGCAAGACCGAAGAGCTGATGAAGCTCACCGAGGACTACCAGACCGCGCTCAAGGATGCGGCAGACCTCGAGGACGAGAAGACCGATGAGATCGAGCAGAGCATCGCCAACATCGATGCGCTCAACCAGAAGGTCGAGGCGAACGAGCGCCGCAAGCAGGCGCTGAAGGATGCCGAATCCCTTAACGACGATTACCAGAGCTGCAACAGCGAGGTCAATGCGGTCGAGAACCAGCGCAAGAAGCTGCTCGAGACCGCCGAGATGCCGCTGGACGGCCTGACGGTCGAGGACGGCAAGCTGGTGTACAACGGCGCGGTCTGGTCGGACATGAGCGGTGCGGAGCAGCTGCGCGTGGCGACTGCCGTCGTTCGCTCGCTCAAGCCCGAGTGCGGTTTCGTCTTGGTCGACAAGCTTGAGCAGATGGACTCCCAGACGCTCGCCGAGTTCGGTGCCTGGGCTGAATCCGAAGGGCTTCAGGTCATCGGCACCCGCGTGGCGACCGATGACACCTGCTCGTTCATCATCGAGGACGGGCGTGTGGTCGAAGGCGCCGGACAGCTGAATGTCGAGATGCCTGAGATTAAGGTCGAGATTCCCGAAGTCAAGATCCCCGAGGTCAAGATTCCCGCCATGCAGTTCGGAGGTAGCTTCTAATGACGTTCCAGATCACCCGCGGTCAGCGTCCCCGCCCTCAAAAGGTCGTCCTCTACGGCCCCGAGGGCGTCGGCAAGACGCTGCTGGCGGCTCAATTCCCAAGCCCCCTGTTCATCGACACCGAGAGCTCGTCCGACTACTTGGACGTCCCGCGCCTTCCCGCACCCACGAGCTGGCAGATGCTGCTCGATGAGGTCACGTGGATTCGCGATTACCCCGAGGAGTGCGGAGGCACGCTTGTCTTGGACACCGCCGACTGGGCGCAGAAGCTGGCAGTCGATGACGTGTGCAGCGCCATGGGCTACAAGAGCATCGAGGACGCCGGCTACGGCAAGGGCTACACCTATGTCACCGAGCGCTTCGGAAAGCTACTGAACCTGCTGAGCGAGGTGTGCGAGCACGGCTGCAACGTGGTCGTGACCGCCCACGCCATCATCAGCAAGTTCGAGCAGCCCGACGAGATGGGAGCCTACGACCGCTGGGGCCTGAAGCTCATCGACGGAAAGAAGGCCAGCGTCGCGGCGATGCTCATGGAATGGGCGGATGCAGTGCTGTTCGCCAACTACAAGACCATCGTCATCACCACCAGCAAGGACGGCAAGGTCGGCAAGGCCCAGGGCGGAAAGAACCGTATGCTCTACTGCTCCCACGCCGCCACGTGGGACGCCAAGAACCGCTGGGGCCTGCCGGACGAGGTTCCCATGGAGTACCAGCAGCTGGCACCGTTCATTCCCGTCCCGCAATTCGCGCGACAGCAGCCGCAGCAGGTCGAGACGGTCAACGTCTCCACGGTCACGCCGGAGCAGATCGAGCAGGCACGAAATATTCCCGACCCGTTCGAGCCGGAGCGCCCGGCATACCTCAAGCCGCTCTACGACCTGATGCGGCGTGACGGCATCAGCGCGGAGACGGTTAGCAAGGCCATCTCCACGCGCGGTTACTTCCCCGAGGGCACGCCGGTCGACACCCTGCCCGAGGACTTCGCGAAGTTTTTGGTGTCGGCCTGGGACAGCATGCGAGAGTACATCAATTCCGGCATGGCAGCCGGTCGAAAGGAGTAAGAAATGGCAAACGATATGGGTCAGTCCTTTGGGTGGGACGGCGAAATCGATGCTGTGGAGAACGAGTTCGAGCTTATGGAGCCCGGTGAGTACTTGGCCACGGTCGAGAACGTCGAGCGCCAGCAGTTCAACGGCAGCGACAAGATGTGCGCCTGCCCCATCGCCAAGGTGAACGTCCGCCTGGACAACGGTCGCGTGCTCTCCGACCGCCTGTTCCTGAATTCCAAGAGCGCTTGGAAGATCACCCAGTTCTTCGTCTCGATCGGGATGCGAGCGGTCGATGCCCCCAAGGAGCAGAAGTTGAAAATGGATTGGGTCGGCGCGGTCGGTCGCCGCTGCAAGATCAAGGTCGGCACCCACGAGTACAAGGACAAGACCTACAACGAGATCTCCGAGTGGATGAAGCCCGAGGCGCAGGCCGCGGCACCCCAGCAGCACGTCTACGGCAACGCCAACCCAGAGCCTGTCTCACCTGCATTGCAAGGCATGATCAACCAGACCTTCCAGCAGGCACAGGCCGCGCAGAACGGGGGCTTCTAAGGAATGAGATTCAACCTGCGTCCCTATCAGGAGCAGGCCATAGCCGCAATCGAGGAGCGTTGGGAAGCGGGAGACCGCGCAACGCTCCTCGTTCAGGCAACGGGCACCGGCAAGACAATCGTCATGGCTGGTGTCACAGAGGACGCGGTCCGCGATGGCGGTCGCGTCCTTATTCTTGCCCACCGCGGCGAGCTGCTCCAGCAGGCAGCCGACAAGCTGCAATCATCCACGGGACTCCGTTGCTCGGTCGAGAAGGCCGAGGACACGAGCGTGGGGACATTCGAACGCGTGACGGTCGGATCCGTCCAGACCCTGTGCCGCGAGAAGCGCCTTCGAGCGCTCGGCAGGGACAGGTTCACGCACATCCTCATCGACGAGTGCCATCACGCCGTCTCATCGAGCTATCAGGCGGTGCTCGACTACTTTGCCGGCGCCAAGGTACTGGGCGTGACCGCCACAGCAGATCGCGGTGACCGCCAGAACCTCGGCAAGGTGTTCGATTCCCTGGCATTCGAGTACAACATGCCCGAGGCCATCAAGGACGGCTACCTGTGCCCGATCAAGGCACAGACCGTACCGCTCAAGCTCGACATCTCCAATGTTTCAGTTCGCTCCGGCGACTGGGCGGCAGACGAGCTGGGCACAGCGCTCGACCCTTACCTGCCGCAGATCGCCCAGGAGATGAAGAACGCCGGGCTCGAGGAACGCAAGACGGTCGTGTTCCTTCCGCTCATCAAGACCAGCCAGAAGTTCTGCCGCCTGCTCAACGAATGCGGGTTCCGCGCCGTGGAGGTCAACGGGCAGAGCGAGGACCGCGCACAGATCCTGAAAGACTTCGATGGCGGCAAATATGACGTTCTTTGCAACTCGCTCCTCTTGACCGAGGGGTGGGACTGCCCGAGCGTCGATTGCATCGTCAACCTCCGACCGACCAAGAGCCGAGCACTCTATGCGCAGATAGTTGGCCGAGGAACGCGCCTGTCACCCGAGACTGGCAAGACCGACCTGCTTTTGCTCGACTTCCTGTGGATGACCGAGCGACTGGAGCTTGTTCGGCCTGCAGCGCTCATTACGGGCTCTCGCGAGGTCGCGCAGAAGATGACCGCCATGGTCGAGCAGGCAGGATGCCCGGTCGACCTGCAGAAGGTCGAGAGCAAGGCATCAGACGAGGTGGTCGCCGAGCGCGAGGAGGCACTTGCAAACCAGCTCGCCGAGCAGCGCAAGAAGAAGGCGAAGCTGGTCAACCCGCTGCAGTACGAGATGTCCATCGCCGCCGAAGATTTGAGCGGATACGTTCCCGAGTTCGCCTGGGAGATGGCACCGGCAACAGACAAGCAGAAGGCAGCGCTCGAGAAGTACGGCATCGACGCTTCCGAGATCTCCAACGCCGGCAAGGCATCGAAGCTGCTCGACCGAGTGAAGAAGCGCCGCGACAGCGGGCTCAGCTCTCCCAAGCAGATCCGCCTGCTAGAACGCCGTGGCTTCAAGCATGTCGGCACTTGGTCTCTGGATGCGGCAAGCTCGATGATTTCCCGGATCAGCGCGAGCGGCTGGCGAATCCCAAACGGCGTAAACCCTGCGACGTACGTACCGAGTGAAAGGAGTGAGTAAGATGGCGATTGGATTGCCGAAGGACGCGAGCGGTGCGATCGTCCCGTTCGACACAACCATGATGTACCGCGAGAACGGCAACCAGTATCATGTGTCTGATCTCTTTTTCGAGGTGAGACCCAGAAGATGGTTCGCGCGAAGCGGAAGTGAGTGCATCGAGACCAACAAGCTGTATCTCGACAGCAAGGACGTTTTGGTAAACAGGCCCAAGAAGACAACCCCGCAGAACGCAGCACAGGCCAACAAGGGCGTGACCCTATCCACGCTCCCCGAGTATGCAACTCCCAACGAATGGGCCGAGGCATTCAACGTGAGCCTGAGGACCGTCTACAGGATGTGCAGCCTTGGGGAGCTAATGACCGTGAAGGTTCGCGGCAGCATCCTCATCTACCGCGACTCATCCTTTGTGCTGCTGGGGCTAGATAGGTGATAGCAATGGCGAATATCGAGTTACCAAAAAAGATGCCGAGGGCCGCGAGATTCCGCTTGATTCCAAGGTGCTGTACGACCAGGACGGTAATCCGCGCGAAGTGGCACGCTTCGCCTACACGCTTTCGAGAGATTGCGATAAGTGGGATGTCATATTCGTTAACGGATACGACAGATACGCCTCGGAGATGCTTCTAGAGCCGCCCGACAGCTGGTCGAAGCTGGAGGAGGACTTAGACGGGTGCATCGAAAAAGACGAGGTTTGTTGTTATTGCAACAAGAACAAAGACTGTCGAAGCTGCCCCATCTCAGGCAATACAAATGGCTGCATTTCGGAAGTGTTTAAGGACGTCAAGAAGCGCATCCGCAATCTGAGGGGTGTGAGTTGATGAACATGGCACCCTGCTTCATCTCCGAAATGCCCGGTGAAAAGACGAAAGCGCTGCTTATCGGCTTCTACCAAAAAGCGTGGACGCATGACGCATCGCCCCCTAATCGGAGGGTTTCCCGCCGGGCAAATCGCGTATCCGGTCGCAGTCGTGCTGCTCGAATCGGGCGATGTTGTGACCGTAAATGCTGAATGCGTGACCATCGACGCGTCTGAAGACCTATTTAGGCAGTACGCATGGATGGATGGTGAGGATAAATGACCAAGGCATCGACCAAATACAAGGTCAGCAAGAAGGCAATCAAGCGCTACCTAGCCGACCATGACCTCACGCAGAAGCAGCTGTCGCAGATGGCCGGTATCACGCCGACCGTCCTCAGCGGGCTGATTCGCTGCCAGCGCGACATGCGCATCGGAAACCTGTTCGCGCTCGCCGATGCGATGCGGATGGACCCGCGCGACCTCGTTGAGAAGGTGGACGAATGATTACCGACGAAGAGCGCCGAGAGGTGGCGGCGAATATACGAAGCGCAGCCGAGAGAGCCAAGGATGATCTTAACGATGATTCCAATTACTCTAAGCTCGCCGTGCTCTATGTTGTGTCCTGCGGGGTTCGCGGGGCTCCGCACTACAAAGACCTGCTGCATCTTGCCGACCTAATCGACCGCCCGACGTGTCACCTTGTCTTGACCGACGTTGAGACTCACGGAAATGCCAAAGTAAGAATCTACGAATGCAGCGAATGCGGCAGGACTTGCGAAGATATATACGGCAAGTATGAGCGTTGCCCGCATTGTGGGGCGGTGGTAGTCGATGACAACTGAGGAATTGAACAAGATCGTATCTGATTTGAGATATACCGCGGCAGACTCTCTTGGCGGTGAGAGCCTGCAAAAGGCACTCGCTAGGATCACCAAGGCTCCGGCAACGGACTGGCGCACCGTGATACGCCGGATCGCGGAGCTTATCGACCGTGGCGTCTGCCATAACGTCTACGACGAAAGCGAATGCGGCGCATGTGACAACGGCTTCGAGTGCTCAGTCTGCGGATGCAGGGTCGAGGACGAGGAACACTACCACGTGAGCGGCACGTGGAACTGGTGCCCCCAATGCGGCAAGAGAGTGCGGCCGAAAAATGAGTGACGTCTACAAGCTGACGCAGAAGAGCGTCTGGACAAACAATGTCGGCAGGCATACCACCTGGTATCTGCTGGATGAGCACAACATGGGCTACTACATCGACTACATCGAGTGGACGGTGCAGCGAGACTGGGGGCTTCTCAGGCTGGATTCCGAGTGCATGGCCTTCCGCTACAACGGCAAGAAGTGCTGCGTGACCAGCTGGAGCGAAGTCGATACCGTTCTCGGTATGGGACCGCAGGAGGCATTCGAGACCGTCTGCGAGCACCTCGGGATTAAGGTGAGATACCTCTAGCCGGAAAGGCCGGAACAATCATTTCCCTCAATAGAAAGGAACCCAAAAAAATGAATATCACCAAGCGAAGGGTCGCGTTCGTCGCGGCCCTCGTCGTATCCGTCCTGGCTATCGTGATTGTCTGCGGTCTAGCCGGATGTTCATCGTGCAGCCGTTCGGTCAAGAGCATGAGCAGCGATTTCAGCGGCGGAATCAACCGTACCGTCACGCTCTACGACAACACGGGCAAGGAGATCAAGAGCTGGCACGGCAAGTTCGACATCGAATCGAACGACCAGGAGATTTTCTTTGACGATGCCCAGGGCAAGCGCGTGATTATCCAAGGCGGCATCGTCGTGAGCGAGGAAGATTAAATGAGGTTCTCATCCAACATTCAAGTAATCCAAGCCCAGTTTGACGGCCCCAAGCTGAAACCAATCTACGCCCACGGCGTGGAGGATGCCGGGTGCGACCTCAAGGCGAATATTCCCAGCCCAATCACCATCGAGCCTTGGAAGTCGGTTTGGGTCGGCACGGGAGTCCATCTGGCGATGCCGGAGGGCATGTTTGCGCTCCAGGCTCCGCGCTCCGGGCTCAGCTGCAACCACGGCATCACACTCGCCAACGCGCCGGGAATCATCGACCCCGGCTACCGCGGCGAAATCCGATGCAAGCTGGTCAACCTGAGCGACGAGCCCTATACGGTCTATCCGCTTGAGCGAATCGCCCAGCTGGTGTTCCTTCCGTTCGTAAACGCCGCGTTCATGACCTGCGACAGCCTGCCGGAAAGCTCTCGCGGCGAGGACGGCTACGGTAGCACGGGGGCGATGTGATGGCAGATCAGGTGGGGAAGCGCTGCGCCACGTGCAGGTTCGCCAAGAACCCGCACACGGTCAAAAGCACCGTGGTCGATGTCAAGTACCTGACGTGCTGGCACAACCTGCCGCACGAGTGCCAGCCGTGGAACAGGTGCAATTTCTGGGAGCCGAAGGAGGCAGAGAGAAGTGAAGTTTGACGCATATTGCAAGGGCACTGAGGTCTCATATATGAAAAGCGGTTATGACCTTGCCCCGGATGGAATCGTAGCCACATTTATTGTCTTTAGTGACCTCGGCAGTGAAGATATCCGATTGCCATTTAAAGCCAAAGACGCTCCGACCATTGGCAAGATGTACACCATTGAGGTGACGCCATGCAAGTAATGGGAGTGGAGCTTGAGGACAACGACCACAAGGTTTTGACCTACGACACGAACTGCCCTAAGCATTATCTCGGTGACGGCTTTATCACCGCCACCCGCGCAATGCGCTCTGCCACCACGCGATGGGAGGAGAAGTTCAAGCATTCCGTCCTAATCATTTGGTGGTGGTGCTGTGCGTTCAAATACATCTGGCGGTGTCTATCCAAGGGCCAGACGCTTTCCGATATCGACAAGGCCATAGACTGCCTGAAGAAGCTCCGCAAGGAGGTGGAGCCGATATGCACGACTTCCGGCACAGCGCCCCGCTAGAAGCTATGCTCTCATTCGCCGGGTGGCAAGGCGGCTTTAGCGAATCGGACAAGCGTGCCATGGCTGATTCATTGGATACGATCCGAACGGCTCTCGTTCAGCCATTCGGCGCTAACGCCGATGCCAAGCGGCGCGATTCCAAGTGTGTCACGGACGTTGAGTTTGACCGCGCCGTGATGGTTGTGCTATCCACGGCTCTTGCAATGTGGCTCTCGGGCGCGTTGGATAAGACGCCATGCACAGACGTCGACCGATGAAGACCGTATATAGGCGCGATGTCTGCCCGCGATGCGATTCTCACAGCGTCGTTACATGGCACGGAAGGCCACTCGACCCAAACGTCAGCTGCTTCGACCAAATCGGCTACAGGTGCGAGAAGTGCGGCAAGACCTATTCGTACAACCAGATCGTGTACTACACGTCTGGCGAACGCGAGGCTGCACGTCTTCGCAGGCGCGAGTACAAGCGCTCCTGGGATGCCGAGCACCATGATCGCGTACTTGAGACGCAAAGAGAGCGGCGTCAGCGCAATCGAGATGCCAATAACGCCAGATATCGCTTGAGGCGAGCTACGGACAAGGAGTACCGAGACCGCTGCAACAAATTGCAGCAACTTCGACGGTCTAAGCAGAAGGAGAAACGCAAAGCAGAAAACGCGAAGTTACTGGCCGAGGCGTGGGAAATGCTCTCACGCCACAGTTACAAACCAAGGGAAAGGACAAGACAGATGGCAGGACATGAGACCGTGCGCTCGACCGACCTGAGCGCACTCCAGGGCATCTTCTTCGAGGAGCTGGACAACCTGATGTCGCTCGACATCAACGGCGATGACGAGGCGATCGAGCGCGAGATCAACCGCGCGAAGGCGGTGTCCGATGTGGGGGCACGCGCCATCGAGAACGCGAACACCGCCGTGGGCATCATCCGCGCACGCTCCGAGATGGCCGGCGCGAAGCTCGCAAGCGTACCCGCGATGCTGAAGTCGTAAGAGCGATGAGCAGGGTCATGACGAAGGCGGAACACAGGTGGCTTCTCGACATGGCCCCGCGATTCCGCTCATGGGACGATCTTCTCGCCTCGTTCGAGTGCGCTTTCGGCTACCGACCGAAGCGCGAGACGGCACAGAGCTATACGTCCAGGCACGGCGTGAAGCTGATGAGCACCACCGTCCGCTGGCTGGAACATCCGGAGTATGACGAGTTCCTGCGGGAATTCGTCCCCGGTCACAGCCAGGGCGAGATCATCGACGAGTTCGAGATAAGGTTCGATATAAGGTTGAGGGTAACCCAGCTCAAAGACCGCGAATCGACGCTGGGCCTGAAGCAGGGCACGTTCGGAGGCAGGTTCGCACCGGGCACCGTGCCGCCCAACAAAGGCAAGAAGCTGACCGACTACGTCAAGGACGAGGCGAAGCTGGCGAACATCCGCAGGTGCCAGTTCAAGAAGGGCGAGGAAGTCCACAACGAGTGCCCCATCGGAACGGAGCGCGTGAGCAGGGACGGATATATCGAGGTCAAGGTGCCCAAGGAGGATGCCGACGACCGCGCCCACGGATGGTGGAAGCCGAAGCACCGGCTCATCTGGGAGCAGGCCAACGGGCGCAAGCTCGAGAAGGGCGAGAGCGTCATGTTCGGCGACCGCGACATGACCAACTTCGACCCCGAGAACCTCGTGATGGTCACGCAGGCGCAGCGGCTTTTCATCAACAGGCATAACATTCCCTACCACGATGCCGAGTCGCTGCGCACCGCCGTCTCCATGGCGAAGCTGAACGATGCGATCGTGACCGCCGAGCTGAGACCGCGCAAGTGCCCGTGCTGCGGCAAGACCTACAGGCCGCAGTACAAGGCGCAGCGCACCTGCCGCGAGTGCCTGGATTCGGGGCGCAAGGCAAGGCGCAGCTACGGCATCGCCGTGTGCCAGAGGTGCGGCGCCACGTTCGAGAAGCTGAGCGCGCGGGGGAAGTATTGCCCAAAGTGCAGCAAGAGGAAATTCAGAAAGGAGAAGAGCTGATGGAAGACCACAGCGACCTTCTGGACGCGCTCTCGGCAATCGACCCGTCCACATTGAACTACCAGGAATGGCTCGACGTCGGCATGGCGCTCCATGAGAGCGGGCTTCCGCTCGATGCGTGGGACGAGTGGAGCCGCAGGGACGCGGCGAGGTACCACGAGGGCGAGTGCGAGCGCAAGTGGCGCGGATTCGGCTCGGGGCAGACCAGGGTCAAGTCGGGCACGCTCGCGAAGATGGCGACCGAGCGCGGATGGGTCCCGCCGCGTGTTTCCCAGGGAATGGGCGAGGCGCTGTCGTGGGACGGCGAGATCTCGACCGCACTCATCGACCCGTCGCGGGTCGAGCCGGTCGAGCTGCCCGAGACCGACAAGACCGGTCCCGAGGAGCTGGTCGAGTACCTCGGCCAGCTGTTCGACGAGGATGACGTGGTCGGCTACGTCTGCGAGAGCTGGGACCGCGAGGGCAAGTGGCTCCCAAAATCCAAGGGATGCTACTCGCGCACCGCCGGCGAGCTGATGCGCGAGCTGAAGAAGTACGGCTCAATCGAGCAGGCTTTGGGTGCCTACGACGACCGCGCCGGCGCATGGATCCGAATCAACCCGCTGGACGGCAGGGGCGTGGGAAACGCCAACGTCTCCGAGTTCAAATATGCTCTGGTCGAATCCGACACGCTGCCCAAGGAGAAGCAGCTGGCGCTCATGCAGGAGCTTCAGCTGCCGTGCGCCGCAATCGTCGACTCAGGCAAGAAGAGCCTGCACGCCGTGGTGAAGGTCGACGCCCGCGATTACAACGAGTACCGCGACCGCGTCATGCGCCTGTACGACGTGTGCTGCAAGAACGGACTCGACCCCGACACCCAGAACAAGAACCCGAGCCGCCTGTCGAGGATGCCCGGTGCCATGCGCTCGGGCGAGCGGCAGCGCCTCGTGAGCGGGCCGTGCGGAAAGGCATCATGGTCGGAGTGGTGGGACTGGATGCAGGAGACCACCGACGACCTGCCCGACCCCGAGAATCTGGCATCCGAATGGGAGAACATGCCCGAGCTGGCACCTCCACTGATTGACGGCGTGCTTCGCCAGGGCCACAAGATGCTTTTGGCTGGACCTTCCAAGGCGGGCAAGTCGTTCGCGCTCATCGAGCTGTGCGTGTCGCTCGCCGAGGGAAAGCCGTGGTTCGGATGGGAGTGTGCGCAGGGAAGGGTGCTATACGTCAACCTCGAGCTTGATTCCGCGAGCTGCCTCCATCGTTTTAAAGACGTGTACAAGGCGCTCGGCTATGCGCCGGATAACATAAAGAACATCGACATCTGGAACCTGCGAGGGCGCTCCGTGCCCATGGACAGGCTGGCACCCTCGCTCATCCGCCGGGCGCTCAAGACGCGCCCCATCGCGGTTGTAATCGACCCGATCTACAAGGTGATCACGGGAGACGAGAACAGCGCCGACCAGATGGCGGCGTTCTGCAACCAGTTCGACAAGGTCGCCCAGCAGGTCGGATGCGCCGTCATCTACTGCCACCACCATTCCAAGGGCCTGCAGGGACAGAAACGCTCCATGGACCGCGCTTCGGGCTCGGGCGTTTTCGCGCGAGACCCTGACGCGCTGCTCGACATGACGGCGTTGGAATTGACCGATGAGTGCACCAAGGCACACTACGACTGGCGCAGGCAGCATGCGATCTGGGCTGCTTTCGACAGGTTTTTGCCGGAATGGCGCTCGGATGAGAAGTTCGTCGGCATCGACTCCGCCGATGACCTCCAGAAGTGGGCGAACGAGCCGGCAAACGGCGCGCCCATCGAGTTGCGCCGCGAGCTCGAATCCATCCACGAGGACTTGCGGGAATCGTCGCGCGGATGGGCTGCGTGGCGCATCGAGGGAACGCTGCGCGAGTTCCGCAGCTTCAAGCCCAAGAACCTGTGGTTCGAGTATCCCGTTCATTTACCGGATGAAACAGGTGCCTTGGCTGACCTCAAATGCGAGGGCGAATACGACCCGAGGGCCAGCCGCTCGAATGGAAGAAAAGCCAAAGCCAAAAACGACAAGAGCGCGCAACAGGTCAAGGTCGAACTGATCCGTGAGGCAATCGAGAAATGCGTTGAAGATGGAGTCGAGCCGACAAGGGCGACCGTTCTCGATCGTATCGGAGAATTCAAAGGGGAGACGGTAAGCAAGACGCAGCTTAAATCTTGGACCGGCAATGCTTCAAAATGGAGCCCCTTCAGAGTCAAAGACGGCTCAGACCTGATCTATGACAAAGATAACCAGGCGCTTGAATTCGACGGAGAAATCGACCTTTCCGAGTAGCTTTTAAAATTATTAACCCACGGGTGTGACACTGTAATTTTTCAGTTTCACACGGGTGTGAAAAAGGGGGGGTGTGACACTACTACTACGTAGTAGAGTTTCACACCCTACACCCCAAGGGTTAAGTGTGGACACGTGCGTGCGGGCTAAAGCCGCGCCCGCACTCGTGCGCTGTGGCCTACGGTCCACACCCAACCCCCGCGGTGTAAACGGGAATTCCGCGTTTCGCCGCTTTTCAAAATTTTCGACAACTGAATCAAACGAGAGGGGTTCGTTATGAAATTCGACCCATGGACATTCGTCGGCTATCTGGTCGCGCTGGCGCTGTGCGTGCTGGGGCTGTTGCTCATCCTGTGGGGCTGCCTCGCGGTGCTCGCACAGATCAGGGGGCTCTGCTGATGGCGGGGGAGTGGTCGGCGTTTCTCGCCATGGCCGTGCCCACCGTCACGCACAACGACCTCGAGCCGTTCATGCGCAAGGGCAAGCCGAGCATCCGCAAGTCCGACGAGCTGAAGGAGGCCGAGGACAGGATCATCGCGAGGGTCATCGCCGCCGGCGTGCCCGATGAGCCCTTGGGCGGTGCACTGAGGCTGCACGTGACGTGGTGCTTCCACGTCACCGGCAGCCACCGGCAGGGCGAGCCGCACCTCACGAAGCCGGACACCAGCAACCTGCTGAAGACGCTCGAGGACTGCCTGACCAGATGCGGGGTGATCGGGGACGACTCGCTCATCTGCTCGCACGACCTGACCAAGGGATGGTCGGACCCGCAGGGAATCTACGTCCGCGTCGAGTGCATCGGCTTCGATTTGGGGGACGGCGCACCGACCATAGGCACGAAGTGATGAGAGAGAAGGGACACAGGCAATGGGAGGAAACAGCGCGGGCCGCGTGCAGACGCGTAGGTTCCACAGGCTCAAGGCGGAGTTCTTCGCCAGGTGCCAGGCAGAGCGCCCGGTGTGCTGGCTCTGCGGTCAGCCCATCGACTACTCGGCCGACCCCGGCACGACCGCCGACTCGCTGACGCTTGACCACCGCGTGCCCGTGAGCAAGCGACCTGACCTGCAGGAAGACCCGGCGAACTTCGAGCCGGCACACTTCGCGTGCAACTCGAGGCGAGGCAACGGCGAGCCGCCCGTGAGCCTGGGAGTGCTGAGCCGCAAGTGGACTGCGGACTGACGGGGAGGGGCGGTAAGCGATCTACCTGCGGGTTTGGCGGACTACCATCCGCGTGGCCTTCTTCCTCTCTCCCCGCATTTTCGATTTGGAAAACCCGCAGGTAGAGGGGTGTTTTTGATTGATGTTCGGGGAAGATGCCCCGAAAAGCCGGCGGACGAGGTGATTTTGGATGAAGTTGGATGAACTTAAGGGCTTCTCAGAGACGTTTGAAGATGCCGTTTTGCACGCCGACTGGCTGAGAGACCAGTACGGCAATATCGCCCCGAAATTCGTTGCTACAGTCCGTCTGGGGCGGTCTTTGGCGCAGAAGCTCGATAAGCTTGAGCAACACGACTGGATAAACGCCGCCGACAAGCCCGACACGACCACCGTGAGCCAGTACCTGAAAGTCCTGGACGCGCTTAAGCTCAACCCGAGCTGCGACAAGTCCATCAAGGCCGAGCCGCAGAAGAAGAAGTCGAGCTCGCTGGCGGCATTCACCTCCGGCTTCAAGGTCGTGAACGGCTGATGGACACCCTCTACGTCAAGGTAGACGAGAAAGGTTACACCGAGCCGCGAATCTGGACCAAGCCGCTGCGCGAGCTCACACCGGAGACCTCGCTTGGCTTCGAGGTTATCGACTACGCCCGCGAGGTGCTCCACGTGGAGCTGCGACCGTGGCAGAAGTGGCTGCTCATCCACGCACTCGAGCTGAACGAGGACGGCAGCTACCGCTTCAAGAAGGTCATCGTCCTCGTGGCGCGACAGAACGGCAAGACGATGCTCGCCAGCGTGCTTTCCAGCTGGTGGCTGTTCGTCGACTCGCAGCGCCATCCCAAGCGCGTGCCTCCCGTGAAGTTCAAGATCGTCGGCACCGCCCAGAACCTCGACATCGCGCGAGAGCCCTGGTCGCAGGTTCGCCTTTGGTGCAACCCCGAGCCGCCGAGCGAGGCCGAATCCGAAGTCGCGATAGCCGACCTGCAGGAGGCGACCAACAAGGTCTCGGACACCAACGGCAAGGAGTACATCCAGGCGGCATCGCTGGCGCACTACGAGATCCGCGCCGCCAAGAACGCCCGCGGCAAGCCCGCCGCCCGCGTCCTCATGGACGAGCTGCGCGAGCAGGAGAACTGGGTCGCCTGGAACGCCACATCGCAGACCACTAAATCCTTCTGGAGCGGTCAGCTCTGGGGAATCTCCAACGCCGGCGATGCGAAGTCGGTCGTTCTCGCCGCCCAGCGCAAGGCCGCGCTCAAGGTGGTCGCCAGCTGGGAGAAGCTTGTCGAGAAACGCGGCATGGACCCGTTCGAGTGGGCCGACAAGCACGACAACGCCATCGGCATCTTCGAGTGGTCGGGCCGTGACGGCTGCGAGCTCGATAGCGACGAGGACCTTTTGCAGGCGAACCCCTCGTGCGGTTACGGCGGCATGACGCTCAAGTTGCTCAAGTCCGACATCGATGGCATGACCGAGGCGTCCTTCCGCACCGAGGTCCTCTGCCAGTGGGTCACGGCCGACGTGGACCCCTACGTGGATGTCGAGACGTGGGAGTCGCTCACCGACAACGACAGCCGAATCCCCGAGGACGAGCGTGTGGTGCTCGCTATCGACACCAGCGAGGACCGCAAGACAACCTACATCGCGGTAGCCGGCGCACGCGGTGACGGCATGGATCACGTCGAGGTCATCGCGCGGCGCGACGGCAACCTGTGGGTGTCGAAATACCTCAAGTCCGTGCAGGAGGCATGGGGTATCGACGAGGTCGCCCTGCAGTCGAAGGGATGCCCTGCGGGGGACTTCCGCGACACACTCGAGGAAGAAGGATGGACGGTCCATGCCATCGAGGGCAGCAAGCTCGGCTCCGTAGCAGGCAGCTTCAAGGATGCGGTGCTCGACGGGACCATCCGCCACACCGACCAGCCGGTTCTCACGCAGCAGCTCAAGTGCGCTGTCACTCGAAAGCTCGGCGAGGTCGATGTCTGGACGCGCAGGGCATCGCAGGGTCAGATCTCGGCGGTTGTCGCCGCGAGCGAGGCGCTCTGGGCGCTGCGCAACTGCGAGCGACCGGAGCCCAAGGCCAAGCCTTCGCCCTATCCGCTGACGATTATCTAGGAGCTGACACATGCGTTTTTCCGACCGCATCAGGGCGGCTTTCGATGGCTTCACGGGCAAATCCGAGACTGCCGAGAACGCCGCCGGGCAGTCCGAGACCACCGCGCAGCACGCTGTTCCGTACGCGCCGATGATTCCCCCCGGCTTGCTCGAGGACATCGCATTCGGCGATTACGACCGCCGCGACCTGTGGGCCGCCGAGTACAGCGTGCGCATGGTGGTCGATTTCGTGGCGAGCAAGATCGCGGCGCTCCCGTTCCACGCCTACCGTGTGAAGCCCAACGGCGACCGCGAGGAGGCACCCAATTCGGAAATCGGCAAGCTCATCGCGGACCCCAGCTACGTTGCGAACGAGACCCGTTACCGCCTCATCCACTCGCTGGTGGTCGACATGATGCTCAACGACCAGTGGCTGATGCTGCTCACGATGGACAAGGACTACGACTACCGCCTGCGCCGCATCCCGTATGGTACTTATTCCGTGCAATACAACGCGCTCGCGGAGCCGACGGGAGTCCAGATCTCCCTGCCCAAGGGTCAGGTCAACTACGAGCTGCCGAACAAGAACGTCCTGCTGTCGCTCGGCTACCCCGGCGCGGTCGGCAACCCCAAACCCATGTCCGGCGCTTTGGGGCCGCTGCTCACCGAGGCGCGTGAGCTGGCGAGCTACCGCCGCTTCATCGCCCAGAACGGCGGTCGCATCCCCGCCTACGTCAAGCGACCCGCCGGCATGCCGTGGGCGAGCGAGAATGCGCGGAACGACTTCATCCAGGGCATGCGCGCCTACCGCAAGGGCGGCGGCAAGGACGGCGGCTGGCCCCTTCTCGAGGACGGCATGGAGATCGTCACGGTCGACGCTTTCAAGCCCGTCGACATGGCCGACCTCGATGCACGCGACCGTATCGGCATCGCCGTGTGCAACGCATACCACATCTCGCCGGAGAACGTCGGCATCCGCACCGGCAACAAGTCAAGCGTGGAAGCCTATAAGGACCAACTGTGGAACGTCGAGCTGTCCCCGTATGTCGTTCAGCTCGAGCAGCAGCTGAATCAGGTCATCCCCAAGGCGGTCGGCGAGGAGGACGTCTTCATCCTCGCGAACATGGACGCGCAGCTGCGGGGTACCCCCAGCGAACAATACAAGGCGTTGAGCACGGCGACCGGTCGACCTTTCATGTCCCTGAACGAGGGCCGACGCAAGCTCAACCTTCCCGCCAAGGATGACGGCGACGAGGTAATCGTCCCGCTCAACGTCACCCAAGGCGGTCAGCCGTCCCCGCAGGACGGCGGTACTACCCAAAACGCCCAGACGGGCGCGAGCCCGAACGGGAGGTAACTAGATGAGCAAGCTCGATTTCCTCAATTTCGAGGTCAAGGCCGTCCCCGAGGAGGAGGGCGTGTTCGAGGGCTACGCCTCCACTTGGGAGCGCGACCTTATCGACGACGAGATCACCAAGGGCGCATACGCCGAGACGCTTTCCGCCGACTACCCAGACGGCGGCGCGGGAATCCCGCTCTACTGGGGCCACAACTACGATTCCCCGCTCAACTGCATCGGCGAGTCCCTTTCCGCCTGCGAGGACGATAAGGGCCTGAACGTCAAGTTCAAGTTCGACCTCGACACGAATGAGGGCAAGAAGGCTTACGACCTGCTCAAGCGCGGCCTCGTGCACCAGATGTCGGTCGGCTTCCTCGCCCAGAAGACCGCCTGGGTCAAGGACGAGGGCGACCAGTGGTCGCACCGCCGAATCGAGAAGATCAAGCTCTTCGAGGTCTCCGTGGTGCCCATCGCCTGCAACCAGCAGGCCGAGGTCACCGACGTCAAGAGCGGTCGCGCCATCTCCAAGGACAACGAGTCCCTCATCCAGCAGGCCGTCAATTGCCTGCAGTATGTGCTCAAGAATGTCGGCTCCGATGATGATTCCGATGAGGATGAGTCCGAGGAGACCGACGAGAAGGCTCATGCACTTGCCGAGCGCAAGTCTGAGATAGCAGATATCGCCGAATACCTCGGCGGAGCAGTCACCGATTAGGAGGACAAACATGCGCATTAAGGAGCGTATCGCCGCCGAGAAGAAGGCGGCACAGGACATCCTCGCCAAGGGCGAAGAGAACCTCACCGATGAGGAGTTCGAGCAGCTGAAGCAGCACGTCTCCGAGGCAAAGAAGCTCGAGGAGCGTGCCGCCCTGCTCAAGGACGGTGCCGAGATCCTCGACAACGCCGCCGAGGGCAAGAACCTCGAGCAGAAGAAGGAGGAGAACGCCGTGACCGCCAAGAGCATCGGCGAGCATTTCGCCAACGAGCTGAAGGCCAAGGGACTCGACGTCACCCAGGCGAAGACCATCAACTTCGAGACCTCCGAGTTCAACGTCAAGGCCTCTACCGACGTGAATGTTACTGGTGGCCCCACCGGCGATAACGCCCCGTACCTCACCGAGCTCGACACCCCCGTGTTCGCTCCGCGTCAGGATCTGCTCATCGTCAACCTGTTCGGCACCGGCACCATGGGCGGTCAGGTGCTGAAGTACCCGGTCTACGGCAAGCTCGAGGGCAAGCCCGGCGAGACCGCCGAGGGCACAGCCGCCGCACACACCCACTTCCCCGACCCCACCTGGGAGAATGATTCCCTCCACACCATCACGGACCTGTGGGAGATCACCGACGACATGATCGACGACCTGCCTTACGTGGTGTCCGAGATCAACGACCACAACGACTATGAGTTCGACTTGGTCAAGGAGGACAAGATCTGGAACGGCGACGGCACAAGCGACAACATCAAGGGTCTTGTCGCTCGAATCCCGACCGACTCCGTCATCGACAACACCAGCACCGAGCCGCTCGAAGACCGTATCTTCACGGCAGTCACGATGATCAAGAAGAACGTCAACCGCACGGCTGACGGCCTTGTCATCAACCCCGAGGACTACAAGACCCTGCGCCTGAAGCGCGACAAGAACGGCCAGTACTACGGAGGCGGCTTCTTCCTGCCGCCCTACAACGGCACCGGCACCCTCGTCATCCAGCAGACCCCGTGGGGCCTGCCGACCGTGGTCACCCCGACCCAGGCGAAAGGCAACTGCGTGGTCGGCGCCTTCAAGACCGGCAAGGTCCTCTCCCGCGGCGCACGCACGCTGAAGACCAGCGACTCCCACAAGGAGAACTTCGGCTCCGGCATCACCGCCTTTCGCCTGAAGGAGCGCTGCACGCTGCAGGTCAAGTACCCGTACGCCTTCGTCAAGGTGTCCACGGACGAGACCAAGGTCGTCGCGCAGTCCGACGATTCCGGCATCGAGGTTCAGTCCGACGAGCCCGTTGCCGATACCGAGACCGCCAAGACCGCCAAGACCGCCAAGACTGCGAAATAGCCTCGGCTGACTGATTGGAAGGGGGCATCATGACCGAATCTTTCCTCGGCGACCACACCGACTACAGCGGGCTCGATGCCCCCATGTTCAACGCCGCCGCCGTGAGCGCCATCCGCGGCTACTGCGGGTGGCACGTCGCGCCGTCCATGCAACTGAGCGGCAAAGTCGGTTCGACTGGCGGCAAGATCATCCGCATCCCCGCGCTCAACGTGACCGAGGTCACGAAGCTCGCGCTGACCGACGGCACCGACCTTCTGGACGGTGCCCAGTGGAATGCAGGCGGTCTCATCGAGCTTGCGTTGCCCGTCGAGCCGTGCCTGAACGGCATCGAGTACACCGTCGTTGCGGGGTTTAACCCAGATGACGTGCCAGACCTCATCGCGGTCGCACTGCAGGTATCCCGCCGAGCGGCAAGCGCCCCCGCGGGCACCGTGCGCTCCCAGAGCGTCAACGGCGCGTCTGTGAGCTACGCATTCAGCGGGTCCGGCGCGACCTCCATCCAGCTCATGCAGGACGAGCGCGAGATTCTGGACAGGTACAGGATTGCGAGGCTCCCGTGATCGGTTCTGATTTCGGCGATTTCGGTCGACCGCTCAAGCGTCTCCGCGCATCCCTTGTGGAAGACCCGTACAACCCCGCACGCACCGTGTCCGACTGGGACGGCGAGGTCGATGAGCTTATGTTCAACGGCTTCATCGCCACGGCGTCCTCGGTCATGACGCCGGATGGCGCACGCGAGCAGGCGGTAACAGCCGTCACGCTGACCGTGGCTGACCCAACCGTCGACATCAGGCGCGGTGACCGAATCAAGGACGGCTCGCACGTCTACACGGTGGACGTCGTCCCGTCCGTCGATGCCAATCCGTTCACAGGTTGGCAGCCGACCCTCGAGGTCGGCCTTCAGGAGGTGGAGGGCTGATGCCTGCAGCAGGCCAGACTAAGGTCAAGTTCAACGACAAGTTCTTCGATGACATCCTCCACAGCGCAGGCGTCGAGAACATGTGCCTGTCGAAGGCGCAGCAGGCGCTCGCCAACGTCCGCGCGACGGCGCCCGTCGATACCGGCGCGTACCGCGATGGCTTCCGAATCGAGGTCCATAAGTCGGCGCACCGTAACTCGTACCGCGTGGTCGGCCACGACTGGAAGACGATTCTCCTTGAGTACGAGGGCGGGTATCTCGCCCGAGCCCTGAAAGCGGTGAAGTAGATGCAGATGGTTGTTCCCCCCGATCTCGAGATGTTCCTCTGCGGGTATCTACGCGCCGTCCTCGGCACGGAAATAGAGGTCGACAATCGCGAGCCGTCAGACTTCGACGGTGGCACGCCCTATTGCGTGGTGCGCGACGATGGAGGCCAGAAGACCGGTCTCACCACCTTCGACCGCTCGGTCGGCATCTCCATCTATGCGGGGAACCGGCAGAGCACACTCAAGGCCGGAGAGCTTGCCAGACGCGCCTTCGCCGCGCTCACATCGCCGACCATCGCCTACGAGAAGGGGTCTCCCATCGCAGCGGTCATCGATGACGGTTGCAACGGGCCGTACCGCGTGACGGACCAGCACGATTCGAGCAAGTGCTACATGACGGTCGAGTACTCGGTCGTCGGTGCAATTGAGGATTAAGGTTAGGGCTTTGCCCTGGAAAGGAGCCTGCAATGGCTAAAGACAAGCAGGGTAACGACCTCGCAAACGTAGGTGTGCCCGTAACCGGTGCGATCTGCATCGTCCCGTACGCCGAGGATAACGTCATCACCCGCACCATGATCAGCAAGAAGAACGCCACGCCGAAGCTGCCCGAGGTGTACGCCCGCGGTACCTCCTGCCTCGGTCTTATCGCCGGCGACGGTGCACCGCAGGATTCCACCGAGAAGGGCGACCCCATCGAGTTTTGGCAGGGGGGCTACACCCTCAACGGCGAGACTGCCATCTACACAGCCTTCACCATCGCCGAGGACACCGACCTCTCTCGAGAGCTCTGTTTCGGCGAGAAGCCCGATGCCGACGGCGTTATCGCGGTCGACACCTACACGCCCGACACCAAGTGGATGGCGTACGAGGAGATCACCTACAAGAACGGCAACGTCGACCGCCGCGCCGGCGTCATCAAGGTGACCGCCAACGAGCCGGGTCAGGCCGAGCGCGGCTCCGTCCTCGGTCGCGCCGTCACTGTCGAGTGGGTGCGCGATGACCTTTACGAGGGCAAGGCCTACATCGAGGCTCATTGCACTCCGGCTGATGTCGCGGCGACCGCCTCTTCTGCCACAACTGGCAAGAATTCCTAAGCGAAACACAGCTTTCCCTTCTCTTGTTGGGCATCGCGCTTCGGCGCGGTGCCCTTTTTTTATCGGGGGACCCCGGCCGAACAATGTCCATGTCGTAAGAGGCCATTCGAGAGAAGGGAAAGTCGAGATGGCTGAAGAGAAAGAGTTCGAGCCGACCATCGAGGACTTCGAGAACTGGACAGAGGAGAAGGAGCAGGCCGAGTTCGAGCGCATCGACGATGCGAACAAGGTCGCGTATGTGATCGGCGACAGCACGCTGTTCGTCCGCACGTCCGCCGGCAACGTCTACCGCCTGCCCATGTGCCCGAGCTACGCCGAGGTGTCCGCAATCCAGAGCGGCACCGATGACGATGCCTTCGAGCACCTTTGCACGCTCATCGAGGGCGGCAAGGGCGGCACCGATGCCGTCGAGCGCTTCAAGGCCGAGCCGATCCAGACGATGGTCAAGATCCTCGAGGTCTTCGGCGAGAAGTTGGCTAAGGCCCAGGGAGCGACCCTGGGGGAATAGCCGGCTTCATCGCCGAGCTGAAGGAGCACGAGGACGCCGCGAGGGCAGATTTCGCGGCAAGGGGATGGAGCCTGCAGGCCGACCTCGGAAGCAGGCTCCGCTATGCGGACGCGATCGCGCTGTTCGGGGCGCTCTCCGGAGATCCCTCGACTTCGACTGGGGCGCACGTGGCCGGGCTTAAATATCCGACCAGCTTCGCCGACATGTTCATCGTGGCGGCGCTGACGCAGAACAAGTTCCCATCTCCCATCCCGACCGAAGAGGAGCAGTTCCGAGCTGCCTCCTTCAAGGCCTCTGGCGATGAAGCGCAGAAGGCGGCAGAGAACATGGCGCCGCTGTTCGCTTCGCTTTACGAGTAACGAGATCGGGGGAGATCGCGCATGTCATCTGAGGTCGGTTCCGCACATATTTCGATTTTCCCCGTGATGACGGGCTTCCGCTCAAAGGTCAACAAAGAGGTAAAGTCGACCGGCGACGAAGCCAGCAATTCATTTAAAAGCGCATTCAGGAACGCAGGCGGCATCAGCGGTCGGCAGCTCGGAAAGCAGCTGAAGGAATCCTTCGCCGCATCCTCCAAGGGCTTAGCCGACGATGCCCTCAAGGTCTTCACCGATGATGTCAAAGCCGCGACCAACGAGCTGAGCAAGGCTCGCATGAAGCAGGCAGACGATGCCGGGCGTGTCCGTGTGGCCGAGATGAGGCTGCAGGACGCAATCGCCAAGTACGGCGAGGGCTCCACGCAGGCGGTCGCCGCAGAGGAGCGCCTGGCATCCGCACGCCGAAAGTCCGAGCAGAGCGCCGCCGCCGTGAAGGACGCGACCGAGAAGCTGAACGTCGCCAACGAGTTCGCCGCCAAGGCGCAGCAGGATTTGGCGCAATATACGAACCAATCGTCCAACGCCTTCGCCCGCGCCGCCAAGAATTTCCTTGCCGGTGCTAAGTCGCTGGATGCGGGCAAGAGCTCCGCTACCGGCATGGCAGGCGCTTTGGGTTCCATCGTCCGCGCCGCATCCGGCATCGACATGTGGGGGCCGATTGCGGCGAAGGCGACAGCCGGTCTCGCCAAGGTGAAGGCATCAATCGCCGACTTCGCCAGCAGCGCCAAGAACAGGATGCAGATCGCCGCAGCCGAGATTGGAAACGCCATCTCGGACGGCCTGTCGCGTGCCGGGGCCAAGGTACAGACGGTTGTCGGCAATATCGCGTCCAGGCTTCCGCAGCCGATTAAAAGCGTCTGCTCGACTGCGCATACGTGGTTCTCCAATATCGAGACAGCCGCCAAATCCGCATTCGATAAACTGCCAGATGTCGCCAAGACCGGTATCGAGGGCGCGAAAAGCGCCGTCTCCGCCGGCATGTCCGCAATCGGCAGTATCTGCTCTTCCGCAGCCAGCGCATTCAAGAACATTTCCACCGCTGTCGTGGGCGTGGGCGCGGGTGTCACTGTGGCGCTCGGCAAGATGGCTGTCACGGGCGGATTCAACCGCGCCCTCAGCATCGAGGACGCGCGTGCGAAGCTGAAGGGCCTCGGCCACGATGCCGGCAGCATCGACGAGATCATGAATAACGCCCTGGCTTCGGTCAAGGGAACCGCCTACGGCCTTGGAGACGCGGCGACCACGGCGTCCCAGCTCGTTGCGTCCGGCGTCAAGCAGGGCGACCAGCTCACGAGCGTCCTCAAGACGGTCGGCGATTCCGCGCAAATCTCAGGTCGAGACTTCACGGAGATGGGCTCCATCTTCTCCAAGGTGGCTGCTTCAAATAAGCTACAGGGCGAGCAGGTCAACCAGATCCTCGACTCGGGCATCCCCATCCTGCAATTCCTAGCCAAGCACTACGGCATCACCGCCGAGGAAGCCCAGAAGATGGTGTCCTCCGGCAAGGTTGACTTCGAGAACTTCGCTGCCGCCATGCAGGAGAACCTCGGCGGCGCGGCGCAGTCCGCTGGCGGCACCTTCAAGGGCGCGATGGCTAACGTCAAGGCAGCTTTGAGCCGTCTCGGCGAGAAGGCGATGACTCCCGTCCTGAACGGCCTGCGCGACATCTTTAATGCCGCTATTCCGCTTGTGGACGCCGTCACGACCAAGCTGACACCAGTTTTCGAGCAGTGGGGAGACCTGGTCTCCAACACCATCGCACCGATGGTCGTCGATGCCTTCGAGAAGATCACGTCCGTGCTCAACGGTGACAGCTTTTCGGGCTTTTCCAGCGGCATCATGGCGACAATCCCATTGGTCGGCTCCCTAGTCGCCGCCATGGGAGGCACCGGGCTTCTCGGCACCATCGGCGAGCTTCTCGTCAACATCCCCATGGTCGGCCCGGCCCTAAAGGGCCTCGTGGGGGATTCCGCGCTTCTCGGCAACGCGCTTAAGCTGCTCGGAGGTCCCGTCGGTATCGTGCTGTCGCTCCTCACCGGCTTGGTGATGATCAGCCCCAAGCTGCAGCAGACTCTCGCGCAGGTCGCCGAGACGGTCGGCTCCGCGCTCATGGGCGCAGCATCAACGCTCGTCCCCGTGCTGCAGGACATCTTCGACAAGTGCACTCAGGCGGCATCCGAGATATTCCCGGTGCTTGTCGAGTGCATGGGCCAAATCTTCGAGACGCTCGGTACCGTGATCGCCCAGCTCGCCCCCGTGGCAGCTGAAATCCTGCAGCCTTTGCTCGACTGCATCTCCCAGCTCATCGAGCCGCTGACCAACATCCTGACGGTAATCCTGCCGCCGCTGACCAGCCTGCTTGACGGCCTGATCATTTTGGCCGGCAGCGTCCTGTCGTTTGTCGGACAGCTGGTCGCTGGAATCGAGTCGCTGCTGCTGCCCATCATCACAGCGGTCATTCAGGGCATATCCGACCTGCTGACCAAGTGCAGCCCGTGGCTCGATCAGCTCGGCTCAACCTTTGAGACCGTCCTGGACCTCATCGGCGATGCGCTTGAGGCGGTCGGCAGTGCGCTCAACCAATTCATGTCCGTCGCGGGCTACGTAATCGAGCAAGTTGTTCAGTTTTTGGTTGGCACGCTTGAGCCTGCCTTTGCGGCGATGGCTCCGTTCATCTCCGGAATCGTCGCGTCCGTCAACCAGGTGATTAGCTCGATTGCACAGATTGTGCAGGGCGTCGTCAATTTGGTTGCCGGGCTGATTTCGGGGAATTGGTCCCAGGTCTGGCAGAGCTGCCAGCAGATCGCCAGCGGTGCTGTCGGTGCGCTCGGCGGCATCCTGAGCGGAATCTACAACGCCGCGATGGCTGCGGTATCGGGTGCCGGCACATGGCTCTGGAATGCCGGCAGCCAGATCATCGCCGGTCTCTGGAACGGCATCTCGGGTGCCATCGGCGGCCTGTACAACAACATCAGGAACGCGCTCTCGGGCTTGGTCGACGAGGCGATGAGCGCACTCGGCATCCACTCGCCGTCGCGCGTCTTCCGCGACAAGGTCGGCAAGTTCATCCCGTCCGGTATCGGCGTCAGCATCAAACGTAACACCCCTGCGCTGCTCTCCGATGCCGACAGGATGACCGATGCCCTCGTGGACCGCGTGAGCGGCGCATCCGCGGCTGTCGACGTGGCTGCTGGTATGTCGCTCGCATCTGGCGCAAACGGCGCTCGGGGGGCAGCTGGTGGCTCTGGTGGGCTGTCTGTCGAGGACATTGTCTACGCAATCGTCACGGCACTCAGCAAGATCGGTGCGCTCAAGCTCGATGTCGACCTCAAGACGCTCGCCATGCTGCTCGCGCCTTCTATCGACTCTGAACTCGGCAAGCGCGACGCAATGGAGGTCTAAATGGCAGATTCTAGGCTAGGTATCTACTCGCGCAGCAAGATGTTCGTCGATGACGGCACGGTCACAGTGAACGGTACGAGACTTGGTGATCTTGGCTGGTACCTGTCCTCCGCGCCAGAGGTCGATGCCATCTCTTTCGACACGTCCTACGCGACCGTCACCGGAGCCCATGGCTCGCGCGACCTGTCGCTCACCGATGGGAGCGGTCTGGCCTATGCCGGCAGGCGCGCGGTGACGCTCCATCTGCGCACGGTCGGCACATGGCAGGAGGCGGTCGAGTCCAAGGTCACACTCGGCTCCATCGTTGGTCGCGACGCTCGCATTACGTGGCGCGCACTCCCCGGCGATTTCGTTGGCAGGCTCGAATCATCCAGCCCCAGCGAGGTCTGGCAGGGCGGCGTGTTCGCCTACTACGAAATCGACCTGACGATGAGCGCCATGCCTATGCTGTACGGCAGGAAAACGACGGTGAGCGGTACGAAACTGACCGTGAGTGGCAATTGCCGGGTGTTCCCGACATTCACCGCCAAGCTTAAGGCCGAGAAGAAGCTGAAGATCTCCCGCGCGGACGGCGTGTTCATCGAGGTCGATGCCGAGAAGAGTTTCTCTGCAGGCGCGACTGCCGTGATTGAGACTGCGCCGACCAAAGCGCGCGGCGTGTACATCAATGACGTCTTGACATGCCCGACACTCATATCGGATTTCTTCGACCTGCCAGTAGGGGACTCGACCATCACAGTGGTCGGTGCAAGCAGTATCACGACATCCTTTGAGCCGCTCTGGCTCATCCCCTAGGAGACGGTCAGATGTCAAAGAGATTCATCCATTTCAACCGCTTCGGCGCGTATCTCGGCGAGCTCACGCCGATGCAGGCCACGCGCACGCGGAATGTCGACCAGTGCGGTGTGGACAAGGTTGTGCTCATCCTGATAGACAACGGTGTCAACAAGTACGACCGTATCGTGTTCTGTGATTCCATGGGGCGCACGTGCGAATGGATCGTCATGTCCTCGCGCGAGTCGAGGGCGAAGAGCATACCTATCTGCACCGTCAACTGCTACGGCTCCATGCAGGAGCTATCGCGGCACTTCATGCCGACGTTACGCCGTGGCTCCAAAGACACGCCCGAGCAGGCCCTTGCAAAGGCACTGGAAGGCACCAGATGGTCGGTAGGCCAGTGCGACGAGGGCAGCGGCGCATACAGCGTCTACCACCAGTCCTCGCTGGCTTCTGTCCAAGATATTGCCGAGGCCTACAAGATGGAGGTCGAGCCGGTAATCGAGTTGTCCACAGACGGCAACTCCATCGCCAAGCGCTCGGTCTGCCTTGTCAAGCGCCTAGGCCGCGCCAACACCGCGCTGCGCCTTGATTACGGCAGCGGGCTGTCCGGCATCGACCGAGTGCTGTCCGCCGATGACGTGGTGACGCGCCTGTACTGCTACGGCAAGGGCGTGCAGACCACCGACGATGATGGCAACGAGACGGGTGGATACTCGCGTAAGATCACCTTCGCCGACATCAACGGCGGCAAAGAGTACATCCAGGATGATTCGCTGCTCGAGGTCTGGGGCGTGCCCGGTCCCGATGGGTCGCTCATGCACACCGAGGGCATCTTCGAGGACGGCGACTGCGAGGACAAGGCGACGCTTCTCGCCGAGGGCAGGGCAGCGTTAGCCGAGCGCTCGAAGCCCATCGTGAGCTACGAGGGCACTGTCGAGGCCCTCGGTCGCGCGGGGTTCGATGCCAACGCCTGCGACCTCGGGGACAACCTCCAGATGGTCGATACGACATTCCCCAAGCCGCTGCGCCTGAGCGGTCGCGTGCTGGAAATCGTGGAAGACCTGCTAGGTGACGGCTCGCCTTCCACCGTGAAGGTCGGCAACGTCATCGAGGGCATCGTCAAGCGCTCCGATCGCGTGCAGCAGACAATCGACCGTCTGACGAGCAGTGCCGGCAGTTGGGACAGCGCCGCCACGCTCGGCAGCGCATACCTCAATGGGCTTATCGACGGCCTGAACAAGGTGATGAACGAGACCGGCGGTTACACCTACATCAAGCCCGGCAAGGGCCTGTACGTCTACGACAAGCCTGAGGATGCCAATCCGACCATGTGCATCCAGATCGGCGGAGGCTACTTCCGCATCGCCGACGGCAAGAATTCGGATGGCACGTGGAACTTCCGCACGCTCGGCAACGGTCATGGTTTGGTGGCGGATGCGATCGTCTCCGGCACCATCAGCGCCAACCTGATCAAGGCCGGCACCATCCAAGACAAAAGCGGCAAGAACTACTGGAATCTCGATGCCAGCGAGGTCCGTCTAGGCCCCGGCGCCAAGCTCGACGGCAAGGACATCGCTGTCGCCGATGCCGTCATCGCCTCCGTTGATGTGGAGTACGCCCAGGGCACATCGCGCGACAAGGAGCCCGTGGACGGATGGCAGACGACGGCGCCGCAGTGGGTTTCCAGCAAGTACATCTGGACGCGCACCAAGACGACGATGCAGTCGGGCGACATCGAGTACAGCGAGCCCGTGTGTATCAGCGGTAGGGACGGCATCGACGGCGCCAAGGGCGACAAGGGCTCCACCGGCACTGGCGTGCGCGGCATCGTCGAGCAGTACTACCTCTCCACGAGTGCCACCGCGCAGTCCGGCGGCAGCTGGTCGGAGGCTCAGCCCGCATGGAGTAAGGGCAAGTACATCTGGACGCGCAGCAAGGTCACGTGGACGGACGGTTCGGTCACCTACACCGCGCCGTGCCTCGCCAAGGCCATAAATGGATCAAACCAGATGGCCGGGAGCGCTATCGTCTCGCGGGTGAAGCTCTACGCGAAAAATCAGTCTGAAAGCGTACCGCCGATTAACGCGCAGAACCCCGAGCTGGGGTGGTCGGAAGACATACCGCAATGGTCTAACGGCTACTTCATCTGGGAGATGGACCGCATCACCTACGGCGACGGCTCGGTCAATCATTCAACGCCTGTCCTCGTGGCTGCGCTGAACAAAGCCAACCAGAGTGCCTACGACCTCAACCAATCTCTCAACGACCTCGACACCACGGTCAACGACCTCGCCACAGACGGCGTGGTCACCGAAGCCGAGAAGGCCGCTGTCAAGAAGATCCAGCAGACCATTGACAAGGAGAAGAACGAGCTGACAACGCAGTTCAACAGCCTGAAGTCCAACAAGTCGTTGAATCAATATTTCCTCGCCAATGTCCTAAGCCCTTCGTACGATTCTGCTTTCGGTAAAGGCGGCTCATACGGCTCGCTCAACACCGCCATCTCGGACGTGCTCAAATGCACCACGAAAGAGGCGCTGGACAGCGCCATGGCTACCTATAAGTCTAGCTACAGCACGCACTCAGGTAACGTCAACACATATACCGCCGCAGCACGTCAGGCGCAGCATGCAATTGAGCAGCAGGACGCCAAGTCTATGGCGCAGGGTCTGCTCGACAACTACGACGATGATTTGACCCAGCTCAAGATCTTTAACCGTCTGACCAACAACGGTACCGAGCAGGGCATCTACATGCAGGACAACAAGCTGTACATGAACGCCAGCTACCTTGCCGCAGGCATCATTGCAGACGTGACCAACACGAACAGCTGGAACCTCAAGACCGGCTACTTTAAGACCACTCGCGGCACTATCGGTGGATTCACCATCGACAAGTACGACATCTCCAACAACAGGTTGTCGCTTCAGGATGACGGACCCCATTTTATCTATGACAGCAAAGACATTGGCTTTATCGGCAGCAACCATCTCGTCGAGCACCCAAGCGTATACGGACTTAACTTCAATCTGAAAGAGTCCGGCGGCTACATGTCTTGGGCAGCGATGAAGAACGCAAACGATCCGTATTACGCAATGAAGTTGACGTATGCGAATAAGCCAAACATCGGGTTCACAGCATACGCACTCAACGCCGGTTGCGATTTGGACATGCACAACTGGTCGATCAAAAACATCGGCAACGGATGTACCAATACGCTTCGATTTACCGTTGTCACCAACGCCAACAAAGACGGAAGCTTCACGTTCTCGAACGGATGCAGCATGAAGTTCGAGGGCGGTTTGCTTACACACTTTGCATGGCCTGAGAACAACTATTCGTAGAGAAGAGAAGGGATCGCAATGGAAGATATGAAGTACGTAATGGAATCAGGTGTTCCCACGGCAGGGGCTGGTGAGCCCGTTGAAGTCCAGGGGACCAGCACGACTTTGGCACGTGATGTCAAGCGCATCGATTCCAAGGTGAATCTGCTTTTGAAAGCCTTGGGAGTAAGCACTGCGAGCCTGGAGGACGATACCGTTGAAGCTAACTAACGAGAAGATCGCGGCAATGTGCCGAAATCTCGACAACGGCGTGCTGGATAACGTCGGCATCGTGGGCTACACGGCGGCGCGAAACTACCGCGCTTTACACAGCGTGGCTGAGCCCTTCTTAACCCAGCGCAACAAGCTGATCATGGAGTACGGTGAGGCGCAGTACGACGATGACGGCAACATCAACGATTATGTGGTCGACCCCAAATCGGAGAAGTTCGCCGAGTTCGCCGCGAAATACCAGGAGCTTGCCGACATCGAGTGCGAGGTCGAGATTCTGACCCTGCCCGAGGAGAAAGCAATCGACGCCATCAGTGGCGCTCAGCTGCTCCAGCTCGACTGGATGTTCGAGCGAGACCAAGGCTAATCCGGTGGGGGACAGCTGTCCGATTATTGACCGCAGCAAGTAACTAAGGGGGTCAAGATGGCTCTAGACAACTTCCGCCGCATCACCATCGATGTGGACACGGCAAATGATTACATCCCGCCAGTGATGCTCTCAGGCGGCGATTCAAACGGTCGCACAATTCTGGTCAAGCTGACAGACAACGGCAAAGCGATTACGTCTGCCGCCGGCATCACGGCAAAGCTGGCGTACGCCGATGGGTGCGGCAACAGCGGCTACAAGACGATGACCCCGGTCAGCGATTATGAGACCGCCGCCTGGGAGTGCGCGGCACCCGGCAGCGTGCTCAAGACCGATTCAGCGCATCTGTGCGTACAGTTCTGGCAGGGCTCCGATGTGGTCTGCACACGTGTCTTCCATGCTTCGGTCGACCGAAATCTCGTATCGCTCGAATCCGGCACGACCAGCGGCGATGCGGTCAAGGAGCTTTACAACACGATCGCGAACCTCAATCAGGTCATTAACCGCACCAACGCTTCAGCGAGTAAGGCCGATTCCTCTGCCGCTTCGGCAGACGCAAACGCCGACGCCGCGAACAGGGCGGCAAGCGCAGCCACCGCAGCCGCCAAGCAGGCCAACGCCGCGGCATCCGCGACCAAGCCCTACTACATGCAGGCCGCGGAGCCCGACCGCGACAAGCGCGTGGACGGGATGCTGTGGCTCAAGACCAACGAGAGCACCAAGAAGATCGCGGCATTCAACCGCTGGGACGCGGGCCTGCCCGGTACGGCTTTGTGGCCAGACTCGACGACATTCCCATCCGACAGCACATTCCCAGATGAAAAGGGCGCTTGGACCGCCTTCGGCATCTAACGAAAGGACAACATCATGGCATTCGAAAAAATCGTGTTCGCAATGAAGACTTGGAAGGACAAGGTCTCCGGTAACACTCCCGTCACCGCCGCGGAGCTGAACCGAATCGAGAAGGGAATCAGCGACTGCGCGAAGCAGACCAATGCCCTCGGGGATTCCGTATCCC
>JAGZNZ010000019.1:0-39246 GCA_018363345.1 Collinsella sp. | reverse complement strand
CTCGTCGCCGGGACGGTGCAGGCAGACCTTCCTGAGCTTGCCGATCTCGGAAGGCACGTGCAGACCTTTCGTCATGGCCTCCTACCTTTCTTTCGGGCCTTACTGGCCGAATGTATCAGCGCCCCTCCATATGGGACGCTGCTTGCTGACAGCTCTAGTTATATCCAAAAATCACCCGCAATTCCACCTCGCCCCCGAACGGTCAACAAAGTGCGATGAACGGTATATCGCATGTGATTCCCCCATGATGTACTTCGGCGTTCTAAAGTAACTTTTCTAAGGTAGACGCTCTTTTTTCTCAAAAATCATTCGCAATTACAACTCCAATCTTTCGATTAGGAATTGCATATCTAAAACGGTTTTATGTATATAAATGACGCTTGTTCGTGTTTCTGTCTGTATTCGATGATATTCAGCTACCTATCATTCTTATTCACACATACTCACCAGTTGAGTGAGGATATAGACCGTTTTTTCACAACGTGACGGGCGTCAGCTCTATGGCTTGTCAGCGTAAGAAGTAGGTAAAGATACCGTTCACGCGATACGTCCGTGCCATAGGTCGACTAAATTGAGACAATAGTGAATAGTGTTAGGCAACCGTCCCCTGCGGGGACTGAACGGACAGATGCATATGCCGAGCAAAATCGAAAAAAAGCAAGCCGCCGCAAAGCTGCGCAAACCGCCGCGCGACTTCTCGTACACGCAGAACCGAGAGCTCAGCTGGCTGCGCTTTGACAACCGTGTGCTTGACGAAGCCTTCGACGAGACCGTTCCGCTGTTCGAGCGTCTAAAGTTCGTGTCGATTTTCGAGTCCAACCTCGACGAGTTTCTCATGGTGCGCGTGGGCGGCCTGTCCGATCTGGCAGAGCTCAAAAAACAGCCTGTCGACAACAAGAGCAATATGACCGCCTCCGAACAGGTCGATGCTGTCATGACCGAAATGCCCGGGCTCCTTACCCGATGGGAGTCCATCTTTAAGAGCATCGAGGGCAAGCTCGACGCCCTGGGCGTTCACCGTGCCCGCATCGATTCGCTTACGCCCGAGGAGCGCACCTTTGTAACCCGCTACTTCCAGGCCTACGTGTCGCCGGTCATCTCGCCGTTGGTCATTGACCCGCGCCATCCCTTCCCCAACCTGCGCAACGGTGCACTCTACCTGGCCTGCGGCCTGGACGGCGTCACCGACGAGGAGAGCCTGCTGGGCCTTATCGAGATCCCCGCCTCGATGAACCGCGTGGTCGAGATCCCCTCGCCCACCGGCACCTACTCCTACATCTTGCTCGAGGACGTCATCCTCGCCTGCCTGGACAGCTGCTTTGGCTCCTATAAGCCGCTCGACCGCGCGCTCATCCGCGTCACCCGCAACGCCGACATCGACCCGGACGGCGAGGGCGTCGAGGAGGAAGAGGATTACCGTCAGCACATGAAGCGCATCCTCAAGAAACGCTTGCGCCTGCAGCCGGTGGTGCTCGCGGTCTCGGGGTCGCTCGAGAAGGCGACGCTCAAGACCATCCGCAAGGCGCTCGAGCTTTCGCGCCGCTCTGTCTTTACCTGCGATATCCCGCTCGACCTAGGCTACGTCTTTGGCATTGAGGGCAAGATTCCCGAGCACCTGCGCAACGAGCTGCTCTTTACGCCGTTTAAGCCGCAGCCCAACCCCACTATCGATATGACCCGCTCCATCCGCGAGCAGGTACTTCAGCACGACAAGCTGCTCTTTTATCCCTATGAGGCCATGAATCCGTTCTTGGACCTGGTGCACGAGGCCGCCTACGACCCCGAGTGCATCTCACTGCGCATCACGCTCTACCGCGTGGCCAAGCAGAGCCGCCTGTGCGAGTCGCTGATCGATGCCGCCGAGAACGGCAAAGAGGTCACGGTGCTCATGGAGCTCCGCGCGCGCTTTGACGAGCAGAACAACATCGAGTGGGCCGAGCGCCTGGAAGAGGCCGGCTGCACCGTCATCTACGGCTCCGAGGGCTTTAAGTGCCACTCCAAGATCTGCCAGCTCACCTATCGCGAGGGCATGGCGCTAACGCGCCTGACGCTGCTGGGCACCGGCAACTTTAACGAGAAGACGGCCAAACTCTACAGCGACTTTATGCTCATGACCGCTCACCCCGGCATCGGCGAGGACGCCAACCTGTTCTTCCGCAACCTGTCGCTGGGCAACCTGCGCGGCGATTACCGCTTCCTGGGTGTGGCGCCCGTCGGACTGAAACCGCTCATCATGCGCGGGCTTGACCGCGAGATCCAGCGCGCCCTCGCCGGCGAGCCCGCCCGCGTGTTCTTTAAACTCAACTCGCTCACCGACCGCGAGGTCATCGACAAGATCGCCGAGGCATCGTGCGCAGGAGTCCGCGTGGACATGATCATCCGCGGCATCTCGTGCCTCAAGCCGGGCGTTCCTGGCAAGACCGAGAACGTGCATGTCCGTTCTATCGTCGGACGCTTTTTGGAGCATGCGCGCGTTTACGCCTTTGGCGTGGACTCGGACATGATCTATCTGAGCTCGGCCGACATGATGACACGCAACACCGAGCACCGCGTGGAGATCGCCTTCCCCGTGCTCGACCCCACCTGCCGCGCCCTGGTGCACGAGTACATGAGCATGCAGCTGCGCGACAACGTGAAGGCCCGCAGCCTCACGAGCGACGGCACCTGGGTCCCCGTGGAGCGCGCAGAGGGTGAGAAACCCTTCAACTCGCAGGAAGCCCTGCTGGAGCGTGCCTACCGCAACGCCGAGGCCGCGCCCGAGCCCGTCATTGAGGCAAAGCCCGCCCCTGCTCCTAAGCCGCAGCCGGCCACACCCGAGGTTCAGAAGGTCCAGGCGACCGTCATTGAGCCCGAGCCCGCACCTGCACCTCAGCCCGAGCCGCAGGCAGCTAAGCCCGCACCCGAGACGAGCGCCCGTCGCGATAAGCCCGCCGGCAAGACCAAGGCCATCGAGCGCCATCGCCCCGGTCGTGTGCGCATGGGCCTGGGCCTGATCGGCCTGGGTCTTAAGACGCTCATTACCGGCAAGACGAAATAGTCGTTTGTAGAAGCAGTTTGTAGAAGCGCCCCGCATTTGAGGAAAGCCTCGGATGCGGGGCGCTTTTCCCTGCTACCATGGTGCGAGCAACAACACGAATGACAGGCAGGGATATGAAGCTCACTATAGAATCGATGACCTACGGCGCCGACGGGCTGGCGCACGCCGACAACGGCAAGGCCGTCTTTGTGCAGGGCGCCGTGGCAGGCGACACCGTCGAGGCCGAGGTCGTACAGGACGGCAAGTCGTTCATGCGCGCCCGCACGACCGAGATTCTGGAGCCGAGCCCCGATCGCATTCAGCCCCCCTGCCCCTTCGTTGGCATCTGCGGCGGTTGTTCGTGGGGCAATCTCTCACGCACGGCACAGCTCGCCGCCAAGGAGCAAAACCTGCGCTCCACGCTCGAGCGCATCGGCAAGTTCGCTCCTGAGCAGGTCGATGAGTTGGTGCAGCCCATCTGCCACACCAAGGACGACTGGGGCTACCGCAATAAAATCGAGCTCGAACCGACCGTCGTCAACGGTCGCGTGCGCCTTGGCATGCACGGTGTCGACCCCAGCAAAATCGTGACCGTCGATGCGTGCCCGCTGTTCGATAAGCGCTTCCCGAAGGCGCTCAAATCGGTCGTCGGCGCACTCAACTATCTAAGCGGCAGCCATGACTTGGGACTCGAACGCGTGGGCATTCGTGCATCGCGCCGTACCAAGGCACTCGAGGTCGCACTCTGGACGCCTACAGGCTCTTTTCCGCGCTCGCAGGTCTCCCGCGTGCTGGCGGACGCCGCTCATCCCACGAGCATCGTGCGAGTGATGAGCAAGGGCGAAAAGAAGGCCCGCCGTGTCTCCAAGGTCGAAATGCTCGCCGGAGAGGGCTCATGGACCGAGAATATCGCCGAGGGTCAGATGCGCTTGTCTGCCCCGTCTTTTTTCCAGGTCAACACCAAGGGTGCCGAGATTTTGATCGAGCTTGTCATGGAAGCGCTCGACCCGCAAGAAGACGAGCTTGCCGTGGACCTGTACTGCGGCGCCGGAACCTTTACCCTGCCGCTCGCCCGCCGCTGCGACTTCGTCGCCGCCGTCGAGGCCTACGGCCCAGCCGTGCGCGACCTGCGCCGTAACCTGGAGATCAACAAGCTTGATAACGTCGACGTCATTGGCGGAGACGCGGTGCGCGAGTTCCCCGACCAGGATGCCGACGTCTTGGTGGTCGACCCGCCGCGCGCAGGCCTCGCCCCCGAGGCGATCGACCTTATCGCCAGCACGAGTGCTCGCGATGTCGCCTACGTGAGCTGCGACCCGGCCACCCTGGCGCGCGATCTCAAACGCTTTGTCGAAGAAGGCACCTTCTCCCCCGTCAAGATCACGCCAGTCGACCTGTTCCCACAAACCTTCCACTGCGAGACCGTCGTCCACCTTAGGCGCAACTAGCCACTTAATCATTGCTCAGAAAAATCATTGGGAAATCGAGCGTGGCAAGCGGAGGTCTTCGGGGTATAAGACGGCTAATTGTATGCCGCCTATGAAAGGAACCCTCATGCCCAGCGTTGCCGTTCTCGCCGCCGATGGCTTTGAAACTATTGAATGCTTGACCATGGTCGATGTCATGCGCCGCGGCGGCGTGCGTGCCACGCTCGTCTCGATCATGCCCACGCGTGAGGTCGTAAGCTCGCTGCAGATCCCCGTGACCTGCGATGCGCTCTTTGATGAGATCAACTTTGACGAGTACGACTGCGTCGTGCTGCCTGGCGGCCTGCCCGGTGCCACCAACCTGCGCGCCGATCAGCGCGTCTGCGACGTGGTCTGCGAGTTCGCCGCGACCAAGCACGTTGCCGCCATCTGCGCCGCCCCGTTTATCCTGGGCGAGCTCGACCTACTCGAGGGGCGCCAGGCCACGTGCTTCCCTGGCTTTGAGAAAAGCTTCCCCGAAGGCGCCTATACCGGCGAGAAGGTTACGCAAGACGGCAACATCATCACCGCCAGCGGCATGGCCCAGTCGCTCCCCTTTGCGCTTGAGCTGCTGCGCACACTCGCCGGCGACAAGGCCGTCGAGAAGGTCGCCGAGGGCATTCAGCTATGATTTTGGCTTCGCAATCACCGCGCCGCATCGAGTTGATGCGCGAGGCAGGCTATGACATTCGCGTGATTCCCGCAGATATCGACGAAACGCCTTTTGATGGCGAGGCCCCGCTTACGCTCGTTGAACGCTTAGCACGCGCCAAAGCCGCCGCCGTTGCCGCCGAGCATGCCGAGCCCAACGAACTGACCGTCGCGGCCGATACTATTGTCACCTTTGACGGCCAAATTTTGGGCAAGCCGGCAGACGGGGACGAGGCGCGCACCATGCTCCGCGAGCTTTCGGGCCGCACGCACCAGGTCGCAACCGGCGTCTGCATCGTTAAAGCCGGCGACGCTACAGCTCCGCATGCCGCCGAGAGCCTGTCGTTTGTCGATGTGACCGACGTGACGTTCTATGAGCTTACCGAAGAGCAGATCGAGCGCTATGTTGCCTCCGGCGAACCCATGGACAAGGCCGGGGCCTACGGCATCCAAGGCACAGGCGGCCGCATGCTTGTGCACGATATTTCGGGTGACTTCTACAACGTGGTGGGCTTGCCCATCGCTCGCGTCGCACGCGCGATTCAAAAACTCTCGTAATTGCATCTGGCGCTGGTTATCCCCCAGCGCCTACAATTTTGCCGTACCGTACGGATCCCGACCGGGCATAAGGCCCGGCGGAAAACCGATAGGAGAAAACATGGACACACTGCTCGAAGCCATCGATGTTTGCAATGTCGATGGCTTTTGCTTTGGCAACTATACGGACGAGGAGGCTGGCACCGGCTGCACCGTAATCGTGGCGCCCGAGGGTGCCACCGGTGGCGTTGACGTACGTGGTGGCGCCCCCGCTTCGCGTGAGACCGACCTGCTGCGTCCCGAAAACACCGTCGATAAGGTCCACGCCGTCTGCCTTTCGGGCGGATCGGCCTTTGGCCTCGAGGCTGCAAGCGGCGTGGCCCGCGAACTCGAGAGCCGCGGCATTGGTCTGCCCGTCGGCCCCACGCAGGTGCCCATCGTGTGCTCCAGCTGTATCTTCGACCTTGCCTTTGGCGACCCCACCGTTCGCCCCGACATTGAGGCCGGCATCGCCGCCGTGCGCGAGGCGCTCGACCACACCCCCACCAAGCTCGAACAGGGCAACGTAGGCGCCGGCACGGGCGCTACCGTGGGTAAGCTCATGGGCCCCGCCACCTGCATGAAGGCCGGCCTTGGCGCTGCCGCCGTGGCGCTCGGCCCCATCAAGGTGGGCGCCGTGGTCTCGGTCAACGCCTGCGGCAACGTTGTCGACCCCCTCACCGGCGAGTGGGTCGCCGGCATGCGCGCCTCAGCCGATAGCGACCAAATTGTCGATATGGAACTCGCAGCCTTTGCCGCCGCCGGATCCATGCAGATGCCGCTCGACCGCACCAACACCACCATCAGCTGCATTGTCACCAACGTGGAACTCACTAAGGCACAAGCCACCAAGGTCTCCCAGATGGCCGCAGACGCCTACGCACACGCCATCCGTCCCACGCACACCACCAACGACGGCGACACCATCTACACCCTCGCCAGCGGCAAACTGGGCGCCCAGGCAAGCGCCGCCGTTCCCCTAGACCTGCTGGGCATGCTCGCCGTAAGGGCCCTACAGACCGCCATCGTAAACGGAGCCAAAAACGCCAAAACCTCCCATGGCATACCCGGCGCCGCAAAGTAAACCAGCTCGTCCGGTTGCCCGGTGGGGTTTGGTTATGTTTGCTGCTCTACAGTCCTGGCTCGCACGAAGAGCACATTAAGTGCTCTTCGGCTCGTGCGGAACTCGCAACAAACATAACCAAACCCCACCGGGCAACCTACCAACCAGATTCTTTTCAGCCCAGGCCCCTGTGTACCGCGCGTCGAAGATCTTCAAATTCAAATAACCTGACAATCGATTCTTATAGCAGAGGCCCCTTGGCCTTTAGTTTGATACAAGTTCCGCACGAGCCGGAAAGCACTAAATGTGCTTTCCGTGCGAGCAGGACTGTTCGCAGTAGCAAACTAAAGGCCAAGGGGCCCAGTCAACCCATCAGCAGCGATTACTCAGCAGCTAGTTGAATTTGAAGATCTTTGAGGCAAGACGGTATAGGCCGAGTGTGGTTTTGTCGCCAGCGCGGCCACGCAGATTGGTAAAGAAGCCGACCACGCCGTAGCGAGCACGACGATACATGCGCTCATCGTAGGCCTTTAGGTCCGCCCACAGCGTCTTCAGGCGCTCGTCGGCGCAATCTTCCTCGGAAAGCTTGGTGAGCACCGAGCAGATCGCCATCATCATAGTGAAATAACCCATCATGTACGAGCGCAGACGCGACGACTCGACATCGCTGTACAGGTGGTACGACTCCATCATGATACGCGTAACACGGAACTGCTGGTCCAGACGCTTGACCATCGTGGCCTCGTTGACGCTCTGGCCCTCGCGACCGATAAAGTAGCGATAGAGGTCGATGTCGGCGTAGTACATGGTCTTGCAACGCGGCAGCGGCACGTAGGCGTAGATGTTGTCCACATAGAACGTGTGCGGCGGCATGGGAAGGTTGGACTCGCGCAGCACATCCGTGCGATAGCACAGGCTGTGCATGAGCAGATTCTGGTCCAGGCGGAAATGGCCGATCTGGTCCCAGGTAAAGATCTTTTTTCGAGGCAGGGCAAACTTGTAACCAATGGCCGTATGCGTACCCTCGTAAACCTTCTCGTACACGTAGTTCGAGATAAACAGGTCAACGCGCTGGTCGCGCTCTTCAAAGCCGCGCAGAATCGACAGCATGGTCGAAAGGGCAGCGCCGTCAAGCCAGTCGTCCGAGTCGACAACCTTGTAGTAGGTGCCCTGCGCCTCGCGCAGACCCGAAAGGACGGCAATACCGTGGCCGCCATTCTCCTGGTGCACCGCGCGGATGATTCCAGGATAACGGGCCTCCCACTCGTCGGCCTTGGCGGCCGTCTCATCCTTGGAGCCGTCGTCCACCACGATAATCTCGATATCGGTGGCATAATTGCTCCCCTCCAAGATGGAGGTGATGCAATGGTCCATGTCCTTAGCGGCGTTATACGAGGGAATACCGAATGTTATGACTTTATGCATGGCAGGCGATAATCTCATCCGAAAGATCGAGGGCGGAATTGGTCACGGCATCCATATCGTAGTAACGATACTCGGCCAGACGACCCACCGGGTGGAAGTTTGTCAGGTTCTGGACGCGCTCAAGATAGCGCTCATAGAGCTCACGGTTCTCGGGCTCAAGAATGGCGTAATACGGCGTCTCGCCCGAGCCGGGCGTATAGGCCTTGGAGTACTCCTTCATGATGGTGGTCTTGCCGGGCAGGACCTGACCAGTCATGTTCTTGAACTCGGTAATGCGCGTGTAGTCCTCGCTCGTGGTGTAGTTGACGGTGCCCACGGGCTGGAACTGATCCATATCGAGCGTCTCGAACTTCATGTCGAGCGTACGGTACGGAAGAGCGCCCAGGTCGAGGTTGAACAGCTCATCGAGCGGACCGGTATAAACGATCTCGCCGCCGTAGGCCTTGCCACCGATCTTGACGGTGGTCTCGTCGATCTCAAAGAGATCGCGGGCGTCCACGTCGCAGAACACGTCGATCAGGTCGTGGTCGAGCATATGCTCGAACAACGCCGTGTAGCCGTCCTGCGGCATACCCTGGAAGGGAGCCTGCGGGAAGTAGCGGTCATCATCGCCCACAAAGATGGGAACGCGGCCGGTGATCGAGGGGTCGATCTGATCGGGCGTCTGGCCCCACTGCTTCATGGTGTAATGCAAAAAGACGTTCTCGTAGACGTAATCGGCGACCTCGGCAAGATCCGGGTCGTTCTTCTTACGCAGCTCCATGATGGGCACCTTGACATCCTTGCCAAAGGTCTCCACGAGCTTCTGATACAGCTCCTCGCCGCGCTCGTCACCAAAGGCGAGCTTGAGACTCGCATGGTTGAAAGGCACGGGCATAAGGGTACCGTTGATGTTGGCGAGCACCTTGTGCTGATAATCCGTCCACTTGGTAAAGCGCGACAGGAAATTATGCACACGCTCGTTAAAGGTGTGATAGATATGCGGACCGTACTCGTGGATCAGGATTCCGGCCTCGTCAGTGCAGTCATAGGCATTGCCCGCAATGTGGCTACGGCGCTCCAAAACGGCAACACGATAGCCGATAGTCTCGGCAAGACGGCGGGCGCAAACGGCACCGGCATATCCAGCACCGACGACAATCATGTCGTACGCGCCGGCGTTAAAGCCTTCAGGCAGGCCTGAGGTAATCTGCATCGATACTCCTTGTCAAAAGCCACGGGCTCGTTAGCTGGGCTTTTCTCGAACATTCTTCGAGACATATTTATCAGAGCGATTATAGCGCTAATGCGTCCTATAATGAGCTTGCCACACAAGGAAAGCTCAAGCACCGCGGCGTACATTATTGAAAGGTAAACCCGCTAGCAGCGGGTTTATTCGTGAACAGCCGGGCGCCTGGAGCTTAGCGAAACGCTTGCAAGGAGTAACATGAGCGATTTCCTAAACCGTATGAAGTCTGCCGCCAAGGCCGACCTTAAGACCATCGTCCTGCCCGAGGGCGAGGATCCGCGCACCATCGTCGCGGCCAACAAGATCATCGAGGAAGGCCTGGCCAACATCGTCATCCTGGGCGATCCCAACGAGATCAACGTCCCCGGCGCTACCGTCATCGACCCGCGCAATGCCGAGAAGCACGAGGAGTACGCGCAGAAGTTTGCCGAGCTCCGCGCCAAGAAGGGCGTTACCATCGAGCAGGCTCGCGCCCAGGTGATGGACGCCACCTACTTTGGCACCATGATGGTCAAGATGGGCGACGCCGACGGCCTGGTCTCCGGCGCCTGCCACTCCACCGCCGACACCCTGCGCCCCGCGCTTCAGATCCTCAAGACCGCCCCGGGCACCAAGCTGGTCTCGGCCTTCTTCGTGATGTGCACCGACACCCCGCAGTTCGGCACCGACGGCACGCTGATCTTCGCCGACTGCGGCCTCAACATCAACCCGTCCTCCGACGAGCTCTCCGAGATCGCCATCGCCTCCGCTCACTCCTGGTCCACCTTCATGGGCAACGTTGAGCCGCACGTGGCTATGCTCTCCTACTCCACCATGGGCTCCGCCGGCGGCGAGGTCGCCAAGAAGGTCCAAGAGGCCGTGAAGTTCTGCAAGGAGAAGGCTCCCGAGCTCGCCATCGACGGCGACCTGCAGCTCGATGCCGCTATCGTCCCCACCGTCGCCCAGCTCAAGGCTCCCGGCTCCTCCGTTGCCGGCAAGGCCAACGTGCTCGTGTTCCCCGACCTCGAGGCCGGCAACATCGGCTACAAGCTGGTCCAGCGCTTCGCCGGCGCCGATGCCTACGGCCCCATCCTGCAGGGCATCGCCAAGCCGGTCAACGACCTGTCGCGCGGCTGCTCTGCCGACGACATCGTGGGTGTCGTGGCCATCACCGCCGTCCAGGCTCAGATGGCTGAGTAGCGGACGCACTCGCCCGAAGGCCGTACAGGCTAACCCCTGAAAACGTCCTCGACCAATGAAACGCCCCCGTTCTGCTCCTTCGGAGCTACGAACGGGGGCGTTTCTGGTCTGCGGAATGTTTTCAGGGGTTAGCCCGTACGGCCTTCTACTGCTACGAAGCATTCAGGGCATCTGGAGTGGACGGCGGCTTGGCTACGAGCTGGAGCTGAGGATCTAAATGGATGGGTGTCGTTGCTGGGAGCGCAGGCGTTACTGGTGATGATAACTTTGGGACTGGAATTTCCGCCTGCTAGCAAAAAGGCCTCCTGAGCTGCTGCTCGGGAGGCCTTTCGTTCAATCGCAAGCGAACGCACTAGTTGTTCTTGGTCAGGCGTTCGACGTCGTGAGCGATCATGTATTCCTCGTCGGTGGGGATGACCATGACCGTGACGGAAGAGCCGGCGGCGCTGATGACCTGCGGGCCGTTACCCACGGCCTCGCGGTTCTTGTTGTTGTCGATGCGCACGCCCAGCCACTCGAAGCAGTCGCAGAAGGCCTTGCGGATCGACCAGTCGTTCTCGCCAATGCCGGCGGTAAAGGTAATGGTGTCCACGCCCGCCATGGAGGCGATCATGGAACCGGCCTGCTGCATGGCCTTGTATGCGAACATATCGAAGGCGAGCAGGCAGCGCTCGTCACCCTCGGAGGCGCGCGTACGGATGTCGCGGGCGTCGTTGGAGATGCCAGAGATGGCAAGCAGACCAGACTGCTTGTTCATCATGTCATCGACTTCCTGGTAGCTGTAGCCGCCCTCGCGCTGCAGGTAGCACACGGTAGCCGGGTCAATGGAACCACAACGGGTGCCCATCATCAGGCCGTCGAGCGGCGTGAGGCCCATCGTGGTATCGCGGCATACACCGTCCTCAATGGCGGCGAGCGAAGCGCCATTGCCTAGATGACACGAAAGCAGACGGTGGCAGCGCGAACCCAGGATCTCCTTGGCCATCATCCACTCATAGCGGTGGCTTGTGCCGTGGGCGCCGTACTTGCGCACGTGATACTTGTCACACACGTCCTTGGGCAGGGCGTAGGTGTAGGCGACCTCGGGCATAGTCATGTGGAACGAGGTGTCGAAGACGGCCACGTTGGGCAGCTCCGGATACTTCTCGCGACAATACTCGATTGCCGCCGCCTCGCCATAGTTGTGCAGCGGAGCAAGCGGTGCCACCTCGAGGATCTTAGCCATGACCTCATCGTCGACGACCGCGGAATCATCGAAGTACCAGCCACCCTGAACGATACGGTGGCCGATGCCATCGATCGTAAAGTCGGTCTTCTCGAGCTCCTCGAGCACACGTGCGATAGCCGAACGGTGGTCCGGGAAGGGGACCTCCTCGGTTTGCTTGGCGCCACCGTTCTCGGAGTGGCCAAAGATGCCCATGTCCGAACCGATACGTTCGCAGTTGCCCTTGGCGAAAACCTCGCGGGTATCGGTATCCAAAAGCTGATATTTAAGGCTTGAGCTACCGGCGTTGACAACAAGTACGTTCATGAGACTCCTTCGTGATTACAGTACGGTCGGCAAACCCATAAGGCGGCCGTATCCTTAATAAGAAGTTATCAGAATTCGATAAATATCTATCAAACTCTTCGCCCAAAGAGCGTAAAAGGGGGCTGAACGGCACAAGGCCATCCAGTCCCCTCCCCTTGTATCAATTACTTGCCGTTGACGATGCGCTCGACGTCGGAAGCGATCATGAACTCCTCGTCCGTGGGGATGACGAAAATCTTGACCTTGGAATCCTTGGCAGACAGGCACCAAGCGCCGTCACCACGCAGGGCGTTGCGGGCATGATCCATCTTGACGCCCATAAAGGCCAAGCGGTCGGCAACGCCGGCGCGGACAGCCGGAGCGTGCTCGCCGATGCCGGCGGTAAAGACCAGGGTGTCCATACCGCACATAGAAGTGGCCATCTCGGCAGCCTTGGCGGCAATCTTGTAGACAAACATGTCGAAGGCGAGCTGAGCCTCGGGGTCACCAGCAGCGGCGAGCTCCTCGACGTTGCGGCAGTCGTTGGTCTTGCCGCCGGTCACAGCCAAAAGGCCGGACTTCTTGTTCATCATCTCGTCGACCTCGTCGAAGGTGTAGCCGCCCTCGCGCTGCAGGTAGCACACGGTAGCCGGGTCGATGGAACCGCAGCGGGTGCCCATCATGACGCCGTCGAGCGGGGTCAAGCCCATGGTGGTGTCCATGCACTTGCCGTCCTCGATGGCGCACAGGGAAGCGCCGGAGCCGATATGGCACACGACGACCTTGCGGGCCTCGCCGTTGGTCATCTCAGCGACCTTCTTGGAGATATAACGGTAGCTGGTGCCGTGGGCGCCGTACTTACGGATGTGCAGCTTGTCGCAAACATCCTTGGGCAGAGCGTAAGTCTTGGCGACCTCGGGCATGTTGAAGTGGAAAGCGGTGTCATAGACCGTGACGTTGGGCAGGTCGGGATACTGCTCCAGGCAGTACTCGATAACGTTGGCCTCGGGGTTATTGTGCAGCGGGGCGAGCGGAGCAACCTCGCGGATCTTGGCGAGGACGTCCTCGTCGACGAGGGAGGAATCACCGAAGTACCAACCGCCCTGAACGATACGGTGGCCGATACCCTCGATCTTGACGCCGTTGGCCTCAAGGTCCTTCAGGACGACCTCGATGGCGACCTTGTGGTCGGGGAACTCGATGTTCTCGGTCACCTTCTTGGAGCCGTTGGCAGCGTGGGTGAAGGTGCCGCCGGTAAAGCAGACGCGCTCGCAGGAGCCCTTTGCGGACACCTTGTGGGACTTGGTATCGATGACCTGATACTTAAGGGTCGAAGATCCTGCGTTGACGACCAGAACGTTCATGTGTCTCCCTACTAACAGGCGGTGTGGCGCCGCCAGGTTACATACGCTTCAATAATAAACCCAAACGCCCTCGCGCTCGGGTTTATTGCGTTGATATATAAGTTATCGGTGCCCAAATACTCATGGCCTTTGGCGTGTAAGACGAAAGAGCGCGGGGATATACACAAGGGAAGAAATCCCGAGCGCGACAAGCAATACGACTCGAATGCCCGCAACGCTACTCAACACAGCGTTGAGCAGATAGAAAAGAACGGCACCCACCGCCACCATCTGGCTTTGAACCGAAATCAGTGAACAGCGCATCGAAGAATCGGCTGCCTTTTGAAAAATTGAATATTTAATTGGAGCAAATAACGAGTACGCAACCGTCTGCAGCACATAGAACACGGGCAGCAAATTAGCCGGAGTAAGGGGAATCAAAAACAAAGCTGTCAGGAAAAGGCGCACGATGCCGCAAATACGCGCAAAGCGGCCCTTGTCGACATGAGCAATCGCACAGGGCACAATAAGTCCCATGGAGGCCGAGGCAAGGAGCTGGACCGCAATGGTCACACCCGAAGCGACGGCATTCATTCCGCGACCCGCAAGCAGCAGTGAGAAAAAGTCTTCCAGGGCGACAAAAGCAAATGCCTGAGAACAGTCCATGATGAACGCTGAACGAAGAATGCCATTACCCGCAATAGCGGTACCGATCATCTTCGGGCTAATCCCATGTTCAGGTGTCGTCGCAGTGCCCCCTCTTCGCATTTCAGGAATGCAGACAACGACAACCAACGTCAACACCATTGCGATGATATCTGCCGAAAGACCAATGAGATATGCACCGACGGACGAAATGAAACCGCCCACGCAAGCGGAGATGGCATAAGAGGCATAGAAAACAAATCGCTCAACGACATTAAGTCTTACGAGCTGGTCCTGAGAGACGCTGTCAATGTAAATCGCTTCGATGGATCCGCTCACACACGCAACGGCAAAACCCTTGAGAGCGAACGCACCGATTAAAAGCAGGGGAGAACGGACGAGAAGCAGGGCGGCGTAGTATCCAAGCATTCCCACGACGCCAACGAGACCGCTTGTCTTTCGTCCAAACCTATCAGCAATATAGCCAGTGGGAACTTCAAGGATGAACTTGCTCACTTGATATGCAATCATCATGCTAGAAATCGATACCATCGAAAGTCCGACGAACTCAAGGTAGACAGTTAGAAAATACAAGATGGTGCTGAAGTTCGACAGAAAAACGAACGTCATATAAAGCAAAACCGTACGGTTTTTCATGCTCCGCCCTCCAAGAGTCAGCAATCTAAATCGGAATCTTGGAAAAGCATGAGGGCAAAGCTGTCAGCTATGTGTTACAAGGCGTCAATAATCACTTGATGCCTCGAAGCCAATTAATCTCACGAAGCAAGATGACGCAATAGGTGCAGAAAAACCGTCTGGTGTCGATCAGTCCAAGAATTTTGCCGATAGCAAAAGTAGATAGGCAAGGTTACATCACGCGAACCTTCAATGGAGCACTCACTCACTTCTGACCCATCCGATGCGAGAGAGGACCCAGACAAACTCAATATCAATCCCCCGGCTTGAAGAAACTCAGTCTGAGCCCTGCTTCCGTATTCAACATCACGGAAGCGAAAATTGACGAGCTGGGCTTCGGGACATTGATTGATTGCATTGAGACAGGGTGACAAATTAATGGGAACAGCGAGCCTGCCGCCCAGTAACTCGCGAATGGTCATGGCGCCCACAGATTGATGACCCGCTGGGCATGAAAGAACCTTGAGCTCCTTTTCACCCAAATATTTTGAAGAAAGGACGCTGCCCCTTGGTTCCTCAAATGAGATGGCCGCATCCGAAATGCCAAGCACAAGTGATTCAAAGCATGTAGCCGTTGGCTGATGCCACACATCAAGGTGAATCTGAGGGTACGAGCGTTCAAACGAGTCATACCAGTTTTCGGCAAAAAGGCGCCCCCGCCCATGAAGGCAGGGGGCGTAAAGACGAAAGTGGCCGTCGGGCGAAACGCCGCCGCTCCCCGATTGAGCGTACTTTTTGAGATCGTCGACTTGTGCCAGGATCACGCGTGCACGACGCGCAAATTCTCTGCCCGCCGGAGACAAAACAGCCTCCCCCGCCGATCGGTCGAGCAAAACAATCTGATACTCAGATTCCAACTTTTTGATTGCCGACGAAACGGCCTGCGGACTCACATGAACGGCGCGAGCTGCTTTGCGCACGCCGCCATAGTTCGCTACCGCTTGAAGGTATTCGAGTTGAGAAAGCTGCATAGATTACTCCAAAGGCAGCCAAGTCGACGGGCTACGCGCCCTCAGATGAGGTTCTCGCCCAGATTTTTGCCGCCGAGGACGTGCATGTGGAAGTGCATGACAGTCTGGCCGGCGTTGACGCCCTTGTTGGAGATGACGCGGAAACCGTCCTCCAGGCTCTTGGCCTTGGCAACCTCCTGGATGGCGTGGGCCATAGCGCCCATGGTCTCGGCGGGCACATTATCGGCGATATCGCTGTAGTGCTTCTTGGGGATCACGAGGGTGTGGACCGGCGCCTGGGGGTTGAGGTCGTCGAAGGCGATGACCTGATCGTCCTCGTAGACAACGGTCGAGGGGATCTCGTGGTTGGCAATTTTGCAGAAGATGCAATCACACATGGTTGATTCCTTTCTCACAGACCAAGGTAATTATATTTGGTCGAGATGCTTAGAACGAGAGGTTGTCGTCGGTGTTGGCGGCCTCGCCGTCGGCGAGTACGTCGTTGCCGTCGACGTCCTTAAGGAGCACCGAGACCTTCTGCTCGGCATCGGACAAGCGGGTGCGCAGGCTCTTGAGGAGCTCGACGCCGCGGGTGTAGCTCTCAAGCGACTCCTCGAGCTCCATATCGCCCGACTCCAAGCTGCGGATGATGAGCTCCAGCTCTTGCGAGGCCTGTTTGTACGTAAGCTGCTCGACCGGGGTCTTCTCTGCCATATCTGCTTCCTTTCCTAAGGGTCTATCACTGTGAAACGCGGTCTACTCGACCGCGTTGACGGTTGCCGACACGTTACCGTCCGCCATGCGCACGCGGATGGCGTCGCCCGGCTTAAAGGTCTGGGCACTTGTAGCCACACCATCATCGCTGTACGCGATGGAATAGCCGCGGGCAAGCACCTTGAGCGGCGACAGGGCATCGAGCGAGGCTGCCGCACGGCCCAGGTCGGATGCGGGTTTGCTAAGCATCGAACGTCCCTGATGCTCCAGACGGGAGCTTGCGAGCATGAGCGCATGGCGCTTGCCATCGAGCCCCGAGGTGCTTGCGATCAAGCGCTCGGGCAGACGCTCGAAGTTGGAGCGGAAGGCCCCGACTGAGCGTACCATGGCGCCCGACAGGCGATCGGCAGTCAGTGCAAGCTCCGATTCGCGACGCTCGACCATAAATGTGGGGTCGTTGAGGCACGGGCGACACGCAGCCGCATCGAGCGCATCGCCCAAGCGAGCCGTATAGGTATCCCAGGCACGGCGACCGCGCTGATCGAGCATCTCCAGGTCGACCTGGGCCGACCCAATCATCGATGCCATCGCGGCGCCCAGACGCTGATGGCGCGTCTCGAGCACGTCGGCCAACTCCGTCATAGCCGGCGCCACCGATTCTGCCGCTGCCGTTGGCGTGGAGGCGCGTCGGTCGCTCACCATGTCGCAGATCGAGGTATCGGGCTCATGGCCAATGCCGGTCACCACGGGCACAGGACAAGCCGCCACCGCGCGAGCAAGCTCCTCGTCGTTAAAGGTCATGAGGTCCTCAAAGGAGCCGCCGCCGCGCACCAGCAAAATACAGTCGGGCGCCGGCGTGATGGCGGCGGCGCGGCGCAAGCCCTCAATGAGCTCAGCCGGCGCACCCTCACCTTGAACCTTGGCGCCCACGCAGACGAGCTCGACGAGCGGGTTGCGACGACGCAATGTGCGCTTGACGTCGTCGATTACGGCACCCGAAAGCGAGGTGACGACCGCCACGCGGGAGCAGAACACCGGAATACGGCGCTTGCGCGCTTCGTCCATCAGGCCCTCGCGACGCAGCTTTTCGGCCAGTTGCGCCACTTGTTGACGCAGCAGACCCTCCCCCGCCAGCGAGAATGAGCGAGCGACAAAGCTCATGCGGCCCGTGGCCTTATAAAGATTGAAGCTGCCCTTAAAGCTCACCTGCATGCCGTCGCGCAGATCGAACGTGCGCTTGAGATAGGCACCCTTCCAGATGATGCAGTCGACGGCCGCCGAGTCGTCCTTGATCTGAAAGTAGCAGTGGCCGCTTCGGGCATTGGGGCCACGGAAGCCCGTGACCTCGCCCAAAACGCTCAGCTGCGGAATGGCATCGAGCGCGCCGGCGGCGATCTCCACCGCCTGGCTCACGCTGAGTTCCTTACGCTCCTGCTCGTCCGAACCGTCGAACTCGGCGGAAACGGCATTGCCGGTCAGATTCCAGCCTGCCACGCAGCCTCCTTTCGTTATCGTGCACAAGGGCTCCGGCCCTGCGCAAATTCAAGTCCAACACATAGTACAGCGCCGCGGGGACACAAATCTCCGCGGCGCCTGTCAAGCCAATTTGTTATCGGTTGGAGTTTCTGTTGTAGCGAGCCATCAGGTAGAGCAGCTGAATGATCGAAGTGAGCGCTGCAGCAACATAGGTAAGCGCGGCTGCCGTCAGGACCTTCTTGGCACCATTGACCTGCTTGGAGCTCATGCCCGACTGCTCGATGTACGCCACGGCGCGGCGGCTGGCATCAATCTCGACCGGCAGCGTAACCAGTTGGAACAGCACGCTAAACGAGAAGAAGATCAGTGCGAGGGTCGTGAGTCCCGCGATGTTCATAAACAGGCCCAAGAGCAACACGATGGTCCAGGTGTTCTGGGTAAAGTTGACGACCGGCACGAGGGCGGTGCGAACCTTCATCATGGCGTAACCGCTTTGACGCTGGGCGGCATGGCCCGCCTCGTGGCAGGCGACGGCAACGCTTGCGACCGACCCGCCCGAACGGTTGGCATCCGAGAGATACAGGTTATTGTCCTGTGGGTTGTAATGGTCGGTGAGCTCGCCGGCGACACCCTTGATACCCACGGCGTTGCAGCCGTTGGCGTCGAGCATGCGGCGAGCGACCGTGGCGCCCGTGTCGCCGTCCGAGCGAACCTTGGACCAGGTTTTGTACGTCGAGTTGATATAGTTCTGTGCGGCAAGGCCAATCACCGTGCAGACAAGAACAACCAGCAGGTACAGCGGGTCGATGCCAAAGCCGTATCCATAGTAATAAGGCATGCGAATTCCTCCGAATCGAGTTACACGTTGGAGGCATTCTACCCACTCAAGCGGCTAGGCTTCCTTACAGCAATTCAATTTTGCCATCTTTGACCGTCAACCCCATGTTGCCCGAGAGCAGATCGTCCAGGCGCGAGCCCACAAGCTCAAAGCGCCAGCCTTCGCGCAAGGGGCTCTGCTCGGGATGCTCAATGTAGTCGGCCAGGTCATCGCGCGAGGCAATGACCGAGGTCGCCACTCCCGAGCGTTCGGCAACCAGGCGGATGAGCGCATACATCAGGTCCGTCACGCTCTCCAACTCCGGAGAGATCTGGCGATGCCCGCGCACCATGAGCGGCAGGCGATCGTGCGGGCAGCTTGCGCCGCGCTTGATGGCCATGAGCGCACCGTCCACGTCGCGCTCCCCCAACTGATCGGTACCGCGAATGCTGCGGAACTCCTCAACGCGCACGGGATTGCGTTTAACGAGCGCAAGCAGCGTGTCGTCGGACATGACCCATTTGCGCGGGATGTTGCGGCGCTCGGCGCGGTCCTCACGCCAGGCGGCGAGCTCGCGCGCGATACCCAGCTGGTGACGACTGCACGAGTTGATGCGTTTGACCTTGCGGAACGCCTCGTGGCGATCGGCGCGATAGTGCGACTCGTCAGCCAGCGGGCGCAGCTCGTCGAGCACCCAGTCCACGCGGCCCAGCTCGCGCAGGCGGCTCATCATCTCGGTATAGGCGACGATCAGATACTTGACGTCATCGATCGCGTACTCAATCTGCTTATCGGTCAGCGGGCGACGCGACCAGTCGGTCAGTGACTCGGTCTTGGGCAATGAGACGCCGCAAAACGTCTGCACGAGCGCGCCGTAGGAAATCTGCTGACGCTCGCCCAAAAAGGCGGCGGCCACCTGCGTGTCAAAAATCGGACGCGGCAGCACGCCTACGGTATGGAGCATGACCTCCATATCCTGCGAGCAGGCGTGGAAGACCTTGGTCACGCTCTCGTCGGCCATAAGCTCGGCCAGCGGCGATAGGTCGTCGATTACCAGGGGATCGACCGCTACACTCTCGGCAGGGGTGGCAATCTGAACCAAACACAGACGCGGATGGAACGTGCGCTCGCGCAAAAACTCGGTATCGACGGCAATCGCGTCGAACTCACGGGCGCGCTGGCAAAAGTCGAGTAGAGCCTGATGTGTGGAAATGTACATATCAACCCATCGAATAAGGTTAGGCCCGAAAAACACGGGTAGGATATCGGCATTGCCTTACAACTATACTCGGTTAGTCACAGAACGGGAACGTAAGTATGCGCTGCCTTATCATCCACAACCCGGCATCGGGCCCCAGCTCAGATGAAATCTACGCATTCACGCACGCCCTTGCACAGGGCGGCGACGAAGTCGTGATGCGCTTTATCGGCGATGGCATGGAGCCCGAGGACGCCGTGGCAGACGTTCGCGAGTTCGACCGCGTGGTCGTCTCGGGCGGCGACGGCACCGTCTCCAACGTGCTCGACCAGATGCGCGGCTGCGGCGTCCCCACGCTCGTTTTCCCCTCCGGCACGGCCTGCCTGTTCTTTAACAACATCGGCAATGCCCCCGAGGCAGCGGCGCTTGCCAAGGCATGTCGCGCCGGCCGCACGGTCAAAGTAGACATGGGCGAGCTCTTTTGGCTCGACGAGAACGGCAACGAAAAGCGCCATGGCTTTATCATCATCGCCGGTTCGGGCTTTGACGCCGAGATCATGATGAAGGCCGCCCCCACCAAAAACGACATCGGCGAGATCGCCTACTTCCTCTCCGCTCTCGCCACGCCCAACCCCACGGTGGCGCACTTTACCATTGAGCATGATGGCATTGTTGAGGAGCTCGACGGCATCTGCTGCATGGCGGGCAACACGTCTGTCATCCAAAACGACATCAACCTGTTCCCCAACTGCCGTATGAACGACGGCATGGTCGACATCGTCGTTATTGAGCCCGTGCGCACGGTGCAGTTGCTCCCCACGGTAATCACCGCCGCGCTCGACCCCGCCGGCAAGGTACTCGGCCGCCCGCAGTTTAAGATCATCCAGACCAAAGAAGCCAAGATTACCTGCACGCCATCGCTCGGCATGCAGTTTGATGGCGAGATCATCTCCAGCAACTCCGGCGTCTTTGGCGCCCGCGCGCTACCGCAATGCCTTGATATCATCGTCGACGAATTCTCGCCGCTCGGAAAATAGGAGGACCCCCGTGAACGACAACCCCATCCTTGGCTTTATCGTCATCGTTTTGGCCATGCTCGTCGGCTATGCCATTAACGTGATTCACCGTCGAAAGAAGTAGCCATTACTCTTAGACGGCCCGTGCAGCCCGGACCCCTCGCCGGCATGAAACCACATGCCGGCGAGGGGTCCGCTTTTTTCTTGACGCTTTATTTAGCTACATTTTTCGCTGGCGTTATACAAATTGATTTCCCACTAAATGAGTTCAATTTACCGTTAATCGCATATTTCGCTACGCTTATCGAGTAAATAACTTTCATGAATGTATATTGTTTCGAATTCGTTACGCTAAGGGGGTGTAATTATTGGGTGAAGCCCTCTGGAGACAGAGGGCTTTCGCACGCTGGGAGGGAATATGAGTAAAACTCATCCCGTCAACGCGCTCAAGAAGCTTGGCATAGGCCTTGCATTTGGAGCTGCAACCATCATGTCCATGCCGACATCTGCGCTCGCCTGCACGCAGATGTACATGGGCAACAAGCTGACGGCCGACGGTGACACGTACTATGGCCGCGCCGAGGACTTCGATAAGCGCTACCTCAAGCACTTTGGCATTGAGCCTTCTCACGGCCCGGGGCATACGTACGGCTCGGACGAGTCCGCATTCATGTATACCTCGACCAAGACCACGTATCGCTACACCTATAGTACGCGACCATCCCTCCCAGTGGCACGGGCGCTATGATGCCTACTCTGAGGCAGGCATCAATGAGAAGGGCGTGTCCTGCTCCGCAACGCTGACCACCGGCATGAATGCTGATGCTGAGGCAGCAGACCCCCTGACCAAAACCGGTATTGGCGAGTACAGCTACGGCAGCGTTATCTTAGGTGAAAGCGCCAATGCACGTGAGGGCGTCGAGCTCCTCGGCAAGATCATCGACGAGCAGGGCGCCTGCGGCAACGATCAGATTATCATCGCCGACAGCAACGAGACTTGGCTGTTTGCCGCACTTTCCGGCCACCAGTGGATCGCCATGAGGCTCACTGACGATATCGCCTCGCTCAACCCCAACATCGGCAACCTCAACTACAAGGTTGACCTCACCGACACCGCGAACTGTCTCCACTCTGCGACCATCGAGTCCATGCCTAAGGAGAATGGCTTCGCCAAGTACTTCGATGACGGTCAATTTGACGTTGCCCAGACCTACGGCGAGGCAATTAGCGAAAAGGCCATGCATTCTTGGGCCCGTTATGTCCAGGGTCGCGCCTACTTCGGTGTGCCGCTCACCGAGGGCACCGACTACGAGATCGTCAAGGACGAGCGCGAAGATGCTCGTGCCACGACCGGCGCCCTGGTTAGCAAGGCGCAGCCGCTGTTCTTCCAGCCCGGCAAGTCCGACTGGAACACCTTTGAGATGATCCGCGCGTTTGGCAACCGCGGCGAGAAGGTCCCGGGCCTCAACGCCAACACCGACGGCGCCTACGCCATTGGTACCGAGACCAACACCGAGGTCAATCTCTTCCAGATCCGTCAGGGCATGGACCCCGAGATCGCGACCATCCAGTGGGAGATGCTCTCCCGCGCCGCCTACTCCGTCGCCATCCCCTACTACTCCGCACTGCTCACCGAGGTTAGCCCGTACTACAGCGACCAGACCGTCTCCTTCGATCACTGCGAAGAGGAGGACATCGTGAACAACGAGGAGCCCGAGAACTCCATCAACTATGTCCTCATGGACATCAGCTCCCTGTGCTTCGAGCACCGTGAGCAGCTCGGCACCGGCGTTCGCACCTACCTCGACGCCCTCCAGAACGAGCTCGTCGAGCAGAACTTGGAAGTCGACGAGGTCATGCAGGCCACCGAGGGCACCGAGGCCCGTACCGCCCTGGCAAACAAGGCCGGCAATGCTGCCACCGAGAACACCTACGTCAAGTGCAAGGCCTTGCTCCAGGAGATGCGCGCCTATCTGAAGGCTGAGAACTTCGACCAGCCCTTCACCCCGAGCGACCTGAACACCGAGACCAACGGCCTCAAGGTGTCCATCACCTACGCCAAGGACGCTCTTGCCACCGACCCGGTAACCCCGGATCAGCCTGGCACTCCCGAGCAGCCCGGTACCCCCGAGCAGCCCGCTAAGCCCGAGCAGCCCACCACCAAGCCCGAGAAGCCTGGCAAGTCGGACACCACGACCACGGTAACCACCAACAAGGCGAACACCAAGGGCGGCCTGCCCACCACCGGTGATCGTTTTGATGGCCGCGTGGTGGCTGCATTCGCCATCGCTGGCGTTGCCGTCATCTCCGCGGGCGGTTACTTCCTCTACCGTCGCAATAAGGAGTAACGTCCTAGCTGAGCGGGCAAGGCAGCAATGGCAGCCTCGCCCGCTCAGCCCGCTCTTTTGACCGGCGGGAAACCCGCCTGAAATCTTTTTAAAAAGATTTCCCCGCACACACTTCGCTGTGCTATAGTGCAGCGCAACAGCAACTAGGTGCGACCGCGCCACGGCATCACGAAAGGAGCCACCGACATGAAGAACACGATGAAGTCTCTCAACAACTGGTGGTGGCGTGATGCGAATACGATCGGTCGACAGTGAGTCCCTCACGCCTGTTTTTGCGCTCTAGGTGATTGGAAGGCCTCCGGTTTCGACCGGGGGCCTTTTTCTATCTCGAGCCCGATCGCATTCGCATCACGCGCCTCCGCTTTTCTCTTGCACCCCCATTCCGAAAGGATTTTCACCATGTCTCAGAACACCACCGCCGCCCAGCCCCGCACCGTCCAGACCGCCGACCGCGGCAAACTCGACGTCCGCGCTCTCGTCCTGCTCGCCATCCTGCTCGCTGCAGGCTTCATCCTCAACTTCACCGTCGGCAAGGCCATCTCGGGCATCTCGGGCAGCATGATCAGCCCCGAGTTCATCATCTCGGCCTTCTGCCTCACCATCCTGGTCGTTCGCCCTAACATCGGCCAAGCGCTCGTCATCGGCCTCATCTCGGCTGCCGTGATCCAGATCACCACCACTTCGCCGTTCGTCGATTTTGCCGCCGAGGGCATCGCCGCCATGCTCATGGCCGGCATCGTCAACGCCGCCGGCAAGAACGGTCAGGTCAAGCCTGCCGTCGCCATTGTTGCAACCTTCCTGACCACCTTTGTCTCCGGCGTCATCTTCATGGTCATCAAGATGGCCATGCTCGGCGTGGTAGGCGAGCTCGCCGCCGCCATGTTGCCCGTCGTCGCCATGACCGCCGTCTTTAACGCCATTCTGGTCGGCGCCCTCTACCTGCCCATCCAGAAGGCCCTTAGGCTCAACTAACCCGCTCGGCTTTACGAGCCACCCCATCTTGGCGTTCATTCGTCGCTCGCGTACCCAAGTACGCTTCGCTCCTCTTTCGCGCCAACCTGGGCCCCCTCGTAAAGCCGTCTCCGTGCTTCACCACCAAAGACCGTCCCAAACAACGAACTTTTTTGGGACGGTCTTAAACAACTGGTCATTTAAGACTGTCCCCAATGACTATGAAAGGTATCCATGGAAACGATCATCAACGTCGACGATGTCTCGTTCTCCTATGGCACGCAGACCGAGCAGGCGCTCAGCCACATCTCGCTCAGCGTGAACAAGGGAGATTTCATCGGCATCATCGGGCCCTCGGGCGCCGGCAAGTCCACGCTTGCCGCCTGCCTGTCGGGTGCCGTGCCCCACCACTACACCGGCACGTTCTTTGGGTCCGTCATGGTCGACGGCCACGACACCTGCGAAGTCTCGCTCACCGACGTCTCGCAAATCGTCGGCAGTGTGCTGCAGGATATCGACACGCAGATGGTCGCTTCGGTCGTCGAGGACGAGATGCTCTTTGGCCTCGAGAACTTTGGCGTTCCCCACGACCAGATCGAGCAGCGCGTGAGCGAAACGCTCGAGACCGTCGGCATCAGCGACCTGCGCGACCGCGAGATCGCCACCCTCTCGGGCGGACAGAAGCAAAAAGTGGCCATCGCCGCCATCCTCGCCATGCGTCCGCGCGTCTTGGTTCTCGACGAGCCCACCGCGGCACTCGACCCCGCCAGCTCCACGCTGGTTTTCGAGACCCTGCGTGAGGCCAACCGTGCACTCGGCATCACCATCGTCGTCGTTGAGCAAAAGGTCGCCCTGCTTTCGGAGTACTGCAACCGCGTGCTCGTGCTCAATCATGGCGAAATCGCGCTGCAGGGCGAGCCACACGAGGTCTTCGCGCATACCGACGAGCTCCGTGCCATCGGCGTCGACTGCCCTCGCGTCACGCGTATCTTCAATAGCCTCGAAACCGATGGCCTGGTAAGCGGCACCCCCTGCTTGGATGTCGATGAGGCCGAGCGCCTGATTTCGGGCATCGTCGACCCCGCACACGCGGCTATCGAAGCCCAGGCGCCCGCCGGTTCCCCGCATGCACCGTCGTTGCGTCCTCATGCCAAGGACGCCGAACCCGTACTCACCTTCGACCATGTTGAGTTTGCCTATCCCAATGGCGGAGCCGCCGTACACGACCTTAGCCTGACGCTCTATCCTGGCGAGCTCGTGGGCATCGTCGGCCAAAACGGCGCCGGCAAGACCACGCTCACCAAACTGCTCACAGGCCTGCTTAAGCCCGCCTCGGGCAGCGTGCGCGTCACGGGACTGGATACCGCAGCCGTTCCCACGAGCCGCATCGCTCGCGAGGTCGCGACCCTCTTCCAAAACCCCGACCGCCAGATCTGCAAGGACACCGTGCTCGACGAGGTCGCCTTTGGCTTGGAGCTTGGCGGCATGGACCGTGCCGAGGCTCTGCGTCGTGCCCAACTCGTCATCGACCGCTTTGGCTTGCCGGCCGACGAGGCGCCCTTCTCGCTCTCGCGCGGTCAGCGACAAATGGTGGCGCTTGCCTCCGTCGTAGTGGTTGAGCCCAAGATCGTCGTGCTCGACGAGCCCACGAGCGGCCTTGATTACCGCGAGTGCATGACCGTCATGGAAACGGTGCGCACCATGGCCGAGCGCGGTTGCGCCGTTATCATGGTTTGCCACGATATGGAAGTCGTCTCGGATTTTGCCGAGCGCATTGTGGTAATGGCCGACGGTCGCATCCTCGACCGCGGCCGCACGCACGAGCTATTCTCGAACATCGATCTCATGCGGCGTGCCTATGTTGAGCCGCCCCAGGTTATTGAACTCTCGCGCCGTCTGGCATCTTCCGTCTCGCCCGCTTTTGCGCAGGTGAGCGAGGTCACCGATGTCGTTCGAATTACCGAGGAGATGGTCCACCGTGGTTAACGTCATCGACTACATGCCGGGCGATACGCTACTGCATCGCCTGAACCCCGTCGTCAAACTGGGCCTCGCCGCCGCCATCATCGTCGGCATCTTCTTGTCCGACACCTACTTGGCGCTGCTGGGCTTTTTGGCACTCACCCTTGCGCTGGGTGCCTATGCCGGCGTCGTCGACCGTCTGTTCTCGTTGCTCAAGTTGCTGATTCCGCTCGCGCTTATCATGCTGGTGCTCCAGCTAGCCTTTATGCGCGATGGCAACGTGGTGTGGGGCTTTATCACCGACACGGGCCTCATCACGGGATCGAAGGCCTGCCTGCGCCTGCTGGGCGTGGCGTTACCACTCATCCTCATGCTCATGGTGACCAAGCTCAACGACCTTGCCAACGCCTGCGTCGAGGTGCTGCACGTGCCGTATCGCTATGCCTTCACCTTTACCACGGCGCTGCGCTTTGTGCCGGTGTTTGGTCAGGAGATGAACGCCATCATGGAGGCGCAGACCGCACGCGGCGTCGAGTACGACACCAAGAACCCCATCAAGAAGCTTAAGCTCATGCTGCCACTGTGTGTGCCACTGCTCATCTCGAGCGTGGGCAAGACCGATGCCACAGCCTTGGCGGCAGAACAGCGCGGCTTCTATCTGCGTACGCGCGCCAGCTCGTACAAGCGCTACCCCATCAAGGGCCTGGACATCGCCGTACTCATCGTCAGCATCGCCCTCATCGCCATCGGCTTCCTGTTCTAGTTCACCACCGACAGCAACCGCCCAACGCAAAAGGCCTCGGCTCGCACCAAACGAGCCGAGGCCTTTACTGTTTCACCAGATAAAACCTACCAAAATTAACCTGTCCCTTTTTGACAGGTCGGAAGCTAGAGGCGGTAGGGAGCGCCGCTGCGGATGATGGATTCGCGCACCAGGACATCCATGGCGTCGAGGGTGATCTCGGGCATCTCTCGGTACTTTTGCAGCACCGAGAGCTCGGTGCAGGCCAGAATGACGCGGTCGCAGCCGCTACGGGCAAACTCCCACATCACACGGTCGAACTTATCCATATCGGGCTCACGCCCGGCCTTCACATCATCGTAGATAAGCGACATCACATCGTTCTGACGTTTCTCGCTGGGATAGACAACCTCAACACCCGCAGCCTTACATTCGCGGCCGTAGACGCCCGCGCCCACGGTGCCATCGGTTCCCATAATGCCAATCTTGTGCACCGGCTCGGCCGGCATACTCAGGTTGGGATCGAACTCGCACTCCCCCATCACCGCACCGGCCAGAGCATAGCGCACCGACTCACGCGGCATGTGGATAATCGGCACCTTCGTAAACGACTGGATCTGGTCGTAGAAGTAGTGTGACGTGTTGCAGGGAATGGCAATGTGCGCACAGCCCAGCGACTCGAGTGCCTGGGCACACTCTTTCATGGTCGCCAGCAGCTTGGCGTGCTCGCCAGTCTTAATGGCCAGCGTGCGGTCGGGCATGGTCGACTTGGAGAGCACCACCATGTCGATATGATCCTGATCGCAGGCAGCAGCCGTATGACGCACTACCTGGTCGTAGTAATACGACGTGGCCTCGGCGCCCATGCCGCCGATAACTCCCAGCTTTTCCATCGCCGCCTCCTTGGTGACGCTTGCGCAATTGCGCGTATCATACCCGCGCCCGCCCGATGTAAACCGGACGGGCGCCGCACTCATCTACTTGTAATACGTCTTGAACAGCTTAAAGTGGCGCAGCTTGGTGTGCCACATGCGCAGCCAGCGGTTAAAGACAAAGTCGCCCTTCATAAACGAAGGGTCGGCGCCCTTGCCTTCCTTGTCCAGGCGATGCACCTTAGCGCGCAGCTCGGGATCCTTGACGTACTTGTCGACGACGCCCATGGGGACGACCATCCACAGCGCCTCGTCCTGCGCCGTCACAAACTCCGGCTCAAACGGGCGGTTGAACACATACTCGTCCACCACATACTTGGCAACGTTAAAGCCGCTGTTAGTGACGTAGTAGTTGCTGCGACCTTGGCGCGTGTTGAAATCGAAGAACTTAAACGAGCCGTCGCGCTCGTCGTACTTAACGTCAAAGTTGGAATAGCCCACAAAGTGAAGGTCCTCGAGCAACTTGCGCACGCCGCCCATGAGCTCGTCATTGGGCTCGGTGATGATACAGGCGTGGTTGCCGACACCGTGAGGCTGATGCTCCTCGAGCAGCACGTGACCCAGGCACATCATGCGCACCTTGCCGTTGCGGTCGGAATAACTGGTGAGCACGCGCATGTACTCGTCATTGCCGGGCACGCGATCCTGCAAGATCAGGTCGTCGGTGTAGCCGCTGGCATACGAGTCGCGAATGACCTGTTCCAGCTCGGCACGGTCGGCAATCTCATAGGCCTTTTTCTGGCCCTCGAACTCGTGCTGCCACCACATGATGCCGTCAGAAGGCTTCAGAATCATCGGGTAGGGAAAATCGATCTGGTCGAGCACTTCGGCAGGCGCCTCGCCTTGGGCGTTCAGCATCGCCATGGTGAAGGTAAAGGTATGCGGATAGGGCACGCCATGCTTCTCGCACAGCTCGTAGAAGATCTCCTTCTTCTGACACTGCTCAAGCATGCTATAGGGAGCGTAAGGCGCGACGATGTTATCCGCCAACTCATGGGCATCCTTGGCCTGAGCCACGAGGGCAACATAGTTATCGCCACAGCCCACAAGGACAATCGTCTTATCGGCATGCGCTTGGGCAATGCCGTTGACGGTCCTGAGCATCACAGGCATGGTATCGATATCCACGTTGGGCGTGTAGTCGATAATCTGGCTGCGGTACGCGGGACCCGTCTGATACTTGCCAAAGACCAGACTCTTGACCTGGTACTCCTCATAGAAGGCGCGCGCCACCGAATAGGCGTTGATGTCGCCACCGAGCAGCACGGGAATGAACTCGCGCTCTGTAAACTGCAATGCCATGGAAACTTCCTATCATGAACTGCCCACACAACGGGGCGGTCTTTGCGCAACTGATTTATTCTAGCGTGCCAAGCCGCCGGCGCCCAAAGCTCCACCGTATCTATGGCAATCGACGTAATCGTCCAGCATGAAATCCGCCCTCGCCGTGATGGGACCCTGTAGTTGCAAAACCCCACATGAGGCGACTTTTGATAAACAAAAACCCTCTCGACAGGGTTCCGTAACGTTAAAGTTGAACTCTATGGTTTCTCAACAATTCATCATAACTGCAGGTCAAAGCCAAAGCCTCAAGTTCAACTTGACCCTTTGGAACCTTTAAGGTTCAAGTTGAGGTCGAAAGCAGTAGTAGAATACCGTTCGAACCATAACCTACGATTGATTGCAGAGGGACTGGATGCAGCATTCGAATCATCGCACCGCAGCGCTCATTGCGTCGAAGCCGGCTCGTATCATCACGAGCGCCGCGCTCGCCGTTGCGCTGACGGCCACGCCGATGCTCTCCCCCGTTGCGGCGTATGCCGCCTCGCAGGCAACGCAGGACCAGCTTTCCGCAGCCCAGCAGAAGATCGAAGCCGCAACGAGCGCCTACAACGACGCCCGCACCAAACTCGATGACCTGCAAAAGCAGATTGACTCCAATGAGGCAAGCATCGAGGAAATCGAGGCTAAACTTCCCGAGCAGCAGGCCAAGGCAAGCTCCGCCATGCGCGATCTGTACAAGTATCAGAAAGGCACCAATCCCATCGTGAGCTTCCTGGTCAATGCGCAGAGCCTGGGTGAGTTCATCACGACCTGCAAATACACCAACCAGATCACGAGCTCGAGCGTCGACGAGATCGAAGAGCTCAATAATATGCAAACCGAACTCGAGCAGAACAAGGCCGAGCTCCAGCAGGCCAAGTCACAGCTTGAGGCAGAGCAGAAAAACGCCGAGGATGCGCTGGCGCAGGCCCAGCAGCTCCGCAGCGAGGCACAGGCAAAAGCCGAGCAGGAAAATGCCGCCGAGCTTGCCAAGCTTGAGGCCGATAAGGCCGCTGCCGCCGAGAAGCTCTCGGGCGAGGGCGTAAGCGGCGGCAATTCCAGCAGCCAGGCCACCAACACCAACACCACCATAGACACCACGGTGAACAACTCCAATACCGGTAGTTCCGATTACGATTCGTTCATTAATGAGTGGACGAGCCGCATCGACAATTATCTCGCCGGCTCCCCCATGGCAGGCCAGGGCCATAACTTTGCCGTCGCCGCTTGGAATACCGGTGTCGACCCCCGTTGGTCCCCCGCCATCGCCTGCATCGAGAGCACCAAGGGTGCTTATTGCGCCAATTCTTACAACGCCTGGGGCTGGAGTGCCCGTGGCGGCGGTTGGCGCAGCTTTGGCAGCTGGAGCGAGGGCATCTCCGCTCACGTTGCCTATCTGGGCGCCAACTACGGCTCCACCCTTACCCCGGCAGCGGCCAAAAAGTACTGCCCGCCCACGTGGCAGGACTGGTACAACAAAGTCGCCGCTCAGATGAACCGCATCTAGGTGCAACTGCAAAGGGCCCCAATGGGGCCCTTTTCTTTTAGGTAGCGGAGGTATCGACGACGCCGGTCGCATTGGCAACCGCGACTATGACGATCATGCATAGGAGCAGCACACCCAATGCCTTGAGCCAGAGTTTCGCGAGTTTCTTGCCGCGATAGCTGTCGAGCAGTACGAATCGCCGACGAAGACGGCGCTTATCGAGCAGCGCAAAATGCATAAGCACCATAAGGCCATCGACAAAGAAAAAATACTCGATTATGAGAAGCCACGTCGGGTAGCCTTGGTTTGCTCCCGTGGGGTGAAAGACGGCAAAGTGACTTCCGGCAAAGAACACAAGTAGCGAGAAGCAGACAAGCGTATTCCAAATGCGCCCCAGAGACTCCGGAACGCGAGAGAGCAGACCGCATGCAGCGGAGGCGGCAGGCCTAGGAAGCCCTGCGGGGTTCTGGAGCCCTTGGGGCGTCAACACCGTCTCCGAGGCCGGAGTACGGACAGGCGCAGGCGCAGGAGGCCGCACGGGGCGACTCAGATCGTATGCCGCGCGCGTAGCCCGTCCCAACGCTTCCGCACTCGCAAAACGCTTAGCCGGGTCGAGCGCCATCGACATGCAGATGTCATCGGCAAGTGGAGTGGGAATGCCACGCGCCTCGCATTGCTCGCGCATGTCGAGCCCTGGTTTAGGGTCGATTCCCGTCAAGCAGAAGAACAACAGGGCGCCAAGTGCGTAGACGTCGCTGCGCACACTCGTCTGCCCAAACCCATACTGCTCGGGCGGCGCATAGGGTCGCGTGCCAAACTTGACGGTGTCGGCATCGGCGCCATCGCGCCATACGCGCGCGATCCCCAAGTCGATAATCACCAGCGATGAAAACGTCAGGCCCTCATCGAGCGTACGGCTCGCACCTGTCACGATGATATTCGATGGCTTGAGGTCGCGATGGATCACCGGCGCCGACGTCTCCCCCGCCATTGCAAAACCGGCATGGAGCTCGCCCACGGCGTCGCAAAGGGCAGGATACAATTCACATGCATAATCGGGGGTGGCTCCCAGACGGTCCACCAGCACCCCGAGCGTCTCTCCTTCGATATATTCCATAACCACGTTAAGCTCGTCGCCCACACGACGGCAATCGACGATTCTGGGTAGGTGCTCAAAACGCCTGCCCGCCCGTTGAGCGGCAAACAGACGCTCGTATGCCCCGCCGATTTGAGCCGAAGCATCGATGCGTTTACGGACAAAGGGGCCGAGCGAACCACCGCCGGTTCCTTCAAAGTACACGAGCTCAGTTGTTTCAACGGACGAGCGCTTAAGTACACGCTCCACGCGATAGCTGTCGTCGCGATCGAGCGACGCCAGGTGCTCGGCAAGCGCTGCGGTCAGCTCGTCATCGGGATATGTTGGGGTCTGAGTATCCATAGCCTCCATCATAGCGCAGGGCGCAGACACCCCATGGCATCCGCGCCCCGTTCGTTTGCATCGTTGTTCGGCAGCTCCGCCGGCTCAGATATCAGCCGCTAACTCACCGTCTCCTCGCCAAAGCGATACAGCTCCTCGTTGACCTTTTGGAGGCTACACCCGCGATCGATGCAAAAGATGATAATCGCATCACGGCGATCCTTGCAGTTAAGGACGCTTACCCCGGCAGCCGTCAGCGCACGGTTAGTCTCTTTGAGTGTCAGCGCCATCGCAAAGGCAATCTGCAGCACCTTATTGCGACTCGGGTGACGCGCACCAGTAAAGATCTGATAGCCAAAGGTCTCATTGAGATCGGCCATACGAACCACGCGCGAACGCTCCAAGCCCTTTTCCTGCAGCAGCTGCTTCAGATAGTCCGAAAGCGACGGGGCGGCAAAGTCGTGCTCCCTGATATAGCCATCGATGTTCGGCGCATCGAGAAGCTCGTTGAGCAACTCCTCGGTCAGCTTTTTATCGGGCATACGACTTCACCTCCCCCAGTGCATGCAACATGCTAGAAACCGCTTACGTCCGAACGCTCCCAGCTAGCAACCTGGTCGGGAGACACCGTACCCAGCGCCTCGAACTTCCAGGAGCCGCCCGCCTTCAGATGATTGGTGTTTGCAAGAGCCGTTCCAACCTGGTTGCCATCGGCATCATACAGAACATACTCAATCTGAATGTAGCTCTTTTCCTTGTCCGTGTTATTGGTCAGCGTGCCCGTGATCTTATAGGTAAACTGATTGGAAGTGTCTTCAGCCTCGTCAGCAATGGTATACGGTTCTTGCGGTTCTTTTTGCTCCTCAGCCTGCTGTGTCATCTCGGCAGGTTTTGCCGAATCGCTCGCAGACGAATCGGTTGAGTTGCCGCCCATAGAGCCCACGGCACCGACGATAACCAGCACCACGATGATGCCTAGGACAATCTTGCCGATCGGCTTCTTTCCCTCTTTTGCCATTATTCATCCTTCCTACGATCCGGCTACCGTGCCGGCACACAGCACATCGTAGGAAGGATTGAACTTGAATTCATTAGCTGAGAGCTAAGGTTGCGGTAAACGGCCAATGCAGTTGTCCAAGCGCCGAGCAAACGCACTTTGCGCGACCGTCTGCCAGTGGTGATCAACCCACCGTGACGGATTCCCCGGTAAAGGCACTGATCATCAACAGGACAAAGAAAACAAGGTAGCTGACACTCAGCAGGTACGCAATGATTAGAAAGATGACCCAGCCGACATTGGTTTTACCGTCGGCACGGCGTCGCTCGCGATTGCGGCAGAGCCAAATCGTCACGCCGATGGGAGTGATAAACAGTACGAGTGCCGCCGCAGCCAGCCCAGCAAGCGCAAACATCACGCCAATGCTCACAGCAATAACCGGGAGCAGCAGCAAGCCGCACCCACACCCACCAGGACTATACACGGCAGACTGTCGGCGTCGCTCCATCGTCACTCCAAGCCAAGCAATCGTTTGTAGACATCGAGGCCCTTGAGTAGGATTTCCTCGTCAAAGAGCATGCTATCGGTATGCAGGGCGCTTGTTGCATAGGCGGGGCAGCCATCCGAATCACTCGGGTTGTCTTGGCCCTCTGGCACGCCCGCGCCCAGCAAGAAGAACACGCCCGGCAGATGCCGCTGATAGAACGCGAAATCCTCGGCGATTAGCAGCGGCTCGTCCACGAGCTGCAATTCGGGCAGAGCGGGCGCGATTCGGGCAAACAGCTCGGGGTCGTTGTCGACCGGCGGATAGCCCTCGGCAAAGTCGAGATCGTACGTGCAGCCCGTTGCAGCGCATGCCTCATCAAGCACGCGGCACACACCCTCGCGTGCACGGTCGAACATGTCGTCCGTAAACACACGCAGGCTTCCGGCCACATGGGCCTCCCCCGCCACCGCGTTGCAAACCGTACCGGCCCGCAGCAGACCAAACTTACCGATACAGGGCTCGTCGGCGCCCAACTCGTCCATCAGCTCGCGCTCGGCAACCAAAAACTTCGCTGCCGCCAATGCGGCATCGTGCGACTCCTCGACCGGTACGCCATAGGTCTTGGCGATATGGATGCTCATCCCGTGAATGTGCACATGCGTCTCGCTCGAACGCGCTAGCAATGGACCGGGACAGCTCGCCAGCGTGCCGGCGGGAAGGTCGGGCCACACGTGAAAGCCAAAGATACGGTCGGCACCATAGCGCTCGAACACACCGCTCTCGCGTACCGTCTTGGCACCACCGGTCGTCTCCTCGGCAGGCTGGAACACAAAGAGCACGTTACGCTTAATGACACCCGGCCGCTCGCGAATCGCACGGTCGACATACGTCGCTGCGGCAAGCGCCATGGCCATGTGCCCATCGTGCCCGCAAGCGTGCATCTTGCCGGGATGAGACGAGGCGAAAGCCGCGCCCGTCGCCTCCACAATGGGCAGCGCATCCATGTCGGCGCGAATCGCCGTGGCATGCGCGGCACCAACGCCAGCGTCGAAGAAAGCGCAGACGCAGCTGGGACACGGATGGGCCACCTCGCAGGCGAGCGGCGCCAACACACCCTCGATATAGGCGATCGTCTGCGGAAGATCGAAGTCGAGCTCCGGGATCCTGTGCAAGTCGCGCCGATAGCGGCGGAGTTCTTGGAGCTCGGTCATAGAGGTTCCTTTCATGGGTGCGCGTCGGTTGCCATCTATTGTGCCGCAAGATTGCCACACCCTTATTTCCAGCATATCCTTGCATTTTTTAAACGTTATATACGAATACTCTTGTTTGGTAAAGTGCAACGTGGTAGGGTCGTTACCACTTGATAGAGGCGCGGGCACGAAGAACCGCGGGCGAGCCGGCAGGCTTTGACCCCGTGGGGAGGCGAAACCCGCCGAACTGGGTTTTACGGGCACGAACAACCTGGTGGGCCTGTGGGAAACACCCACAGGACTGTCTGCAGCAATGCGGGAGCGCTATCCGGACATTGGGTCCACGTTATGCGGATTCGATGCGCAGATGGCGCCGTCTGGATAGCGAGGTTTACGGGACATGGCATTGACCCCCAACGAGGCATATGCGGCCAAGCAGCCGTTTGTGGACAAAGAGACACTCGAGCATATCGTCGAGCAGTTCCCCACGCCGTTTCATCTATACGACGAGGCGGGCATCCGCCGCAACATGCAAGAAGTGCGCGACGCCTTTGCATGGAACCCGGGCTTTAAGGAATACTTTGCCGTCAAGGCCAACCCCAACCCGGCGCTCATCTCCATTCTCAACGAATACGGCTGCGGCTGCGATTGCTCGAGCTATACCGAGCTCATGATCGCCCGTTCGCTGGGTATCACGGGACACGACATCATGTTCTCGTCCAACGACACGCCGGCTGCCGACTTTGAGCTCGCCGACAAGCTGGGTGCCATCGTCAACTTTGACGACATCAGCCACATCGAGTTCTTTGAGCGCGTTGCGGGGCCCATCCCCAAGACGGTCAGCTGCCGCTTTAATCCAGGCGGCCTGTTCCAGCTCTCCAACGGCATCATGGACAACCCGGGCGACTCCAAATATGGCATGACCACCGAGCAGCTCTTCGAGGCCTTCCGCATGCTCAAGGCCAAGGGCGCCGAGGACTTTGGCATCCACGCATTCCTTGCCAGCAACACTGTCACCAACGACTACTACCCCAAGCTCGCGCGCATCCTCTTTGAGCTTGCCGTACGCCTGGAGCGCGAGACCGGCGCACACGTCGCCTTCATCAATCTGTCCGGCGGCGTCGGCATCCCCTACCTGTCTGAGCAGCAGGCCAACGACATTCGCGCCATCGGCGAGGGAGTACACGCGGCATACGACGAGATCCTGGTTCCCGCCGGCATGGGCGATGTGGCCATCTGCACCGAGATGGGCCGCTTTATGTTGGGCCCCTACGGCTGCCTGGTCACCAAGGCCATCCACGAGAAGCAGATCTACAAGGACTATATCGGTGTCGATGCAAGCGCCGTCGATTTGATTCGCCCTGCCATGTATGGCGCCTACCACCACATTACGGTGATGGGTCAGCCGGGCGGCGCCGACAAGGCCACAGCGCCCGTCACGAACACCTATGACATCACGGGCAACCTATGCGAGAACAACGACAAGTTCGCTATCGATCGCAAGCTGCCGCATATCGACATGGGTGACCTGCTTGTAATCCACGATACCGGTGCGCATGGCTACTCCATGGGCTACAACTACAACGGACGTCTGCGCTCCGCCGAGGTCCTGCTGCGCCCCGATGGCGCGGCCGACCTCATCCGCCGCGCCGAGCGCCCGGGCGATTACTTTGCCACGCTCGACGTGCTGCCGTGCGGCCACGAGCTGCTGGCCAAGTCGCGCGCCGAAAGTGCCCGCCGTCGCGCCCAAGACGAGCGCCTGGCAGTCGCAGCTCAATGGAACAAACGCATCCAGATCGCGGAGGCGAAGGAGAAGAACATGGATATCCGCAACCTCGAGGGCTCGATCGTCGCCCTCGTCACGCCGTTTAAAAAGGACGGCAGCGTCGACTTTGACGCGCTCGAGCGCCTTATCGATTTCCACTTGCAAAATGGCACCGATGCCATCCTCACCCTGGGCACCACCGGCGAGAGTGCCACGATGACCGATGACGAGGACAACTCCGTCGTCGCCGCGGTGGTCAAGCATGTTGCAGGACGCGTCCCCGTCATCGCCGGCTCGGGCTCCAACTCCACGCAGACCATGCTCACCAAGTCGCTTACTTACCAGGGCTTGGGAGCCGACGGCCTGCTGCTCATTACCCCCTACTACAACAAGTCCAACGAAGAGGGTATCTATCAGCACTTTAAGGCCGTCGCCGATGCCGTTGACATCCCCTGCATCCTGTACAACATCCCCGGCCGCTGCGGCTGCGGTATCAGCGAGCGCAACGTAGAGCGCTTGGCCGCGCACCCCAACATCATGGGCATCAAGGAGGCCTCGGGCAACGTCGCCTACGCGGCCAAGATCGCCCACCTGCTGTCAGACGACTTCCGCATGTACTCGGGCGAGGACGCGCTTACCGTGCCGCTCATGAGCCTGGGCGCCTCGGGCACCATCAGCGTGTGGGCAGACGTTCAGCCGCAGCTCGTGCATGACATGTGCCGCGCCTATTTGGACGGTGACGTGGCACGTGCCCGCGATATCCAAATTGCCGGCCAGCCGCTCATCAATGCCCTCTTTAGTGAGGTCAACCCCATCCCCGTCAAAGAGGCGCTCGCTCAGATGGATATGATCGAGGCAAACTACCGCATGCCGCTGTGCCCCATGGCCAACGACACGCGAGCCGCACTTACCGATGCTCTGAAGGGAGCTGGTCTACTTGATTAAGACCGTCATTATGGGAACGGGCCGCATGGGCTCGCTCATCCGCACTACCGCCGAGGGCATTGTCGACGCCGCCGGTCAGCCCGTTTTTGATATCGTGGCCCAGATTGGCTTCGATTTGAGCGAGCTCGAGAACGCACCGGCTGCCGATGTGATTATCGACTTCTCGAACGTCGTGACCTTCGATGCCGTCGTCGCCTATGTCGAGCGCACGGGCGCCGCACTCGTTTCCGGCACCACGGGCTATTCACCTGAGCAGATGGACCGCCTGCGTGAGCTGGGCCAGAACACCCGCGTTATGCACTCGGGCAATTACTCCATCGGCATCGCAGCCCTGCGTCATCTAGTGGCCCAGGCCACACGCGAGCTGCCCGGCTTTGACTGCGAGATCGTCGAGACGCACCACAACCAAAAGGTCGACGCCCCGAGCGGCACCGCCAAGCTACTGCTCGACGCCGTCGTCGAAGCTGAACCCGAGGCAGGCTACCACCCCGTCTATGGCCGCGAGGGCATGTGCGGCGCGCGTGGCCCCAAGGAGATCGGAATGCACTCGCTGCGCGGCGGCACCGTCGCCGGCGTACACGAGGTTAGTTTCTTTGGCCAGGACGAGGAGGTCACGCTCACCCACCGCGCCACGAGCCGTCAGATCTTTGTCAACGGCGCCTTGGCAGCCGCGCAGAAGCTCGTCACCCGCGAACCCGGCTTCTATACGTTCGACAAGGTCATGTTTGCCTAACCGGGTATCAACCGAATCCACCCAAAGGAGAGATAGCAAATGAGCAACGCAGCCGAGATGGATGCACAGGAGATTATCAACTACATCGCCACCGCGCCCAAAAAGACGCCCGTCAAGCTGTACGTGCGCGAGAAGCCGGGCATGAAGGTTGCCTGGGGCAACGCACATGTCTACGGCGGTCGTCGTGGCAAGACCGTCTTTGGCGACTGGGATGAGCTTAAGGCCATCCTGGACGCCAACGCCGACTCCATCGATTACTACGACGTTGAAAACGATTGCCGCAACTCCGCCGTGCCCATGCTCGACCTTAAGGGCATCAACGCCCGCATCGAGCCGGGCGCGATCATCCGCGACCGCGTCGAGATTGGCGACCGTGCCGTCATCATGATGGGCGCCATCATCAACATCGGCTCCGTTATCGGCGAGGGTTCCATGATCGATATGGGCGCCGTGCTAGGCGGTCGCGCCACCGTGGGTAAGAACTGCCACATCGGCGCCGGCACCGTGCTGGCAGGCGTCGTGGAGCCCGCCAGCGCCACGCCCGTCATCGTCGAGGACGATGTCATGATCGGCGCCAACGCCGTGGTCTTGGAGGGCGTGCGCGTGGGCAAGGGCGCTGTCGTGGCTGCCGGTGCCGTGTGCGTCGAGGACGTCCCCGCCGGCGCCGTCGTGGCCGGCATTCCCGCCCGCGTCATCAAGATGCGCGACGAGAAGACCGACAGCAAGACCGGCCTGGAAGAGGGCCTGCGCCAGCTGTAGAAGTTACGCGGTTTTACCAAACCGCGTAACGGCTCGACGCTGCAAACGCCCCTAAGCGGCAATCTGACGTTCAATCGTCGGGCATGACCAGAAGGTCGATGCCCTCCTCTTTCACGTCACCTTGCTCGCTCTGGGTCGTTTTCGCTCATATGACCCAATCCGCTGTCAAGAGCCACAATGGCCCCGCCGACCGCTTGCAATCGGTCGGCGGGGCCTGCCGTTGAACCCGTCCCGGTCCGC
>JAGZNZ010000018.1:0-39687 GCA_018363345.1 Collinsella sp. | reverse complement strand
TTCCGAACCCGGAAGCTAAGCCCCATCGCGCCGAGAGTACTGCGGGGCCAGCCCGTGGGAGGCCAGGGCGCCGCTGACCGGTGGACGGCACCGAGCCGTACGCTTGAACTTAAAAGGGGGAGGCCTCGCGGCCTCCCCCTTCTTTGCGTTTACGGGCTTTTGTCTCACATAGTAGCTGTGTATTATAACCCTCGTTTGTCGCATCTTCTGCGAACGGGCTACAATAACTTAGTCTGTGCGATATGGAGGTGAACATGGCTGAAGCTGGTATCGGCGTTGATATCGTCGAGATTTCCCGCATGAAATCAATACTTGAAAAGACGCCGTCGTTTGCTCGGCGTGTGTTTACCGAAGAAGAGCGTGCGTATTGCGATGCATCATCGCGTCCCGCTGCTCACTATGCCAGCCGCTTTGCTTCGCGCGAGGCGGTACTTAAAGCTCTCGGCACGGGTTTTAGTCAAGGCGTTGGTCGCAAGGATGTTTCGGTTACGCGTGATAAACTCGGCAAACCGAAGGCGCTGCTTTCGGGCCGTGCTCTCGAGATCGCTCAAGAGCTGGGTGTTGTTGAGGTCGCTCTTTCCATTACGCTTACAGGAGACTTAGCCGTTGCGAATGCCATCGCGATTACCGAAGATGCTCGGCCTAAGCCAAAAGAGGAAAAGGTGAGTACCAAGAAACGCGTAGCGCAGACATTTAAAGAGGCTCGCTCTGTTTTAGATGAGCTTGAGCAGCTGCAGAATTCAGCATTGACGGAGCACCTGGGCGATGCTTCGCAAGATACGCTAGGAGCATAGATGAAACCGGTTTTGAGTACCGAAGAAGTCGTTCGTCTCGAGGACATCATCGAACGCGAAGGGACTTCGAAGGCCGAGCTTATGGAGCTAGCGGGTGAGTTTGCCGCCAACGAGGTCTTGAAGCTCAATCCCGATCGGGTTCTCGTTCTGGTCGGTTTTGGTAATAATGGCGGCGACGGTTGGGTTGCCGCCGATATTCTGAGCCATAAGGGTGTGGACGTCGATATCGTTTCTCCGGTTGAGCCGGATGAGATTCCTGCTGCTCTGGCGCGTCATGTTGCTCGTCGTACTGCCGGCCGCGATGTGCACGTTTGTGTCGGCCCCTCGCGTGACGAACTCGAGGTTTTGATCGATAAGGCCGATGTTGTTGTCGATGCCATTTTTGGTACCGGATTCCACGGGAATCTGCGAGCGCCGTTCTCCATTTGGATTCCTACGGTCAATGAATGCGCCGATTGCGTCGTATCCATTGATGTCCCCTCGGGCTTGAATGCCGAGACGGGCGTTGTTGATGACGACTGCATTCGTGCCGAGCGTACGGTGACGATGATTGCGCCCAAGATTGGTCTGTATAGCGCTGATGGCCCTGAGTACGCTGGTGATTTGATCTGCGGCAATCTTTACGACCGTCTTGACGAGGTCATCGATGATGTCGACCACGCCGCCGAGATTGTTGAGCCCGGTGATTTAGTTGATTTCTTTGCTCCACTGCCTACGAATATCGATAAGTATTCCCGTGGCTCTGTGCTTATTGTCGCCGGATCTGCGCAATATCCTGGTGCTGCCATTATGGCGGCTAAGTCTGCAGCTCGCGCGGGTGCTGGTTACGTGGCAGTCGCGGCTCCTGACGCCTGCGCCAATCTTATTCGCATGGCACTTCCTTCGATTCCCGTCTTTGCTATTCCGTCTGATTCCCGCGGCTCCTTTGGCGCCGCTGCGCGCATGACGGTGTGCGAGATTGCAAAGAAGTACAGCTGCGTGCTGTGCGGTCCCGGTATGACGACGTCTGCCGGCGCTATGCAGGTGGTTTCGGGCTTGCTTGAGCTTGATGTGCCGCTTATTTTGGACGCCGATGCACTCAACTGCCTTGCTAAGATTGCCATTGACGGTATTGATAGTAACCCCGAGATGTATCGTCGCGAGCAGCCGTTGGTTATGACACCGCACTATCGTGAGCTTTCGCGTCTGGTTGCCGGTGACGAGGTGAACGACCTTGGTACCGCGATTGCAGCCGCGCAGAAGGTTGTCTGGGCTGCAGGCTCCGACAATCTGGTGGTCATTGCCAAGGGGCCGACGACGGCTATCTGTGGCGTTGAGCGCGTGCTGCTGCCGCTCTCGGGTCCGGCTTCTCTGGCAACTGCCGGTTCGGGTGATGTTCTCGCGGGTATTTTGGCCGGCACGCTTGCCACCATGCGCGACGAGATGGATCGTTGGGAGTTGCTGTATTCGTACGCCGTCGCACTTCACAGCTACGCCGGTTTTGCCGCGGCGACGGAGTATGGTGAGAAGAGCGTTATCGCGACCGATCTTATCGACTTGATCGGTCCTGCCATGGAGCTGGCGGCAAAGGATGCGCTCGAAGATCTGGGAATCACGGACGAAGGGTCGGATGACTAATCATGAATAAAGCCGATTTGACGCGCTGGTCCTGGGTCGAGATCGACCGCGGGGCGCTCCGTCGCAACACGAGGGCCTATAAGAACTTGCTGAATCCACGTCAGCGCCTGTGCTGCGTGGTCAAGGCCGATGCTTATGGTCATGGAGCTGTTGAGTGCGCCAAGATCATGTATTCGGCCGGTGCCGACATGTTTGCCGTGGCGACGGTTAACGAGGGCGTTGAGCTCCGACAGGGCGGGATTACGAAACCCATCCTCATCCTAAGCGAGCCGCCTATCGAGGCCATTCCGACGTTGCTCGAGTTTGATATCATGCCTTCGGTCTATACGTCTGACTTTGCTCTTGCGTATGGCGAATGTGCCGTCGCGGCGGGCAAAGTGGGCAAGTATCATCTCGCCATCGAGACGGGCATGAATCGTATCGGCGTTCACTACACGCAGGTGCTCGACTTTGTCCGCGGTATAAATTTCCATCGCGGTATTCAGTGCGACGGCGTATTTACGCACTTCGCCACGGCCGATGAACCTTCGGGCTGGGACTACAAGCTGCAGTGTCAGCGCTTTACCGAGGCCGTTCAGGCCATTAAGGATGCGGGTTTTGAGTGCGGTATCGTGCACTGCGCCAACACGCCGTCCTCGATGCTTGACCCCTCGATGCATTTTGATATGATCCGCGCCGGCGTTGGCTTGTATGGCATGCAGCCGTGCGAGCTGAGTGGCCGCGTGATGCAGCTTGATCCCGTTATGAGCGTCCATGCGCGTGTGACGCGCGTGGCACACCCTGCGATGGGTGAGGGCGTGGGCTACGGCTTTACCTACCGCGTACCGCGCACGCGCGTTCAGATCTGCACCCTTCCGATCGGTTATGCCGATGGCCTTTCGCGTACGCTTTCCAATCGTATGGACGTGCTGTATCGCGGCGAGCGTGTGCGTCAGGTGGGCAATATCTGCATGGACCAGTTTATGGTCGCCATTCAGTCCAACCCGGCGCATGAGATTCCCGAGGCCGAGTATGGTGACGAGATGATCATTGTCGGCCGCGATGGAGATGCCGAGATTACCATGGACGAGATGGCGCGCCTACGCGGCACGATTAACTACGAGGTCGCTTGCGGCTTTGGTATGCGTCTCGACAAGGTCTACGTGTAGGAGTCGCTATGGGCGTCATGCACATTCCCGGCCATAGCCATCAGGCGCCGCGTGAGGTCGCACTCGAGGAGATCGAGGCCGTTCTGGGCGATTGTCACCTTTGCCAGCTTTACCAGTCGCGTCACAACATCGTGTTTGGCGTGGGAAACCCCCGCGCTCGCGTGATGTTTATTGGCGAGGCGCCGGGCCGTAATGAGGATTTGCAGGGCGAGCCCTTTGTGGGGGCGGCAGGCGAGGACCTCAACGGCATTTTGTCGCTGGCGGGGCTCAAACGCGAAGACGTCTACATTGCCAACGTGCTTAAGTGCCGCCCGCCGGGAAACCGCAATCCGCGCCCCGAGGAAGTGCTGGCTTGCTCACCGTTTTTGCGCGAGCAGATTCGAAGCATCTGGCCCGATATCATCGTGACGCTCGGCAACCCCGCAACGCACTTTGTGCTCAAGACCGAGATCGGCATTACCAAGCTGCGCGGCAGGTTCCATCAGATGGGGCACTTTGTGGTGATGCCCACGTTCCATCCGGCAGCAGCGCTACGCAATCCAGCGTGGCAGGAGCTGCTGGAGGAAGACTTTAAGATGCTGGGCGACTATCTGGGGCGACATCCCGCACCAGAGGACGCCTCGGAATAATAAGGAGCATATATGTCCCTGGAGCGCCTGGGGGTAGGTACTTACAAAACGACTTGCGCTGCCGATACGGAGTACTTTGGCGAGCTAATTGCACCGTGCCTTGAGGACGGAGATGTGCTCATCCTGACCGGTGGCCTGGGAGTGGGCAAAACTCACTTTACCAAGGGCGTCTCGCGCGGGCTGGGCGATGGGCATATGGTTACGAGTCCTACGTTTGCGCTCATGGCCGTTCACGATCAAGGTCGTATTCCGCTGTTTCACTTTGATCTATACCGCCTGGAGCATGCCTACGAGCTCGAGGATACGGGCATTTTCGATGTGCTGGGCTATGAGGGTGCTTGCCTGCTGGAATGGGGCGAACAATTCCAGGACGAGCTGACGGATGAGTATCTTTCGGTGACGCTCAGGCGTGATGAGGGCGACAGCGATGTGCGAACGATAACGCTTGAGGCGCACGGTGACCGCGCAATGGAGCTTTCCCATTTGATTGATAAGGCTGTACAAGATGAGCTTGCATAACGACAACGCGCTGGTGGTGGCGCTCGATACCTCGACCGACATGCTTGCCTGCGCGGCAAGCTGGATTGATGGGCAGACGGGTGAGACGAAGCTCGTGAGTGGCGACCACATGTGTCGCCGTCACGCCAACGTTGAGCTCGTGAATACCGTTGATGGCGTGCTGGCTCAAGCCGGTCTGGATCGCAGCGATGTTGGTTGCTATGTGGTCGGCCGCGGCCCGGGGTCCTTTACGGGTGTGCGCATCGGCATCTCCACTGCCAAGGGCCTCGCGCGTGGTGCCAATGTTCCGCTGCTGGGCGTGTCGACGCTCGACGCTTGCGCTTGGACGGCGTGGAAGGCTGGCGTGCGCGGCAAGCTTGGTATCTTGGCCGATGCTATGCGCGGTGAGGTATATCCGGCGCTGTATATGCTGGTCGATGAGGGTCCCGAGCGTCAATTTGAGCGCGAACACGTGGTCAAGGCCGCCGTGGCGCTCGATGAGTGGCGCCAAGCAGCGGACTGGGGCCAGGTTCAGCTGACCGGTGACGGTCTCGTGCGCTATGGCAAGCTGCTGGGTGAGGACGAGGCCGCCCGCTGCGTGGAGCGCGACCTGTGGTGGCCTTCGGGCGAGGGCTTGCTGCTCGCGCACGCTGCGGGTGACGGCGATCCGGCCCGCGTCCTGCCGATTTACACGCGCCTTTCGGATGCCGAGGAAAACGAGCGCAAGCGTCTTGGTCTTGCCGAGAGTGCGCAGAGCGAAATTACGGGTGTTGCCGATGAGCTCGCCGGTCGTCATCTGCAGTTCCGTCCCATGGGCGCGGCGGATGCCGAGGGCGCGAGCGCGCTGGAGGCTGCCTGCTTTGAAGGTGCCGGACACGAGGCATGGACGCCGGGCATGTTCCTGTCCGAACTGGGCGAGGACGTCGCTGCGCCGCGTAGTTGGTGGGTGGCACACGACGACGGCAAGCTGCTGGGCCTTGCCGGCGGTATGGTCGTGGACGGTGATGTGCAGATTCTGGATGTCGCCGTCGACCCGGCACATCGCCGTGAGGGCATTGCCCGCAAGCTGCTGTCGCACGTGAGCTATGATGCCCAGATGCTCGGCTGCACCACGGCTTCGCTCGAGGTCGAGGACGGTAACGAGGGAGCGATCGCGCTTTATAACGCTCTGGGCTTTACCGAGGCTGGCCGTCGCCGCGGCTACTATGGTGCCGGCAAGGACGCCATCGTCATGACGGCTCCGCTGCCCCTGGTGCTTCCGGTCGACAATGCTTCGCCCGAGCCGACGGCGGCAGAGCAGCGCGTATGGCCGCTGCCTGCGCCTTGGCGCTCTGCCGAGGAACGTGTCGAGATTGAGCGTCGCCGCCTCGTACTCGCTATCGAGAGCTCCTGCGACGAGACGGCGGTGGCGATTATCGATGCGGATGGCAATATGCTGGCCAACCAGGTGTCGACGCAGATTGATTTTCATGCACGCTTTGGCGGCGTGGTGCCCGAGATCGCCTCGCGCAAGCACGTCGAGGTGATTGTGAGTGTCGTGGATGCGGCACTCGAGGACGCCGCAGCGTCGCTGGGCCTTACGGGCGGAGCCATTACACCAAGTGAGCTTGCCGCCGTGGGCGTGACACAGGGTCCGGGCCTGGTTGGCGCCCTGGTGGTGGGCGTCGCCTTTGCCAAGGGCTTTGCGTATGCTGCCGGCAAGCCGCTCGTGTGCGTCAACCATCTGGAGGGCCACCTGTTTGCCAACCTGTTGGCGCAGCCCGACCTCAAGCCCCCGTTTATCTTTACGCTCGTTTCGGGCGGGCACACCATGCTCGTGCACGTAAGGGCATGGGGCGACTACGAGGTGCTTGGCGAGACGCTTGACGACGCCGTGGGCGAAGCCTTCGACAAGGTGGCAAAGGCACTGGGCCTTGGCTATCCCGGAGGCCCCATCATCTCCAAGCTTGCCGAGACGGGCAACCCTAAGGCGATCGATTTTCCTCGCGCGCTTAACAGCAGGGGGGACTATCGCTTCTCGCTTTCGGGCCTCAAGACGGCGGTGACGCTCTACATCGAGCAGGAGACCAAGGCTGGGCGCACGATTCACCTGCCCGACCTAGCGGCCTCGTTTGAGGCGGCGGTCTTTGACGTGCAGTACAAGAAGGCCAAAAACGCCCTGCACGCCACCGGGTGCAAGGAGTATTGCATCGGCGGTGGTGTCTCGGCTAATCCGCATCTGCGCGAGATGATGATCAAGAAGCTCGGGCGTCAGGGGATCCGCGTAACGGTGCCACCGCTTTCGGCGTGCACCGACAATGCCGCCATGATCGCAGAGGTTGCCCGCCGTAAATTCGACCGAGGAGAAATCTCGCCGTTCGACGTCGACGCCGATCCAAACATGACGCTGTAGCTGGTACGGCGCGGTCCCCGGACGGAGGGGCCGGATATAAGGTTTCCTGCTCTACAGTCCTGCGCAAGACGAAGGCCACATTAAGTGGCCTTCTTTGCGTGCGGAACTCGCGATAAACCTTATATCCGGCCCCTCCGTCCGGGGACCTTTCTGTATCGATATAGCTTCTGAGCTGGTTTGGCGTCGACAACGTCCGGCAAGGTTAGCCAGCTGCGTCGAATTTCCGGCGTGCTTTAGCTGAAAGAAAAAGATGGTGTGCGGAGCTTTGCTCCGCACATTTGGGATGGGAGCTCCTCGGGGGCGGGGCGGGCGCCTGCCGCCATATATGAACTTTATCGCGAGTTCCGCACGAACAGGAGGCCACTTAATGTGGCCTCCGTCGTGAGCAGGACTGTCCGAGCAGGAAAGTTCATATATGGCGGCAGGCGCCCGCCCCGCTCCCGAGGGGCATCTCTCAAGCAAAAACTGTCGTTCGGTAAAGTCCGAGGTCAGTGGCGTTTTATACCGAGAATTTCAAAAAAAGTTGAAAATTCATTACAAATTTGCGTTGACTTTAGGTAACTAAAGTTTCATACTCCTTTTCAACCACTGGGGGATGTGAACACGCACGGATCGTTCACATCATGATTGAAGAGGATTTCTTAGACATGTTCACGCATCAGCTAAACATTATCAGCGTAGTAATTATCTGATGCGGGTTAGCACATACAGCTAGCCCGTACGATAACGGGCGGCTGATGAAGATGAGGGCCGTCGAGCGCAACCGACGGCCCTCATTTTTTATGTCTAGGAAGTTCTTTTTAGAGGAGGAAATGTAATGAACGGAGTTTTGCTCATGGTTGTGGCCGCGGCGGTGCTCGCCTGCGGCTATCTGGGCTACGGCCGCTGGCTGGCCAACAAGTGGGGCGTTGACAAAGAGGCCCTCACGCCGGCCAAGCGCATGAAGGACGGCAAGAGCTTCTCGCCCGTCTCCGCCTTTACCGCGTTCTCGCACCAGTTCAGCTCGATCTGCGGTGCTGGCCCTGTCACGGGTACGATCGTCGCCATGGCCTTTGGCTGGCTGCCCGTCGTGCTCTGGGTACTCGTCGGCGGCATCTTCTTTGGCGCCGTCCACGACTTTGGTGCTCTGTACGCTTCGATGAAGAACAACGGCAAGTCGCTCGCTCAGCTCATCGAGAAGTACATCGGCAAGACCGGCCGTCGCCTGTTCCTGCTGTTCTGCTGGCTGTTCTGCATCATCGTCATCGCCGCCTTCACTGACATGGTCTGCAAGACGTTCATGTTCACCCCGGCCGTTGACGCTTCTGGCGCCGCTACCGGTGCCATCGACTTCACCAAGTCCTATGCCGCTGGCTGCGCTGGCACCATCTCCATCCTGTTCACCTTAGTCGCTATCGCCTTTGGTTGGGCCCAGAAGAAGTTCAACCTCACCGGTGCCGCCGAGTTCGTCACCGGCGTGGTCCTCATGGTTCTCATGTTCGCCGTCGGTATGCAGTTCCCGGTCTACCTGGATAAGTTCCAGTGGTTCGCCGTCGTCATGGTCTACCTGGTCTTTGCTGGCGCCATGCCCATCCAGATGCTCAAGACCCCGCGTGACTACCTCACTTCCATCATGATGATCGTCATGATCGTTTGCGCTGTCCTCGGCATCGTCGTCCTGGGCGTCAACGGTCAGGCCACCATCACCGCTCCGGTCTTCACCGGCTTCTCCACTGCCTCCGGCATGATGTTCCCGGTCCTGTTCGTTTCCGTCGCTTGCGGTGCTCTCTCCGGTTTCCACAGCCTCGTTTCTTCTGGCACCTCTTCTAAGCAGGTCGAGAAGGAGCAGGACGCCGTCAAGGTCGGTTATGGCGCCATGATCGTCGAGTCCTTCGTCGGCATCCTTGCCATCATCGTCGCCGGCATCATGTTCTCCGACATGAACACCGCCGGCACCGGTGCCCTCAACGCCGGCGTCGCTTCCACCCCGTTCCAGATCTTCGCCGCTGGCATCTCCCGCGGTATGCAGGCCTTCGGTGTTGACGGCACGCTCGCTACCGTCTTCATGACCATGAACGTCTCCGCTCTGGCCCTGACCTCGCTCGACGCCGTCGCCCGCATCGCCCGCACCTCGTTCTCCGAGTTCTTTGCCCAGACCAACGACGCCCTGGCCATCGAGTCCAAGGCCGGCTACATGAAGGTCCTCGGCAACCCCTGGTTCGCCACGGTCGTCACCCTGCTTCCCGGTCTCGCCCTTGCCTTTGGTGGCTATGCCAACATCTGGCCGCTCTTTGGTGCTTCCAACCAGCTGCTCGGCGGTATGACCATGATCACCCTCGCCGTGTTCTGCAAGTGCACCGGCCGCAAGGGCTGGATGCTCTACGTGCCCGTCGCCTTCCTGCTCTGCTGCACCTTCACCTCGCTGGTCCAGAGCGCCATGGGCTGCATGACCGCTGTCCAGGCTTACGGCTTCTTCGGCACCATCCCGGCTACCGCCACCACGGCCGCCGTCTCCGTCGCCGCCACCAAGGGCCTGCAGCTCGTTTTCGCCGTCCTGCTGATGGTCCTGGGCCTCATCGTCGCCGTCAACTGCCTCAAGGAGTTCTTCGGCAAGGAGGCCGGCTCCATGCCTGACGAGGAGCCCGAGTGGTCCGAGATGGGCAAGGCCGAGTACGGTCGCGCCGCTGCCGCTGAAGCTCCTGCCGACGCCGAGGCCGCCAAGGCCTAGTCGGTCGGACGGGTTGAATCTCCCATCTATTTGACTCGGAAAGACCGGGTCCGCAATCAAGCGGACCCGGTCTTTTTTCTTGTGAGAACAGGTGGTGCAAGGGCGTTCTCGCAGATGTTTTGCGTGGATAGGCTCGTGCGTTGTACCATATGGACGTATATGTGTGCATATGAAAGGGGCCCCGTGGCCAAGACGGTATATTCCGATAATCAAAACAATGTCGATGCTCTGGCTGAGCGTCTGAGCAGCCAGACATCGCTTTCTGCCGAGCGCGCCAAGCTGGTTGCCTATGACCTGCTCTGCCGCAAGGCGCTCAAGATTAAGTCGAGCGCGCTGGCGCAGATTTTCCGCTCCGTCGATAAGGAATGCGACACCAAGGCGATGCGCGATGAGCTTATCGCGGCAAATATCGTGACCAAGATCGAGGGCAGCGGCATTAACGGGCGCCCGGCGTTCTATACCATCAATGTCGAGATCCGCGATGCCCAGGAGCAGCCTGCCGAGTCCGTCGAAGATTTTGTCGTTGAGGATTCCGCTGACGTGCCTGCTGTGGAAGAAGCTGCTCCGCGTGAGCATGTCGATACCGATGAGTTGCTCGATGAGAACGTCGTGCGTGCCTTTACGGCCAAGGCAGGACGCGGCGGTTTTGGCGGGGGTGGCAAGCGCGATGCGCAGCGCCGCGCCCAGCAGGAGCGCTTCCGTCGTGCCGTTGCTCAAAAGGGTGAGACGGATGCCGAGGCTGTTGAGAACGAGGTTGCTGCCGAGTCGCAGAGGCCCGCGAAGGAGCAAAAGCCCGTGGAGGCCCAGGAGCCCCAGTGTCGCCGTGGTGCCCACTTTAAGGCTGCGCAGCAGGATGTCGCGCATGAGGTTGAAGAGCCTTCCGAGGCTGCAGACGATGTTGAGGAGTCTGCCAAGAAGGCTCCGGGTTCATGCCGTCCCGGGCGTGGTTTTGCGAGGCGCGCGTATCCCGTAAGGCGTCAGGAGAAGGGCGAGCCGGCTTCGACCGCTCAGGCCGAGAAGGCCGAACAAACCGAGAAAACCGTTGAGCCGGCGGCTCGCGAGCAGCAACCTTCCGAGTCGCAGCCTGCGGCTGACACTGAGGTCAAAGCTCAACAGACCGCTGATAAGCAGGCGGGGGAGAGCGCCTCAGGCAAGCCCCGCCGTCGTCGTCACCGCGGCGGTCGTGGCTCAAATGCCGAGGCCGCGGCCGAGAAGACAGCGACACAAAACGGAGATGAGAAGGCCGAGACTCCGGTGGATCAGGTCAAGCGCCAGCCGGCGAAGGATGCCAAGTCCGATCGTCCGCAAAAGCGCCCGTTTGCGCCCAAGCAGGAACGTAATACCCGGGCAGATTCCAAGCGTAAGCCCCTCATGCACAGGCTGAGCCTGCCGCGGCTGATAGTGCTACCCAGCAGCCCGAGTCGGCCGTCCACGGCGAGGTATCGGCGTTTGCCCTTGCCCGCGTTTTGGGCAGGCAGCTGCTCAAAGTTGTCCCTACGCCTACGGCGCTCTCTAAGATCAAGGAGCAGCAGACTCAAATTGTTAAGGTCGAGGGCAAGGACGGCAAAAAGGCGCCGCAGCGCACTCAGCACAACGAGATGTCCAACCGCAAGATTGCCGAGGAAATCGCAATCATCCAGGCTTGGATCGAGCAAAACCGAGGTGCCGATACGCCGGTTGCCTCGCGCCGCCAGCGTGCCTACCAGATTTTTAACGACGAGAAGGCTTTTGACGGCAAGCACGGCGAGCGTCTAATTCGGCGTATGACCGAAAAGGGCATCAGCATGCAGGCGATTAAGGTCGCCCCCAACCGCCCCGTGCACTTTACGGGTTTCTTTACGCTGGGCGCCGATAAGCCGTTCATTATGGTCGAGAACCTGGACACCTATGACGAGATCGTCAAGCTGCTGCGCGGCCGCAAGCACGCCAAGCTCTTTGGCATCAAGGTGGGTGGCGTGATCTTTGGCGGAGGATGCAAGGCAAGCGTCTCGCATGCCCTGGACGATTATCTGGCCGAGATCGGCTATCGCTTTAACTACGTCTACTACGTGGGCGACATCGACCGCGAGGGTGCGCGCATCGTCGAGCAGGCTCGCAATGCCAATGTCGTTGAGATTCGCCTGCATGCCGGCATGTATCGCGCTATGCTCGCCGAGCATAAGCGTCGCGTGAAGGCCGGCGGAGAGTGCGAGCCCGCGGCTGCCAACCAGGGTGTGCCGCAGAACCTGGCAGCGACGATCAAAGATCTGCCCATGGTCACGCGCGTGCAGTTCCGCAACGTGCTACGTGAAGGCGGGCGCATTCCGCAGGAGATCCTGATGACCGCGGACTATCGGGATGGCGACTCGGGAAGCTTCGACCGCATGCTTAACAACTAAATTCCGCCGGCCCCGGGAGAGCGGGGACACCGGCTTAGGTTTCCTGCTCTACAGTCCTGCTCACGACGGAGGCCACATTAAGTGGCCTCCTGTTCGTGCGGAACTCGCGATAAACCTAAGCCGGTGTCCCCGCTCTCCCGGGGCCTGTCGTGGCTTGGCCGTTGCATGCGGCTCGCTTTTCGGAACGGGGCTGACGGACACGTTCCGAAATCTACCACCGTCGCTGTGCAGGGTGTCTATAAAGAGCCGTGGCCAAAAAACATCAAATATGAGTACTGATACTCTTTTAGTAGCAGTAATTTTGACCACATTTAAGGTGATTTGACGTGTCGATCGAGCAGATAAGCTGCCGTATCTCCTCAAGTGTTCATTAAAGGAAGACCTTGATGCGAATAAATCTCATTAAGATCTTCTTTTATTAACGAAAATAATGTAGCTACAACGGTAACAGTACTCATATTTGCCGTTTTTTGGCCACAGTCCTTCGGAGGGTCCTCGAAAATAGTCCCGAGCCGGCACTTGGGGACGTTCCTATAATGCCGACACTTAGGAGCGTCCCCAAGTGCCGACACCGCGTCTGCCTGCGGCGGCCGCGCCCCGCTGCGTCGCTCCGCATCCTTGCGGGTTCGGATTCCTCCGCTTGGCGGCGTTGGCTCGATTTGCTTGACGTGAGGGGCTCTTGGCTGGTGTGGGACGGAGGGATTCCGCGTCTGCCTGGTCGGCGGCCGCGCCCCGCTGCGTCGCTTCGCTCCTTGCGTGCTGCGCTGGAAAACGCTTCGCGTTTCCTCAGCTCCGCACCCTTGCGGGTTCGAATTCCTCCGCTTGCCCACAAGAAAGCGCCCTGGGCCGTTATGGGCTTAGGGCGCTCAGTTTTAATGGCTGGGACGGAGGGATTCGAACCCCCAACAGCCGGCACCAAAAACCGGAGTTCTACCGTTGAACTACGTCCCAATGTGTGGTGTTGCCCAAAAGCAACTCGTCTAGTTTACCTAATCTGCGAGGGCATCGCAAACGCCGTCGAGTAGGCGTACGGCGAGCGTCTGCGCGTCGCTGGCCGTGAAGGTGCCGTTGTAGCGCGTCATGCCCGTGAGCTCAATGCGAATGCGAGCCGGCTTCTGCTGCGCGGCGACATTGGCGGTGCGGATGCGCTGGGCCAGGTTGTGGCACTCGGCGAGGGCAATCGTGGCGCGTGGCGCGGCGTCGGCGGGCAGCTCGTCGCTTGCGATCTCGAGCACCAGGTCAACGTCGGTTGGGACCTCGGAGTCGCAGAGCATCATGCCGCTGTTGTCGGTCGTTGCCGTGGCGATGTTCCACATGCGCGAAGCAACGCTGCGTGCGATGGGGTCCTCACCGATAACGGCGATCTGGAAGCGCTCGAGCACGTTGGCGGCGCGAGCAAAACCGATGCGGGACTCGGCTTCGGTGACCGAGGGCTTGCCCTCCCACACATGGTGCAGGCGGTTGATGTAGGCGTAGGTGTCCTGGAAGGCCATGCCGTCGGCAAACAGACCGACATTTTCCTGGAACTGCTGCAGGGCGGCCTCGGTATGCGGGCCAAAGTAGCCGTCGTCCTCGCCGCAGGCAAAGCCCAAAACGTTCAGAGCGCGCTGCAGGGCCTGCACATCGGCGCCATGGAAATTGGGCATGCGCAGATAGAGGGTGCGGTCGCCCAGCTTATACGAGGCGTCTACCAGGGCGCTCCAGCAGGGGATATCGACGGCGCTGCCGGCGGCAAGGCCGCTATCGAGCCTAAAGGTGCCAACAGCCTGCTCGGTGGTGGTGCCAAAGCGCTTGTCGGCGACCTCGGCGTCGTCGATTGTATAGCCGAGCTGCAGAAGGCGGGACTGGACGTCCTCGACGGCTGCTCCCTGCATGCCCGTAGTAATAGGTTCCATGAACGAACCCCTTTCGGCGTACCATTCGTACTATTTGAGCGTGTGTCGGATAGACAACGCAAAGGGATGCATAAACATGCACTCAACAGTGTAGCAAGTTGTACCCAAATACGCTGCTGACAGGTTTTATAACCCCCGCTAGTTAAGGCGCTCCACAAAGAAATCTGCCATGGAGAGGAATAGCTCGCGTGCATGCGGGTCGAGCTCGACGCCTTCGATGGCGGCCTTGGCCTTAGCGGTCAGGTCCAGCGCGTAGGTGTGGGCGTAATCGATGGAGCCGGTCTCCTGGAAGATCTCCACGGCGCGTGCGAGCTGCGCGGGATCATCGGTGCCCGAGGAAAGAATCGCCTCGACCTCGTTGTGGTGGCGCTCATCAGAGAGGGCGTGTACGGCGACGAGCGTACGCTTGCCCTCGGTGATGTCGGTACGGAAGTCCTTATTGGCGGTTTCCTTGGTGCCAACAAGGTTGAGCAGGTCGTCCTGGATTTGGAAGGCAAGACCGGTGTGCAGGCCAAAGGTGCGCAGCGCCTCGATTTGCTCATCGCTGCCGCCGCCAATAATGGCTCCGGCGGCAAGTGGCGTCGCTCCGCTGTAAAACGCGGTCTTGTGCGTCGCCATGTCCAGGTAGTCATCAACCGAGATATCAAAGCGCTCATCACGGACCCAACCCAGGTCGAGCGCTTGGCCCTCGATGGTGCGGACGATCATCTCGGTAAGCTCGTGGAGCACACGCACCTTCACGTCGGACTCCAGCGTGGGGTCGTCGAGAACCGTCTTGGTGACCATGGTGAGCGCTAGGTCGCCACAATTGATGGCAAGGCCCGTGCCCTCGGTAAGGTGCATGCAGGGCTTGCCTCGACGAAGCTGTCCGTTGTCGGCGATGTCGTCGTGGATCAGCGCGCCCGACTGGAAATGCTCGATGGCTGCCGCGGCGCTGCGGGCGCTCTCAAAGCTACCGCCCACTGCGGTTGCGGCGAGCATGCAGATAAGCGGGCGGTGGCGCTTGCCGGCGTTTGCCGTAAATGTCGAGAGCGGGGTATACAGGTAGCGCTCGATATCGGCGGAAGTCGCCTGTCCGTCAAAGAACGTGGCCAGATAGTCGTTAATCTGGTCAAAGTGCTGGGCTAAAAAGCTGGTAAACGGACTAGACACGGGTTCTCGCATTCTTTCTGAGGTTGCATCGTTGCATTATGCAGACAACATATTGCCACATTGGGGCGTCGAGCGCGGCGGTTGAAGACGATTGGGCCATGTGGCCGCGCATGTGGTAGGGGCTCGGCTAGATAAGCCCAAAGTGTTCGAGCGCGGTGACGACGCCGTCGTGGTCGATGCTGTCGGTTACATAGTTGGCCTTTTCCTTGAGGAAGTCCGGCGCGTTGCCCATGGCGATACCGACATCGACGGCGTTCATCAGCGAGATGTCATTGCTGGCATCACCGATGCCATACACCGTTCCATGGTTGGGGTCGAGAGCGTCGAGTACGGACTGGATACCCTCGCGCTTGGTGCATTCGCGAGGCGAAATCTCGGTCACTTCGAGCTCGAGCTCGTTAAAGCAGAGCAGCGGCTCAAACGCTTGATCCTGAGCGATGCGGTTGGCAAGCGACGTAGACATTAAGATCTTGTAGGCGCTGTAATGTTGCAGCTGCGTAATTGCATCGCCCACGGTGCGGGCGTATCCGGGGGCGTCGGGCGCATCGGCACTCATGCGAACGACGCCATTGAGTCCCTCAAAACGAATCACTTCGTCCGATTGCTCAAGAATGGGAGCAAGGCGCTGCAGCATGCCGGGCGTCATCGCCAAATCGCGAATCACGTGTCCCTCAAGTTCGACATAGCCACCCGCGAGGCAGACGATGCCGGTCCAGGGCAGCTCGAGCAGCTTTGGATGGATGCAGCTCAGCGTGCGCCCTGTGCAGATAAACGCCATATTGTCCTTGGCGACAAAATCACGGATGGCTTGCGAGACCGCTTCATTGGGATAGGGGGAGAGGTCTCGCTCGCCCTCGGGAAGCTCTTGTGCCACTCGAGGGTCTTGCCAGGCGAGTGTTCCGTCGATATCGAAGAAGCAGATATCGCCGCGCTTATGGGCTGCGCTGGCGGCAGGGGAGGCCGAGGTGGTGGGCACAAATCCCGGCTCGAGGCCCATGATCTGGTCAAAATGCTCTTTAACGCGGGGAACGGAGATGCCGATAATCACCTGGGCGGTCTTGCCCGTAATGATGAGGCCCTTGGCGCCCACCGCGACAAACGACGCATTATCTGCAACGATGGAAGGGTCTGCGACCTCGACGCGCAGGCGCGTGGCGCAGTTGGTTGCGCCCACGATATTGCCAACGCCACCTAAAAGCTGAATTACCCGCTCAGCGAGGACGTGATCTTGATCGGATTGAATACTGACCTCGCCATTGGGAGATTGCTCTTTGACAAAGCCGCTTCCCGTTAAACGATCGATTGCCGCGCGATTGGAGGCATGATCCTCGCGGCCCGGCGTCTTAAGGTCATAGACCAAGATGAGTGCTCGAAAACTAACAAAAAAGATGAGGCTAAAGGCAAGACCGATACCGAGCGCCAAAAGGTAGGAGCTGGCATGCATTCGCATGAGTGGGATGAAGTTGAAGGCCGTCATTTCCATGAGACCGCCCGAGAAGATGCCGACGATGCCAAAGAAGTTCATGGTCATGGCAAGGCAGGAGGATAGGACGGCGTAGAGCAAAAAGAGTCCAGGATAGGTGAACATAAAGAGAAACTCGAGCGGCTCGGTGACACCGCAGACCACCGAGGCGACGATGGCGGGCAAAAGGATGACCTTAAGGCCGGCGCGGCGTTCGGGTTTGGCGGTGAAATAGAATGCTGCCGCGATGGCGGGAAGGCCAAAGAGCTTGCCCCAGCCGGTGGCGGTAAAACCTGCCCAGGGCGCAAGTTCATTTAAAGGGCGCGTGCTATGGGAGAGAATGGGGAGCAGGTTGGTCCACGTGGCGTAAATACCGTGGTGAATGACCAGATTGTCGTAATAGATGGGCATATAGAGCAGGTGGTGCAGCCCCATGGGCTCGAGTGCTCGCTCCAAAAACACAAAGATGCCCACGCCGAAGGGGCCGACGCCCGCAAGTGCGTGGCGCAGCGTTTCGGTTACAGCGTATGCGAAGGGCACGATGGCGGCCGAGATGGCGGCAAGGGCAAACACGGCAAAAAAGCTGATGAGGTAGACCAGCGAGGAACCCGAGAAGGTGCCGAGCCAATCGGGAACCTTGGCATCGTAGAAGCGGTCATGGATGGCGACGACGGTTGCCGATACCGCCAGCGGGCCGATAATGCCGGTGTCGAGCGTCTTGATGCCGTCGATGACGGTGATACCGCTGGCGGGGGTCAAAGATGATGGGTACTTAAGCCCAAGGTTGTCTCCGCTCAGCTTAATGATCTCGCTCAAAAAGAAGCAATAGGCAAAATAGGCCACAAGCGCCTCGAGGCAGCAGCGCGCCGGTTGCTTTTGGGCAAGACCGATAGGCAACGCTACGGCAAAAAGGAGCGGGAGACGTTTAAAGACCGTCCACGAGCCGCGCTGGATGATGGTCCAGAAAACGTACCAAGGGGTTCCGTATACGGCGAGGTCACCGACGATGTCTACGGTCGTGGCGAGGGCGGAGATGCCGACCATGAGGCCTGATATAGAAAACAGCATGGCGGGCGCGAACATGGCTCCGCCAAAACGTTGGATTTTCTGCAGCATAATATGCCTTCCGGATGCAACATGCTGTGCGAGCAAGAACGTTTAAACAATGAACTCATTGTAGAGGACTGGCTGCTTGCCGCATTGACGGTTTTGATTCGAATCGATTGGAGCATCACGGGCGCCGTTGACAGTTAATAATCGGTGCTTTGCCGATAGACGGTTTAAACAACCCAAAGAAATGCTATCGTGCCTAGCCATACATATTAATTAGAGGTGAAACAATGCCAAAAGCGATATACGAAGGAATCTACCGAGAAATACGCTCGCGCATCATTAATGGGACCTATGCGTTTCAGGAGATGCTGCCAACCGAAGCTGAGTTGACCGCGGAGTTCGGATGTACTCGCAATACTGTCCGTCGCGCCTTGGGTATGCTGGCCGACGGGATGTTTGTGCAGCCCATACACGGCAAGGGCGTGCGCGTTATTTGGCTTAAGGGCGAAACCGACATGTTGGGCGCACTCGAAGAGGTTGAGTCGTTTGGCGAGTTCGCAAAACGCAACAATGCCGTCGCATCGACCGAGGTCAAGTCTTTTGAACATTTGATTTGCACGGAGCAACTTTCTCGTCGCCTGGGCTTTAAGGTGGGCGAGGAGCTGATTCGTGTAGTGCGTGTCCGAAGCCTCAACGGCAGTGCTCGCCAGGTGGACCACGGCTACTTTTTGGAGTCGATCGCCAAGGGCCTGACGCCCGAGGTCGCCGAGAAGTCTATCTACGACTATCTGGAGCACAAGCGCGGCATCAAAGTGATGGCGAGCCGCCGTACGGTGAGTGTCGAGCTCGCCAACGATGAGGACTGCAGCTACTTGGACCTTGGCAAATACAACTGTGTCGCCGTCATGGAGAGCCAGTCGTACACCTCGGACGGCATCTTGTTCGAGGTCACGCATGCCCGCACGCATCCCGAGATCTTCCACTACCGCGTCAACTCCAAGCGATAGCCGGCTAGCTCGCAGCCTGACGAGACTCATGCCCTCAAAGCGAAAACGCCCGGTCAAACCGACAATGCATCGGCTTGACCGGGCGTTTTCGCTGCATTCGATAATAAATAATTGTTTATACAAAACTTGTCAAGTATCAAGTCGAAATTACCGTTCACCGAAGTTTTTCTACCGCTCTAGTAATACTTGTTCAAACAACTAGCCAAATAGCGTATTGTACAAATCAGCAAAAGGGGCAAAGTCCCCGAGCCAATCTCCGAAGGCGGCGGCAAAGGGTGCCGCCACGGTGTGAAAGGGTGGATTGTAATGAAGAACGAAATGAGCAGAAGGCAGTTCCTGGGCTTTGCTGGTTCCGCGGCTGCGGTTCTTGGTCTGGGCCTCGTGGGCTGCGGTGGTTCTGCCGGCTCTGGCTCCTCTGCTTCTGGTGACGCTGCCGAGGTCTACTTCCTCCAGTTCAAGCCCGAGGTCGACAAGGAGTGGAAGGAGATCGCCAAGGCGTACAAGAAGGAGAAGGGCGTCGAGGTCAAGATCGTGACCGCCGCCTCCAACACCTACGAGGAGAAGCTCAAGTCCGAGATGTCCAAGAGCTCCGCTCCGACGCTGTTCCAGGTCAACGGCCCCACCGGTCTTAAGAACTGGAAGGATTACTGCGCCGATCTGTCCGACACCAAGCTCCGCGGCGAGCTCATCGACGACTCCCTGGCTCTGCAGTCCGACGGCAAGGATCTGGGTATCGACTGGGTTCAGGAGAGCTACGGCATCATCTACAACAAGGAGCTCCTCGAGAAGGCTGGCTACAAGGCCGAGGACATCAACTCCTTCGACAAGCTGAAGGCTTGCGCCGATGACATCCAGGCCCGCAAGGACGAGCTCGGCGTTGACGGTGCCTTCACTTCCGCCGGCATGGATGACTCCTCCAGCTGGCGCTACACCACCCACCTCGCCAACCTCCCGCTCTACTACGAGTTCGAGAAGGAGCACAACCAGGAGGACGACGAGATCAAGGGCGAGTATCTCGACAACTTTAAGCAGATCTTCGACCTGTACATCACCGACTCCACCTGCGATCCTTCGCAGCTCGCCTCCAAGACCGGTGACGACGCCACTAACGAGTTCGCAACCGGCAAGGCCGTCTTCTACCAGAACGGCTCTTGGGCCTACGCCGACCTCACCAAGGCCGGTATGACCGACGACCAGCTCGGCATGCTGCCGATCTACATCGGCGTCGACGGCGAGGAGAACCAGGGCCTGTGCTCCGGCGGCGAGAACTACTGGTGCGTCAGCTCCCAGGCTTCCGAGGATGCCCAGAAGGCCACCGAGGACTTCATGTATTGGTGCGTCACTTCTGACACCGCCACCAGCATCATCGCTGACAAGATGGGTCTGACCGCCCCGTTCAAGAGCGCTAAGGAGACCACCAACGTCTTCTCGCAGCAGGCCGTTGCTATGGCCAAGGATGGCAAGAAGACCGTTGCTTGGGACTTCGTTTACATCCCCTCTGAGGAGTGGAAGAAGAACCTCAAGCAGGCTCTCATCGCTTATGCTGCCGACAACACCAAGTGGGACGGCGTCAAGAATGCCTTCGTCGATGGCTGGAAGACCGAGAAGGCTGCTTCCGAGTAAGCAGTTGCTGCCCAAGCTATCTGATTAGCGACAGGGGGCGGGCAGACGTAGGTTTGCCCGCCCCCTGCATATTGAAAGGACCCTTCTATGGGCAAAGCACTCAAGCGCTGGTGGCCGCTCTTTATGCTGCCCACGTGCCTGGCGTTTATGATCGGGTTCGTGATTCCCTTTATCCAGGGTTTCTATCTCTCGTTCTGCCAGTTTATTACCATCAATAACGCGCACTTTGTCGGTATCGAGAACTACGTGCGCGCACTGACCGACCCGCAGTTCTCCACGTCGTTCTTCTTTACCGTGGCGTTTGCCTTCCTGTCGACGGTGCTCATCAACGTGATCGCGCTGGCCATTGCGCAGGCGCTCACCCGCAAGGCGCTCAAGGGCACCAACATCTTCCGTACGATTTTCTTTATGCCTAACCTGATCGGCGGCATTGTGCTGGGTTACATTTGGCAGATTCTGATCAACTGCCTGCTCTCCAACGTGGGTGCCCAGCTTATCGCCCTCAACTCCGCCGCTGGCTTCTGGGGCCTTATCATCCTGACCCTGTGGCAACAGGTCGGCTACATGATGATCATCTACATCGCCGGTCTGCAGTCCATCCCGTCTGACTACATCGAGGCCGCCAAGGTCGATGGCGCTACGGCATGGCAGACGTTTTGGAAGGTTAAGATCCCCAACCTGATGCCGACCATCACCATCTGCCTGTTCCTGTCCATCACCAACGGCTTTAAGCTGTTCGACCAGAACCTCGCCCTTACCGGTGGCGCCCCGGCGCACTCCACCGAGATGCTCGCCCTGAACATCTACAACACGTTCTATTCGCGTGCTGGCATCGCATGGCAGGGCATCGGTCAGGCCAAGGCAGTTATCTTCTGCATCCTGGTTGTCGCTATTTCTATGATCCAGCTTAAGGCCACGAGGTCCAAGGAGGTGCAGCAGTAATGAAACGCGATAAGGCTATCAACCGCGCGCTCTCGATCTTCTTTACGATCCTGTCGCTCGCATGGATCTACCCCGTGTTCATGATTGCGCTCAATTCCTTTAAGAAAGCGACCGCAATCAGCACCACCACGGCGTTCGATCTGCTCACGCCCGAGACGTTCAACGGCCTCGCAAACTACGTGCACGCTCTGAACGAGCAGGGCTTTGCCTCGGCATTTATGTATTCGCTCATCATCACGGTCACGTCGGTCGTGCTGATCTTGGTGTGCTGCTCCATGTGCGCTTGGTACGTGGTGCGCGTCAACAGCAAGATCTCGAACTTCTTCTATTACCTGTTCGTCTTCTCGATGGTCGTGCCCTTCCAGATGCTCATGTTCACGCTGTCCAACCTCGCGGACCGCATCGGCTTTAACACGCCGTTTAACATCTGCTTCATCTACCTTGGTTTTGGCGCGGGCCTCGCGGTCTTTATGTTCGCCGGCTTTGTAAAGAACATCCCGCTCGAGATCGAAGAGGCGGCCATGATCGACGGCTGCAACCCGGTCCAGGTGTTCTTTAAGATCGTCCTTCCCATTATGAAGCCCACCTATCTTTCGGTCGGTATCCTTGAGACCATGTGGGTCTGGAACGACTATCTGCTGCCCTACCTTACGCTCGACTCCACCAAGTACAAGACCATTCCTATCTTGATCCAGTACTTCCGTGGCGGCTATGGCCACGTCGAGCTCGGCCCCATGATGGCATGCATCATGATGGTCGTCATCCCCATCGTCATCATGTACATCTTCTGCCAGAAGTACATCATTGACGGCGTTGTGGCAGGTGCCGTCAAGGGCTGATGCCGTAACTGTTTTGCAAGTTTTGGCGGCGCCCCTCAGCGCGGCGCCGCGTATCGAAAGGTAAAGACATGGCCGAGATCGTTCTCAAACATGTTCAGAAGGTGTATCCCAACAACGAGTCAAAAAAGAAGGGCTTCTTTGGCAAAAAGAAGAAGACCGAGGAGAAGAAGCACAACCTTAAGGTTACCGAGGACGGTGTGCTTGCTGTAGAGGACTTCAACCTCACCGTTCACGACCAGGAGTTCATCGTCCTCGTTGGCCCCTCTGGCTGCGGTAAGTCCACGACGATGCGCATGATCGCCGGCCTGGAGGACATCACCTCGGGCGATGTGCTCATCGATGGCAAGCGCGTCAACGACGTCGCTCCCAAGGACCGCGACATCGCCATGGTGTTCCAGAGCTATGCTCTGTATCCCAATATGACGGTGTACGAGAACATGGCGTTTACGCTCGAGCTCAAGAAAGTCCCCAAGGACGAGATCGACCGCAAGGTCCGCTCCGCTGCCGAGATCCTGGGTATTACCGAGTACCTCGACCGTAAGCCCAAGGCGCTTTCGGGCGGTCAGCGTCAGCGCGTCGCCATCGGCCGAGCCATCGTGCGTGACCCCAAGGTCTTCCTGATGGACGAGCCGCTGTCCAACCTGGACGCCAAGTTGCGTAACCAGATGCGCGCCGAGCTCATTAAGCTGCGTCACGAGATCAAGGGTACCTTCATCTACGTTACCCACGACCAGACCGAGGCTATGACCCTCGGCGACCGTATCGTGGTCATGAAGGACGGCGTCGTCCAGCAGATCGCCACGCCGCAGGAGGTCTTCAACCATCCCGCGAACATCTTCGTCGCCGGCTTCATCGGCGTGCCGCAGATGAACTTCTTCGATGCCCAGCTGGTGCGCTCGGGCAACGGCTTTACCGTCAAGACCGAGGATATGAACGTGGCGCTCGCCCCCGAGACTTGCGCACGGCTTGCCCTCAACTGGGACGGCGGCGACGTGAAGGAGATTACGGCCGGCGTGCGTCCCGAGCAGATCCTGCTTGCCGACAAGGGCGAGGAGGGTGCGCTCCAGGGCACCGTCGAGGTGACCGAGCTCATGGGCTCGACCGAGCATGTCCACGTGACCGCTCCCGACGGCCAGTTTGTCCTGATTATCCCCGTCGTCGACCTCGAGGCCAAGGGCGCGCTCAAGGCGGGCGACCCCATCTGGTTCAAGTTCGAGAAGAACGCGACCCACCTCTTCGATAAGGTCTCTGGCAAGAACCTTATCTAGGCCCGGTGCATCCAGACCCTCCCTTTGGGCGACTGCGGTATTGCCATCCTTTTGCCGCGGTCACATATAAGGCTTCCCTCCCGTCCACTGGGCGAGAGGGGAGCCTTTCTTTGTGTTGGGGCTGTCTGGCCGGTCGTTTGTCTCGATCTGTAACAGGTGGGGCCGATTTCGGACGTTAGATGTTACAGATCGAGACGGTTCCGCTGAGCTAACCATTTCATCTAAATCTGTAACACCAAAGACGAATTTCAGCTGCTAGATGTTACAGATTGAGATATTGCTGCGGGACGATTCCGTTTGTCTCGATCTGTAACAGGAAGAACCAATTTTAGGTGCCAGATGTTACAGATTGAGATGAACTCAGATGGACGGTTTTGATTGTCTCGTTCTGTAACGGGCGGTGCCAATTCTGCTGGCTAGTTGTTACAGATCGAGATTGTTTGGCAGAGTCGGGTCACAGGGTAACGTGCGGGCACAAAAAACGGAGCCGTGTTGCCACGACTCCGTTTCTCAAGAGGATGGGTAAGGGGAATGAGCTAGCTCAGGTGCCAGATCTCGTCGTTGTACTGGGAGATCGTACGGTCGGACGAGAAGGTGCCGGCGTTGGCGATATTGATGAGCGCCTTGCGCATCCAAGCGTCCTGGTCCTCGTAGTCGGCCAGCACGCACTCCTTGGTCTGGATGTACTCCTCAATGTCGAGTAGGGCCATGAACCAGTCCTTGCCCTTGATGTCGTCGTGCAGACGCTGCAGGCGCTCCGCGTTGCCGGTCGCCATAAAGGCGGGGTTGGTGATGAAGTCCACCAGCAGTTTGATGCCGGGCTTGCGGTAGAGTGCGCCGGCATCGTAGGTGCCGTCGGCGTAGAGCTGCTCGACCTGCTTGGACGAGGCGCCAAAGGTGTAGATGTTCTCGTCGCCCACGAGCTCGGCAATCTCCACGTTGGCACCGTCGAGCGTGCACAGGGTTAGGGCGCCGTTGAGCATGAACTTCATGTTGGAGGTGCCGCTTGCCTCCTTGGAGGCCAGGCTGATCTGCTCGGAGATGTCAGCGGCGGGGATCACGCGCTCGGCGGCGGTGACGTTATAGTTCTCGATCATGACAACCTGCAGGTAGGGAGCCACGTCGGGGTCGTTTGCAATCCACTGCGACAGCGTCAGGATCAGGTGAATGATGTCCTGGGCGATGGTGTAGGCAGGTGCCGCCTTGCCGCCAAAGATGATGGTGACGGGGTGAGCGGGCTTGTTGCCGTTCTTGATGTCGAGATACTTCCAGATGATGTAGAGCGCGAGCATCTGCTGGCGCTTGTACTCGTGGATGCGCTTGACCTGAACATCGATGATGGCGTTGGAGGGAATGGTCGCGCCCTGCTCGAGCGCCATGAACTGGCGCATGATGCTCTTGGCCTCGACTTTGGTGGCAGCCAGGCGCTCAAGAACGTCCTTGTCGTCGGCGAATTCGGCGAGCTTGCTCAGATTGCCGGTGCTGCGCCAATCGGTGCCGATCACATCGTCGAGCAGGCTGGCGAGCGCGGGGTTGGCACCATGGATCCAGCGGCGGAAGGTGATGCCGTTGGTCTTGTTGGAGAACTTCTCGGGATAGATCTCGTAGAACGGATGAAGCTCGGTGTCCTCCAAGATCTTGGTGTGGAGGGCGGCTACGCCGTTGATGGAGAAGCCAAAGTGGATGTCCACGTGGGCCATGTGGACGGTGTTGTATTCGTCGATGATGGCGACGCGCGGGTCATCGTGCTCGGCCTTCGCGACCTCATCGAGCTTGACGATAATGTCGGCGATGGCAGGGGAGACCTTCTGCAGGCTGGCGAGCGGCCACTTCTCGAGCGCCTCGGCAAGAATCGTGTGGTTAGTGTAGGCGACCATGGAGCGTACGATGGTCACGGCCTCGTCAAACTCGATGCCATGCTCGGTGGTGAGCAAGCGAATGAGCTCGGGGATGACCATGGTGGGGTGCGTGTCGTTAATTTGGACCACGGCGTAGTCGGCCAGATCGTGCAGGTTGCTGCCGCGCTCGATGGCCTCGTCGATCAGGAGCTGGGCGGCGTTGCTCACCATGAAGTATTCCTGGTAGATGCGAAGCAGGCGGCCCTGCTCGTCGGAATCGTCGGGGTAGAGGAACAAGGTGAGGTTCTTGGCGATCTCGGTCTTATCGAAGTCGATGGAGCTGCCGGGGACCAGGCCATCGTCGACACTTGCCAGGTCAAACAGGCGCAGGCGGTTCTTGGTGGGCTGGCCGTAACCAGGCACATCGATGTTGACGAGCTTGGAGGTGACGGCAAAATCGTCAAACTCAACGGTGTAGGAGCGGTCGTCATCGACCAGGATGTCCTGCTCGCCAAGCCACTCATCGGGGACGGCCTTCTGCTGCTTATCGACAAAGCGCTGGCGGAACAGGCCGTAATGGTAGTTGAGGCCCACACCGTCTCCGGTAAGGCCCAGCGTGGCGATGGAATCCAGGAAGCATGCGGCCAGACGGCCCAGGCCGCCGTTGCCCAGCGACGGCTCGACCTCAAACTCCTCGATCTTGTTGAGGTCGTGACCGGCGGCAGTGAGCTGATCCTTAACCTCGTCGTAGATGCCAAGGTCGATCATGTTGTTGATGAGCAGCTTGCCAATCAAAAACTCGGCAGAGATGTAGTAGAGCTTTTTCTTGCCATTGTTGAGCGGGCAGGCGGAAGAGCGCTCCTGCACGAGCTTGACCAGCAGCTTGTAAATGCGACGGTCGTCGAGCTGCTCGAGCGAGGTGCCAAAAGACTGCTCGGCGAGTTCCATGAGGTTTATTTGGGGCATGTTTCCTCCTGTGATGGGTTGTTTCATGTCTGCAATTCATAAGAAGCCCGTGCGAGGGGATTGGGGTGGCCTCGCGCGGGAAAAGCAAGCGCGTCCGCACGGTGGGGAGGGGTCGGGCGCGGTAGCTCCTATTGAGGAAGCTCGATTTCAGCTTCCGACGGGATGCGGAAGTAGGTTTCGGTCCAGTCGGTGAGTTTGTGCTCAAGCTCGCGGGTGATGGCGCCGTCGAGCATGCGCCAGGTCCAGTTGCCGCCCAGCGTGGCAGGGGTGTTGATGCGCGCCTCATTGCCCAAGTTGAGCAGGTCCTGCATGGTGTAGATGCACGTGTCGCTTACGCTGGCGGCGATGGTGCGATTGAGTGCATCTGCCATGGGTTCGCCGGCCTGCTGATGGGCGTACAGGGCTGCCTGCTCGCGCTGACGCGGGGTGGCCGTTCCCTCAAACCAACCACGCGCCGTTTCGTTGTCGTGGGTGCCCACGTAGGCGACGGTGTTGGCAATGTAGTTGTGCGGCAGGTAGTACGAGTTGGTGCCCTCAAAGGCAAACTGCAGGATCTTCATGCCAGGGAAGCCCAAGTTGTCGCGCATGTCGATGACACCGGGAGTGAGGAAGCCCAAGTCCTCGGCGATGATGGGCAGCGTGCCGAGCTTTTCCTCGAGCGCTTTGAAGAGCTTGAGGCCGGGACCCTGCGTCCACGAACCGTGGGACGAATCGGGCGAGGAGAACGGCACCTCCCAATAGGCCTCGAAGCCGCGGAAGTGATCCAGGCGGATGACGTCGTACATGTCGAGGGCAGCGCGAATGCGGCCCTCCCACCAGGAGAAGCCGTCGGACTCCATGGCGTCCCAGTCGTAGATGGGGTTGCCCCAGTACTGGCCGGTGGCCGAGAACTGGTCGGGCGGCGTGCCGGCGACGCTCACGGGATTGCCGGCGGCGTCGATCTTAAAGAGCTCAGGTGTCGCCCACATCTCGACGGAGTCGCGCGAGACATAAATGGGCAGGTCGCCGATGATGAGAATGTCGCGCTCGTTGGCATAGGCCTTGAGGCGGCTCCACTGGCGATCGAAGAAGTACTGCGTCATCTGGTGGTAGAGCATGCGCGCCGGATGGTCGGCGCAGACCTTGGCGGAAGACTCGCCGCGGGTACGGAGCTCCGCGGGCCACTCCCAAAACGCCTTGAGACCGCACTCCTCTTTGACGGTCATGAACTCACAGTAGGGGATGAGCCAGTCCTCGTTGGCCTGGATAAAGTCATCGAAATCGGCCGGCTTATCGGCGGCAAAGCGCTCGGCGGCGCGGTCGAGAATCTGACGGCGGCCGCCAAAGATAGCACCGTAGTCGACATTGCTGGGGTCGGATCCCAGATGCACGCCATCGATATCGCGCTGCTCAAGATACCCTGCCTCGATAAGCTCGGCAAAGTCGATGAAGTTGGGGTTGCCCGCTCGGGCCGAGAACGACTGATAGGGCGAATCGCCATAGCTGGTCGTCGTAAGGGGCAGAATCTGCCAGTAATGTTGTTTGCACGAGGCGAGAAAATCGACGAAGTCGTAGGCATTCCAGCCAAAGCCGCCGATTCCGTATGGTCCGGGCAGAGATGAGACGGGCATGAGGACGCCGCTTGCACGCTCCATGAATGCGCTCACCAACCTTCTTGTTGTGGGGTCGGCCTGCCAATGGGTGTGCAGTCCGCCTCCGGTGTTCTGATTCGATACGCCTATTGTAAAACATGTTGTTTAAACATGTACAGGCAAGATAAAAAAGTTGGTCGATTATCGGCGAATGGCTACATGCCATGAAAAAAGCCCCGACCTCACAACGTGAAATCGGGGCAAGAGCGGTATGTAGGTTTTTGCTACTCGGCGTCGGCGAAGCCGTTGGGGTTGTGGCTCTGCCAGTTCCAGCTGTCGCGGCACATATCCGCGATGTCGTATTGGGCCTTCCAACCCATCATGCGCTCGGCCTTGGAGGCATCGCACCAGTTGGCGGCGATGTCACCGGCACGGCGCTCGCGGATCACATAGGGCAGTTCCTTGCCGCAGGCCTTGGAGAAGGCGGCGACGACTTCGAGCACCGAGGTGCCGGTGCCGGTGCCCAGGTTAAAGATCTCGACGCCGGTCTTGCCGTTCATCCAGTTAAGGGCGGCAACGTGACCAGAGGCCAGATCGCACACGTGGATGTAGTCGCGCACGCCGGTGCCGTCGGGGGTGGGGTAGTCGTTGCCGAAGACCTGAACGGCCTCGAGCTTGCCCACGGCGACCTGGGCGACATAGGGCACCAGGTTGTTGGGGATGCCCTTGGGGTCCTCGCCGATCAGGCCCGACGGATGAGCGCCGATGGGGTTGAAGTAACGGAGCAGCACGACGTCCCACTCGGGGTCGGCGGTGTGGACGTCCATAAGGATCTGCTCGATCATCCACTTAGTCCAACCATAGGGGTTGGTCGCGGGCTTCTTAGGATCCTCCTCGGTGACGGGCGGGTTGTCCGGGTCGCCGTAGACGGTCGAGGAGCTCGAGAAGATGATGGACTTGCAGCCATGGTTGCGCATGACGTCGATGAGCACCAGGGTGTTCTCGATGTTGTTGTGGTAGTACTCAACGGGCTTGCTCACCGACTCGCCGACGGCCTTAAAGCCGGCAAAGTGGATGACGCGGTCAATCTGATGGGTATCGAAGATCTTGTTCATCGCATCGCGGTCGAGCACGTTGGCCTCGTAGAAGGTGAGGTTCTTGGCGGCCTCGTCGCCCACGATGGTCTTGACGCGGTCGACGGCGACGGCGCTGGAGTTGGAGAGATCATCGACGATGACGACCTGGTAGCCACCCTCGAGCAGCTGAACGACGGTGTGCGAGCCGATAAAGCCGGCGCCACCGGTAACGAGGACGCAGGTGTCTTTGGGGTCGAGTGCTTTGGACATGTAGTCTCCTATCGAATCAGGAACACTTCTTCAGGGGAGTATAGCGCAGACAGTTGTTCCAAAAACGTACGCGGCAGGAAAAGCAGAGGATTATGTTAACGTACTCATACAAGAGCTTGCGTACGCATAACCTGATCTTTGGCATTTGCTTACGAGCCGTCGACCTTGCAGTTTCCTGCCGTTCGTGGAAATCGTTGGGACGCGCCATATGTACGCTAATATGTATGAGTTGAGCGACATATAAATAAGCATGTAACGGAGTACATATGTCACCAAACAGCGATCCCATCCTTTCCCAGGAGCTCTCGCGCCGCACTGTCCTCAAGGCCCTGTTCGGCGCCGCTTCTGCGGCAGTTCTTTTTGGCTTGCCCACTCGCGCCCATGCGGCGGAGGCTTCCAAAGAAACCACCGATAAACTGAATGCCGCCCAGGCCCAGCTCGACGAGGTTCAGGCCCAGCTCGACAGCATCGCAAATGAATACGCGGCGCTGGCCAGCAAGAATGCCCAGACCCTCAACGATATCGAGGGCGTACAGGGCCAGATCGACGACACGCAGGCGCAGATTGACGAGAAGAAGGCCGAGCTCAAAAAGAAACGCGGCGATCTTTCCGATCGCGTTGCCGCCAGCTACAAGTCCGGCGGCACGAACATCCTGTCGCTGCTGCTGGCCTCAGGCTCGTTTGAGGAACTCGTCGCCAACGCGCATTACGTTGAGAAGATTAACAAGAGCGACCGCGATGCCATCGAGGATATCCAGACGATTCAGGCTGAGCTCGACGCACAGAAGACCGAGCTCGAAGCACAAAAGGCCGACTTGGAGAAGCTCAAGGACCAGCAGACGGCTCAGATGCAGGATATGCAGGCCAAGCAGCAAGAAGTCCAGACCGTGCTGAACGGTCTTTCCGACGACGTCAAGGAGCTCATGGCTCAGCGCGATTCCGAGATCCTCGCTGCCGCCCAGGCCGAGGAGGCTGCCAGGAAGGCCGCCGCCGCTGCCGCCGCCGCGAACAAGAACAATTCCTACTCGGGCGGTTCGAGCTCGGGTGGCGGATCGTATGCTCCCGGAACTCCGCAGCAGAATGCCGGATCGGGCAAGCAGCAGGCCGTCGTCAACGCGTGCTACTCCACGCCTTCCCCGGGTCAGAACTGGTGCGCAGCGTGGGTTACCAACGTCTTCCGCAACGCCGGCGTTGGCTACTTTGGCGGTAACGCGTGCGATATGTTTAACGCCTGGTGCTATAGCTCCGACCGCTCGGCGCTGCAGGTGGGCATGATCGTTGCCGATTCCTCGCACAGCGGCACGGGTGCTCCGGGTCTTATCTACGGTCATGTGGGTATCTACGTTGGCGGCGGCATCGTTATGAGCAACGAGGGTGCCATTACGTCTAAGTCGCTTGACTCGTTTATTAGCTTTTACGGTACTGGCTCTGGCGTGCGTTGGGGCTGGCTTGGCGGCGTGGTGCTGTCGTAACTGCGGTTTGAAGTAAGTTGGTCCGTGGCTGCCCGAAAGGCATTAGGTTGCCTGCTTGGACAGTCCTGCTCGCACGGAGAGCACATTAAGTGCTCTCCGGCTCGTGCGGAACTTGCGATCAACCTAATGTCTTTCGGGCAGCTATGGACCTCTCGGGTCCAATACGTCACATACCGGACTGGTTTATCTGAATAAATATGGCGAAGGCCCCTTTCGGGGCCTTCTTTGTTAGAGGAATTCGCCTACTCGGTGAACTTCGGGTTCTAGGTCTACTCCGAATTGGTCTTTGACGGTTGTTTGGATGTGGCGGATGAGTTCGTCGACATCGGCGGCGGTGGCGTGGTCGGCGTTGACGATGAAGCCGCAGTGCTTCTCGCTTACCTGCGCACCGCCGACGGCATGGCCGCGCAGGCCGGCGTCCATGATGAGCTTGCCGGCAAAGTAGCCCTCGGGGCGCTTGAAGGTGGAGCCGGCGCTCGGCATGTCGAGCGGCTGCTTGTCCTCGCGGCGCTGGCGGTAGTCGTCCATGTCGGCCTTGATCATCGCGGCGTTGCCCGGGGCGAGATTGAAGGTGGCCGAAAGAACGATGAAGCCGTCGTCGGCAATGCGGCTCTTGCGATAGCCCAGGTTGAGCTCATCGACATCGAACTCGATGATGTTGCCGCTGCCGCGGGTGCCGTCGTCGAGCATGCGGGCGGGCTTGTAGACACGCACAGACTCCAGCACATCGGCCATGCAGGCACCATAGGCACCGGCGTTCATGTAGCAGGCGCCGCCGACCGATCCGGGGATGCCCGAGATGGGCTCCATGCCGGTGAGGCAGGCCTCGGCTGCTGCCGCGGCGACATCGGAAAGCAGGGCGCCGGCTGCCGCCGTGACGTGCGTGCCGTCGACCGTAATGTCGGAGAGGCCCTCGCCCAGCGCCACGACGACGCCGCGGATGCCCTTGTCTCCGACGAGCAGGTCCGAGCCGTTGCCCACGATGGTGAGCGGCAGATCACAGCGATAGCAGGTGTCAAGCGTGGCGACGAGGCCCTGCTCGGTATCGGGCGTGACAAAGACATCGGCCGGGCCACCGATCTTAAACGTGGTGTGCTCGCGCATGGGCTCGCTCATCAACACGTTGTCCTCGCCGGCAACGCCAGCGAGCGCGCACAGCAGGTCCTCGTTAAAAAAGTCGTTCTCGTGCATACGAATATCCGCCTTTTGGTGGTCGTTCTCATCAATCGATTGCAATATACCCCACCCAGATGTATTTGGTGCGCTGGCGGCGATAAAACTGCCGTCCACCGGATTGATAAAGTGTTTATCATCGAGGTAGAGGGGCAGTCGCTATACTTTCAAGAGATTGCGCGTAAACCCGGAAGGAGCGAGATGGCCAACAAAGTCACCCTCAAGCAGATTGCCCAGGAGGTGGGGCTTTCCCCTTCGTCGGTCTCGCTTGTTCTCAATAATCGGCCCTGTCGCATCTCGGAAGAAAACCGCAAACTCATCAAGGAGGTTGCGGCGCGCAACCACTATGTTCCCAACCAGATCGCGCGCAGCCTGGTCATGCGCGAGTCGCGCACCCTGGGCCTTATCGTCCCCAACATCGAGAGCCGCTTTTTCGCCTCGCTCGCCGGCAGCTTGGAAAAGCGCTGCCGCGAGGACGGCTACGCGCTTTTTATTACCAGCTCGGGCGGAAGCGCCGATGACGATCTGGAGCTGCTGCGCCAGCTGGTGACGCGCGGCGTTGATGGCGTCTTCCTGGTGGTAGGTGACGAGTTCTCCGACGACCGCGCCCTGCGCGAAGAAGTCAGCCACCTGCCCATCCCGGCCGTAATGGTCGACCGTGCCATTGAGGGGCTCGAGTGCGACAAGGTGATGTTTGACCACGAGATGGGCGGCTATATGGCCACCCGCTATCTGATCGAGCAAGGCCACCGCCGTATTGCCTGCTTGGTTAACGCGCGTCGCTCCAATACGGGTCGCAAACGACTTGCCGGCTATGAACGCGCGCTGCGCGAGGTTGGCCTGCCCATCGACGCGCGCTTGGAGTTCGAGAGCGAGTACTACATTCCGAGTGCCTACGAGGCCTCGGAGGCGGTGCTCGCAACCGATGCCACCGCCGTGTTCGCAAGCTCGGACAACATCGCCCTCGGTTTGCTCAAGCGCTTGCACGAGATGGGGAAGAGCATCCCGGGCGATATCTCGGTGGTGAGCTATGACAACTCGGCTGCCGACGTTCTCTTTGAGCCGGCGCTGACCGCGATCGAGCAGGATCCGGGCGTGCTTGCCGAGCATGCCTTTGGTTGCATGTCCAAACGTCTTGCCGGCAAGGGCGGCAGGCGTGCCGAAGAAGTGGTTCTGGAGCCTGCTCTCATTGTGAAGGGCAGCGTTCTAGAACTTACTAAATACAACTAAACATGTTTATCAATTCGAGAAGATCGAATGTGGAGCATCTGTGACAGGCAATGCCGCAGGTGAATGTTGCGTTTTGCCAATTGGTGTGTTTGATAGAGATGATAAAACGTTTTTTCACCATGATAAAACGTTTTAGCAAATATACTAGTCCCAACGAATGGTTGCCGTATCGGAGGGTGACCGCGCATCGAAGGGACATAAACAATGGCTAAAACACTGGGGACGCCGTGGCAAAAGCTGGGGCACGAGGTGCCGGCTTCCGAGCTCGAGGGTGTCGATCTGTATTGGCGCGCTTCGAACTACCTGTCCGTCGGTCAGATCTACCTTCGCTCCAACCCGCTGATGCGCGCTGACTTTGTCGACGATAAGACTGGCGAGGCGCGCGACTTCGGTCGTCCGGACGTCAAGCATCGCCTGGTTGGTCACTGGGGCACCACGCCCGGCATCAACTTCCTGTTCGGCCACGTCAACCGCCTTATTGCCGATCACAACCAGAACGCCATTTTCTTGATGGGCCCGGGTCACGGTGGCCCCGCCGGCACCGCCCAGTCGCTGCTCGACGGTACTTACCGCGAGATCCGCCCCGACATCACCAATGACGAGGCCGGCCTGCAGAAGTTCTTCCGCCAGTTCTCCTATCCCGGCGGCATCCCGAGCCACTTTGCGCCCGAGACGCCCGGCTCCATCCACGAGGGCGGCGAGCTCGGCTACACGCTCAGCCACGCTTACGGTGCCGTCATGGACAACCCGAGCCTGCTGGCCGTGGCCGTGGTGGGCGACGGCGAGTCCGAGACCGGTCCGCTCGCGACTTCTTGGCAGTCCAACAAGCTCGTGAACCCGGCAACCGACGGTATCGTCCTGCCGATCCTGCACCTCAACGGCTACAAGATCGCCAACCCCACCATCCTCGCCCGCGTGTCCGACGAAGAGCTCACCAAGTTCTTTGAGGGTATGGGCTATAAGCCGCACTTCTTTATCGCCGGCTTTGACGACGAGAGCCACGCAAGCATCCATGAGCGCTTTGCCGCCCTGTTTGAGCAGGTCTTTGACGAGATTTGTGACATCAAGGCCACCGCGCAGGCCCAGGCTGCCGCGGGCGAGACCGTGGTCCGCCCGGCCTACCCCATGATTGTGTTCCGTACGCCCAAGGGTTGGACCTGCCCCAAGCAGATCGACGGCAAGAAGACCGAGGACTCCTGGCGCGCCCATCAGGTGCCGCTGGCAAGCGCCAAGGACACTCACGAGCACTTCCGCGTGCTGCGCGAGTGGCTGCGCTCCTACAAGCCCGAGGAGCTCTTTACGCCCGAGGGCCAGGTGCGCCCCGAGGTAACGGCCTTTATGCCGACCGGCGAGCTGCGTATTGGCGCCAACCCCAACGCGAACGGCGGCAAGGTGCGTCGCGAGCTCGAGCTGCCCGATATCCACGCCTACGAGATTCCCGTCGCCGAGAAGGGCCATGGTTGGGGCTCCACCGAGGCTGCCCGCGTCTTTGGTGAGTACACTGCCGACGTTCTGGCCAAGAACATGGACGACTTCCGCATCTTCGGTCCCGACGAGACCGCGTCCAACCGCCTGCAGGCCGCTTATAAGGTGACCAAGAAGCAGTGGGATGCCGGCTTCTACGAGGACGAGGCCAACGACGAGCTGCTCGCTGGCTCCGGCAAGGTTGTCGAGCAGCTGTCCGAGCACCAGTGCGAGGGCTTCCTCGAGGCCTATGTGCTCACCGGCCGCTCCGGCGTGTGGAGCTCCTACGAGAGCTTTGTCCATGTGGTCGACTCCATGGTCAACCAGCACTGCAAGTGGCTCGAGGCTACCAAGCGCGAGATTCCGTGGCGTGCCCCCATCAGCGGCCTCAACATTTTGCTGTCGAGCCATGTTTGGCGTCAGGACCACAACGGCTTCTCGCACCAGGATCCCGGCTTTATCGACCTGCTGCTCAACAAGGCCAACGACACGCATATCGTGAACGCTTACTATCCGGCCGACGCTAACATGGCTCTCGCCGTGGCCGAGCGCGTCTACCAGTCCACCGACTGCGTCAACGCCATCTTCTGCGGCAAGCAGCCCGCCCCGACCTTCCAGACGGTCGACGAGGCAAAGGCCGAGCTCGCCGAGGGCGTCGCAAATTGGGAGTGGGCATCGACCGCCGACTCGCTCGGCGAGGCCGACGTCGTGGTCGCCACGTGTGGCGACGTGCCGACGCTCGAGGCTCTGGCTGCAACCGATATGCTGCGCGAGCTGGGCATCAAGGTATGGTTCGTCAACGTGGTCGATCTGCTCAAGATTCAGAACGTCTGCGAGAACGACCAAGCCATCAGCGACGAGCGCTGGGCTGAGCTGTTTGGCTGCGGCGAGAAGCCCGTGCTCTTCGCGTTCCACGCCTATGCCGGAACGATTCGCCGCCTGATCTGGAACCGCCCCGGACACGACGCGTTTCGCGTCCACGGCTACGAGGAGAAGGGATCCACGACCACGCCGTTCGACATGCTGCGCCTGAACAACATGGACCGTTGGGCTTTGGCCGCCGACGTGCTGCGCATGGTCGACGCCGACAAGTTTGCAGAGCAGATTGATGAGTGGGAGGCCTTCCGCACCGAGGCCTTTGAGTTCGCGTGCGACGAGGGCTTCGATCACCCGGCCTTTACCGACTGGGTCTGGCCCGACGCCGCTGCCGCAACCGCAGCCGACGGCGCGCTTTCCGCAACGCAGCTAACTGCCGGCGACAACGAATAGCATCCGGGACGGCCTCGCGCTGGGGCCGCCTCCGGGCGGGCGCCTTCCTCTGAGAAGTGGGCTTCGCGAACTTCTCAGAGGAAGGCGCCCGCCCGGAGGCGGCCCTCTCGACCGTTTCGATCTGCGGGGACTGATATTTTTTCTGACAGTCTAGGAAACGGGTGATGGATTCGCTATGTCGAGCTGCGGAAACGCGCCTCGGTGAGCAGCAAATGGCGAACCACCCTTGCGGTCTCGGGCCATCTCTCGGAGTCCTGCTTGACCCTGAACAGGTAAACGAACCAGTTGAGGTACGACTGGAGGTTCGACATCGACATGCCCGTGAACCTCCAGAGGTACCGCTTGAGCCAGGAGCAGAGGTTGTTCACCATGGCCATCCGCTCCAGGTAGACCGGGTCGTTGACGTCGGCCCTGTGCGCCTCCTCGGCGCAGCCCGACTCGCGGATCAGCGCGCCATGCGCCCTCTCCCTGTCGTGGACGACCAGGCTCCCCTCGGCGATATGCCCGCCGAGCGCCCCCAGCACCCTCGCCGAGCTGGGCTTTCCGCGGCCGCACACCACGGCGACCGGGTTCTTGTGCACGTCGATGGCGACCGCTATGCAGACCTTCTGGCGGGACAGCCCGCGCTTCCTCGCCACGCCGTACCCAAGATGCAGGTCGGTGTCGTTCACGTAGGTCTCGTCTATCCAGACCAGGTCGCGCAGGACGATGCGGTCCTGGTAGCCGTCGACGGCGGCCATCACGCGGTGGCGCCACTCCCATGCCGTCTGGTGGGTTATGCCCAGCTCCTCGGCCATGGCGTCAGGGGGCACGTTGAACCGCATGAGGCCGATGAAGCGGCACCAGGTCGCCATGTCGGATTTGGACCCCTCAAGCACCGTGCCGGTGAGCGAGGTGAACCTGGCCCCGCAGGCGCGGCAGCGCCAGCGCTGGACCCCTCCGGCGGTCCTCCCGTCCCTGAAGGGCGAGGCCGCGCGGCAGGAGGGGCAGGCGGGGTCGGTGCGGTAGAGGTCGGCGGCCTCGGCGAGGGTGCCGAAGCCGTGCTTCTCGCGGCAGCACCGCTCGTCGACGGCCCGGCGGAGGAGCTCGAAGTCCCCCTCGTCGAGCGCCGCGACGGCGTCCGCGAAGGCGCTGTGTCGGTTCATCTGGGCGTTCCCGTCCGCAGCGGGGCCCACCCGGCGGGATTGTCGCCAAACAAGAGCCGGGTGGGCTCCGCTGCAAATTCTCGTTTGGCGGGAACAGGATAGCACGGCGCGCCCGGCGGACCATGTCGGGGCCGGATCCATCACCCGTTTCCTAGACTGTTAAAATATTTTTTAATGTAATGGGGACTTGGCTGTTGCTGCCTTGGAGACCGCGCACCTAACTATGGTCAGCCAAAATTACATTGCCGGGGCCGGGGCGGGGTGCTTGGTTTTGGAAGTTCGCGAAGCCCACTTCTCAAAACCAAGCACCCCGCCCCGGGTCTCGTCTGTGTATTTCCCGCTGAGCGAGCTATAGATGCCATGCACCGATGCGCTAAAGCGGCGACTTGAAATTGGTGCTATATTTAGCTCGAGTTGTTAAGTGTTAGTACGGGAGTCTGATATGGGGCTGTTCAAGAAGAAAAACCCGCAGGATGCTTTTGATCCCGATGTGTTTACCATCACGGACACGATTTTGGACCCGCCGCGCTTTACGTTTTTGCCGGCTATCTACCAGGATGCCACGCGTCGCAAGTGGGCCGTGCATCAGCGCGGCGCGACCCCGAGGATTTTTGACTACGCGGATGTGCTGCAGTGCGAGGTTGTCGAGACCGGAAATCCCGAGGATGTGCCGCAGCTCAGCAATCGAGAGCTCGCTCAGCAGATTTTGATTAACCCAGCTCAGGCTACCAAAAACAATGCCGCCAAGCGTAACATGTGCCTTGGTATGGGTGTCGTCGTTGCCGTGCAAACCGGCGAGGATGAGATTTCGAAGCTTGAGATTCCTGTGACTGCGGGCGAAGTCAAGCGAGACTGCGGCCTATATCGGTCGTATCGGAACGTTGCGGAACAGATCAAAGAAGCCTTCGACGCCATGGGGCGTTCGGAGCAATGATGCCCGCAGCATCAAGCGGTCGAGGAGCCTTACCCATGTCGAGTGAACCATATGCGATTCCGCCCAAAGATCGCGCCTTTGAGGGCATTCTTTGGTATATCAAACATTATGACCTGCAGGGTGGCGACCGGCTGCCCGCCGAGCGCGTACTCTGTGAAGAGCTGGGCGTGTCCCGCACGGCGTTGCGCGCTGCGATCACGCGTCTCATTTCGTGCGGAACCTTGGAAAGCCGCCGCGGTTCGGGCACCTATGTGTGCCCGCCCAAGCCGCTGAACATCTTTCAGGAAACGTGGAACTATACGCAGGCGGTGGAGAGGGTCGGCTCAAAGTCAACCGCACGCCTGGTATGCTCCAAGGTCGTGTACGCCGATGTCGACCTGGCCCAAAAGGCCCAAATCGAGCTGGGCATGCCGCTCTTCTGCATTCGGCGCGTGCGCGTGGTCAATGGTTCCCCGGCGTCGATCGAGACGGCATACGTCAATCTGTCTTTGTGTCCCTCGCTTCCCGATCACGATTTCGAGCAGGAGAGCCTCTACGACGTTTTGCTCAAAGAGGGGAATGTCCGCGTGTCGCACGGCAAGGAGCATATTTCCATCAGCCGTCTGAACGCCGACGAGGCCAAGTTGCTGGATGCCCAGGAGGGCGCCCCGGTGTTTTATAAGGCTTCGCACGAGCGCGATGAGAACGATGGCTTTGTCGAGTATTGCAAGTCCGTGACCCTGCCGACCAAGTATCGATTTGCCGATAACGGTGAGGCAGACGGCGTTGCGACGAAGGTGGGTGTCGAATGGCTGAGGCAGTAGAAGACTTGCCGGTTTACAAGCAAATTCGCCGCTGCATTGCGGAGCGAATCGAGCGCGGTGACTATCCGACGGGCTCGATGATTCCGTCCGAAAATGAGCTGGCCGAGGAGTTTGGCACGACGCGCCTGACCATCCGCAGCGCCATGGATGAGCTGGTCAAAAGTGGCCAGATTCGTCGCGTGCAGGGCAAGGGCGCCTTTGTGGGGCACAAGTGGTTTGACGAGCACGCTCGCAAGGGCGGCTTCCGTCAGTCGGTTTTAGCTTCGGGCGCGACGCCGTCGGTGCGCATCCTGGCGCGCTCCAAACGCTATGCCGGCCCGTATTATGCCGACTTGTTTGGTATCGGCGAGGACGATCTGCTCTACTCGGTGCGCCGTCTTAACTGCATTGATGGTGAACCCGTGTCGATCGAGATGACGCTGATCCCGTGTCTGCTGTTCCCTGGCATCGAAGACGTGGACATATCGGTTTTCAGCCTGTATGAGACCTATGACATGTTGGGCCGAAAGCCAGATAAATCGATTGAGAAGCTCGATATTGAGGCGCTGGGCGCACGCGATGCGAGTTTGCTCGATCTTGAGCCGGGCGACCTGGCCCTCGTGCTGGAATGCCTGACCTATGACTCGAGTGGACAGGTTATCGAGTGTGCCAAGTCTTTTACCCGCGGCGATGCCGGCGGATATACCTACAACTATTAGTGTTCAGAGCGTCCTTGTGTACGGCAGGGCGCTCGTCTTTTATGGCCATATGTCGCTTGACCGATGGGCGGCAAAAACTGACCGTCTACCGAGAGAGGAGGATGAAATCGAAAAATCGGTATTAAAAACGGCTAACCTGTAATCGTTCACTGGTATTAAGAACCTTTGAATTGTTGAGCTTGGGGCCAAGATGACCACAAGGTTAGGCGGTGCGGCGGGACGGCAAGCCCGTCCGGGCCGTGTGACAATTCAAACTGCTCGTGAAAGGAGCGGGAATGAAGGAGACCGAGAAGATCGAGATCATGCACTTCGACCAGGAGGGCTACCTCGAGGACGGCAGGAACGTCTACGAGGCGGGCAAGAAGATGACCGCG
>JAGZNZ010000042.1:0-3523 GCA_018363345.1 Collinsella sp. | reverse complement strand
GGGTAGATGAGTTATTGATAATGGTTATTATTCACATTAATTCTCAGAACGCCACCCTGAATTGTCGTTTTTGGCGTCCGTAAAAATTCATCAGGAAATTCAGTTACTCCCATGTCATCTCAATCATCCAATACTGAATCGCTGTCCCGATTTCCTCTCTGGCAGGTGATTACACCGGTTCGCAGGAAGGTTATTTTAGCTATGGCGCTGGCGGGGCTGGCGGCATTAACCAGCCTGGGGGCGCTCCTTTTTCTAGCGTGGAGCCTGCGTGACATTCGCGCGACGCCTGACGCTATTCCGGCCTGGCCGCTGGGCGGCGTGATCGGCTGCGTGGTCTTAACTTTTGTTCTGCGCTTACAGGCGTTCAACACCTCTCATTACGCGGCTTTTCATCTGGAGAACATTCTGCGCAGCAGGTTAGCCCGTAAAGCATTGCAGCTTCCGCCTGGCGTGTTACAGCAAATGGGCAGCGGGTCAGTGGCGAAAGTGATGCTGGATGACGTGAAGTCGTTACATATTTTTGTGGCCGACAGCACGCCGCTCTATGCCCGCGCGATCATCATGCCGCTGGCGACAATCGTTATCTTGTTCTGGCTGGACTGGCGGCTGGCAATCGCGACGCTGGGGGTACTGGCGTTTGGATCGGTTGTTCTCGTGCTCGCCCGCCAGCGTTCGGAAGATATGGCTCAGCGTTATCATAAGGCGCGCGAGCAGGTTAGCGCGGCGGTGATTGAGTTCGTGCAGGCCATGCCCGTGGTGAGAACGTTTGATAGCGGCAGCACCAGTTTTTTGCGCTATCAACGAGCCCTTGAAGAGTGGGTCGATGTGCTCAAAACCTGGTATCGCAAAGCCGGTTTTTCAGCGCGTTTTTCCTTCTCGATTCTGAATCCTCTCCCGACCCTGTTTGTCCTGATCTGGTCGGGATACGGCCTGCTGCACTATGGCAGTTTCGATTTTATCGCGTGGGTGGCCGTTTTACTGCTGGGCAGCGGAATGGCCGAAGCCGTAATGCCAATGATGATGCTCAATAACCTGGTCGCGCAAACGCGTTTAAGCATTCAGCGTATTTATCAGGTTCTCGCGATGCCGGAGTTATCGCTGCCGCAGTCTGACCAGCAGCCGCAAGAGGCGAGCATTACCTTTGAGCAGGTGAGCTTTCATTATCCGCAAGCGCGTACTGGCGCCGCGTTGCAGGAGGTGAGCTTTCATGTGCCTGCCGGGCAAATTGTGGCGCTGGTCGGGCCAAGCGGCGCCGGAAAAAGCACCGTGGCGCGCTTGCTGCTGCGTTACGCCGACCCGGACAAAGGCCATATCCGTATTGGAGGCGTGGATCTGCGTGATATGCAGACGGACACCCTGATGAAGCAACTCTCGTTTGTGTCTCAGGACAACTTCCTTTTTGCCGACACGATAGCCAATAACATTCGTCTGGGCGCGCCGGATACGCCGCTGGAGGCGGTAATAGCGGCGGCCAGAGTGGCGCAGGCCCATGATTTTATTAGCGCTCTGCCAGAAGGTTACAACACACGAGTCGGGGAACGTGGGGTATTTCTCTCCGGCGGCCAGCGGCAGCGCATTACTATCGCCCGGGCGCTTTTGCAGGATCGCCCCATCCTGGTGCTCGATGAGGCGACGGCGTTTGCTGACCCGGAAAACGAAGCGGCGCTTATCAAGGCGCTCGCGGCGGCCATGCGTGGCCGGACGGTCATCATGGTCGCGCATCGTCTCTCAATGGTGACTCAGGCCGATGTGATATTGCTGTTTTCCGACGGACAGCTCAGGGAAATGGGGAACCATACGCAACTGTTGGCGCAGGGCGGCCTGTATCAACGGCTCTGGCAACACTATCAGCAGGCGCAGCATTGGGTGCCGGGTGGAACACAGGAAGAGGTGGTGGAAAATGAAAGACAATAATCCTGCGGATAACCTGGCCTGGCGCGTCAACTGGCGCCAGCTTATCTCCAGCGTTGGCAGTCAGGCCAGGATGCTGCGACGCAGTATGCTGGCGCTGTTGCTGGCGGCATTCATGCAGGGGATCGCCTTTGCCTGTCTTTATCCGATCATTGATGCGCTGTTACGGGGAGACGCGCCGCAACTTCTTAACTGGGCTATGGCCTTCAGCGTCGCCGCAATTGTGACGCTGGTGCTACGCTGGTATGGCCTGGGCTTTGAATACCGTGGTCATCTGGCGCAGGCCACCCATGAGTTGCGCCTGCGACTTGGCGAGCAGTTACGCCGCGTGCCGCTGGAGAAGCTCCAGCGCGGCAGGGCGGGTGAAATGAACGCCTTGCTGCTGGGCAGCGTGGATGAAAACCTCAATTATGTTATTGCGATAGCCAATATTTTGCTGCTCACCATTGTCACGCCGCTGACGGCGTCGCTGGCGACATTGTGGATAGACTGGCGGCTGGGGCTGGTGATGTTGCTGATCTTCCCTCTGCTGGTGCCGTTTTATTACTGGCGCCGCCCGGCGATGCGGCGACAAATGCAGACGCTGGGGGAAGCGCACCAGCGTCTGAGCGGCGATATCGTTGAATTTGCTCAGGGGATGATGGTATTGCGCACCTGCGGCAGCGATGCCGATAAAAGCCGGGCGCTGCTGGCGCATTTCAATGCGCTGGAAAACTTACAGACCCGCACTCACCGTCAGGGCGCTGGCGCGACGATGCTGATCGCCAGCGTCGTGGAGTTGGGCCTACAGGTGGTGGTGTTATCCGGGATCGTCTGGGTAGTGACGGGCACTCTGAACCTCGCCTTTTTGATTGCCGCCGTCGCGATGATTATGCGCTTCGCAGAACCGATGGCGATGTTTATCAGCTACACCTCGGTTGTGGAACTGATCGCCAGCGCCCTGCAACGGATTGAGCGGTTTATGGCGATAGCACCGCTTCCCGTCGCAGAGCAAAGCGAGATGCCGGAACGTTACGATATCCGCTTTGACAACGTCAGCTATCGCTACGAAGAAGGCGACGGCCACGCGCTTAATCATGTTTCTTTGACGTTCCCGGCAGCCAGTATGAGCGCGCTGGTGGGTGCCTCCGGCGCAGGCAAAACTACGGTCACCAAACTGTTAATGCGCTATGCCGATCCGCAGCAAGGGCAGATTTCTATTGGCGGCGTCGATATTCGCCGCCTGACGCCGGAACAGCTCAATAGCCTGATTTCTGTTGTTTTCCAGGATGTCTGGCTGTTTGATGACACGCTGCTGGCGAATATCCGTATCGCGCGCCCACAGGCGACGCGGCAGGAGGTAGAAGAGGCCGCCCGCGCGGCGCAGTGCCTTGAGTTTATTTCCCGTCTTCCGCAAGGCTGGCTGACGCCAATGGGAGAGATGGGCGGCCAGCTATCGGGCGGCGAGCGCCAGCGGATTTCCATTGCCAGAGCGTTATTGAAAAACGCGCCGGTCGTCATTCTCGATGAACCGACTGCCGCGCTGGATATTGAAAGCGAGCTGGCGGTGCAAAAAGCGATCGATAACCTGGTTCACAACCGGACGGTGATTATCATCGCTCACCGTTTATCC
>JAGZNZ010000017.1:0-43450 GCA_018363345.1 Collinsella sp. | reverse complement strand
AAGCACCTACGTTCCTCAAAGAATTGTTAGATTAAAAGTAACAGACCGGATGAAGATACGTGCGACGGGGGCGAGGCGAATGGCTGAGCGGTATCGATACGCGGGTTCAACGGTATTATATTGACCACATAGATTATTAACCTGCATTTCTAACAGTTAAGGAGACGGGTGCTTTCCAGCACACTCCTTCGATGATGCCTTCCGCTAGTTGCTATGCCGGTTTCAGCCAACAAAGAATGTGCCCGGGCGCTCAGGTTCACCGTTAGCGTTGACAACATATGAGATGGGCCAGACCCTTACCGCGCGCCGATTGCGCGAGAGGTGTCGGGCTCCATGTTTATTCCACCTGCTTGTTATCAACCAGCTTCGTTCAACGTTAGACATTCAAGATGTCAGACGTCGAACCTGCGCCAAAGACGCAGCTGGGGCTACTAGTTGTCTACAATCGCTCGCGAAGCTCGCCTGTTCGTGCGTGAATATCTGACAGCTCCGTCAGACATTGTCGGACATTTGATTGTTCGACAAATGCGCACGTGGTCGCGTTCGCAAAGATTACTGAACGGTCGATGGGTGCGTTGAGACCGGAGCAAACGGCGGATGCCAGAAAAATGGCCTCACAGAATCGCACCCATGGTTGATAAAATTGACCGCCCTGGCGCAAATACCCGGGCGGTCAATTCATCCCCTCGTTCGCGATCCTGTTGGGTTTTGGGGCTTTGACATGTTGTTGACGGATGGATCAGCCGTACAGCTTGATCTCCCGGGGTTCCATGTGGTCGTCCCCCAATAAGACGTCCCTGATGTAGCTCTGCGGCAGGAACTCGACGGGCAGCACTGGGTCGTCGACGTAGCCGGGCACGGGGAGTAGGCGTGGCCTTTGGATATAGCGTGGCCGCCTGCCGGCGGTCGGACTGCCACTTCAGTCAAAAGCTCAGGCGCGCGCATTAAAATAATGGATATATCGCTTGATAGGCTTTTGACCAAGCATGAACATCGCAGGTAAATCCGTGTACCAATTTTTGGTATACGAATTTACCTGCGGTTTGCTGAAAGCTCTGACATGCGCTGTCGACTTCATTAAAATCGATTGCCGATCAAGTCTTCCTATATATGCGAGCCCTGAGAAACTGCGCTGTGAACCTGAGACTGCTATCGATCGGCCCGGTGCACCGGGCCGCTGTCCTCGAGCCGGCATCAGCTTGCCGGTCTCAAAACGTATACTTGATTTAAGGCGGAGTGGAATGTGGGCGCGCAAGGAGATGCGGAATCGATGAGAGCCTCAAAAAAAATTACTGCAGTGTTATCATCTTTCATCCTCTCTATTCTTCCATTTCTGATTCTATGGGCGGCTTGGTCAGTCCTCCCTGATACAATTCCCGCTCATTGGAGTGGGGGTGTGGTTGATCGATGGGGTAATAAGCTTGAATTGCTGGTTGTTCCGCTGTTTTCCCTGATTGGTTCTATTGCAATTTCTGTGTACCTTATTGTTTCCACGCGGCGAAGAGAGTTCGCGGATTTCTCTGTTCGAATGCGACGGGACTTTGTTGCGTGCTATATTTCTAGTCTTCTTTTATCGACAACCTGCTCAGTGATAATTGCCGTTTGGGTTCAGTTGATTCTTACGCAAAACACTGCGGTTGATGGGGGGCTTGGACTATCGATCCTGTATTCCCTTCCCGGGCTATATGTGATCTTGTGCGCTTTGCCGCCTTTTTATGCGAGCGGCGAGAGCAAAAAGGCAGAGCGCCTGATAACAGTTCTTATTGGCGGCGCGGAGATTGTTCTTTGTGGAATAGTGCTTGAAGGTTCGGCTGCCTCTTATGCGATGATTGGACTGATGATTCTATTCTGTGCGTTTGAGATTGTGTCACTGGTAAGGGATAGCCGGTCCTTATGAGTTGAATTACGCGCGTGCGGATATAAAGGGTGGCATGTTAAATTTGTTGAAAACTCTGACATGCGCTGCCGACTTCATTAAAATCAATTGCCAATCAAGTCTTCCTATATATGCGAGCCCTGAGAAGCTGCGCTGTGAACCTGAGACCGCTATCGATCGGCCCGGTGCACCGGGCCGCTGTCCTCGAGCCGGCATCAGCTTGCCGGTCTCAAAACGTATGCCGTCCGGTACGACCAACAGCCGAGTCTTGCGCCCAGTTCGAGCAGCGCCAGAGCCCCGTGCCGGAACCCACGCAGCCGATGGCAGGGGAATTCAGCCGCGGCCATCGAGGAGCCGACCCAGGGACGGCGCCCCCAGTCCTCGAAAGATTTCCACCGCCCCCTACAGGCCTGGATTGATTTAACAGTTGATTTAATCTGGCTGAACAAGCCGAGCATGGGCCGGTTGACAAAATGTAAGGTAAAATAGCAGATACGACCGTACGCCGGTGCGGGGTTCGGGTGATGTGATAGAAAGTAATACACGTATTACATCTAACCGGGAGGTGCATCATGGCAACCGCCACCGCAGCCCTGAGAACCCCCGAGGACCTCGCGAACAGGTACGACCGCCTGGCGAAGTCGACGGGCCGCACGAAAACCTTCTACATGACGGAGGCGCTTGCCGCAGAGATAGGCAGGCTCGAATACGAGTACGGCCTCATGAATTATCCGGGAAGCGTTTGGTTGCGAGGTATGCCAGTGTGAGGGCCTGATTCGTCAGGCCCCGCACAGGGGGACCGCGATGGTGGCCACCGCGCCGCCCGAGGGGCTGTTGGCGAGCGAGACGGAGCCCCCGTGGGCGCTCGCGGCCTCGGAGGCGACGTGGAGGCCGAGCCCGTAATGGCGGCCTCCGTCGCGCGAGGAGCGAGAGGAGTCGTCTGTGAAGAGGCGCTCGCAGCCGCGTTCGAGGGCGGCGGGAGAAAAGCCCGGTCCGTCATCGGCGACCTCGATGACGAGGTATCCACCAGCGACGTCGCAGGAGACCACCACGCGCGAGCGCGCGTGCTCGGCGGCGTTGGCCACGAGGTTCGCGGCGGCTCGCGCCAGGGTGGTTCGGTCGAGTGGGGCCTCGGGCGCGCCCGCGACAGCGGGGCCCGTGGCTGCGTCGAGCGTCACGCCTCGCGCCCGGGCGATCTGGGCGGCCTCGGCGAGGACCTGCTCGCAGAGCTCGGCCGGCCGCATGGGGGCCCTCTCCGCCCCGCCGGACCCGCGCGAGGCCTCGATGAGCAGGCGCACGTAGCCGTCGAGCCTTTCGACACTGCCGGCTATGTCGCGCGCGGCGGCCGCGAGGTCGGCGTCTTTCTCGTCTTCCAGCTCCTCCGCCACGAAGTCGGCGTTGGCGCGCAGCACGGTGAGCGGCGTCTTGAGATCGTGGGCGAGCGACGCCACCTGCTCGCGCTGCCCCCGCTCCGCGGCCCAGCGGGCCTCGAGCGACTCGGCGAGGGAGGCCCGCATGGCGTCCATCGCGGCGAGGACGTCGTTCACCTCGCGCACGTTGGTGCTGCCGACCGCGAAGTCGAGCTCCCCCGCGCCGACGCGCCCCGCCGCCTCCGCGAGCGGCGCCATCTTGCGCGAGATCACGCGGCTCGCGCGGCGCGCCACGAGCGCGAGCGCGAGCGCGCTTCCCGCCGCGACGCCGACGAGCATGAGGTTCTGCGGGTTGGGAAGCAGGCCGGCGAGATCGCGCGAGACCCACTGCGGCAGGTACTCGCTGACGAGCGCGCATGCCCCGCCGTCCTTGAGCGGGAACGCGGCGTAGGTGAGGCCCGAGCCCCCGCCCTCGATCTCCACTGTGCCCGGATCAGCGGCGAGTGCCGTCCGGGCCATTTCCGTCGCGTCCTCGAGCCGCGTGCCCTCGAGGTCTGTCATCAGCACGTATCCGTCCTTGTTCAGGATGAGGTAGCGGTACGCCGTCGGCACGTCCTGCTGCCCGCAGACGCCGTCGCGTGCCAGGCCCTCCGCGACCTCGCGTGCATTGGCCGGCCCCCAGCTTGCCTCGTAGACGAAGCCCACATTGATCGCCGCGGAGAGCGCCATGAACGAGGCGAGCCACGCCGTGGCGACCGCCGCGAACGCGTAGGCGAAGTAGCGCGCGATGACGAAGGAGAGCGGCATGCCCCCGTGACCTCGCGCCCCGGTCCTCAGAGCTGCCACTTGTACCCCATCCCCCAGACGGTCGCGATCGGATCGGCGCCGGCCTCGGAGAGTTTCCTCCGGGCGCGGCTGACCTGCATGGATATGGCCGCGTCGTCGGCGTCGCTCTCCCAGCCGAGCACCGCCTCGCGTATCTGCGCGCGGCTCATGACCTGCCCGGGGTGGCGCGCGAGGTACTCGCAGATGGCGTACTCGGTGGGAGTGAGCGGCACGGTCTCGCCGCCCACGGCGAGGTCGCGCGCCCCGAGGTCGATCCGCACCTCCCCGAAGGAGAGGGCGTGCGAGCGCGGCCGGCGCTCACGGCGTAGATGGGCCGCGACCTTGGCGCGCAGTTCCGCGGCCCCGAAGGGCTTGCGGACGTAGTCGTCGGCGCCCAAGCCGTAGGCGGCCACGGCATCCTCCTCGGCCACGCGAGCGGTCAGGAAGACGATGGGCCCGTCGAAGTCCGGACGGATCTGCCGCACGAGCTCGAAGCCGTCGAGCCCCGGCATCATGACGTCGCAGAGCACGAGGTCGAAGCGCGAGAGGTCCATCCCCGGGACCGCCGTCGGGTCCGCCGCCCTGACGACCTCATGGCCGTCGCGGCCGAGGACGCGCGCGAGCGCGTCGAGGATCGCCCGTTCATCATCCACTGCCAGTATCCTCGCCATGTTGACCTCCTGAAACTCTCGTCGGAATTGTACTAGCGCCGCACTCAGCGGTCCAGAGCCCTGCGCGCAGCCGCGGGCGCCTCGGCCGCGTCGCACGCGTGGTAGCGCGCACCCGAGCCGCTGCGCGCCTCGATCTCGAGCCAGCCCTCGCCGTCCGACTCCCGCCCGAAGAAGATGAGCTGGAGCTCTCGGACATTGCCCCTGTCGTCCGCCGCGTCGAGCAGGGCATTCCCGCCCAGGACGAGCGCTGCGGAGAGGAGGGCGAGCACGGCGGCGAGCGGCCTCCTACGCATCTGCCCTCCCGTCCTCGAAGCGGCAGAACCAGGCGAGAAGGACGGCGGCGGCTGCCAGGGTGAGCGCGAGGCCAGCGAGCGCAGTCGTGAGGAGAGGGCCCGCCGCGCGTGCGGCGTCGATGAAGGCCTCCACCCCGAGCGACCCCAGGCGCGCGGGCCAGGCGAGCGGCACCCAGCCCAGGGGCGTCGCCAGGGCACCGGTGAGCTCGCCGGTCATGAGGCCGTGCGCAAGCCCGCCCACCGAGAAGAACGCGAGGAGCATACCCGCAGCGCCGCCGCCGATGGCGGCGTTGCGGCCGAGGCGCAGGGCCACGCCGAGCCCCAGCGCGTAGAGGGGCAGGCTGCCCAGCACGATGCCCGCCCAGGCGGCCGCAAGCGGAGCGGGCCCGAGCGGCAGGCGCCCGGCGACGGCGAGCACGGCCCCGAACGCGCCGAGCGCCACGGCCAGCGCGCCCGCGCCGAGCGCCGCGAGGGCGAGCAGCTTCGCCGCGACGGCGCGCCCGCGCGAGGGGACCGCCGTGAGGTTGGCGAGGCGCCCGGCAGCGCGCTCCTCGTCCACGGCGAGCCCGCAGACGATGGCGGACATGAGCGGCATGAGGGCGCCGAGGAACTGGGCGTAGGCGTCCGCGCCCAGCGCCGGGTCCCATCGGGTTACGGAGAAGTACTCGCCGCAGGCAAGACCGGCTGCCAGGCCGCAGACGAGGTGCACCGCCGTGAGCGGGGAGCGCGCCAGGCGCAGGGCCTCGGAGAGCAGGGCCCGCGAGAGAGTCATGCGCGGCGTCGGGTCGGAGAGTCGTGTCATGGCCATCACCTCTCCTCGGAGCGCGCGAACCAGGCCGCGCCCGCCGCCGTGAGCGCGGCGAACGCGAGCGCGCTGACCGCAAGGCCCGCCAGCGTGAGCATGCCGTCCGCCGCGAGCGCCCCGCCGAGCGCCATGTCCGCCGCGAGTGGCTCGCCGCTCGGCAGCACGGGGATGAAGCTCGTGGGGATGACCATGCTCGCCGACGGCGGAAAGAGCTGCGGCAGCGGCACCAGCGACCAGGCGAACCCACCTACGAGCTGCGCGGCGAGCGGGCAGAAGATGCCCGCGAGCATGCCGAGCCGCGCCGTGAGGAAGAGCCCTGCGGGGATCATCCACGCCGCGGTCACCGTGTTGACGAGCGCGCAGAGGAGCATCGTGAGCGTGCCCGCGGCCGTGAGGCCCTGCGAGGAGAACGCCGATCCCGCGAGGTAGATGCCGAAGACCACGAGGTTCGAGAGCGTGCAGAGCGCGAGGCACCAGAGCGCCTTGGCCCACCAGGCGCGCCCGAGCGGGAAGCCCAGGCCCAGAAGCCCCCGCATCCGCGTGCGAGCGTCCGCCCGCGCGACGCACGCCACCACGAGCGAGAGGCACACGGGCAGGAAGAGCGCGTACCAGTAGTTCCAAGCGCTGAAGATCTGCACGCCCCGGTAGGGCATCGCGCCGAGCAGCGGCATCGGCAGCGCCATGAGCACGGCCAGGCGAACCGGTGCCGCGTGGCGCGACTTCAGGGCCTCGGCGCGCAGGCCCGCGAGCAGGCCGCCTTTCTCGCCCGTCATGCCGCCACCTCCCCGCGCGCTCGTCGCCCTTCCCGGCAGAAGCTCATGAAGAGTTCCTCGAGGTCCTGCCCGGGCCGAAGCGCATCCTCGTAGGCGAGGCGCCCCCCGCAGATGATGCCGATGGCGTCCGCCATCTGCTGCACCTCGGAGAGGATGTGGCTCGAGACGATCACCGTCGTACCCGCCGCCGCGAAGCCGCGGATCTGGTCGCGCAGCTCCTCGATGCCGATGGGGTCGAGGCCGTTGGTGGGCTCGTCGAGCACGAGCAGGCGTGGCCGGGCGATCAGCGCCAGCGCGAGCCCCAGGCGCTGCCGCATGCCCATCGAGAAGCGCCCGGCGCGCTTCTTCCCGGTGTCCGCGAGGTCCACGGCGGCGAGCACCTCATCTATGCGGCTCTCGGGAAGGCCCAGCAGCGTGGTGCGCACGCGCAGGTTCTCGCGCGCGGTGAGGTTGGGGTAGAGCGGCGCCTCCTCGATGAGGCTGCCGATTGCGTAGAGGTCCTCGCGGCGCCAGGCGTGCCCGGCAAAGAGGATCTCCCCGGCCGTCGGCCGCAGCATCCCGCAGATCATCTTGAGCGTTGTCGACTTGCCGGCGCCGTTGGGACCGAGCAGCCCGTACACCTCGCCCTCGCGGATATGAAGGCTCACGTCGGCCACGGCGTCCTGCGCCTGGTCGCCGCGGCCGAAGCGCTTGGTGAGCCCGCGCGTCTCGAGCATGTAACCCATGGGTTTATCCTTTCTCTTCCGGGAGCGCGGGCCGAGCCACCGTGCCCGCGCGCCTTACCTTTCGGGTTCACCATCCATGGTGGGGCGCGTTTCTAACGAAGCCGTAACGGCCGTTGGGCTCTTTTGGCGCCAACCCTTCTCGACCCGCACATCATGATTAATTTGCTTAAGGCAACAACTTTCCCGATCGATGTAATCACCGAATCAAAACGTGTACATCAGCCATCAAAGATGCCGAAAAATGTCATATTTGGAGGCTGATGTACACAAATGCAGAATGCCGCACAACCCAGTAGCATCCTCCATATGTCTGGACTCTCTATGCTTACGCTGGATAGACATCGCCGGAACGGGTATAGTATCGAAAGTTTTGTCGTTAACCAGCGGGGGAGTCCTGTGGGCATCAAAAAGAAGATCAAAAAGGAGCTTATCGGCACTTCCGATTACCCGTCGAATAAGATCTTTACGATCTCCAATTTCATCACCTTTACGCGCCTGATCCTCACCCTGGTATTTCTGTACCTGTTTGTGACGGATAACAACCGCGTCATCGCCATCGTTATCTACGCCGTTGCCGCCTCCACCGACTGGATGGACGGTCAGATCGCCCGCATGACGAAGACGGTCTCGTGGCTCGGCAAGGTCATGGATCCCATCTGCGACCGTGCGCTGCTGTTCACCGGCGTACTTGGGCTGGTGGTTCGCGGAGAGCTGCCAATCTGGGTCTGCGTGCTCATTATTGGCCGCGACATCTATCTGGGCATCGGCACGCTTATCGTGCGTCATTATCACCGTCGCCCCATCGATGTCGTCTTTCCCGGAAAGATTGCCACTGCACTGCTCATGACCGGCTTCTCGCTCATGCTGCTCGGGTTCCCCGTTATTGACGGCCTGCATCTTTTACCTTCAACCCTTACGGCCTTCCCGGGCCTCAACGGAAGCTCGGTGCCCCTCGGCATCTTCTTTGTGTACGGCGGCGTGATCTTCTCCATGCTCACGGCTGTCATCTATTCCATTAAGGGCGGAGTGGCCATTAAACAGGCTCTCGCGCATCCCGAGGACGAGGACATCGACTTTCTGAACCCCGAAATCGAAGACTGATTCATTGGGGTATGATTACGTACGATTCATTATTTGCGGCACGTCCGCGATAAGTTAGGGGTTGTCATGGACAACATGGTTAACAATATGCCTCAGAATGATAAGACTGCTGACGCTACCTGCGTATTCCGCGTGCCTTCAAGCGACGTCACCGTTCCCGACCTCATGGCCAACGTGCGCATCACCGCCCCCGTTCTGTCCATCGTCAAGGGTCCGCAGACTGGTGCCGCCTTTGAGCTCGAGGACGACGTGACCACCATCGGCCGCGATCCTGCGAACGGCATCTTCCTCAATGACATGACCGTATCGCGCAGCCACGCGCGCATTATCCGCGAGGGCCTCGGCGCTCGCATCGAGGACTTGGGCTCGCTCAATGGCACCTGGGTCGACGGTGCCATCGTCAATGCAGCCCCGCTGCACGACGGTTCTTCCGTCCAGATCGGTACGTTTACGCTCATCTACCACGAGAGCACGCCGGAGCGCATCGAAACCGGTGAGTAGGGCATGGCCGAACGCAACTATCTGAGTATCGGCCAAGTCGTCAACCTACTTCGAGGCGCATACCCCGATCTTTCGAACTCAAAAATTAGATTTCTAGAAGATGAGGGGCTCATTACCCCTCATCGTACGCCTAAGGGATACCGTCAGTACTCTAAGGAGGACGTTGATCGCCTGGAGGTCATCCTGCACTTGCAGAAGACCCGCTACATGCCGCTCAACGTGATTAAGCAGCGCTTGGAAAACGCCACGGACCTGTCAACGCTCGCCTACGAGGTGGGCTTGCTGTCCGATGTTCCGCTTAAGACGGAGCCCAAGGAGACCAAACAAAAGCTGCATCCCATCGAGACCATTCCCGATATGCTGGGCGTCGAGATCTCGTTTATCCGCTCCCTGGCCGAAAACGACCTCATTCGCATCATCAAGAGCCTGCAGAACCGCGAGCTTGTCGATGGCCGCGATTTCCCGATCATCCGTTACTGCTCCGAGCTTTCACGTTTCCATATCGAGCCGCGAAACCTGCGCCAGTACGTATCTTCGGCAAACCGCGAGTCCTCGATGTTTGAGCAGGTGCTCGTGAGCATGCTCGGAATGGATACCTCCGATGACGAGCGCGACGCCAAGCTCGAGCGTGCGTTTAAGAAGCTTCACGACCTCACCGAGGGTGTGCATACGGCACTGCTCAAGAACCGCGTTTTTGAGTCGCTCAACGCCGTGGTCGAGGACGCCGACATCGATGCACTCGATGAAGAAATCGCTCGCTCCGAGTCCACCAAGGCCAAAAACGAAGAAACTGCCGCGCCGGCTTCACACGAGGATTCTCTCGTAAAGCCGCTCAAGGTTGTCGCCCCTTCGCAATCCGACACTGTCACCGCGGGCAAATAACAGCTACCGCTTATCCGGCAACCCATTGAAAGGTCATGCAATGTACGACTTCGAATCTCAAATCGTCGACATCCCCGACTATCCCGAGCCCGGAGTCATCTTCAAAGACATCACGCCGCTCTTTGGCAATCCCGAGGCGCTCACAGCCATGACCGATACCCTCGCCGAGCACTTTGCCGGCATGGGAATCACCAAGGTCGTGGGTCCCGAGGCTCGCGGCTTTATGGTTGGCGTACCGGTGGCTGTAGCCCTTGGCGCCGGCTTTGTTCCCGCACGTAAACCGGGCAAGCTGCCGCGCGAGACCGTAACCCAGAGCTACGAGCTCGAGTACGGCACCGATTCAATTGAGATCCATGCCGACGCTATCAGCTCTAAAGATACCGTGTTGATTCTGGACGACTTGGTCGCGACGGGCGGAACCGTCGAGGCAACAGGTAAACTGGTGCGAGATATGGGCGCAAAGCTTATCGGTTACGGTTGTATACTTGAGCTTGCGTTTCTCAACCCGCGCGAGAAGCTCACGCCGTCTGATGACGATGTGGAGCTCTTTAGCCTGGTGACGGTAGGCTAGCCGTTACCCTTAGTTACTGGAAAGGAAGCTACATGCGCACAGCAAACACGCACAAAAACATGGCACGCTGCGCTGCTACGGCAACCCTCGCTTGTGTTTTGGGCTTGGGCCTCGCGGCTCCTGCCTACGCCGATACCGCATCCGACCTTGCCGCTGCTCGTACGAAACTCGAGCAGATCGGCACCCAAACCCAGCAGATTTACGATGAGCTTGCCACGCAGACGCAGGCGCTCGATCAGACTGCCGGCGAGATCACGCAAAAGCAGCAGGAGATCGCCGATGGTCAGGCCAAGCTCTCGACCTATGTCGCCGGCGAGTACAAAACCGGCGGTCTGAGCCTGCTTCAGGTTTTGACGGGTGTCGATGATCTGAGCGATATGCTCAACCGTCTGTTCTACTACGGCAAAGTTTCCGATAAGCAAGCTCAGACCATTCAAGAGGTCAAGGAGCTTAAGCAGCAGCTCACCGATAAGCAGGCCGAGCAGGAGAAGAACGTCGCCACCACGCAAAAGAAGGTCGACGAGCTTAACGCCCAGCAGGCTGAAGCCCAGAACGTCGTAAACTCCCTGGATTCGCAGCTGCAAGCCGAGCTTGCCGCAGAGGCCGAGGCCAACGCCGCGCTGCAGGCCGGCATCAACGCCAGCACCGCCGAGAAGGCCACGGTGAGCAACGAGACTGCCGGTACGACCGAGAACACCAACAACGGTGGTCAGACCAGCAATAACAACAACCAGGGCGGCAACACTCCGGCTCCTACGCCGACACCTGCTCCGACGCCGCAGCCCTCCACGCCTGCTCCGGCTCCGACGCCTTCTGCTCCGAGCCAGTCCGTCGATGGTGGTTCTGTTGTCTCGCGTGCATACAGCAAGCTTGGTTGCGCTTATTCCTGGGGCGGAATTGGCCCGAACAGCTTCGACTGCTCTGGTTTTGTTAGCTATTGCCTCACTGGTCGCTATTGCCGCCTGGGCACCACGGGTACCTTTATGGGCTGGACGCGTGTGTCCGATCCGCAGCCCGGTGACGTTGTGGTCAACTCGTACCACACCGGCATTTACATCGGTGGTGGTCAGATGATTCATGCTTCCGACTACAACACGGGTGTTATCATCAGCTCCGTTGCCGCCGGCATGAACAACAACTATATCTTCGTGCGTTACTAAGTCATCTTACACAGCGTGTGAATGTGGACCTCGTGGCTTTAAGTCGCGAGGTCCATTCTTTTTTTCTCTAATCTTGTACGGCTATCTAGTATTCAAAACTAGATAGCCGTACATTCAGTTTGCAAGATGGCTATAATTGTTGAGGAACAATTAGAAAGGACCCTCTATGAGCTGGGCACTTATCTCAGATTCAAGCTGTAACCTCCGCGATTGGCAACCGACCGCACCCCATACCACCTTTGCATTTGCGCCTCTCAAAATTCGAGTGGGGGAGCGCGAATTCGTCGATGACCTTTCACTCGATATTCATGAGCTCAACTGCGCTGTTCAGGCGGAGACGAACGCTTCTTCGAGCGCTTGTCCCAGCGTAGGGGAGTGGGTCGAGCTCTTCAAATTGGCAGACAAGACCATCTGCATGCCGATCTCTGAGGGCGTGTCGGGCAGCTACAATGCGGCAGCTACGGCTCGCGATATGGTTCTTGCCGAGGAACCGGACCGCAATATTCATCTAGTCAATTCGCGCGCAGCTGGCGGCAAAATGGACCTCATTTTCTTGCTATTCGACCGCTATCTTGCAAGCAATCCGGATCTCTCATTCGAGGACGCTTGCGCATACTTCAATAGCCTTGAGCAGAACAGCAAAATCCTCTTCAGCTTGTGCAATTACGAAAACCTGGCCAAAGCCGGACGTATCCCTAAGGCAGCCGGCGTCATTGCCAACAAGCTCAATATCCGCATTTTGGGCACGGCGAGTGAGGCCGGTAAAATCGAACTCGTCGGGCACACGCGTGGCGAAAAGAAGATGCTCAACAAGATCATCGACACCATGGAAGCCGAGGGTTTTACGGGCGGTGAGGTCATCATCGATCACGTTGAGAACGAAGCTGGAGCCCAGGCGCTTACTGACCGCATAGTCGAGCATTGGCCCGGCTCCAAGACCATCATCATGCCCTGCAACGGCCTGGATTCCTATTACGCCGAGATGCACGGCCTCATCATCGGCTACGGCATGGGCGTAGCTTCGGGCAAATAAAGTCCAACCAAGCAAAAATATGGGCGGGACAAAGCGACAGATGGCTCTTTGTCCCGCCCGTTTTATACGTCGGCTAGCTATTAAATCCGTTGAACTTGAGATAGCTCATCAAGTAAGCCTTCGAAACAAAGGATGAAACCGCACTGCGCACAAGCAGCGACTCACGCGTTACCTGATGCGCCGTATCGGGAACCGGCGTCTGCTCGACGGAAAACGCCGAACGAATCGATGCCTCGAGCTGATCGACCACATAGTCGAAGGCCGTCGGGGCATCGTAGCTCAATCGCTGAATGTTAAAGAGTGCCTGCACCGCAGCAATAGGTAGCACTTGCTTAAAGATGCAAATAGCGATCAGACGGGCAATCTGCTCGCGGCCATATTGCTTTTTGACTGGAGCAGGCACCAGGCCGACCTTCACGTAGTTATTGATCATCGATGGCGTAATGACGGGCTGCTCAACGCAAATGGACAGCGGCTCCATCCACAGCGCAACATACTCAATAACCTGGTCGCGATAGAGCGTCACATTGGGCAACTGGTCATAGCGCGGCAGACTCAACGTATTGAGTTTGCGTACGATTTCGGACTGAATAAATGCATCGGGCAGCACAGTGGGCTGAATATCCTCGGGCTTAATGCTGACCGACGAATCGGACATCGGAATAACGTGTTTAACGTGGTTCATAAAGGTCCTCCGTTCATTTTCTATATTGTATTCTAGGTTATCTAGTTTTGCATACCACATAGCCGGCAAGAAAATTGGCGGGACAGTGCACTGATGCTTCGTCCCGCCAATTAGTAAATTGATAACAACCTTACATAAGATATATTATCGTACTTATCCACGGAGAAACGCGTATGCGCTCGTTGCCGCTATGGCTCCATCAGAAACGGCGGTCACAACCTGGCGTAAGCGCTTGGAACGGATGTCGCCAGCGGCAAATAGACCAGGTGTACGGGTGGCCATCGAATCGTCGGTGACAATGCCGCCGTCGGGAGCCAGGTCGACTAGATGCTCAACAAGCTCGGTATGTGGCTGCGTCCCCGTAAAGACAAAGATGCCAAACGAGCCGGGCTCAAATGACTCGGCATGAGTTTCCCCAGATGCATTGTCCTTAAAGGTAATCGTCGTTGGCATGGCTTCGCCCGATAGCTCCACAATACTAGTTTGGTACCTAACTGTAATATTGTCCTTTGCGAGTACTTTCTGAACAACACCATCGGGCGCACGGAACTGGTCGCGGCGCAGCACGATGGTCACACTGCTGGCAATGTCGGACAGGAACAGCGCCTCTTCGCATGCCGAATTGCCACCACCGATTACAAAAACCTGCTTGCCGCGGAAAAACATGCCGTCACATGTTGCGCAATATGAAACGCCACGACCGCGATACGTATCCTCGCCTGCGAAACCTGCCGGACGCGGCGTGGCACCCATGCAAGCGATAACGCTCGAGACCAGCGTATCGCCCATATCGTGATGCACCGTAAACAACGCTGCATCGGCATCGTAATCGATACCCGTAACCATGCTCCATGTAACCTGTGCTCCCAGGCCCTCTGCATGCTGCTGAAAACGCTCGCCGAGTTCGGCGCCACTCAGGAGCGGGAAACCCGGATAGTTCTCGACCTCATTGGTTGTGGCGATCTGCCCTCCCGACATGCCCTGCTCAATCACGGTCGTCGTCAGGTTGGCACGCGCAGCATAAATGGCGGCAGCATAGCCCGCGGGGCCGCCACCGATAATCGCAACATCGATCGGCTTATCGGTAGTCATGAAGCGTCCTTTCGTCGAAACGTTGTCGTTCTTTGCGCTCGTACCCAAATTAACGTGAACGTGACACTCATGCACTACAATGATAAATCCGTATTACAAAGCTGAAGGGGAGTTATCGATGGACCAGGCGCAGACGAGTGACGACGCTCCCCTGCTCACGCACAGCACTCCCCAATCGGAGCAGACCACGCTCCTGGCTCAGCAAAAACCTCTCGTGACCATCGTGCACGCCTCCGTTGGCTCGGGCCACAAGGCCGCCGCAAATGCGATAGCGCAGGCATTCGACCTCATCCGCGGCACCAATGGCATCCCCGAGGATATTGAGATTGAAGTGCTCGATATCCTTGATTTTGGACGTATTAAATTCGACGGCAATAAGACCGCGGCTTCTTTTACGGGAGCCACGCGCCCCATTTACGACCTGACCTGGCGATATACGCTTACGGGACATCTTCTCTGGGGTGGCGGAACGGCATGGTCGCGAATTATGTTCCCCGCCTTCAACGAATATATTCGTAGCCGCAGGCCCATAGCCGTGGTTGCAACGCACATCACAGCAGCCAATGTTGCCGTGGGCGCCCGCGTAATTACGGGTATCGATTATCCGGTCATCTGCGTACCAACAGACTATGAAGTCGAAGGCTTTTGGCCCCACAAGGACACCGACCTGTTCTGCGTGGCAAACGAGTTTATGGCCGAGACGCTCCGCCCCCGTAAGGTTCCCGAAGCAAAGATCCACATTACGGGTATCCCCATCCGAGCGGGATTCGATTCGGATTACGATCGAGAGGAAGAGCTAACCAAGTTCAACCTCCCCACCGACAAGACCGTCGTGCTGGTAATGGCCGGTGCCAGCTTGCCTCAACCGTACGTTCGCTTTCGCGCGGAGATGGACCGCACCCTCCCCTTCCTTCGCAGCTTCGAAGACATGCACTTTGTCTTTTTGCCGGGCAAGGATAAGGAATACGCCGCCCGCCTCAAGACGCTCTTCGATGCCATGAAGCTCGAAAACGTCACGGTGCTGGACTATGTCGACGACATGGCGGCCCTCATGCACGGCTGCGACCTGGCAATTCTCAAATCGGGCGGACTCACCGTCACCGAGTGCCTATGCGCACATCTGCCGATGATCCTGCTGGGCAAATCATACGGCCAGGAAAAGGCCAACACCACCATGCTCACCGGCATGGGCGCCAGCATGCATGTCACCACCGCACGAGAGCTCATCGTGACGTTGCGTCATCTCCACGATCATCCTGAGTCGCTCAAGGCACTGCTCATCAACGGCGAAGTACTACGCCGCCCTCACGCAGCCGAAGACATCGCCATCGCCACCATGGAGCTCGTAGGCAAACCCCAAAAGCGCAAACGAGCCTTCTGCCGCTTCTACTGGGGCGGCAAGCCAGCGCATATCCGCTAGCGTCTTTATGTCCGCTTACCTGCGGGAGGCCCCTATATATCATCCCATGCTCAATCATTCTCGCTTCGCAGGGGCGCACTAATCCCTCCCGTCCGGTGCTCACCCATATCATTCCATGCTCAAACATTCTCGCTTCGCTGCGCTCGCTGCGAAACTGCGCGTGGAACGATATGGGTGAGCCCCGGACGGAAGGCTTCTTGCTTGAAAACAAGTAAACCTTTCTAGTTAACCGATACTGCAAAGAAAACAAATCTTTGAAGTATCGGTTCACTATTTGGATTCATCTATTTATATCTACTGGAGGGGCCGGATACGTTGCCAGCACGTAAGCGAAGCTCACCAGTGGGAGGGGCCTATATATCGTCCCGCGCGCAGTTTCGCAGCGTAGCGAGAATGTTTGAGCACGGGATGATATATAGGCCCCTCCCACTGGTGAGCGGACGATTGAGTTTAAGCGACGCCGCTGGAGCCGAAGCCTCCTTTGCCTCGGTCGGTTTCGTCTAGTTCTTCTACTTCTATAAGGTTGACCGTGGGGACTTCTTGGATGACGAGTTGGGCTATGCGGTCGCCTTTATTGATTTGAATGTTAATGGAGGGATTCAGATTGATGAGGATAACCTTAAGTTCTCCTCGGTAGTGGGCGTCGATGAGGCCCGGCGTATTGACTATAGACAGGCCCTGCTTGATGGCCAATCCGCTGCGGGGCTGGACGAAGCCGGCGTAGCCATCGGGCAGGGCGATGGCCAGCCCCGTAGAGACCAGACGGCGTTCGAAGGGCTTCAGGACGCAGTCCTCGTTGGAGCGCAAATCCAAGCCGGCATCAGTGGGATGGGCGTATTTGGGAAGCTCGACGGTGGGATCGAGACGCTTTATGTTGACGGTAATGTTGGACATGGAATCACCTTAGCTTGTCGAGCTCTTGCAGAAACTCATCGACGTCTTTGAAATCGCGGTAGACCGAGGCAAAGCGGATGTACGCAACCTTGTCGATCTTGGCCAAGCGCTTGAGCACCATGTCACCCAACTCATGGGACGTGACGGCCGTCAGCGTGCGAGAGCGCAGCTCGACCTCGATGTCATCGATAATCTCATTGAGCTTCTTAGTGTCGATATCGCGCTTGATGGTGGCTCGCATCAAGCCGACGAGCAGCTTATTGCGATCGAACCGCTGCTTGGTTCCGTCTGACTTAATGACCTCGATAGGGTCCTCGCATCGCTCGAACGTTGTAAAGCGGTAGTTACACGAGCAACATTCGCGACGACGCTTAATGGTGTTATTTGACTCCTGCATACGGGAATCAACGACGCGGGTATGTGCCTTGCCGCATTTGGGACAGCGCATGGTACCTCCTCTTAAACGATAACAAGGGTACCATGCGCAGCGCGATAATGATTACGAACGATCAGGAACCTTAAGATGCGCACCGGCGGCGAGCGAACCATGCTCCAGATGATTGACGCTACGGATCATGTCGGAAGTCTCTTGCGTGGAAAGGCCTTCGATTGGATATTCCTCGGCAAGCGACCAAAGAGAATCGCCAGGCTGAACGCGAATGGTCTCGTAGGTAATGTTGGAAACGGACTCGGCATACGCGGCGTGACGAGCGCTAAAGACCGACATAGCGAGGACAAAGAAGAGCGTAAGCGCAACGGCGACGGCGACAATCGTCGGAACCTTCGGGGCAACGCGGGCCGGCGCGACTACAGCCTGCTGATTGCGCGCAGGCTTTACGGTCAAAGGCTGAAAGCCGGAGCGGCCACCCTGAACAACCGTAAAAGTGGGTTCTGCAGGCGTCTCGAGCTTAAGGGCGAGGTTTCCCTGGACCATATTCGTTACGTTCATCATGTTCTCCTCTCGCGTGTTTTGCTGAGAACAGTTTTATCAAGCCGCGCGGACAAAAATGTCTAGCGCGAGAACGAATGTTCGGTTATTATTATCTTCGAACAGTTGTTCCTGTCAAGCAAAATTCGAACATTTGTTTGACATGGGTAGAGAGGATGCCCTGATGGCTCGCAAAATTACCAAGCGTCAGCAGCAAATTTACGACTTCATCAAGGAATATCAGCAGGAGAAGGGTTATCCGCCCAGCGTGCGCGAGATGGCTTCTGCCGTGGGCCTTTCCTCCCCCAGCACCGTGCACGCCCATCTCTCTGCCCTGGAGGCGCGCGGGCTACTCAAGCGCGATGCCACCAAACCGCGCGCCCTGGAACTCTTTAACGAGGATGGTTCCTCTGTCTCAATTTCTAAATCTGACGAGCCCACCGCACCTCGCGGAACGGTCTCGCTACCGCTCGTTGGTCGCGTCGCGGCTGGGATTCCCATTCTGGCCGAGCAGAATATCGAAGACACGTTTACTATCCCGACCGAAATCGCCACTGATCAGGGTTCCTTTATCCTTGAGGTGCATGGGAGCTCAATGATCAATGTCGGCATCTTCAATGGCGATTACATCATCGTCCGTGAACAAAAGAGTGCCATGAACGGCGAAATTGTCGTGGCCATGATTGATGGTTCGGCGACCGTCAAGACGTTCTACAAGGAGCAGGGGCGTGTGCGCTTGCAGCCCGAGAACGACACCATGGAACCTATCTATGCAACGAATCCCGTTATCCTGGGCAAAGTCGTCGGCTTGATGCGCCGGTTCTCGTAATGCAAAAACGCATAACCATATTTGATACCGTCCGCGGGTTTACGATGATTTCTATGGCAGGTTTTCACGCTTGCTATGATCTTGCCTACCTGTACGGCTGGGATATGCCCTGGTTTACCCAGTCAGTCTTTCAAGACATCTGGCGCGCCAGCATCAGCTGGGTATTTTTGTTTATCGCCGGTTGGATGTGCACCCTTTCGCGCAACAATATCAAACGTGCCGCCAAATACGCCTTAGCAGCACTCGTTGTCTGGTTGGCAACAACACTTGTCTCAGTCGACGATTCGGTTAATTTTGGCATCATCTACTGCATGGCCGCATGCACCGGCATCGTAGCGTTGACCGATCCCGTCCTTAAGAAGATAACGGCGAGATGGGGCATGCCCCTATGCCTTATGTTGTTCGCAATCACCTGGAGCATCCCCAAAACGATCTACCCTGTCCCCTACCTGGCGTGGCTGGGATTTCCGAGCCCTGGGTTTATCTCAGGTGATTACTACCCCATCATCCCGTTTATCTTTATGTATCTTGCAGGATACTTCGCCGCACACATAGCGCAGGGAATCGATAAGACCGTCCCTAGCTGGGCCTACGCCAACCCCCTGCCGGCGCTCGCCAGCCTTGGACGTCACGCTCTCCCCTTTTATCTGCTGCATCAGCCCATCATTCTGGGCATTTTGGAGCTCGTCTACTCGGTGCGATAACGCTCGAGCCGCGGTGCAATACGAGCCGGCAACTTCGCCACAATGCGAACGCCGTCCTCGAGATATTCCTCATGCAGAAGGGTTCCCTGCTCATGCACCAGCGTGATGAGAGCGCCCTCACGATACGGGATATCAGCGGAGAGCAACACATCGGTGGCAGCTGCCTCGCGAGCAATCCGGTCGACGAGATCGTCGAGCCCCTCGCCCGTTTGGGCCGAGAACAGAACGGCCTCCGGATAGCGACGACGGAAACTCAATCGATCGACGCTATCGAGAAGATCGATTTTATTGAATACGGTCAGCGTTAAACGCTCTCCGGCGCCGATCTCATCAAGCACGCGGTCGACAGCCTCCAGCTGCCGCTCATAGTCCTCGTCAGACGCATCTACGACTTTGAGAATTAGATCGGCACCCAAAACCTCGGACAGCGTCGATTTAAAGGCATCGACCAGACCATGGGGCAGTTTTTGAATAAAGCCGACGGTATCGGTAATCGTCATGCCGCGACCGCCGGGCAGACGATACGAACGCGTCGTCGGGTCGAGCGTAGCAAACAGCTTGTCCTGCGAAAGTACCGTAGAGCCGGTCAGACGATTGAGTAACGTCGATTTACCGGCATTGGTATAACCGGCTAACGCGACGCGAAACGCCGGGGACTCAATGCGACTCTTGGATTGAACATCGCGACGCTGTTCAACCTGCTTGAGCTCACGACGAAGCGCAGCGATCTTATTACGAATGAGGCGACGGTCGACCTCGAGCTGACTTTCGCCCTGACCAAAACGTGAGCCGATGCCGCCGCGCGTCTGCTCCTTGGCGAGATGGCTCCACATGCCACGCAGGCGAGGCAACAAATATTGAAGCTGTGCCAGCTGTACCTGCAGGCGTCCCTCACGCGTCTGAGCATGCAGGCCAAAGATATCCAGGATCAGTGCTGTACGATCGATAATCTTTACCGGCTCACCCACGGCTTTCTCCAAATAGGATTGCTGCGAGGGGGTCAGGTCGTCGTCAAAAATAACAACATCGGCATCCATGCGATGCACCAGGCCGCACAGCTCTTCAACCTTACCGGAACCGATAAACGATTTAGGATACGGCTTTACCAAACGCTGCGACAAGCGTGCCACGCACTGGGCACCAGCTGTGTGGGCAAGACGCTCCAGCTCATCAAGCGAGCGATCGAGCGGCCATGCATTGTCGCGCCACTCAACACCAACTAAAATGGCACGCTCGGGCTCGGGTGCCGTGGGAACAAGGGGGAAACGGGCCATTAGGCAGCCTCAATACGATGCAGGATATCCTCAACGACCTCATCGATCGTACATTCATCCATATCAAACCACACGATACGGTCATCGCGCTTAAACCACGAAAGCTGACGCTTGGCATAGCGACGCGAACGCATCTTAATGAGTTCGCGAGCCTCATCCATGCTCATCACGCCATTGAAAGCATCGATGATCTCTTTATAGCCAATTGCCTGCATCGACGTCAGGGCATCTCCCAGCCCCTGGTCCATAAGACCGCGGACCTCATCGACAAGACCCTGCTCAAACATCAGATCGACGCGCAGGTTAATGCGCTCGTAGAGCACCTCGCGATTACGGGTCAGGCCAAACCACAGCGCATGATAATACTCGCGCGGAACACTAAACTGACTTTTTTGCTGTGCATAGGAGATACCATCATCATGCATCTCAAGCGCGCGAATCACACGCCGCACGTTATGGGGATGAATAACAGCAGCTGATTCTGGATCGCGCTCGGCAAGCAGGGCATGCAGTTCTTCCTCACCAATACGCTCGGCAAGCTCCTGATAGCCCGCACGGCGATCGTCCTCAAGTTCACCCGAGGGAAAGTCCATCTCATCGAGGGCGGCCTTGAGATACAGCCCCGTACCTCCGCAAAAAACCGACAGGCAACCCGAACCAAGGAGACGTTCAACATGCGCGCGAGCGTCAGCCTGATAAAGCGCAGCAGAATATGCCACACCCGGCTCTACAATGTCGACGAGACGCAGCGGCGCCGTACACTCATCGGGCGCCATCTTTGCGGTACCGATGTCCATGCCGCGATAGATTTGCATCGCATCGCACGACAGCACTTCGGACGAAAGACGAGCTGCCAAACGGTCGGCAACATCACTCTTACCAACCGCCGTCGGACCGACGATCGCAACGGCGGAAAGACCTGCCCCGGGAGCAACCATTAGCGAGGCTCGCCCACAACGGAACCGGACAAATACCAGGTCTTGGCAACGTCAACGTCAACATCAACGATCTTGCCAACAAGCTGATCGATGCTGTAACCCTCAGGGATAGGCGCATGCACAGTCTGATTCTTGGGACTCTTGCCCAGCAGGACCGCGTCGTTCTTTTTACTCGTTCCCTCAATGAGCGCGGGAACCACAGTATGAAGCTCGCCCTGGTTATACTCGTGTGCCGTGGTCTCGATAACCTTAACCAAGCGATTGAAACGCTCGAGAATAACCTCATGCGGCGTAGGATCGTCAATCTCGGCGGCCGGGGTACCGGCGCGCTTGGAATAGATGAAGGTATAGGCCTGAGCGTAGCGGACCGTCTCGGCAAGCGAGAGCGTCTGCTCAAAGTCTTCTTCAGTCTCGCCCGGGAAGCCAACTATAATGTCGGTCGAGAGCGCGATATCGGGCATGCGGTTGCGAATGCGATCGACAAGGCCCAGATAGTCCTCGCGTGTATAACGGCGATTCATCTCTTTGAGGATCCGCGTCGAACCTGACTGGACGGCCAGATGCAGCTGCGGCATAACGGCAGGCGTCTCGGCCATGGCGTCGATGGTCTCGGGCAGCAGGTCCTTGGGATGTGAAGACGTAAAGAAGATACGCTCCACACCCGTATCGCCCACGGCACGCAGCAGATCGGCAAAACGCGGCTTGCCAAACAGATCGCGACCATATGAGTTAACGTTTTGGCCCAACAACGTAATCTCACGCACGCCCTGGCGTACCAAACCGGTCACCTCGTCGACAATCTCCTCGAAGGGGCGGCTCTTTTCGCGACCACGCACATACGGCACGATGCAATAGGTGCAGAAATTATTGCAGCCCGTCATGATGGGCACCCAGGCGTGATACTGAGTCTCGCGATGCCACGGCATGCTCATGGCGTCCGTATCCTCATGCTCATTGGTGCGGATATGACGCTTACCATCAAGGAACGCCTCGGCAATGAGCTCGGCCACATGCGCGATGGAATGCGTGCCAAAAATGACATTGACATTATCGACGTTGGTGAGCAGGCCCTCGCCATCGCGCTGCGCGATGCAACCGCCAACGGCAACCACGCGCTTGCCCGAAGGCGAAGGCGGCAGGCTTTTGCAGGAATTGCACTGACCGTACAGGCGAGTATCGGCGGCCTCGCGCACGCAGCACGTCATGAAGACAACGATATCGGCATGCGCGGGATCGAGCGCCATGAGGCAGCCATACGAATCAAGCAGACCGCTCACACGCTCGGAGTCGTGCTGATTCATCTGGCAGCCAAAGGTGCGGATAAAGTAGGTTTTACCGGCAAGAATATCGCGTACGGAACGCTGGTCCATGTGCATAAGTCCTAACGATGGGGAGCGAAACGAGGCAAGCAGAAGCTATGCCACAGGCTTAACATCATCCATGACGACGTTATCCATAGCAGCTCGATTGATCTGGTGAACGTAGATAGAAAGGCGGATGGCCGTGCGCGACTCCCCGTTAATGAGGATGTCGGAGAACACGGGCGCGCAGGAAATATCAAAACCGGTTGGAATCAAAAAACCGCGCGCGATAGCAACGGCCTTAATGGCCTGGTTGACGGCACCGGCGCCGACACACTGAATGTTGACGGGTACACCATCCTTGACCATGCCGGCGATGGCGCCGGCAACGGACGCGGGCGATGATTTGCTTGATACCTTCAGGCAATCCATGAAGAAACTCCTGCATTTAAAAGTACGTTTTAACTGCAATAACTGTATCGTACCGAGTGGACTCGGTAAAGGCACTATTCCTCTTTGGCAAGATCAAAGGTCACGGTGATTCGATCACGCGAAACACGAATCTTTGGGTCGCCGCAAAGGTTGAGATAGTACCGGGCAGCAAGGTCATTAAAGTCGCGCTCCACAGCACGCGAAAACTGTGCCATGTCATCCTTGGCAATACGTAGCCCGCGACGATCCTTCGCGAGATCGACAGGAGCCGGCGCATGCGAGGACGAATCACGCTCGCGCAGCAGACGCGCGGTCACACCGCGAACGGGCTTAATCTGCCCTGCCAAAATGCGATGGGCCGTGCGCTCGGACATCTCAAGACCCAAACCCGAACAGATACGGATAAAGTCCTCGGCATCAGAAGCAAGGCCTAAACGATCGACAACCGGAAGCTCGCTCTCATCATCAATGAACAGGAGACGAGACGTATCGAGCCGGCTTGACGCCTGAGCATAAAGGGTCGCGGCAATCTCAGACGGAGAACCAAGATAGACATCGCAACCACGCAACTCCTCGAGCGCAAACTCACAAGCAGCGCGGATAATATTATGCGGACCGCGAGCACAGACATAACGTCCGTCCTCATCCTTGACGGCCTGGGGCCAGCTGGACTGATCGGCACGCTCACTGAGGCGGTCGGCCGCGACGCTCACCTTAAAGGCTGAACCAAGATCGACACCGGACGTGACCACACGGGCCTCATCGGTGTTCTGCTTGATCGAAAACAATGCCATGCCACGGCCGTGAACGCCCCAACGGTCCATCTTCATGCTCTCGAGCTTGGAGGTAACGCGGGCATCGAAGATTCGCTCTTGCATATCCTGCGGAACGCCCGAACCGTTATCCAGAAAGACAAGCGTGCGGACGCCATCTTCCTTGGTCGTGGCGAGATAGACCTTGTCGGCGCCGGCATCGCAAGCATTACGGAGCATTTCGATGACGATATCCTCGACATGCTGAATGTCGTGCTTTGCCTGGCGCCGCTCGGCCTCCGAAACTCGGAGGCGGACATACCCCTCGCCAAGGTTCTCCTCGACGCGAAGGTTGCCCTCCCCCGACATCGACGCGATAAATGAGATGAGCTCGTTCGCGTCGCTCATGTTATTTAGCGATATCGACAGCGCGGCTCTCGCGAATCACGACGACGCGCACCTGACCGGGATACTCCATCTCTTCCTCGATCTGATGGGCGATATCGTGGGCCAGGACCGTGGACTGGGCATCGGAGATCTTGTCCGGCTGAACCATGACGTGGACCTCGCGACCAGCCTGCATGGCATAGGTACGCTCGACGCCGTCATGGGAGTTGGCGATCTCCTCGAGCTTCTCAAGGCGCTTGATGTAGTTCTCGGCAGACTCGCGACGGGCACCGGGGCGAGAGGCGGAGACGGCATCGGCGGCCTGTACCAGGACATCGAGCACCGTGTTGGGGTCGACATCGGCATGGTGAGCCTCGATAGCGTGGACGATAACGGGCTTCTCGCCATAACGACGGGCAAGCTCGGCGCCGATGACGGCATGCGGGCCCTCGACGTCGTGGTCGATTGCCTTGCCCAGGTCGTGCAGCAGGCCGGCGCGCTTAGCGGTCACAACGTCCAGGCCAAGCTCGGAAGCCATCACGCCGCACAGGTCAGAGACCTCGAGGGAGTGCTGAAGCACGTTCTGACCAAACGAAGTACGGTAGCGCAGGGCACCAAGGGTCTTGACGATCTCGGGGTGCAGGTCGTGAATGCCGGTATCGAAGGCAGCCTGCTCGCCAGCCTCGCGCACGCGCTGCTGAACCAGGTCGGCAGCCTTGTGATACATCTCCTCAATACGGGCGGGATGAATGCGGCCGTCGGCGATTAGGTTCTCGAGGGCGACACGGGCGGTCTCACGACGGACCGGGTCGAAGCTCGAAAGAACGACGGTCTCGGGCGTGTCGTCGATCACGAGGTTGACGCCGGAAACCTGCTCGAAGGTCCGGATGTTGCGACCCTCGCGACCGATGATACGGCCCTTGAGGTCATCAGAGGGAATGTGCACGGAGGTAACGGTGACCTCGGCAGTGTGGTCGGCGGCACAGCGCTGAATCGCCAAGGACAGAATCTCCTGGGCGGTCTTGTGGCACTCGGCGCGAACCTGCTGCTCGGACTCGCGAATGATCGTGGCGGCCTCGTGGGTGACCTCGCCGCGAACCTTATCAAGGAGCTCCTTGTGCGCGTCCTCGCGGGTAAGGTCGGCGATACGCTCGAGCTCGGAGGTCTGCTTTGCGCAGAGCTCCTCGAGCTCACGGGAGCGCTTCTCGACCTGACCGGCCTGGCTGGACAGCTGATGCTCGCGCTTGTCGAGAGCGTCGTTGCGGCGATCGAGAGATTCCTCGCGCTGTATCACGCGGTTCTCGAGCGTACGAATCTCGTTCTTACGCTGCTTGTCCTCGGCCTCAGCGGCCTGCTTGTTCTTGATGATCTCCTCTTTAGCCTCGAGCAGAGCCTCTTTTTTGAGGGTCTCGGCCTGACGCTTAGCATCACCGATCAGGGACTCAGCCTGTGCGTGTGCCGACTGGATTTTTTCGTCGGCCTCGTGAAGACTACCCTGCTTGGCGGTGCGCATGTAGGCAATGGCGGCGATGGCACCCAAAACGATGCCAACGAGCGCTGCGATGATAGGCATGCTCACTCCTTTTTATGGATTCGTTACACAACAAAGCGAACCGTCCTTACGAACGGCTCGCGACATTTGAGTAATATGGGCGCAGCTTATGCGGGTCGGATACAGATAAACATATAAACAAACTCATCACAGATGAGCACATATCACAAAGCAAATGACAGTGTTTATCGTACGTTGAACCACAACAACTGTCAAATAAATGGCCCCAGCACGGCGGCTAAAACGCGGTGAACGGCAGGGCCACAAAACGCATACGCCTAAACCGCACATTCCTCACGTTCGGCATCGAGACGTGCCTTAACGGCATCGGCGGCGATGTGATACGAGAAGCCCTTGCCCATCAAAAACCGAACCAGTTTTTCGAATCCGCGCGTCTCTGGAACACGCCGCTTGGCGAGCAGGGCTGACGCACGCGCCAAATCGTCTTCGACGGCAAAATAATCCTCGGGATAACCGGGAATGTCATCGAGCACGACATGACGGCGCTTGAGCTCGGTCTCGATTTTACGCTGTCCCCAACCGCGCCGCTTGCGTTCCTCGATAAAGTACGAGCAAAAGCGGTTCTCGTCTAAAAAGCGATACTCGGTGGCGCGCTCGACGGCGAAATCGATCGCGGGCTGGCGAAAGCCGTAGCGAGCCAGCTTGTCACGGACCTCACCCGTCGCATGGTCGCGTCGCGATAGCATCTCGGTCACCATGGTAAGTGCACATTTACGCTCGATGAGCTGCACCGCTTCACGAAAGTTATCCCAATCACAGGGAAGATCGGGGCGATTTTTGACATACAGGCGCGCGACCCGCACGGGAATCCAAATGGACCGCTCAAAACCGCCCTCAAGCTCACAATCGATATGTGCGCAAGGCTTTTTGGACGCATACCCGCTCGAGAACGAGGAGGCCGCCTTCGTATCGGGAAAGACGACCGTGGCCTCAGTCACCGTATACGACATGAGCGTAACCGCTACTCGTCGTCATCATCGAGCATGGCGGAACCATCGATGGCATAAAGCTCGTCAAACTCCTCAGGCGCAGGCTGATCGGTCAGCTCGACCTCGGACGGAGCATCGTCATCAAACTCAAGCCCGCAGGCAAGGCGGACCTTATGCTCAATCTCGTCGGCGCAATCGGGGTGTTCGCGCAGGAACGCCTTGGCGGCCTCGCGACCGTTGCCGAGCTTGTCCTCGCCATAGGCAAACCAGGAGCCCATCTTCTTGCAAATGCCGCACTCGACAGCCATGTCCAGAATCGAGCCCTCCTTAGAGATGCCCGTACCGTACATAATGTCGAACTCAGCAGAACGGAACGGAGCTGCCACCTTGTTCTTAACGACCTTGGCGCGCACGCGGTTACCGATAACCTCATCCTTAAGCTTAATGCTGTCGATGCGGCGAATGTCGATACGCACCGAAGAGAAGAACTTAAGGGCGCGGCCGCCCGTCGTGGTCTCGGGGTTGCCGAACATGACGCCGATCTTCTCACGCAGCTGGTTAATGAAGATGCATGTCGTGTTGGACTTGGACAGCGAGCCGGCGAGCTTGCGGAGCGCCTGACTCATCAGACGAGCTTGCAATCCGACCGTGGTATCGCCGATCTCTCCCTCGATCTCGGCACGCGGGGTCAGCGCGGCGACGGAGTCGACGACGATGGCATCGATGGCGCCGGAACGCACGAGCATGTCAACAATCTCGAGCGCCTGCTCACCCGTATCAGGCTGGGAAATCAGTACCTCGTCGATATCCACGCCAATGCGCGCGGCATACGTGGGATCGAGCGCGTGCTCGGCATCGATAAATGCCACCACGCCACCCATTGCCTGGGCTTCGGCCAGGATCTCGAGCGAAAGCGTCGTCTTACCGGAGGACTCAGGACCGTAAATCTCGACGATACGACCGCGCGGCACACCGCCGATACCCAGAGCGGCATCGAGTGCCAGAGCGCCCGTGGGGATGGCCTCAACCTCAAGCTCGGGGCCGCCGTCACCATACCTCATGATGGAGCCTTGACCGAACTTCTTCTCGATCTCGGCCTTGGTGGTGGCGATCATCTCATCGCGCTCTTTACCCGTCGTGCGAGCATGAACGGTACGTACGGGACCTGAATTCTTGGCCATGAATAGCCCTCCTCTTAACAACCTCCATCGATAATAAACGAACGGCTGTTCGTGGTCAACCGTTCAGGCCAATCATATGCAGGCAGTCTTTCCAAAACCCAACCAAACGCCGACCAAACACTGACCAAATGCTTGACCACAAAGGGCCGAATAAGAACAAGGAAGGCAAGAATACACCTATAACCAGCGCAAACGCTAAATTCGTCAGGGGTCCCTATCTCCACAATTAAGGGGCCCTAAGGCCCCTGAAAACACGTCTATTCCATAGAGTTGAGCACAAGGGCAATGCGTCCCAATGCCTCCGCGACCGCATGGGCACGAACACACGAACGGTCGCCCTCATAGTGGCAGCGCACAGAGTCCACGACCGGCACTTCCCCATCAGCCGCGCGATACGCCCAGCCAATATAGAAAGTGCCAGCCGGATCGTCCTCAGTGCCGCCGCCGGGGCCGGCATAACCCGTTGCGCTCACTGCAATATCGCTCTGGTACAGCTCCAGCAAACCCGCCGCCATCTCGCGCGCGGTCTGATGCGACACCGCGGTATAGCGGTCGAGCGTCTCCTGATCAACACCCAAAACGCGATGCTTGATCTCATCGCAGTAGGTCACCGCACCGCCACGCAGCACCACCGAGGCGCCCGGGATATCGGCAATCGTCGAGGCGATCATACCTGCTGTCAGCGACTCAGCCGTCGAAACCGTCACGCCCCGAGCGCTCGCGCGCTCGACAATATGACGCGCCAGCTCCTCGTTATGTGCGGAAATCTGATCAAAAGAGTCCGTCATACCCACCAGGACCTAGATCGAAAAGACGATCTTGCGGCAGTTCCAGAAGTATTGGGCGCCCGAGATAACGGTCAGGACAACGGCAACGGCGTACAGGAAGCGCGACACCGAGTAGATGCCGAGCGTCAGCGCCAGCGGGCCAAGGTGCAAGCCGGCCATCGCAAAGACGCACAGGTAACCGCAGATGGAGACCATCGTGGTCGCCGTCTTGTACTTGCCAAGCTTATCGGCGGCAACGACCACGCCGGCGGCACTCGCAACCATGCGCAGGGCGCTTACCAACAGCTCGCGGAACAAGATGATGAACACGGACCAAACCGTCACGGTGCCAAAGTCCAAGAACAGCAGCAAGGCCGAGAACACGAGCAGCTTATCGGCGATGGGGTCCAAGAACTTACCGAAATCGGTAATCTCGTTGCGCGAGCGCGCCAGGTAGCCGTCGACCTTATCGGTGCACGACAGGATCACATACAGAATGAAGGCAGCGGCGGCGAGCGGGCCGTCGAAGGTGCTCCAATCTGTACCGGCAACACTCGTGTGAGAAAGCGCCGACACGATCATGAACACCGGGATAAAGACGATGCGAACGCACGTCACGATGTTGGCGGGCGTCCAAACACTCGTCAGTTCCTTATTGCTCTCGTTTGCCACGATGCTCTCCTACTCCACAACATGGCCGATAAGCTCATAGCAGAAGCTATCGGTAAACTCGACCGTCAGAATATCGCCCACGGACGCCTCGCTGGCGTCCAAGTGCACCGCGCCATCGGAATCGGGCGCCTGGAACCAAGCATGGCCGATCAGCTCGGCGCCGTCCTCGGTCTCCTCGATGCCGTCGACGATCACCTGGGCGCGCTCGCCCACATGTGCGGCGGTGGCAGCAAAACCGAGCGACTCGGCCAGGTCCATGGCCTCCTGGGCGCGCTCGAGCTTGACCTCCTCATCGACCTGACCCTCCATCTTGGCGGCCAGGCTGCCCTCCTCCTGCGAGTAGGCAAAGACGCTCGTGTAGTCAAAGCCGACGGTGTCCATAAAGTCGATAAGGTCGCGGAACTCGTCGTCGGTCTCGGTCGGGAAGCCGACCATGGCCGTGGAACGGATCACGATGCCGGGGATACGCTCACGCAGATCGCGGAACAGGTCCTCGAGCTCCTGGCGCGAACCAGAACGGCGCATAGCCTTGAGGATGCGCGCGTCGCAGTGCTGCACGGGGATATCGATATAAGGCAGCACCTCGGGCGTATCGCGAATCGTATCGATAAGCTCGTCGGTCATGCCCTCGGGCTGCAGATAGAGCACGCGGACCCAGACGTTGTGCGGGCGCACGGCCTCGGCGACGGCATGCAGCAGCTGCGCCAGATTGCGCGGCGAGTCATCGGTGACGTCTTCGTCGGCAAAGTCGGTGCCCCAAATACCCGTGTCCTGGCCAATCAGCACGATCTCGCGCACACCGCCGGCAACCAGGTCGCGTACCTCGGAGATAATGCTCTCGGCATTGCGCGAATGATAGCGACCGCGAATATAGGGGATCATGCAGAAGCTGCAGAAGCGGTTGCAGCCATCGGAAATCTTGACGTAAGCAACGGCGCCCTCGACGGTGCGCTTGACCTGCGGAATATAGGCGGCAATCTCGCGCTCGACGCCCAGCACGCCATCGATGACCGCCACGATGCCGTCCTCCTCGTCGGCCTTCACAAAGGCAGCGACCTCGGGCAGCTCGTCAGGCAGGTCGTCGCCATAGCGCGACGGCACACAGCCGCACATGACGATGGGACAAGAACGAACGCCGTCCTGAACCTCGTTGGCGAGCTCGAGCGTGGTCTCGATGCTCTCGGACGTTGCGGAGGCGAGGAACGAGCATGTATTGACGATGGCGATATCGGCATCCTGTGGGTCGAATGCCTCCTCGTAGCCCGCGGCGGTCAAAAGAGAACGCATGCGGTCGGTGTCAACCTCGTTCTTAGCGCACCCGAGGGTGATGTAGAGCACGGAGCCCAACGGTGTATCCATGTTGGAGAGCAGTCCTTTCGAATGATATTAGCGGTAGTTGGTGAACTGCAGCGGCTGGCCGTAGTCCTGGTCGCGCAGGAACTGGATCACAGTCTGCAACGCGTCCTTCGAAGCAGAGGAAACACGCAGCTTGTCGGCCTCGATAGTCACCTTGACCTTGAGCTTTTGGTCCTTGATGTCCTTGTTGATCTTCTTGGCGGTCGCCTGGTCGATACCCTCGACGATATGGCCGAGCACGCGCACGGTGCCGCCCGATGCCGCCTGCGGAGCATCCCACGAGACAGCCTTGAGGTCGATGCCGCGCTTGATGAGCTTGGAGCTCAGCACGTCGATAATCTGCTTGGAGACAAAGTCGGCCGGGGCGTTGATCGTAAAGAGCTTGTCGCCCTTCGAAAGCTCGATCGTGGCGCCGGAATCCTTCAGGTCATAGCGCTGGGAAATCTCGCGCGTGGTTTGCTGGAAGGCATTGTCGACCTCTTGCATGTTGACCTCGGACACGACGTCGAAGCTGGAATCTTTAGCCATGATGTTTCCTTTCGCGTACGAGCGGCTTAGTAGCTATCGTACGAATAGTCGGTAGAATCGGTGGGCGTCTGGCCGTCAGTTGCGGTATCGGCGCCATCCGTGGACTGGGCATCGGTGCCGTCGGTGGTGTCGGCACCATCGGTGGTGTCGGTACCATCAGAACTTTCACCATTCTCGGAACCAGTCGTCTCCTTCTTGGGAACGGTGATCGTCACACGCGCCACGCCCGAGGTCTTGGTATCGTAACGGACCTTTTCGCCATTCTTGGTAACGGTGACATCGGAAGGCTTGGACGTGGTGATCTCGATCGAGGACTCGGGCGTGTACTCCTGCTCAAAGGGGCCAGTCGCCTGGGCGCCATAGACCGACTTGCCGTCGACCTTGACCTCAATCCAGGCGGTCTTTCCCTTGGCAACGGAGACCTTGACCTTCGTTACCTCGTTCTCTTCCTTTTTAGCCGTCGTCTTGGTGGCGTCCGAATCGGTCGACTCATCCGTCGCCTCATCGGTGTCTTCGTCCTCGTCGACCGTTTCGGTCTTCTTAGAAGACTTCTTAGTCGTCGTCTTGGTGGCAGTGGGCGTCTCGGGCGTGGTCTCGGGCGCCGAAGTTGCGCAGCCGCGCAGAAGCACCACGATGAGCACGATCAGCAGCAACGCCACGGCACCGATGCCGGCGTAGACGATACGCGGATCGAGCCCATTGTTTTGAGGAGTACGGGAACCGCCGCGTCCACGACCGGAACTGCTGCGGCCGCCTCCCTGAGGCATACGACAACGATTGCCATCGGAACGGCTGCGATAGCCGCCCTGGCCCTGAAGGCTGCGCTGACCCGAGCGGGGCGCAAGTTCACCGCGGCCTTGATAGCCACGTTGGCCCGAACGCGGAGCCGAAGAGCGCTGGCCATACGGCTGTGATTGAGAGCGAAGACGCGGCGTCACCTGCGTGGTATCGGCATCCGCATAGCCACCGCGAGAGCGTCCGGTGGAGACACCACGGTGACCGCGATCAGAATAGCCGCCGTCGCCGTAGCCGGCACGAGGGTCACGCGCCACGCCGCGGGCAGCGGGAAGTGCACGGTCCTCGGGCATCGGCGTACTGCGGAACCGGTCACGCTGTGAGCGAATCTCCTCGCCCGAACCCGTCTCGGTAATATAACCGGCCTGCTGAGGACGCTGTCCATAGCGGGTCGAACGACCGCCCTGAACCATCAGGAAGCGCCCGTTATCGACAGAGGAACGCGAATTGACGTAGCCGGCGGCGTCCTGGAAACGACCGCCCTGCTGCGACGTCTCGCGTTCGTATGCCATCAGTTCGTCAAAGTAGGCATTGACGACCTCGCGCGGATTGAGGCCCAAAAAACGAGCATAGCTCGAAATCATGCCCTGCGCATAGCCGCGCGGCGGCATCGAAGCAAAGTTACCGGTCTCGAAAAACTCGATGATCTGCGGCCTGATTTTGATGGTGTTGGCGACCTGCTGAATGGAAAGGCCCATTCGGCGACGCTGCTCGAGCAGCATGTCACCAAAGCGTGCAGCCATCAGAATCCTCCAAACTCACGATCTTCACGTGCCATCTCGGCGTCGACAGATTCCAGCGCGGCAAGCCCCTCCTCGTCCAAAAGGACCTCGCGCGGCTTGGAACCGTCGGGCGGGCCGACGACACCCTTTTCTTCCAGCATGTCCATAATACGCCCGGCACGCGCATAGCCAACCTTCAGACGACGTTGCAGGCCAGATGTGGAGCCAAGCTGCGATTCCACCACAATATGGGCGGCTTCCCAAATGAGTGGATCATCGTCTTGCGGCTCGGCTACTCCGGTGCGGACAATGCCTCCGCCACCCGCCATGGACATGGAAGCGGGCGCCACGGCAGACAGAATCTCCTCATGGTAGTCTGGCTCACTCTGCGACTTGACGAACTCGACAATCTCGTTGATCTCATCATCCGAGACAAAGCAGCCCTGGATACGGCGGGGCTTGCCCCAGTCGACCTTGGAGAACAGCATGTCGCCCAAACCGGTGAGCTTCTCGGCGCCCATCTGGTCGATGATGACGCGCGAGTCGATGCCCGTGGCGACGTTAAAGGCGATGCGGTTGGTGATGTTGGCCTTGATGAGGCCCGTCACCACGTTGGAGCTGGGGCGCTGCGTGGCAACGATAAGATGAATACCGGCGGCACGGCCCAGCTGTGCAATACGCACGATCGAGGCCTCGACATCCTTACCGGCGACCATCATCAGGTCAGAGAGCTCGTCAATGATAATGACAAGGTAGGGCATCTTTTGCGGCGGGTTGTCGTAATGCTCAAACTCGCCAGCAGCCTGCTTTTCGTTGTAGGTCGAGATCTTACGCACGTTGAGACGCTCGAAGACCTTCAGGCGACGCTCCATCTCGGACACAGCCCATTGCAGAGCGCTCGCGGCCTGCTTGGGCTCGGTCACCACGGGCACATAGAGATGCGGCAGACCGTTATAGCCCGCAAGCTCGACACGCTTGGGGTCGACCATGATCAGGCGAACGTCCTCGGGAAGGGCGCGCATGAGCAAGGTCGTGATGATGGAATTGATCATCACCGACTTACCAGAACCGGTCGTACCGGCAATCAACAGGTGAGGCATCTTGGCGAGGTCAGCGACAACCGGCGTGCCCTCGGCGTCGCGGCCGATGGCGAGTTCGAGCGGACCGCCCTTCACATAGGGCAGCACGTCGCCCAGATTGACGTTCTGGCGCTTGCGGTTGGGAATCTCGATGCCCACGAGCGAGGTGCCGGGGATCGGGGCAAAGATACGCACCGACTGGGCAGCGAGCGAAAGCGCGATATCGTCCTCGAGGCTCGAGATTTTGCTCACACGCTCGCCCTCACCGGGCTGCAGCTTAAAGGTCGTCACCGTGGGGCCGGCGATCCAGCCGACCACGCGGGCACTGCGGCCAAACTCAAGCAAGGTGGATTGCAGTGACTCAGCGGTCTGCTCCAGCTCCTTGTCCGAAGACGCAGCGGAAGCCGACTGCGGGTTGGCATGCAGGATTTCGAGCGGCGGAAGCTTGAGGCCGTCCTCTTCTTCGCCCTCGTTATCTGCGGCGCCGTCATCCACTCCCCCATCACGAGCCGCAGCCGATTCGATAGCACTCGTGGCAGGCGCATCGGCAACCTTGGGATGCTTCAGGAAGTCGGGAATCTGAGGTGCGGCCGAGACGGGATTCACGGCAAACGGCGGCTCGGACTCGTCGATCTTATCGGAGTCGTCTTCCATCGAAAGCTGGCCGGTTACCTGGCCGCGCTTTGCATGGCGACGCGGCAGCAAAGTTGTCTTTGCGGTCTCAATCGGAGCCTCGTCGTCCTCGTCATCGCCCTCGGTGAGCTCAATCTCGCTATCGGACCAAGACGGGTCGGGCTCACTCGTATTGAGCTTAGGCGCAGCCTTGCCCTTCTTGACATGGCGACGCGGCAGCAGCGTGGTCTTGGCCCGCTCGGCTTCAACCGACTCGGATACGTCGACAAACGGGTCATCGTCCTCGTCGTCATCCAAAACCGGGTCCACATCGCCACCCATGACCGTGGTCACCGCGGCGTCAGTCCCCTTCTGGCGCAGAATGCTCAGGTGCGGACGAGCGACGCCGGGAACAGACAGGGCCTCTTCATCGCCCCACGGGCTCGCATTGACATCGGCACGTCGACGCTCGGCAAAATCGGCAGCGCGATCGCGTGCGGAGCGCAAAACGCCACCCACCGAAAAGCCGATAATGACCAAACCAACGACGACAAGCCCCAGCAAGACAACCATGGCGATAGGTTTACCCAGGGCGTTTTGCAAGGCACTTGCGATAAAGGCGCCAATGTAGCCGCCCGACACGGAAAGGTTCTGCGGCGTAAACATAAGGTCGCACGAATCGCTCGTGCCCGGCACCATCAGCGAAAGAATGGAGACGACGGCGATAAAGACCAAGGCGCCGCCCGCAACAGAGCGCACGTTGAGCGGCGAGTCCTCACCCAAAAAGAGCGTGGCGGCAAACAGCAAGATGACGATCGGCAGCACGTAGGCGCCCAGACCAAAGCCCAGGTGGTAGAAACCGGCAACCGCAGCCGTCACGGGCGCTGTTGTCGGAGAGATCACGGCAATGAAGGACGCGATCGCCAAAACGGCGATGACCACACCGGCGATATCGCGATTGGCCGAAGGCTCGACCAAGGGCTCAAAATCGTCGAAGTCTGCCTCATGGCCCTTATTGGCACGAAGATGGGAACCGGCACCCTTAGCAGATGCCGGTTGGTTGTTGGCCTTATTGCCTTTGGCGTTTTGTGCAGATCCGCGCGCCAAACTAAACCTCCATGACGACCGGGATGATCATCGGGCGAGTGCGCGTACGGCTCCAGATAAAGTTGGAGAGCGAGTCGCGCACGGCCTTGCGAATGGCGTCGGAACCGCTGCTGGTAAAGCTGAACTTGCCCTTCTCGATCGTCTTCATGATGGACGCGGAGGCATCCTCGGAGAACTGGTCGTCGATGGCAAACGAAACGCCGCGGCCCGAGAACTCGATGGCCTCGATCTTCTTGTGTTTGAGGGAGACGATGGCAACAGCCGTAACCATACCGTCGTTGGCGAGCTTCTGGCGATCGCGCAGGACGATGGGGTCGGTATCGCCGATGCGCAGACCGTCGACGTAGACGACGCCGGACTCGACGGGCGTGCCGCGCTTGACGATACCACCGCGCATCTCGAGCGTGTCGCCGTTATCGAGGATAAAGATATGATCGTCCTTGATGCCCATCTTGCGGGCCAGCTGGGCATGGGCGCGCAGATGCACGGCCTCACCGTGAACCGGCATAAAGTACGTGGGCTTGGCCATGGCCATCAGGAGCTTGAGCTCCTCCTGGCTACCGTGACCCGAGACGTGGACGAGAGCGCGGTTCTTATCCCACACGTCGCAGCCGAGCTTGGCCAGGCTGTTGACGACCTGCTGGACGGCCTTCTCGTTGCCAGGAACGGGAGTTGCCGAGAGGATAACGGTATCGCCCTCGTGAATGGAGAGCGTCTTGTGCTCGCCATTGGCCATGCGGGACAGAGCCGACAGCGGCTCGCCCTGCGAACCAGTGCACATGACGACGATCTTGTCGTCAGGCAGGTTATCGATATCGAAGGCATCGATGATATCAGCATCATCGATGTTGAGATAACCGAGCTCGCGCGCCACGCGGGTGTTCGTGAGCATGGAGCGACCGGTCACAACGACCTTACGGCCGCACTTGCGGGCGGCATCGCAGATCTGCTGCAAACGATGGATGTGGCTCGAGAACGACGCGACGAACACGCGACCCGGGGCGTTCTTGATGGCGTGCAGCAGGTTGGGACCAACCTCGGCCTCGGACTTGGTAAAGCCGGGAACCGTGGCGTTGGTAGAGTCGGAAAGCAGCAGGTCGATGCCCTGCTTGGCAAAGCGGCTGATAGCGGCATAGTCGGGCGTGACGCCGTCGATGGGCGTCTGGTCAAGCTTAAAGTCACCCGTGTGCATAACGGTGCCCTGATTGGTGCGGATGAACACGCCCAGAGCGCCGGGGATGGAGTGCGTCATCGAGAAGAAGTCGAGCGAGATGCCGCCGAGGTTGACATGGCTGCCGCCCTTGACCTCGCGGAACTTGGGTGCGCGGATGCGGAACTCAGAAAGCTTGCCCTCGATAAAGCCAAGCGTCAGCTTGCTCGAGAAGATGGGCACCTTATTGTTGAGGTCCTGCAGCAGATACGGAAGCGAACCGGTGTGGTCCTCGTGGCCGTGGGTGACGACGATACCGCGGAGCTTCTCCTCGTTCTCTAGAACATAGGTGTAGTCGGGAAGCACCAGGTCGATACCGGGCTGGGAGTCATCGGGGAACATGAGGCCGGCGTCGACGAGCACCATGTCGTCGCCGCACTCGAAGACCGTCATGTTCTTGCCGATGCCATCAAGGCCGCCGAGCGGGATGATCTTCAAGGGAGATGATTTTTTAGCTGCCATAGGTTAGTGTGGTTTCCTTTCTTCGAAACGGGTCTGAAACAACCGACGGGGCGCTTCTGGCAAACCGACCGCCGGGAACGTACAAACATGCATCGCAGAGTCGATGCAGTAACCACAGTATGATACCCATTTGCACAACAACAGACCACCCATGCATCAAAGCCCCATCTGAACCGGTCTATCCCGCCGGTTTCCCGTGGGGCGGGCACTGATGAAGTTTCCTGCTCTACAGTCCTGCTCACGACGGAGGCCACATTAAGTGGCCTCCTGTTCGTGCGGAACTCGCGATAAACTTCATCAGTGCCCGCCCCACGGGAAACCTGCCAATTAGGGACAGGTTTATTTTGGTCGATTTTATCTGGGGAAATGCTGCAGCGTCTATCTACAAATCCGAAATCTGACTACTGAATAGACTGTCTAACTAAATTGCGAGCGGCACTAACCAGTCCTTTTGCTTGCGCCCGGGAGGGCCGCATATGAAGTTTATCGCGAGTTCCGCACGCAAAGGAAAGCACTTAATGTGCTTTCCGTCTTGCGCAGGACTGTAGAGCAGGAAACTTTACCCGCGGCCCCCGCCGGGAACAGCAAAAGGGCGACCCCTGTCCGGAGTCGCCCTTGCGGTGCTGGTTATGTACGGCTGTTACTCGGCGTCGTGGTGACGGCGGGGCTTGCGGCCTCCGTTGTCGCCGGGACGGCGCGGACGGTCGCTGCGCTCGGAGCGCTCGCGACGCGAACGCTCACGGCGCTGGAAGTGCTCGCCGTCGCCCTCGGAGGAACCCTCGGCGCGAGCCGGAGCCTCAGGCTTGTCAAGACGATCGAGCGAGATCTTGCCGCGATCGTCGACCTCGATGACGACGACCTTGACCTCATCGCCGACGTTAAGGACGTCCTCGACCTTCTCCACGCGGCCCTTGGCGACGCGGGAGATGTGCAGCAGGCCGTCCTTACCAGGCAGCAGGTTGACGAAGGCGCCAAAGGGCTGGATGGAGACCACACGACCGGTGTACTCCTCGCCCGGCTCGGGAACCTTGATGATGAGCTTGATACGCTCGACAGCCTGATCGACGGACTCGCCGGTGCCGCCGACAAAGACGGTGCCGTCCTCCTGGATGTCGACCGAAGCGCCGGTCTCGTCCTGGATGCCACGGATGACCTTACCGCCGGAACCGATGACGTCGCGAATCTTGTCAGTCGGAACCTGGATGGAGACGATACGCGGAGCGGTGCTGCGCGTGGTGTGGCGCGGCTCGGGGATCACATCGAGCATCTTCTGCAGGATGAAGGCGCGACCCTCCTTGGCCTGCTGCAGGGCGCGGGCCAAGATGTCGAAGGTAAGGCCGGTGGCCTTGTTGTCCATCTGCAGAGCGGTAATGCCCTCGGTGGTGCCGGTGACCTTAAAGTCCATGTCGCCCAGGAAGTCCTCGAGACCCTGGATGTCGGACAGGACCACGGTCTTGCCCTCCTCCTGGATCAGGCCCATGGCGATACCGGAGACCGGGCGCTTAATGGGCACGCCGCCGTCCATAAGGGCGAGCGTGGAGCCGCAGGTCGAAGCCATCGAAGAGGAGCCGTTGGACTCCATGACCTCAGAGACCACACGGATGGCGTAGGGGAACTCGTTCTCGTCGGGGAGCACCGGAAGCAGAGCGCGCTCGGCCAGGTTGCCGTGGCCGATCTCGCGGCGCTTGGGGCTGCCCATGCGGCCGGTCTCGCCGGTGCAGAACGGCGGGAAGTTGTAGTGGTGCATATAGCGCTTGCCCTCGGTGGGTTCGATGGTATCCAGACGCTGGCCCTCGTTGAGCATACCGAGCGACAGGACGGAAAGCACCTGGGTCTGGCCACGCTGGAACAGACCGGAGCCGTGAACGAGCGGCAGGTAGTTATCCTTCACCATGATGGGGCGAATCTCATCGGCGGCACGGCCGTCGACGCGCTCGCCGGTCTCGACGACCATGGTACGCATAGCCTTCTTCTCGAGCTTCTTGAGCGCCACGGGAATCTCGCGCTCCCAAGCGGACTGCTCCTCCTCGGTGAACTCGGCACGGATGGACTCCTTCAGAGCCTCGACCTTGCCGATACGGGAGAGCTTGTCGGCGTCGCGAAGGGCGGCAGCCATCTCGTCGTAGTGGGCGAAGATGCGCTCCTGGACCTCCTCGACGGGCTGGTCGAGCGGGTACTCCTTCTTGACGATAGCGCCGTTGACCTGCTCCCACTCGGCGACAAACTCGTCCTGAGCCTGGCAGAAGGCAGCAAGGGCCTCCTGGCCAAACTTCATGGCGGCGAGCATGTCGTCCTCGGAGATCTCCTCGGCGCCGGCCTCGACCATCGAGATGAAGTCGGCAGAGCCGCCCAGCTCCAGGTCCAGATCGGAGTTCTCGCGCTCCTCATAGGTGGGGTTAACGATAAACTCGCCGGTCTCCACGTTGCGGCCGATGCGCACGCAGGCAAGCGGGCCCTCGAAGGGCACGCCGCCGAGCGTCATGGCCAGGGAAGCACCCATGACGTTGATGACGTCAAAGGGGTTGACCTGGTCGGCGACGAGCGAGGTGGCGACGATGTGCACCTCGTTGCGGAAGCCGTCCGGGAAGCTCGGACGAATCGGGCGGTCGATCATACGGGCCGTGAGCGTGGCCTTCTCGCTGGGACGGCCCTCACGCTTGAGGTAGCCACCCGGGATGCGGCCGGCGGCGTACATCTTCTCGTTGAAGTCGACGGTCAGCGGGAAAAAGTCGTAGTTCTTGCGCTCCTTGGAGACGACCACGGTGTCGAGCATCGTGGTGTCGCCCTGCTTGACCAGGCAGGCGCCGGTGGCCTGCCTGGCAAGCTCGCCCGACTCAAAGGTGTAGGTCTTGCCGTACAGCTCAAAGGTCTTGGATACGAGTGTCATTGTTCTCCTTTACCCCACAGGCCCCTTGCCTGCAGGCTTCTCATGTGACGCGGGCCCCCTGCCCCCGCCACGCTTCAGAGCGTGATTGTTCGCGCCCTTACACAAAAAGAGCGCCCCGCTGCGCAGGACGCTCTTAGCATGTACAAATCCTACTGGATGTTACACATACCAAGGCTCCCATAGGTTAGCATAGTGCTCCATAGTGCAGTTATACGGTTTGTAAGGTCTCCATAGACCTGCATATTTCAGAACTTATGGTCTGAGTTAGGACGCGGGCGTACCCGCTAGATAAAAATTGGCCCCACTTCCATCAATTTGGGAGCGGGGCCAATAACCTCAAATGAGGTTTGTATCGTGCCTTTATTTTAATCGTCTCGGAAAGCACTAACAAGACATAAAGCTACAAAGAACGTCAAGCCGCCAACGATAGCGCCGAGGATGAAAGCTACGATCAATCCAATCATCGGCGGGTACCGTCAGACACGTAGCATTGCAGGCGGTCGAGCGCATAGCCGTAGATGCCAGCGTAGTCATCGCCGCCGTAGGTGGAGCCGTCATCGCAGACCTCATCGTGCCAGTTTGCGTGTGCAACGTCCTGAGCACGGTAGTAGACCTGCTTGTACTCGCCAGACGGGGTGATGTAGTACATCATCACGCCGTCGATAGTCTGGCCCCAGATGCCTGCCATGCCGTTCACGCTGTCGTTGTAATTGGCGGTCTGCACCCAATCAAGCCAGCCGCTTTCCTTGGTATGGACGCGATAGCGCAGCGTTCCGCTATCCACCCAAGCAATGAGCATGTCGTGGGAGCCGTAGGGCATGCCCGCGAAGCCCTCGCTGTTGGAATCGTTGAAGTTGGTTACGGCATCGTTCCACGCGCCGTAGCGATTGTGCAAGGCATAGTGGATGTTGACGCTCTTGCCCGTGGACTTCGGGAACTTGGTGCGGGACGCGGAAGTGGACGGCTGATACGTACCGCCATTGGCATCGGTCGGGGCGGTCGGCGCGATGTAGCCGCTACCCAAGTAGCTAGCGACCGCTTGCACAAACTCATTCCAGCTCTTGCCGTACTGGGCGAAGTATCCGTTAGGATCAGTATGGTCGGAGCCGCCCCAGATTCGGGCCGCCTGATAGTGGCTCAAAAGGCGGGACGTATCCCAACCATGGGCACGGAGTTCATCGCCCGCCCACTTCACGGCTTCATTCCACTGCTTGGCAAAGTCGCTGGCATTGGTGGCGTGGGCAAGCTCGATACCAACCGTGGCGTAGTTGCCATTTCCGACATGCCAGCACAGACGGTTCTCCGGCACGGTGTTGTACACGGTGGAGCCGTCCAGTTCCATCACATGATGAACGGCATACGTATCATTGCCGCGCCAATACAGCACATGATTCCACGCAGACGCACCGGGGTTCGCCGTCTCGTGGATAACAAGGTACTGGGCGTTGAGGTAGCCATGACCGTTGCTCACGTAGGCATCTTGGCTTTGGTAGGCTTCAGCACTGAGCGGGGCGGCGAGCGCTGCTACAAGGGCAAGGACAACGGCAAAGGCTCTGCGGAGCGGCAGCTTGCGCTTAGGCACGGTCGTAGGCTCAGTCATGCTTATCACCAGCTTTGAGACGGGCTGCATCGACCGCCTGCTCGGCTGCTGCGTAGATCGCGGCGCTGGCTACGCCACAGACCGTGCCGATGGCGGCGACGGTCTGGTTGTCCGTGGCGATGCCGGCCACACTGGTTGCGACGGAGCCCAGGAAAGCAGCCGTGCACAGCCAGAACTTTCGGCTCGTCAGCTTGTGGATAATGTCATCGGTAGTCATTTTTCCTCCTATCTACCTGATTCCTTGTCATAGAGCAGGTCAACCCGATCGCAGATGTGGTCGACCTTCTGCGCCATGCCTTGGCTTCTCGCCTGGCTGTGCGCAAGGTCGTTGTGCAAGACCTCATTGGATGTGATGACCGACTCCATGAGGGTTTTCATGGCCTCCATGAGGCTGTTGCTTCGCTCCATCTGCGCGGCGATGCGGCCTTCCATCTGCGAGCGCTCGCGGTCCCGCTGCGCGCGCTCGTCGACCTCGGCCTGCTTCCGCTCCTCGCGTTTGAGGTCGATGCCGGCCTTGCGCTCGTTCTGACGCTTGTACTCTTCGAGAAATTGCTTTCCGAAATAAAAGGCGATGAGCGCCAGTGCCGCGCCGCCGAGCCAGCCAGGGCCATAAGGCGCAAAGAGCTTTAGCACTTCCATCCACTCACCTCCCCTCCTACGCTTGGTATTTATTGCGAGTATCCAAGCCATGTCCCCCGCGCTTTAAAGCCAAAAATCCCAGACGAAACGCGGAGGTCTACCATGCGAAACGTCTGGGATTTCTAAGAGATTGGATTGATCAAAAATGCTGTTTTCCACCGCCGTCACTGAGTACATGGCCGACAAATGTAAGCGCCTGCGCGCCACCACGCTGGAGGGCTACCGAAGCGCCATCCGCTGCCACCTGATGCCGATGTGGGGCGGGCGCGAGATAGAGACGATCAGCTTTGAGGAGGTACAGGACTGGGTTGACGGGTTCGACCTCCCCGGCGCGGCTGAAAAGGCCTACAAAACTTTCCGCCAGATATACCGCTGGGTCTTGCGCCGCCACCAGCTGCGCATCTGGGACGTGACACAGGGCGTAGAGCTGCCAAAAAAGCCCACGGTGCGCCGACCCACGCTCACCGCCGAGCAGGAGCGCGTGACGCTCAAGGCCATCGTGGGCCAGCCTTTTGAAGCCGCTGTGCTGCTCGGTGCCGCGCTCGGGCTGCGCCGCTGCGAGGCGTGTGCTGTGAGAATCGAGGATATTGACTGGCGCTCGGGATGGGTACACGTACAGCGCGGACTTCACGTGGTCGACGGCGAGGTCATCGAGACGGGATGCAAGACCAAGCTGTCAGACCGCAAGCTGAAACTGCCGCGCTTTGCATTGGAGCGCCTTCGTGCGATACGTGGGGCGCGTAGGTCTGGGCGCCTGTGTCTGCTCGACCCCAACGCGGTGGCTAGGCGATTTCGGGCTTTTTGCAAGCGCTTTGACTTGCCGCATGTGCCGATGACCTGCCTGCGCCACAGTTGGGCGACCATCTCGCTGGAGCATGGAGCCGCGATCGAGGACATTGCCGTGGCGCTCGGGCATAGCACGGTCAACACCGCCATGAGCCACTATTTGCAGAGTTTCCGCACGGTCGTTGCTAGGGCGAGCGATTCATATACGGCTGCTATGGAGTGGTGATTCCGTATCCCGAGTGCCGATCTTCTATGGAGACGTTGTCTCCACTACCTACGGCTCGTGGGGATCGGGCGAGTACACCTCTATCCAAGTGCAATTC
>JAGZNZ010000016.1:0-46211 GCA_018363345.1 Collinsella sp. | reverse complement strand
CCGGGACGGGTTCAACGGCAGGCCCCGCCGACCGATTGCAAGCGGTCGGCGGGGCCATTGTGGCTCTTGACAGCGGATTGGGTCATATGAGCGAGCGGGCTCCGGGTGCCCCAAGTTGCCGCGAAAGAGGAGGGAAGCGTACTTTATGTACGCGACCGACGATTGAGGGGCAAGATGGGGTGCCCGGGGCTCGCGCAGCGTCAACAAAAAACGCGGTTCGTTAGAACCGCGTAAGATAGTTGGAGCGGACAACGGGGCGTCTGCGTATTCGCTTCGCGGATCCGCACCGGCTTCGGCCGCCTGCCGGCGTCCTCGCCAGCTCGCTACAAACGCTCCGCGTTTGCTTAACGCTCGCTCCCTCTCGGGTTCGAGCCCAAGCGATGGGTACGAAAAAGCCCGGCTACCGTAGTAGTCGGGCTGCTGCGTTTGGAGCGGACAACGGGGCTCGAACCCGCGACCCCAACCTTGGCAAGGTTGTGCTCTACCAACTGAGCCATGTCCGCATATGTAAAACAAAACGGGCGCCGGAGCGCCCGGATGTTGCCTGGAGGCGAAGCCCGGATTCGAACCGGGGGTAAAGGCTTTGCAGGCCTCTGCCTTACCACTTGGCCACTTCGCCGAAAAAGGACCGCCTAAACGGTCCGGAAATGCAATGGAGCGGACAACGGGGCTCGAACCCGCGACCCCAACCTTGGCAAGGTTGTGCTCTACCAACTGAGCCATGTCCGCTTGCGGGTTATTAATTTACGCGAGTTGTCCAAAAGACGCAAGTACTTTTTTCAAAAAACTTGTCTGCCGCATGTTCTTAGTAGCTAAACGCGCTAAAGCGATTGGCTAGGCACACGACTCCAGCGCTCCGCTAAACAGCTTCACCATCTGCACGCGCGTGCCGGCGCCGTCCGTACGACGAGCAACCTCCACGTTATCGACGAGCATACGCATAAGCTTGATACCACGGCCGCGCTCCTCTGATGCGACCGGTTCGCTCGTTTCATCGATAGAATAGCCGGCACCTCGATCAAGCACCTCAACCACAACGCGATCGCCATAGGCCTGAACCGTCAGGACGCACCCGATACCGCCCGCATGGTCATAGGCATTACCCAGCGCCTCCCCCGACGCCAACGCGACATCGTAGCGCTCGTCACGGCGCAACGGAAGCGATTCAAGGAGTTCGGCGATGCGATGTCGGTAGTATGGAAGATTCTCGATACCCTGACGGACCTCGACGCTCTTACTCCAGCGAGGCAGCTCCCCCACCGGAATGGCGGGAATAGACTCCCGTGCCGGCCCCGCGACATGAAGAATATCGACAAGACGGGCAATCTCCAAAAAGCGAACAACTTCACCTGATGCATTGACGAGCGAAAGCAGGCCTTCTCGCCTCATGAGCTCACGAGCGCGCGTAAGCAGGAATGCCAAGCCCGTCGAATCGATAAAGCTAACAGCCTGGCAGTTGATGACGACACGACGCACGCCGCGGCCAATCAAAGCATCCAACCGCCGACGCAGCGCAGGCACCGTGGCGATGTCGATATCGCCTGGTGGCGTCAAAACCACTATGTCATTCCACTCATTCATACGACCATGGTTCCCCAAAAAAGCCCACTCGATGCATTCGTTTCCCCAACCGTACGGATTCAGCCCGCCCAGCGTCGTCTATGAACGACCCCGTAAAAACTCAAGGGACACCAATGCAATGTCATCGTCCAGCGCCGATTCGGTAAATCGGTCAAGCTCGCCCAAGACCTTGCCGCAAATGCCCGACACGCCCTCACCCGAGACAGAGAGCAGAAGGTCGCGAAGGCGCTGCTCGCCAAAGAAAGCACCCGAGCGGTCACGCGCTTCGATTGTTCCGTCGGTGTACATAAATAGCATGTCACCAGGAGCGAACGTAAACACGCCTGTCTCGTATACCATGCTCTCAAAGGCACCGATTACCCCCGATTGGCATCCAAGCAGCTCGACCTCCCCCCCACGGGCCTCGCCGCCACCCAGCGGCATCGACTCTGGCCTGATGACCATGGTCGGAGGATGGCCCGCCGAACAATACGTTGCACGTCCGGCTTTAAGGTCAATCTTGGCGATAAAGGCCGTCACGAACGTCTCGACCCTCGAGAAGCCCATGAGCATGCTGTTAAGGGAGCGTGCCATGCGGGCCGGCCCAGCGCCCTCCCAGGCATATGCCGTCAGGGCCGTCTTGACGAGCGCGGACATCGATGCAGCCTCAATGCCTTTGCCAGACACATCGCCCAGAATCATGACGGCGCAATCGTCGGGAAGACGGATGAGCGTATAGAAATCGCCGCCGACCAACGCCGAGTTCGTGGCCGACAGGTACACCGAATCGGCGGCGATTCCCGGAACATCCCCCAGTGAATTTCTCATGCCAATCTGAAGGGTCTGAGCGATATGGCGCTCCTCACGCTTTTGAGATTCGCCTTCATAGATCAGTTCAAAGTCATGAGCCAAGTGCACCAAGTAGTCATATTCAAGGTCATCAATCGGCTCTTGGCTACCATCACGAAGCAGCAGCGCGCGCGTCGTCGGGCCCTTCGCAACAGAAGCAGGAACGATCGCGTCGTTACTGTGCTTGCCATCGCCCTCAGAGCGCGGGCGCCCCGCCTCGATGCCGGCGTCGACGTAGAGACCCTGGCAAGGCAGGCCATGCGCCCTAAGCCAGCCTCCCATAGGCATCGATTCGTCAACGCGAGTTATACGGACGTGTTTAAGGTCCTCGGCGCTCGTGCCGCCCAAAACAGATGCCTCAAAGCCATCAGGGCCAGCCCCCAGACGTGCCGCTGGCGCCGTCGTGGAAAAGAAAAGCTTCTCGGGATCGTCCGGCAAAGCAACGCGACTGCCGCCTTCAAAATCTATGACGTAGGAATCCAGACTGGCGTCATACTCAATAGGGCAAAAATGGCAGTTGAGCATATTGCAGATCTCGGACGATACCGCCTGGGTAGCCGCGGCGGAATCGTCTAGAAAGGTAAACAACTCGTCACGCAAGACATTGAGCGAGCGGCCAAGCTCGGCCGTGCGACGGGAGCGAAGGCTCGATGCCATGCCGACCAGCTGGATAGACAGGTAATCGCAAATGACCTCGAGCACATTAACGTCATAGGCGAGCGGTGCCTGAGGGCGTTTCCAACCAACTTCCAGCACGCCAAGGATCTGCGTACCGTAAAAAACGGGAAGACAGATCTCGCTGCGGTACGGAGGCATATCCTGCATGCGCAACAGGTGCTTAGAACGATTGTCCAGATCCATGAACATACCGGAGGCGACCTTATCACCCTCAAGGTCCTGTTGAATCGACAAGCGACAGGCACGCGACTCACGAAGAACATACGTCGGAATGCCAGCGCCATACGGCAAAAACTCAGGAAGGTAGCTGTCGTACAGCTCCTTGGAAACACCGCGAAGTTTAAAACCACCGCTCTCAGAAAAATAGATAGCGGCACCCGAAGCATCGAGCGTTCCTACAAGCTGGTTCAAAACGGTATCAAGTAGGCTGGGCAGCTCATCGGAGCCCACGGTACTCATAATGACCGAGAGCGTGCCAGAGAGGCGCTTGTTCGCCACTCTAAGCTCCGAAAGCGCACGCTTGAGTTGCCGGTCGTGAGAATACTGTTCCTCGATACTGTGAAGCGCCACCAGGACACGTGGTGCGCGGCGCCCAAAGATGTGTGGAGGCGTTACGGAGCCCGCACGAACCAAGACGGGAATAAAAGAGCCGTCACTCAGCTTGAGCATCAGTTCGTTCTCGGAGCCATCAGTTTCAAATGGCAGACGATGTTCCGTCGCACGTTCAAAAGCGGACGAGTACAGGACGTCTTTAACATCTCCGCCGATGACGTCGGCGCGTTCCTCGCACATCAAACCAAGTAAGCGATTATTCACATGCAGAATGGTTCCGTCGAGCTCGCAGATGATGACAGCATCGCTCGTGATCTCGACTAGTTGGGCAACGTCTGCCCACTCGTTGCGTTCAAGCGTTTCCATCGTGGACCTCACCGTCTATCGGTAACAAAAAAGCCTCCGAAGAGGCTTCTCAAATGCGATGGTGTCGGAGGCGGGACTTGAACCCGCATGACCAAAAAGCGGTCACTAGCACCTCAAGCTAGCGCGTCTGCCAATTCCGCCACTCCGACATGCTATGTTGTTGATTCGCGGTTCGTTTTGTTGGACCCGCGCGTTCAACGAGGAAGATAATAACCTATGATTCGAGAACTGTGCAAGCACTTTTTTCAAAAAAGTTTACGAATTTGTAAATGCGCAGGTAGATCCGTATGCCCGGCCCCGAATCGGTGTTGCCTCCCGGCGCGTCCTCGGGCATGGGCGATATTTTGCTACGCACTTCGTGCTGCAAAATATCGCTCCCCCTGCGGAATGCGCCGGGAGGCAACACCGATTCGGGGCCTACCAACACATACTCCAAGCACAGTTCTCAAACATGTTCTGGGGCTGATGCAAATTTGGTGGCTCGGCTTTGCCGAGCCCTTATATAAGGAGGCCGGAGCTTTTGCTCCGGCCTCACTAACTATCCCATTAGATTAAGTGAGCGATCAAGGAATCGCCCCCCCCCTGCATCGGTAACACAGAGCCCGTGCTGGACTTAGTTTTCAGAACATTCCGCAGACCAGGAAACCCCCTTATCCACAGCTCCGAAGGAGCAGGATAAGGGGGTTTCCATGGTCGAGGACGTTCTGAAAACTAAGTCCAGCACGGGCCCGGACAAACAGCCGACTACAGGTCGATGTGAGATTCCTTGATCGGGAACGGCTCCGCGAAGTGGCAGGCGCAGCAGTGGCCCGGGGCAACTTCCTTAAACTCAGGAAGCTTCTCGGAGCAGATGCCCTGCGCGATCGGGCAGCGCGTGTGGAAACGGCAGCCGGTCGGCGGATCCAGCGGCGATGGCGGATCGCCAGCGAGGATGATGCGTTTGCGGGTCTTCTGGATATCCGGATCGGGCACCGGCACGGCAGACAGCAGCGATTGCGTGTACGGATGGTGAGGCTCGCTATAGAGCGTCTTCCAGTCCGAAACCTCGACCATCTTACCCAGATACATAACGGCAACACGGTCGGAGATATGCTGCACGACAGAGAGGTCGTGAGCAATGAAGAGATAGGCCGTACCGAATTTGTCCTGGAGCTCCTTAAGAAGGTTCAGAACCTGGGCCTGAATGGATACGTCAAGTGCAGAGACAGGCTCATCGCAGATGATCAGCTTGGGCTTCAGAGCGAACGCGCGGGCGATGCCGACACGCTGGCGTTGGCCGCCCGAGAACTCGTGCGGATAGCGGTTGATGTGCTCGGGGTTGAGGCCGACGACGTCCAGCAGCTCACGGACGCGCTCAATGCGCTCCTCCTTGGTACCCACGCCATGAATGGTCATGGGCTCGGAGACAATCTCGCCGATGGTCATACGAGGGTTGAGCGAAGCATAAGGATCCTGGAAGATAAACTGCATCTCACGACGCATGTCCTTGATCTCATGCTTGCTCATCTCGGCAACATCTTTGCCCTGGAAGAACACCTTACCTGCCGTCGGCTTGGTCAGACGCATGATGGTGCGGCCCGTGGTGGACTTACCGCAACCAGACTCGCCGACCAGGCCAAAGGTCTCGCCCGGATAAATCTCGAACGAAATGTCATTCACAGCAGAGACGACACGCTTAGAGAAGCGCTTGGCGAACATGCCGGACTCTGCGGGGAACTCCTTAGAAAGGTGCTCGACCTTCAGCAGCGGAGTGCGCTCGTTATTGTCTGCCATTTACGCCTCGCCTCCCTTCTTGGAATCTTTGCGCGTGCGGGACGTCTCAGGGGCGTTCTTGAGGAACTCGGGGTCACCGGAATAATGGCACGCAGAATAGTGACCGGACTCGGTGACAACGCGCTCGGGGCGCTGCTTGCGGCACTTGTCCGTCGCGTAGGGGCAACGAGGAGAGAAGACGCAGCCCTCAGGCAGGTTCATGAGCGAAGGCGGGTTGCCGTGAATCGGCGTCAGCGGCTTCTTCTCTTCGATTGCCTGCTCCGGGATGGAGCGGATAAGACCCCAGGTGTAGGGGTGGCGGCTCTCGTAGAAGATTTCCTCAGCAGTACCGAACTCAACGGGGCGGCCGGCGTACATAACCATGATCTTATCGGCCATATCGGCGACAACACCCAGGTCATGGGTAATCATGATGATGGCGTTGCCGTTCTTCTCCTGCATCTCCTGCATGAGCTCGATAATCTGAGCCTGGATGGTAACGTCCAGGGCAGTCGTGGGCTCGTCGGCAATCAGAATATCGGGATCGCAGGCAAGGGCCATGGCAATCATGACTCGCTGACGCATACCGCCAGAGAACTGGTGCGGATACTCATTGACGCGCTTCTCGGGCTCGGGGATACCCACGAGGTCCAAAAGCTCGGTGGCACGCTTGAGCGCCTCCTGCTTGGAGTAGCCACGGTGCAGACGAAGACCCTCGCCCACCTGCCTGCCGATCTTATAGACCGGGTTCAAGGAGGTCATAGGATCCTGGAAGATCATCGCGATATCGTTGCCGCGAATGTGCTGCATCTCTTCCTCGGTCATTTCGAGGATGGAGCGGCCGCGATAGCGAACGTCACCGCCCTCGATCTTTCCCGGAGGCATCGAGATGAGGCCCATGATGGTCATGGCGGTCACGGACTTACCGGAGCCGGACTCACCGACGACGCCCAGGGTTTCGCCGCGATCGAGCGTGTAGGAGACACCGTCGACAGCGCGAACAACGCCATCCTCGGTGTGGAAATACATCTTAAGGTCATCGACCTCGAGCAGATGCTGGCCCTCAGGAACCGGCTGGTCCTTCAGGTCCACATAGTTCTTGTTCTTCTTCATCCTTATGCGTCCTTCATCTTGACGTCGAGGGCGTCGCGCAGACCGTCACCCAGCAGGGTGAAGGCGAGCACCGTCGAGAGAATTGCCAGACCGGGCATGATCATCATCCAGGGAGCGGTCAGAAGATACTGCTGACCGTCCTGAATCATGGAGCCCCACGAAGGCGTAGGCGGAATAACGCCCATGCCGAGGAAGGACAGAGCGGACTCGGTCAGAATGGCGCCACCAATGTTCATAGTCGCGTAGACCACGATGGAGGCAACGGAGTTCGGGAAGATATGGCGCATCACGATACGGGCATCGGATGCACCCATCGCGCGAGCGGCGTCAACATAATCGTTCTCTTTGACCGTTAGGATCGCAGATCGGAAGACGCGCGCAATCGAAGGCCAGCCAAGAATGCCGATGGCGATAAAGACGTTCTGAAGACCACGGCCGATAACGGCGATCATGGCGACAACGAACAGCACGTACGGGAACGCCAGGAAGATGTCCGCACAGCGCATGATGATCGTATCCCAAATGCCGCCGTAGAAACCGGCCAGGGCGCCCATGACCAGGCCGATCAATGTGGAGATGGCGGTGGCCATGATACCGACAGAAAGCGAAACGCGTGCACCGTAGATAACGCGGACGAGAATGTCGCGACCGAGGGCATCGGTGCCAAACGGGTGCTCGGCACACGGAGCCAGTAGCGATGTCTCGGCCATGGTGGTCGAATCGGAAGCCGTCGGCGAACCGAGCCAGGGCTTAGCCCACAGATCTGCGGTCAGGGCAACCACAACGACGATGATGATCCAGCAGACACCGATAACGGCGAGCTTGTTCTTACGAAGACGCTTAAAAGCGTCGCCCCACAGCGTGCGGGACTTGGCGGGAGCAGATGCGACCTTGGTGGCGGTAGCCTGCTCCTGAGACTGAGAATCAGTTTCCTGCATGAGACGTACCTCCCTTAGGCCTTATCCGACGGACCGCCAAGGCGGATGCGCGGGTCGAGGAATGCATAGCTAATGTCGACGAGCAGGTTGATCACCATGACGACGACAACGATGAGCGTAACGCCGCCCATAACGATGGGCCAGTCACGCATGCTAATGGCGCGATAGACCTCATAGCCGATACCGGGCCAGTTGAAGACCGTCTCGGTCAGGATGGCGCCCGAAAGCATGCCGCCAAAGTCGACACCAATATAGGTAACGACGGGGATGAGTGCATTCTTAAGCGCATGCTTGACGATGATCGCACGATTGGAGAGACCCTTGGCCTTTGCCGTACGGATGTAATCCTGGTTCATGACGTCAAGCAGCTGCGAGCGCATAATGCGCGCAGCATAAGCGGTCGAAACCGAAGCCAGCGTAATGGTCGGAAGCACATAGTGCATCCAATCCTGATACTGAGAGCTGGAACCGCCGGCACCCGAGATCGGCATGGAGATTGCACCGCCCGTGGCGTCCTTGAGGATGACGCCAAAGAACAGCTGCAGCAACATACCGAGCCAGAAGGCCGGGACCGCAACGAGGATCGACGTGGTGAGCGTTACCAAAATATCCCAGAAGGAATAACGCTTTACCGCCGAAATGATACCCGCACCGATACCCATAATTGCCTCGAGCACGATGGCGCACGCGGCAAGTTTGACCGTATACGGATACTTCTGGGCAAAGATTTCCGTAACCGGCAGCTTGCGCTGATACGAATTGCCCAGATCGCCATGAAGCAGACCATTCATGTAATTCAAGTATTGGTCCACAAGCGACGTTGGAACGGGATCGCCGTTCTCGTCAAGGATCGCGTTGCCGTCCTCGTCCGCCTGGACCAGGTGATAGCGCACGCGAAGTTGAAGCTCTACCTCGGGGGACAGAGCCTTGTCTCCACCGATCAGCTTGATCGGGTCTCCCGGCACAATATTCTGGAGGGCGAACAGAATCAACGTAACGCCCAAAAATACCGGGATGAACTGAAGCACACGTTTAACGATGTACTTACCCATACCACTCCCCTATCTAGGGATTAACCTAAATGGGATGCCGATCGCCAGACCGGCATCCCAAAATTACCATCAGCCAGTTTACCCCAGGTTAGGGAGAACTGTATGTTTCCCATGAGGTCTACGTAAATACTTGACCCTCATGGAAGCTGCAAAACTCTTAGGCGAGCTCAGCGGTACCCAGATCGGCGTGCTTCTGCGGATCGACATAGAGGTACTTGACGCGATCGGAGCCGACGATGGTGTGCGTGTAGAACATCACCGGGATAACCGGGCAGTCAGCGGCGACCATAGCGTCAGCCTCCTGCATCTTGGCGATGCGCTCGTCGTCGTCAACCGTGGCACGGGCCTCATCGACCTTGGCATCGAACTCGGGGTTGTTGTAACCAGAGCGGTTGTCGCCACCGAGGGAGTCGGAGTGGAACAGCGGGTACAGGAAGTTGTCCATGATCGGGTAATCGGCGATCCAGCCCAGACGGCCGAACTGATAGTTGAAGTTCTGATACTGCTCGAGCAGGGCAGACCACTCGGGAGTATCGGAGACGGCGGTGACGCCCACCTTGGCGAGGTCGCCGATGATGGACTCCATGATCTCCTTGTGGCCACCGTCCTGATTGTAGGACAGGGTCACATTAATGCCACGATCGCCGTTAGCGCCAGCGGGAGCGACCTTGTCGAGGTACTCGTTAGCCTTGTCGACGTCATAGGCGCAGAACTCCCATGCGCCCTCCTTGTAGCCGGCGATTCCCGGAGGAACGATGCCGTCAGCGGGGGTACGGGTGCCCTTGAAGATGGTCTTGCAGATGGCCTCACGGTTGATAGCCAGGGAGATGCCCCTGCGCAGGTCAGCGTTGTTGAACGGCTCGGCCGTGGTGTTGCACGTCAGATAGTACGTGGAAGGCTCGGAGCCGAGCAGCATGCGCTCGCCGTCACCCATGGTGTAGCCATCCTTGGACTCGCCGCGGTCCTTCTTGGCGGCGTCGATCTGAGCAACGGGAACGTCGCAGACATCGAGGTTGCCGGCCTGGAACTCCTTGTAAGCGGTCTCCACGTCCTTGATGACCTGGAAGTGGATGGCGTCGATCTTGGCCTTGTCGCCATAGTAATCGTCAAACTTCTTGAGGTTGATCTCCTGACCATCCTCCCACTTGCCGTCCATCATGAACGGGCCGTTACCGACCGGGGCAAGGTAGAAGCTCTTGACATCGGACTCGGCGCACTCGGGAACCGGGGACAGAGCCGGGTGAGAGGCGACGAAGGGGAAGTCGGCGTAGGCGGAAGTCAGCTTGACGACGAGGGTCTCGTCATCCGGGCAGGTAACGCCGGACAGCTCGGTAGCGTTACCGGCAAGCAGGTCGTCATAGCCCTCGACCATGGAAAGGTGGTAGGAGACCTCGGAAGGACCATACTCGGTAGCGATGGCCGACTTGGTGTTGACCAGGCGCTCCCAACCGAGCTTGAAGGACTTGGAAGTAACGTCGTCACCGTTGTGGAACTTGGCCTTCTTGATCTTGAAGGTGAACTCGGTGGCGTCGTCGTTAGCCTCGAAGGACTCGCAAGCCAGCGGAACTATCTCGCCCTTCTCGTTATCGTACTCCGTCAGAGCGTCGAAGAGCTGGTACTCGACCTGAGTGCCCTGATCCTCCTGGACGTTGTAGGGGTCGATGCAGACCGGGTTGTTGATGTAGAAGTTCAGCGTCGAACCGGACTCAGAACCGGAAGCGTCGCCGCCCTTCTTGCCGCATGCGGCAAGAAAAGCCATGGAGCTCGCAGCGAGGGTGCCGCCAACAAAGGCGCGACGACCCATAACGGGCTGGTGGAACATAGAATCAGCCATGCCATCCTCCTTATGAGATAGGACAAAGTGAATTCGGCCGGGCAACGTCGAGACAGCCCGATCGAACCATTCAAACGCGGTCCGCCGTTATGGCTGGTTATGCAGTGCGGACCAACGTTTCGCAATACAGTAGCGCATTTTATGCACAATATGGCGCTAATTCCGGTTAACGGTCGAGAATTTCTTTAGTTAGGCGAAGTATGTGGGGATATTTTGACTCTATTACAAGTCTGTAAACAAAAAGGGCCCCGCACATGCGGGACCCTTTACAAACGTATATACGCCGATGCTTAGTAGCCGACGATGCCCTGCGGGAAGAAGAACATGCACAGAACGACACACACAGCAAAAACGACGGCCATAATTACCGTCAGGCGATCGAGGTTCTGCTCCATGACGCCCGTGGCAGAGCTGGAGTTATACAGCGAGCTAGCGATCATATCCGAAACGCCGGTACCCTTACCGGAGTGCATCAGGACGAGAATCGTCAGCGCCACGGCAGAGATAGCCCAAACGACAAACAGAAGAATCTGGAACGGACCCATAGATAAGCTCCTTAATAGAACAATTTAAACTCCAGTACTGTACCACAACCTCCAACACTCCCCCACCTGCCATTTAGGGACGGGGTAGAAATGGCAGAAATACCAAAAGGGGGTTGCCCGAATATGGGCAACCCCCTCGCATGAAAACGTTTGTTGTTTTCTATTAGGCCTCGGTGGCGAGCACGCGACCCGTCATCTCGGCGGAAGGCTCAATACCAGCCATGGTGAGCATGGTCGGAGCGATATCGGAAAGACGGCCGTCCTCGATACCGGTGAGCTGTGCCTTCTCATCAACGATGATGAACGGCACACGGTTGGTGGTGTGAGCCGTAAACGGATGCTTGGAACCGTCGGAAGCAACGTCAAACATGTGATCGGCGTTGCCGTGATCGGCGGTAATCAGCGCAAAGCCGCCCTTGGCGAGAATCGCCGGGACAACCTTGGACAGGGCATCGTCAACAGCCTCAACGGCCTTAACGGCAGCGTCGAAGACACCGGTGTGACCAACCATGTCGCAATTTGCGAAGTTCACGATGTAGAAATCAGCGCGATCCTCGTTGATAGCGGCGACAAGCTTCTCGGTAACCTCGGGAGCGCTCATCTCGGGCTGCAGATCGTAGGTAGCGACCTTGGGGGAAGCGACGAGCACGCGCTCCTCGCCCTCCTTGGGCTCCTCGATGCCGCCGTTGAGGAAGAACGTCACGTGGGCGTACTTCTCGGTCTCGGCGGTGTGCAGCTGCTTCAGGCCATTGGCGGCGATAACGTCGGCCAGGACGTTCTCGGGGAACGTCTTGGGGAAGGCGACCTCGACGTCAAACGTCGGATCGTACTCGGTCATCGTCACAAAGTGCGAGAGCTTAATCTGCTCGCGCTCAAAGCCATCGAACTCCTTGTCCGTGAACACGCGAGTCATCTGACGAGCGCGGTCGGGACGGAAGTTGAAGAAGATGGCCGCGTCGCCCTCGTGGATGCCCTCGTTGTGGGCCGCGAAAGGCTCGACGAACTCGTCGCCGCGCGGATCCTTCTCGTAGTAGGCCTTGATACCGGCAACGGGGTCGGTATCGGCATCGGACGCGTTGACCATGACGTCGTAGGCGCGCTGGATGCGCTCCCAACGGTTGTCGCGGTCCATGGCCCAATAGCGGCCCGAAACGGTGGCAACGCGAGCGTCGCAACCGGTCTCCTCGGAGATCTTAGCCAGGAAAGCGCAGAACTCGCTCATGTAGCCGGCACCGGACTGCGGGTCGACGTCGCGGCCATCCATGAAGGCGTGGACGCGAACGGTCTTGACGCCATGCTGGGCAGCCATCTTGACCAGAGCCTCGACGTGGTTCATGTGAGAATGAACACCGCCAGGGCTCATAAGGCCCATGAGGTGCAGGGTCTTGCCTTCGGCCTTGACGTCGTCCATAGCCTTGACGAAGACCTCGTTCTTGGCGATGGAGCCGTCCTTGATGGCATTGTTGATGCGCGAAAGCTCCTGGAACACGATGCGGCCGGCACCGATGTTGAGGTGACCCACCTCGGAGTTGCCCATCTGGCCATCGGGAAGGCCCACGTCCTCGCCCGAAGCACCGAGCGTGGTGTGGGGGTACTTCTCGTACAGGCTATCAAGGAAGGGCGTCTTGGCAGCGGCGACGGCGTTCTCGCCATCGGCCGGAGCAAGGCCGCAACCATCCATGATGATCAGGAGTGCAGGAAGATGACGCTGTGCCATATGTCCTACTCGCCTGCCTTGACGACCATAGAGGCAAAGTCGGCAGCCTTGAGCGAAGCGCCGCCCACGAGGGCGCCGTCAACGTCGGGCTTGGCGACGAGCTCAGCAATGTTGCCGGGCTTAGCGGAACCGCCGTAGAGAACGCGGATGCCGTTGGCGAGCTCCTCGCCGAACATCTCCTTGAGGGTCTCACGGATAGCGCCGCAGACCTCCTGAGCGTCCTCGGCGGTAGCGGTCTTGCCGGTGCCGATGGCCCAAATGGGCTCGTAGGCGACGACGACCTGCTTGGGGCAGGTGATCTCAAGACCAGCAAGACCAGCCTTGACCTGGTTCACGACGTGCTCGACATAGGTGCCGGCCTCGCGGACCTCAAGGGACTCACCGCAGCAGAAGACGGGAACAAGTCCGGCGGCAACGAGGGCCTTGGCCTTCTTGTTCTGATCCTCGTCGGTCTCGTGGAAGTAATCACGACGCTCGGAGTGACCGATGATGCAGTAGGTGCAGCCAGCGGACTTGAGCATGTCGCAAGAAGACTCACCGGTGAAGGCACCCTTGGCCTCCCAGTACACGTTCTGTGCACCGAGGGCGATGGGGGCAGCCTGAATACGGTCATGAACCGTGGTGATGTCGATGGTCGGAGGGCAGACGAGCACCTCGACGCCAGCCGGAACCTCGGGCAGAGCCTGAGCCAGCTCGTCGGCGAGCTTGGCGGCCTCGGCGACGTCGTTGTTCATCTTCCAGTTACCAGCAATAAGAAGGGTGCGATTAGGCATCGAGAAGCGCCTCCACTCCGGGCAGGGCCTTACCCTCGACAAGCTCCATGGAAGCGCCACCACCGGTAGAGATCCAGCTCATCTTGTCGGCCAGGTTGAACTTGTTGACGGCTGCGACAGAGTCGCCACCACCGATGATCGAGGTGCAATCAGCCTCGGCGACAGCCTCGGCGATAGCCTGGGTGCCGTGAGCGAAGTTATCGAACTCGAAGACGCCCATGGGGCCATTCCAGAACACGGTCTTGGCACCCTTGACAGCCTCGGCGTAGAGCTCCTCGGTCTTGGGGCCGATGTCCATACCCTCACGGTCGTCGGGGATAGCGTCGGAAGCGACAACCTCGGGGACAGCGTCCTCGCCAAAGTGATCAGCAACGCGGTTGTCGATGGGGAGCAGGATCTTGACGCCCTTCTCCTCGGCCTTCTTGAGCATCTCGCCGGCGCGCTCGACCCAGTCCTCTTCCTTGAGGGACTGACCGACGGACAGGCCCTGAGCCAGGAAGAAGGTGTAGGCCATGCCGCCACCGATGATCAGGGTGTCAGCAGAGTCGATGAGGTGATCGAGAACGCCGATCTTGGAGGAAACCTTGGAACCGCCGACGATAGCGACGAAGGGGCGCTCGGGCTCGGCGAAGATGCCGGTCAGCGTGTCGACCTCCTTCTCGAGCAGGAAGCCAGCGACGGCAGGCAGGTAAGCGGCGGGGCCCACGACGGAACCCTGGGCGCGGTGGGCGGTGCCGAAGGCATCGAGAACGAAGACGTCACCATAGGAAGCGAGCTTCTTGGCGATCTCGGGATCGTTCTTCTTCTCACGCTTGTCGAAACGGACGTTCTCGAGAACGAGGACCTTGCCCGGCTCGACGGCGGCAACGGCCTCGGCGGCCTTCTCACCATACGTGTCAGCAACAAAAGCAACGTCAAGGCCAGAGAGCTCGGCGAGCTTCTTGGCGACAGGCTCGAGGGAGAGCTCGGGCTGGAAGCCAGTACCCTCGGGACGGCCGAGGTGGCTCATGAGGATGACGCGAGCGTTGTGCTCAACGAGGTAGTTGATAGTGGGCAGGGCTGCCTTGATGCGGGTGGTGTCGCCAACGACGCCATCCTTGATAGGCACGTTGAAGTCAACGCGGACGAGAACGCGCTTGCCGTCGACATCGATGTCGCGGACGGTCTTCTTGGTAAAGGCCATGTTTGCTTCTACCTTTCGTACGTGTCTGCCTCCCATTACGGCAGACGATTTCCTATAAAAAGGGCGCGACCCTAGGGTGTAAGCCCTATGAGGCCGCGCCCTTCTTTAGACGCTCAACGAGCTATTCGCTAAAAGCTAAATTAAGCAACGAACTTCTCGAAGTACTTGATGGTGCGGACCATCTGAGAGGTGTAGGAGTTCTCGTTGTCGTACCAAGAGGTGACCTGAACGAGGGTCTGGCCGTTGCCGAGGTCAGAGCACATGGTCTGAGTGGCGTCGAAGATGGAGCCGTGGGTCTCGCCGATGATATCGGTGGAGACGATGTCGTCCTCGTTGTAACCGAAGGTCTCGGAGATGGTGGCAGCGTAGGCCTTCATAGCGGCGTTGACCTCGTCGACGGTGACCTTCTTGTCAACGACAGCGTAGAGGTTGGTGATGGAGCCGGTCGGCGTCGGGACGCGCTGGGCGGCACCGATGAGCTTACCGTTGAGCTCGGGGAGAACCAGGCCGATAGCCTTGGCAGCACCGGTGGTGTTGGGGACGATGTTAACGGCGCAGGCGCGGCTACGACGCTTGTTGCCCTTGCGCTGCGGGCCGTCGAGCGGCATCTGGTCGCCAGTCCAGGCGTGAATGGTGGTCATGATGCCGGACACGATGGGAGCGAAGTCGTTCAGACCCTTGGCCATCGGGGCGAGGCAGTTGGTGGTGCAGGAAGCAGCGGAGATGATGTTGTCCTCAGCGGTCAGCGTCTCATGGTTGACGTTGTACACGATGGTGGGCAGATCGCTGCCGGCCGGAGCGGAGATGACGACCTTCTTGGCGCCAGCGTTGATGTGGGCCTGAGCCTTAGCCTTGCTGGTGTAGAAGCCGGTGCACTCGAGAACGACGTCGACGTCGAGGTCGCCCCAAGGCAGGTTGTTGGCGTCGGCCTCCTTGTAGATCTTGATCTCCTTGCCGTCAACGGTGATGGAATCCTCACCAGCGACGACCTCGTGATCGCGAGCATAGTTGCCCTGCGTGGAGTCGTACTTCAGCAGGTAAGCGAGCATATCGGGAGAGGTGAGGTCGTTGATAGCGACGATCTCGGAGCCCTCATGACCGAACATCTGACGGAAGGCCAGACGACCGATGCGACCGAAGCCGTTAATAGCAACCTTTACTGCCATTGTGTCTCCTTTCGTAAGGCCCCCGCAAGCTACAGCGCCCGCCGTTGAGGCCCACAAACTAACCACTCGCCTAATATACCTTTTTTTTGACTTGAATTTCACGAGAATGCTCGAAATTGAAAATCAAATTTGCGTTAAAACGCTTTAACGTATAAAACAGCAGTTCAACCACCATAAAAGCTATTGCGTTAAACTACCTGCTTGCTTCAATGAGCTTTTCAAGGCGCAAAACGCGGTGATACAAGGCCGACTTCGACAAAGGAGGGTCGGCCATTTCCCCCAAATCTCGCAGCGAGAGATCGGGGTAACGCTCGCGTAAGTCACAAAAGACTGCCAGAGCGTCCGGCAGCGTTTCACGCAAACCGCGCCGATCAAGCTCGTCGATGAGCGCAAGCTGATGTTGAGCGGCACCGGCACTTCTGGTCTGGTTGGCAAGCTCTGCGTTCACGCGACGATTCACGTCGTTCTTCACCAGCTTGACTGCGCGGGCCTCTTCAATCTCGGCAACGCTGCGCTTGGCGCCAATCAGCTGTAACAGACGTTTAATCTCCTCGGCACTCTTGATGTACACGGCATACGAGCCGCGACGCGCATTGACGCGGGCGTGAACTCCAATCTGCTCCAGAAGATCGCAAAGTCCCTTTGCATACTCCTCGCCCTGAACCGCGATCTCCAAATGAAAATCGCCACGCGGGTCGGCAACAAAGCCTCCGGCAATCAGCGCACCGCGAATATAGGCGAGCCTGCAGCAAGGACGGGCAACGATGTGGCGCGGCACACCCGCGACGAGCCCTCCCCTACGGTCGAGAATGCCCAGCAGCACCAGAGCCTTATCCAAATCGGGCTGATCGGGCAAGGTGATGAGGTAGTTTCGCACCTTGTGCAGGACCGACTTACGAACCGTGAATTCGGTCTTGAGCTTAAGAATGCGATGCGTCAGCGCAATCATCGTGCGCGCCACAGCACCCGTCTCGGTCGCGACCGTCAAGCGGTACCGTCCCGAGCCCGCCAACGAAAGCGTGCCGCTCACACGCGTGAGCGCAGCAAGCGTCGACAAATCGCAGTATTCGCATTCTGGTTCGCAGCGCGCAAGCTCGTCACGCACCTCAGCGGTAAACGACATGTAAACCTATGCCTTCGTGTTGGCACGCGACAGGTCACGATGGGAGATGCTCACATGATACTGAGCACCCTCCAGGTAGCGGGCCGTGGCCTCGGCAATGGCGACGCTACGGTGCTGTCCGCCCGTGCAGCCGATGGCAATGGAAAGCTGCGGCTTGCCCTCTGCGATATAACCCGGCATGACCGTATCGAGCAACTGTGTCCAGGCCTTCCAAAACTCCTGGGTCTTAGGGTGGTCCAAGACAAAATCGGAGACCTTCTTATCGAGACCGGTCATGGTACGCATCTCGGGATCGTAGAAAGGATTGGGCAAGAAGCGCACATCGATCATGATATCCGCCTCGACGGGCATGCCATGCTTAAAGCCAAACGAGAACACGTGGACGTCCATAAGCTGCTGGTCGGACAGCTCGGAAAAAGCCATGCGAAGCTTGTTACGTAAGGCAGAAGTGCGCAAGCGGCTCGTGTCGATAATCATATCCGCTCGATCGCGAACGCCCTTCAGCTGCAGACGTTCACGCTGAATAGCGTCGGCCGTGGTCTCCCCCGGCTTTGCAATGGGATGGCGGCGACGGTTTTCGCTATACCGGCGAATCAGCACCTCGTCAGACGCCTCGAGAAACACGATGTCGCAGCTCATCTCGCGCTCTTCCAGTGCGGCAACAGCATCGAGCAGTTCATCGAACAAGCCCTGGCTACGCAGGTCGCAGGTAACGGCAAGGTGCCTGCCCACGCCCGTATTGATGCCAACGAGCTCTGCAAGCTGGGCAATCAGGCGTGGGGGCAGGTTGTCGATACAAAAATAGCCCATGTCCTCAAACACATGCATGGCTTGCGTTCGGCCCGAGCCGGACATTCCGGTGATGATAACGATATCGGGGATACGCTCCGAGCGCTCCGCCGCATCCATGGCATCTCCCTTTTGCATGTGTGCCTCCTAAAATAAGCGCGGGACCCGGCCAGCGGATCCCGCGCGATCAATTGCCTTTATTGAGTATACCGCCCCAAGCGGATACGAGGCCCGTCTTACGCCTCAAGCGCAGCCTTGAACCAACTTGTAATACTCGTAGGGTGCGTAATGGCGGTGCCGACGACAACGGCCCACGCGCCGGCGTCGATTGCAGCGCGAGCCTCTTCGGGCGTATGTACGCGACCCTCGCAAATGATGGGAAGGCCGGGGAATTCCTCGGTCGCCTGACGCAGGAGCGGCAGGTCGGGACCATCGGCCATGGTGCAGTCGATGGCGGCGACGCCGTGAGAAAGCGTGGTGGATACCAGGTCAAAGCCCATATCAACAGCACGGCGAATGTCCTCGATGGTGGCACAATCGGCCATCAGGAGCACACCCTCCTCGTGCAGCGGGCGGAAGGTATCCTCGACCGTCTTACCATCGGGGCGCGGACGATCGGTGGCGTCGATCGCCACGATATCGGCACCGGCAGCAACGCAGGCGCGAGCGTGACGCAGCGTCGGCGTGATGTAAACGCCCTCGTGCCCATCCTTCCACAGGCCGATAACAGGAACCTCACAGCGACCCTTAATGGCGGCAATGTCGGCAAGACCCTGGCAGCGAATGGCGGCGGCGCCGCCAAGCTCGCAGGCGCGAGACATTTGAGCCATGGTCTCGGGCGTACGAAGTGGCTCGCCCATATACGCCTGAACGCTCACGACGAGCTTGCCCTTCAGGGATTGAATCAAAGGATCGACGGTCATAAGGCTGCAACCTTTCTCAGAACAGCCTCCCGAGACGTGTTGTCTCGGGAGGCTCCTACAGCAGATACATTTACTTCAAAGAGGCAAGAAGATGCTCAGCGGCACCGATGAGCGGAGCATCGCCCTCCAGAGAACCGATGAGGATCGGCGTGTCCTGAAGCGGATCGAGCGCCTGGCTGGCATAGCCCTCGTGTACCGAATCCTTCCACGTCTGCGAACGCCAATCGGGACCTTGGTGAATCACACCGCCCGAAAGCACGATGACCTCAGGGTCCAGGATGTTAGCGAGCGAGCCCAAGCTGGCACCCAGCGCAAAGCCGGCATCATGGATGACCTCGGTCGCCTTTGCGTCGCCTGCACGGCACAGGTCGTTCACATCGCGACCGACCGAAGGACGGCTGGGGTCGACGCGGCCAAAGCGCTCATCGTACATACGACCAATGGAAGTGCCCGAAGCAACCGACTCCAGATGGCCGGAACGCCCGCAGGCGCAGGGAATGCCGGCGGCAGCCGAACACTCGATGTGGCCCATATGGCCAGCAGCACCATGGAAGCCCTGCATCACGCGGCCGTTCTCGACATATGCGCCGCCGATACCCGTACCGATGCCAAGACACAAGACGGAGAACTTGCCCTTGCCGACACCCCAGTGGGCCTCGCCCAGAGCATGAGCCTGCACGTCGCCTACAACGGCAACGGGAAGACCGAGATCCTCGCGCAGACGCGGCCCCAACTGAACGCCGGACCAGCCGGGCATGATCTCATTGGCATACGCGATGGCGCCCGTCTTGGGATCGACGACGCCTGCGGCACCGATACCGACACCGAGGACCTCGACATCGGGATTTGCCTCAAGAGCTGCCTTGATAGACGCCTCGATGCGCTGGAAGACCGCTTCGCCACCCTCCTGGGCCTCGGTAGGAACCTCGGCCTCAAAAACGGGATGGGGCACACCACCGTCAGCCGGGTACTCCATGATGGCAGTCGCGATCTTAGTTCCGCCGATATCGACAGAGCAAACGTACTTGTTCTCCATGTCGCTCTCCTTAGGAGATAAAAACAACTACAGGAAATGCGCCGTCAGGCTAGCCGTCACAGCGCGGTAAAGGTTTTCCAGGTGCCCGAGATCGTCGAGAAACCGTGTGGCCATTGACCGAATGGGTCATGGTCACACGGTTGAACGGCGAGGTCGGGTCCCTGGGGAAGCTTTACAGGAGACCGTTGTCCTGGAGGACCTTCCTAATCGCCTCGACGTTCTCGCCGGTCATGGCCTTCACCGGGCGCGGCATGGTCGGGCTGTCGAAAATGCCCATGAGGTTCATAGCGGTCTTGAAGGCACCGACGCCACCGGCATAGCCCTGAACGCCTGAGGTGACATCCCAGATGTGGGAGATCTCGTTAAGGCGATCCTGCTCGGCCTTGACGGTAGCCCAGTCGCCGGCCTGAGCGGCCTTCCACTGGCGCACGTAGCCCTCGGGCTCAACATTAGCGAGACCCGGGACGGAACCATCGGCGCCACCGAGGTAAGCGCCGTCGACAACGACCTCGTGACCGGTGAGGATGCTCATCGGATGGCCGTTCTTCTCGTTCTCCTGAACGAGGTAGCGGAACGAGATGTCATCACCCGAGGAATCCTTGACGCCAGCAAGGACGCCCTCGGCGCCGAGCTTGGCAAGGAGCTTCCAGGGGAGCTTGGTGTGAACGCAGACGGGAATGTCATAGGCAAAGATGGGCAGGTCGAGCTCCTCGTGCAGGATGCGGAAGTGCTCCTCGACCTCGGTCATGCCCTGCAGGGCATAGAACGGGCAGGTGGCGACAAGCGCATCGGCGCCCAGCTCCTGAGCGACCTTACCGTGCTCGATCATGCGCTCGGTCTCGGTATCGATGATGCCGACCAGGACGGGCACGCGGTGGTCGACGATGCGGACGGCCTCGGCGATGATCTGGCGACGACGCTCGTCGGTGGAGAAAACGACCTCACCCGAAGAGCCCAAGAAGAACAGGCCATCGACGCCGGCGTCGATCATGCGGTTGATGCTGCGCTCAAAGGAGGCAACGTCGAGCTGGTGGTCTTCGGTATCGGGAACAACGACGGGAGGGATAACGCCGGTGAATTTCTGAGTTGCCACAAGAATCTCCTTAGTTGTCTGGCGGGCGGCCCTATGCCACCCACTCTTGTTGGCAGTGTCCAGGCCGTCTAGGCCAAAGAACACGGATAGAACGTTTGGTTAAAAAAGTCTACGACTTCGTTTTCGAACGCATTGATGCGCTCGTGAGCGTATTTGGCATAGATGATATGCCTCCGGTCACACTCAAGACCGTTGAATACGGCAAACTGGCCCTTGGGATCGCTCACGGCATCCATAAGCGATGTGCCCATGAGCACCGATCCGCGCACCCGAGACGACAGCGCCTCGAGGCCGCCAGGAAGCGGATTGGCAACCGCCGTGCAGGCGAGGCCCCGCTCGTCCAGAGCAGAAACCGCCAGCGCGACTCCGCCGCCAAGACCCTCGCCCCATGCAAAGATGCGGTCGGGGTCAATGCCATCAAGATTGCGTGCGACCTTCGCCAACGCGCAGCCCCAACGGACGCGCCTGACAAAAGCAGGCGAGGTAATCTCCTGCCGCAGATCGCTGGGTCCAATCGCCTCATCGTCCAGTGCAAGCACGGCATATCCCATGGCCGCAAACCTCGTCATGTGATGCCATCCCCGCACGGGTCGGTCGATGTCGTGAAACACCAGACATAGCGGCACAAGCTCGGATGCCCGGGCGCGACCGGCAGGCTCGATCAAACGTGCGTGGACCACATCGCCACCAAGCTCAAAGGAAACCTCAGAGTAGCGGGCATACGGATTGGCGAAATCGATCGCCGTAATACTCGGCCCGCAAACCTCAAGGTCCGAAGCGGCTATCTCTAATTCGGAAACATCCGCAGAAGCATCACCGCGCCAATCCCGGAAATCAGCGAGCCTTGACGAGACCGTTCCGGGAATCCCCACAAGGTCGGAGACAATCAGCTCATTGACATTGCTCTCGCACTTAGACATGAGCCTCCCCTCCCTTGCAGAAAAACGGAATGATCAGATCGTCAAAATCCTGAATCTCCTCGTGGCCAAAGCCTTCAAAGAACTCATGACGCTTTTCACAGGTCAGGTTGTTGTAGACTGCAAACTGCGTCGCCGGAGGGCAGACGATATCGGCTGTGCCCGTGCCAAACAGCACGGGGCATTTGACCATGGGGGCAAAGTTCTTGGAATCGAAGTACGCCAGCTTGGCATAGGCTTCGTCGATACGAGTCGAGTCCTCGTCAAACCAGCGAGACCAATAGCGCAGGCCCTCGTAGGCGATGTCGTCGGCATCCAAATCCCAGACCAGGCGGAAATCCGACAGGAAGGGATAGAGGATGGCGGCGCGATTGATAAGCTCGCTGTTAAGCGCACAGGTCGCTATACCCAAACCGCCGCCCTGCGACGCGCCGTTCACAAACACACGGGCAAGATCGATGCCCTCGAGCTCGCGAACAATACGGCACAGAATGCGAATATCTTGGTGCAAGCGGACATAGTAGAGGTTGGCCGGGTCACCGTCGATACCGGCGACGATATGGCCCGCGACCGTTGTGCCCTCAAATCCGCCAATGTCCTCGGACGGACCTCCTTGACCAGGACAATCGAGAGCAATGAGCGCCATGCCCATGCCCGCAAACGATGCCTGCTCAAACCAGCTGCGACTCGCACCTGGATATCCATGGAACTGAAGTACCAATGGCACGGGCTCGTCCGAGACAGGTTTAAGGTACTTGGCGTGCAGGCGAGCGCCACACATGCCGGTATACCAGAGATCGAAAAGCTGGCAGGTCACGGCATCGGTGACCGATGCCGTCTCGATCGCATAGTCAAGCCCGACCGCGTCGGCCTCGGCCATGCGATCCTTCCAAAAGAGATCGAAATCTGATGGACGGGGCATGGCGCCTCGATATTCACCAAATTGATGTTGTAGCTCCTGAGCACTTGGCATGGCTCGTGAACCCAACCTTTCGAAATCGCAACGGAGGTGCGCCCGGCAAGGGAACCGGGCGCACGGGAGGGAAAGCGAGGCTACTCGCCGAGCTTGGGATGCAGCAGCGACGGCGCAGCGCCGAGCAGCATCTTGGTGTAGGGGTCCTGGGGGTGCTGGAAGACCTGCTTGGCCTCGCCCTGCTCGACGATCTTGCCGCCATTCATAACGATGATGTCGTCAGAGATATAGCGGACCGTCTGGATGTCATGGCTGATGAACACCATGGCCAGGCCGAGCTCCTTCTTAAGGTCGGTCAGCAGGTTCAGAATCTGCGCGCGGACCGAAACGTCCAGAGCCGAGGTGGGCTCGTCGGCGATGATGGCATCGGGGTTCAGCGACAGGGCACGGGCAATTGCGACGCGCTGGCGCTGGCCGCCCGAAAGCTGGCCGGGAAGAACCTCGGCGGCGGAACTGGGCAGACCGGTGAGCTCCAAGAGCTCCTTGACGCGCTTCTCCTGCTCGGTCTCGGTACCCAGGTTGTGAACGCGCATGGGGTCGAGCAGCTGCTCGCGAACGACCATGCGGGGGTTGAGCGCCGTAGCCGGATTCTGGAACACGACCGAGATGACGCGGCCCATGTGACGACGGTCCTCGGCGGTACGCTTGGTAACGTCCTTGCCCTTAAAGTAGACCTTGCCGCTCGTGGGGGCCTGCAGGCCGCACATGACGTTGGCGGTGGTGGACTTACCGCAACCGGACTCGCCGACGATGCCGATCGTCTGACCGGGCATGAGCTTAATCGTTACACCCTGGACGGCGTGAACCAGGTTAGGGTGCAGAATCGAGCCGGTACGGGTCCTAAAGGTGACGTGGACGTCATCAAGGAAGATGATCGGCTCGACGCCGTTGACTGCGGTCTCGCTCATCTACATCACCTCCGCGTGAGGGGTCAAACCATTTGCCTTGAGCACCTCGTCGGGGAGCTCGGAATAGAAGTGCTCGGTGCCGGGCACGCGCTTGAAGACCGGACGGGTGTCCAGGCCAATACGCGGATGGCTCGAGCGGGGCGCGAAGCGATCGCCCTTGGGGAAATCGCGCGGGCTCGGAACGGCGCCGGGCACCTGGTGCAGGCGGCCCGAACCGCTCTCGATGGACAGGACGGAACCCAGAAGACCGCGGGTGTACTCGTGAATCGGGTTGGTGAGCAGCTCTTTGGTGGGCGCCTGCTCGATAACCTGACCGGCGTACATAACCGTGATGTTATGGGCGACCTCGGCGACCAGCGCCAGGTCATGCGAGACGAAGATCATGGCAAAGCCGAGCTTGGCCTGAAGGTCGTTGAGCAGCTTGATGACCTGCTTCTGGACGGTAACGTCCAGGGCGGTCGTGGGCTCGTCGCAGATGACCAGCTTGGGGTCGCGGGTAAGGGCCATAGCAATCAGAACGCGCTGACGCTGACCACCGGAAAGCTCGTGCGGATAGCTCTCGAGCGTACGCTTGGGGTCGAGGCCCACGAGCTCCAGGAGCTCCTCGGCGCTACGGGTGCCGCCACGCTTGGTGAGCTGCTTCATCTGGGCAGAGATGAGCATGGAGGGATTGAGCGAGGACAGGGCGTCCTGATAGACCATAGCGATATCGGTACCGCGCAGGCCGAACCACTCCTTCTTACTCATCTTGAGCAGGTCGCGGCCCTCCCAGAGTACCTCGCCGGAAAGGTGCTCATCGTCGTCGGTCAGGCCCATGATGGCCAGCGTGGTGATGGACTTACCGCAACCGGACTCGCCCACCAGGCCCATGGTCTGACCAGGACGGACGTCAAAGTTGACATGGTCGACGACGTTGATATCACCGTGATGCTCAAACTGAATGCAGAAGTCACGGACCGAGAGAATCGGTTCGACAGACTCGTCGGGCACATGGCGATCGTCACGCTTGAGCTCGACATCGCGCAGGGCGCCAAGGCGAGCGGAGAGGGACTGGGCCTGCTCCTTGTAGGCGCGAACGGGGTCGGAGACCAGCAGGTCGGCCTCGCGACGCTTGGAGGAATCGGTCGGATCCAGGGCGGCGGAGGGAGCAGCGGCCATGGCGTCGGTAATGCCCTCGGAGAGGATGTTGAGCGCCAGGCAGGTGATCATGATGGCCAGGCCCGGGAACAACGCCTGCCACCAACGGCCGGCGAGCACGCCGCCGCGGGCGTCGGCGAGGATGTTGCCCCAGGTAGCGGTGGGCTCCTGGATACCAGCGCCGATGAAGGTCAGCGAAGCCTCGAAGATGATGGCGTCGGCGACTAGGGTAACGGTGAAGACCATGATCGGGGCGATGCAGTTACGCAGAACATGCTTGATTAAAATCCACGGAGCCTTGGCGCCGGAAACGATGACCGCGCGGACATAGTCCTCGCCGTACTCGGACACGATGTTGGCGCGCACGATACGGGCAATCTGCGGAGTGTACATAAAGCCGATGGCGAAGATGATCGACGGCACGGAGTTGCCCAGGATGGAGACGAAGACGGCCGCGAGGGCGATGCCCGGGATGGACATGATGATGTCCAAGATACGCATGATCGTCTCGGAGACGGCCTTGCGCGAAACCGCTGCAAGGGCGCCCACGACCGAGCCGCAGACCAGAGCCATGGCAGTGGCGCCAAAGCCGATAATCAGCGAGTAACGACCACCGTAGAGCATGCGCGACAGAATGTCGCGACCCTTATCGTCGGTACCGAAGATAAATCCGTTGCCGGGAGCCTGGCGAGCCGTAAAGATCTCGACCGGGCTATAGGGGGCAAGAAGGGGCGCCAGAATCGCAGTCAGGGCGACCAGCACCAACACGACGGCGGCAATCTTAGAAGACAGCGTCATCTTCTTCCAGCCACCGAGCTTGAGCCCCTTGGAGGCAGCCTTCTCGAGCTGCTCGGTTTGCTTCTCTCGAATCTTTACCATAATCTACACCGTCCTGATGCGCGGGTTGATGAGCAGGTAGAGCATGTCAACCACGATGTTGATGATGATGAAGGCAAGAGCAACGACGATGACGACGCCCTGAACCAGGTTCGCCTCGTTGCCCTGAACGCCCTGCAGAATCGCGGTGCCCATGCCGGGGAGGTTGAAAATAACCTCGATGACGACGGCGCCGCCCATGAGGTAACCGATCTTAAGACCGAGGGTGGTGACCGGGGTGATCAGCGCATTGCGAAGAACGTTGATGCCGACGACGACCTTCTCGGGAACGCCGGCGCCGCGAGCCATACGGACATAATCCTTGTCGAGCTCCTCGACCATGGCGGTACGCACGATACGAGTCATCTGGCCCGTCAGCGGAAATGCCAAGGCGATGGCGGGCATGATCATACGTCCCAGATAGCCAACCGGATTCGTGGTGAAGTGAGGCAGAGCACCCGATGCCGGAAGCACCTTAAGGTAGGAAGAGAACAGCAGGATCAACAGAACGGCAAGCCAGAACGACGGGGTTGCCAAGCCGGCGATGGAAAAGACGCGGATCACTTGATCCGGCCATTTGTCGCGATACAGTGCCGCGATGACGCCGAGTAAAAACGAAACGACCGCACCGATGGCAAGGCCGATGAAGGTCAGCTGCATCGTGACGGGCAGGGCCGTGGAGATGCGCTTGGCAACGGAGTTGCGAGCAGCACCATAGGTGCCCATGTCGCCATGGATCAAATCGCCCATATAGCGCACGTAGCGCACGGGCCAGGGGTCGTCCAGACCATACTTCTCATGGTACTCGGCAACCGCCTCGGGCGAGGCACCGTCACCCAACGCCGTGTAGGCGGGGTCGGTCTTGGAGAACGACATAAGGAAGAACACCAGGACGGTGACGCCCAATGCCATGATCGGCAGCGCCACAAGACGCCTTCCAATCAAACGTAGCAAGTTGTTCACGTTCTCTCCCCTTTCTTTTGTCGGTAGGACCAACTGGTATATGAGTACGGATACTCATTACAAGACCCGAGCGACATCGTTGCCGCCCGGGTCTTTGTTTCAACTATGAGGATACGGTCCCAACGGCCGACATCCTGCATACAGACTCAAGCGAGTCTTACGCCTTGACGGTCGCAACGCCCCTGAAGGACATGCTCGTCGTGCCAATGCCCTTGAAGCCATCGAGGGCCTCGCCGTTGGGCGCAGTGGACGGATCGTCCCAGGAAGCGGAGACGGTCTTGACGTGGACAACGGGGTACAGAACGGCGTTGTCGGCAATGATGTCGAAGCACTCGTTCCACTTCTTCTGCTGCTCGTCACCCTCGGCGGCAAGAGCCTCGTCCATGAGACCGTGGAGCTTCTGCCACTCAGCGGACTCCTTCCACGGGCAACGGGTCTGCATCCAGACGTTGTCGCCGTACCACCAGTTGAGCAGCAGATCGGGGTCGGCGCCGAAGCAGGAAGGATCGCCAGGGGCAAGGAGGATATCGTAGGCCTCGCCGCCGTCGATGGCAGCGTAGGTGGCCGGCGAGGTATCGGTCTGGATAGTCACATCGAAGCCGAGAGCGTCGAGGTCGTTCTTGACCTGGGCGGCCATGCCCTTAATCTGCTCGTTGTCGGTGGTGCGCAGGGTGATGGCACCCGGGGTGATGCCGGACTCCTCGATGAGCTTCTTAGCCTTCTTGGCGTCGGTCTTGTACACCGTGGAAGCCTCATGATAGTTGGTGAAGCTCTTAGGCAGGTAGCAGCTGGCAGCGGTGGCAAGGCCGGCGAAGGTGTTGCTGACCATCTTCTCGGTGTCGAGCGCATACATGACGGCCTGACGGACCTTGACGTCGTTCCAAGGCTCCTTGGCGACGTTGAACATGATGAAGCGGGTACCGAAACCCTGAACGTTATCGATCTTGCAGCCGGCGCTCTCGAGCTGGTCGACGGCGTCAGCGGTAACGAGCTCCATAACGAGCGTGGAGCCCTCCTGCTGAGCGGTAACGCGAGCGGTGGGGTCGGTCAGGATGCTGTACTGGATCTTCTTATCCTCGGCAGCATACTCACCGTTGTACTCGGGATTGGGAACCAGGGTAATCTCGGTATCGGAGATAGAGTCGTACATCCAGGGGCCGGAGCCAATCGGCTGCTTGGCGCGATCCTCCTCGGTCTGGGTGGCCGGGGTAACGCGGACGATGGCCAGACGATCCTTGAGCAGGGAGAAGTTGGGGACCTTGGTCTTGACCGTCACGGTGCTGGCGTCCTTGGCCTCGATGGACTCGAAGGGCTGGAAGAACGGAGCATAGGTAGCGGAAGCGGCGCAAGCGGTGTAGGAGGCGACGACATCGTCAGCGGTGACCTCGGTGCCATCGGAGAACTTTGCGCCCTTGCGGATGGTGACCTCGAAGGTAGTGTCGTCCACGGACTTAGGATCGTCGGTGGCGAGCTCGTTGAAGGTGCTGTAGTCGTGGTAATCGATGCCGTAGAGGCCCTCGACGACGTGCCAGTTAGCACCCAGGCCCACAGCGGAGCCGGTGCTGGCGGGATCGAAGCTGGACGGAGCGTAAGCGGAACCAGCGGTGATCACGCCGCCGCCACGGTTGGCGGAATCGGTGGAACCGGAAGCGGAACCCTCGTCGCTGGAGCTGCCACCGCAGCCGGTGAGACCAAGCCCCGCGACAGCAGCGACGCTGCCGGTGAGGCCGAGGAACGAACGCCTGGACATACCCTTGTTGATGATGGCCATGTCTTCTCCTATCAATAGAGAATCTTACCCGGGAGCACCTAGACGTGCCCCCGCGCAACTTGCGGACGATATATACCTTACCTACCGACGAGCCCAACTGAGGTGCCGCGCTCGGCGACCGATACATACATACGCTTGAACGGTATTTACTACCGTTCACCGAATTCATTGACAAACGATTCGCCAGACAGTATGTATAGACGAGGTGAGATATCAGTCTTCGTCAACCCGCAGGATAGCAGGGTTGTTCACCATGGCTAGTCAAACGTTTTAGCGTTAATAAAACCCGAAATCGGCTGGTAATCGCCGTGAAATTAATGATTGAAAATCACGCAATCATGTATATCAGTTGTTTAGAGGCGTGTTTAGTTTTCGGATTGCTTTGCCGCCATCTCGGAGCGCTCGGCATTCCACGCAACAAGTGCCTCGTGGACCGCTTTGGCGACATCGGCCGGAACGCCTCGAACTTCTGCAATCTCCTGCTCGCTCGCCGCGCGCAAACGCTTCATCGAGCCAAAATGGCGCATAAGGGCACGTTTTCTGGTGGGTCCCACGCCTGGAACGTCATCGAGTACCGAAACCGTCATGGCTTTATCGCGCAATTCGCGATGGAACGTGATGGCAAAACGGTGCGATTCATCGCGCACCTGTTTAATTAGATAGAGCGACGCGGACCCGGTCGGCAGCACGACGGGAGTCTCGTCCCAAGGCACGAAAACCTCCTCATCGGCCTTTGCCAAGCCACAAACTGGTATATCGAGCCCAAGAGCCTCAAGTTGCTTGATCGCAGCGGTCAATTGCGGCTTACCGCCATCGACAACGAGCAAATCGGGGCGCGAGCCAAAGCGCTCGTCGGCCATGCGCTCGGGAGCATAGCGTCGTCCCAAAACCTCGGACATCGACACGAAGTCGTTTGCCTCATCCAATTCGGCCTGGATTTTAAAACGACGATACTGGCTCTTGTCGGCGCGCCCGTTGGTAAACACCACCATCGAGGCGACCGTAAAGGTGCCATGCAGCGTCGAGATATCGAAGCACTCGATACGCAACGGCGGCGATGGCAGCGCCAACGCACTTTCGAGCTCCAGGAGCGCTTGATTGGTGCGGTCGTCAGCGTACCCCGTTCGCATCATGTAGCGCATGAGGGCATGGCGCGCATTTTTGGATGCCATATCGAGCAGACGGTGCTTTTCGCCACGCTGCGGCCTATGGAGATGGCAGGAACGCTCACGCTTGCCCGCAAGCCACTCCCCCAGCGCCTCCGCATCCTCAAGCTCGACGGCAAGGTTGACCTCAGCTGGAATATCAGCCGTCTCGTCGTAATAGCGCTTAAGAAAGCCCGACTGGAGCTCTTCCTCGTCAACATCAAGACCCTTGTCGAGAATGAACTCGCAGGTGCGAACTGTTCGGCCCTCGCGAACGACGAAGACGCAAGCGGCGGAGATGGTCTCCTCGCGATAGAAACCGATGACATCGATATCGACACTGGAGGGAAAAACGACTTGCTGACGATCGTCCAGACCCCTGATGACCTCCAAACGACGTTTGACGCGTGCCGCGCGCTCAAAGTCGAGCGCCTCGGCGGCATCCGCCATCTCGGAGGTCAGCTCATCGACGACATCCTTGCGATGGCCCGACAAAAAGTGCTCGACACGCTTGACGTTCTTGGCATAGTCTGCCGGGGAAATCGCGCCGACACACGCACCTGGGCCGCGCCCGACATGGTAGTCAAAGCAGGGGCGCCCGTTTTGCGCGCAAATCATATTGACGATGTCTTCCTCGCCCTTGTGGGACTCGACGATACGGCGACAACGACGCCACTCCGCACAGGATGCGGAGCAGATGGGGATAACCTTGCGCAGCGTATCTATCGTCTCACGTGCCGCGCGGCTATCGGTATAAGGTCCAAAATAGCGCGTTCCCGGCTTATGACGCTCACGCGTGTATTTGATAGCGGGATACAGGTCGCCCTTTGTAATGGCGATAAAGGGGTAGCTCTTGTCATCCTTGAGGTCGACGTTAAAGTACGGATGGTACTGACCAATCAAATTGCGCTCGAGCACCAACGCCTCGTGCTCGGTCTCCACCACGATATAGTCAAAGCTCGCCACCAGCTGCATCATCAGCGGGATCTTCTGGCGCTCGTCCTGCAGCGTCACGTACTGACGCATACGGGCGCGCAGGTTTTTCGCCTTGCCCACGTAGATGACATCGCCCTTGGCGTCTTTCCAAAGGTAGCAGCCGGGCTGCGTGGGAACGCGCGAAACCTGCTCGGCAAGCGTTGGAATGTTGTCGTGACCGGCCACGCGCACCTACTTGCGACGAATCAGCGCCGAGACCTCGGGCATCTTAAGGACGACGGCAAGGCCAAAGGTAACAGCAAGCGAGACGACACCCGCAACGCAAACGTAGCCAAGAGTAATCAGAATCGAGCCGCCAAGTGCCCCGACAAAGTGCTCAAGCGCCCACATGACGCCGGCGCCTGCGGCAGCACCCAGGCCACCGAGCAAAAGGCCAAAGAACCCGCCATGCAGGATAGATTTGACCTGAAGGCCACGCAGGCGACGACGCAGCCACCACAGCGAACAACCGACCAAGATCACGTAGTCGACGACATACGAAAGCGCGATTGCCGGCATACCGAAGCCCAGCACAACGCCAAACAGCAGAACCGAGCCGGCCTGGCCGATGGCGGAATACAGACAATAGCGGCTATAGGGCTTCATGTCGAGCAAGGCAGAGAAGCTCTTCTGCATCAGCACGACCACGCCGTAGAGCGGCAGGGAAAGTGCCAGGTAGATAAGGAACTCCGACACCAGCGCCACACCGGACTCATCGAACTTGCCAGCGCAGTAGATCATGTTGAGCGGACGCGCGAAGACAATCAGGTACAGCGCGAATGGAATCAGGAAGAACAGCATCTGGGCGACGCCACGCGAAATGCCCGTGCGGACGCTGTCGTAATCCTTCTCCTGTGCGTCGTGAGAGAGCTCGGTATAGAGCGCCGTCGAAAGCGAGGCGGCAATCAGCGCGTAGGGCAGCGTGTACCACAGGCGCGCATAGGCGATGACGGAAGGACCAGTCTCGGGCTGGACCACCAGCGCAGCAGCGTTGGTGATAGAAGTCGAGACAAACATGCACACCGTGGCGAGCAGCGTCGGGATACCGAGCGCAATCGTCTGGCGCAGTGCGGGGTCCTTAAAGTCGATATGGATATGGGGATGCACGCCGTGCTTGCCAAGCGCGGGGATCTGACATGCCATCTGAACAAAGACACCGAGGGTCGTACCGGCCGCAATCAAGATGATGCCGGCACGTTCGCCAAACTGTGCGGACACGGGCGCAAAGCCCATAAAGCTCGCAATGACGATCACATTGTTGAGGACCGGGGCAAACGTCGACCAGAAGTAGTCGCGGTGTGCGTTGAGGACGCCCGAAAACACCGAGCCCAAACCATAAAACAGAATCTGGATGGCAAAGAAACGGAACATGAACGCAGCGGTATCCATGCTGCCGCCGTCACCCGAAAGGAACGATTGCGTCCAGATAAAGCCCGGGGCGAACACGGTCCCCAGCAACGAAATGCCACCCAGCACCAATAGCAAAATACCGAGCAGGTTGCCCACGTACTCGTTAGAGGCCTCGCGACCCTGCTCACGCCTCACGCCCATGTACACGGGCAAAAACGCCGTCACGAGCATGCCGCCCATCACGAGTTCGTAGAGCATATTGGGCAGGTTGTTGGCGACCTGATAGGAAGACGAGAGCAGCGACATGCCGATAGCGGCCGCCATTGCCCACGTGCGGATAAAACCGGTGACGCGAGACACGATGGTCAGGATGGTCATAAGCCCGGCGGAACGACCAACCGTGGAGTAGTCCGACGAGCCCATGTCGTCAGTGTCGTCTCGCGACGAAGAAGCTTCGGATGAGGGTGTCTGAGGCGCAGATTCTTTTGCAAAATGAGCTCCGCACTTCAATTCTTCCTGCGGCATCGCTCAGTCCTCTCTCGTAATCGGGGCGACCGTCGCCCCGCAAAATGCAATTAAATCATCAGGTGCAAGCTCAAGCTGATAACCACGCTTGCCTCCCGAAATAAAAATGGTATCCCAAAGGACACATGTCTCATCAATGAGCGTCCGGTAGCGTTTTTTCATACCGACCGGACTGCAACCGCCGCGGACATACCCCGTCGCGGCAAGCAAATCTTTGACATGCATCATGGTCAGCGACTTTTCGCCTGCGGCGCGCGCGGCGGCCTTGAGGTCGAGCTCGTCGGCAACGGGAATGCAGCATACGACATGGTCGTTGGACGGCGTCGTGCAGACCAGGGTCTTAAATCCCTGACCGGGCTCCTCGCCAAGCTGCTCGGAAATCGCGACGCCCAGCCCCGACGATTCGTCGTCATCGTCTTCGTACGTATGGAGAACATAGGGGATGCCGGCGCTTTCCAGCTCACGCATGGCGTTGGTCTTTGGTGTCTTCACGGCCTTCGGCATGGCATATCCTTTCCCTCATATAAGAACGCAATTTTTAAGTATATGTCCATTTGCGCGGCATACGCTATCTCGACAAAGAGAGCGCCACCGAATCGCAAGGAATCGGCGGCGCTCATGTTTCAAAAACACCTATGTATTAGGCATCGAGTTGCGCTTGACGCTCCTTATCGCGTTTGAGCAACGGCGCCAAGAACTTGCCGGTATAGCTCTGCGGGCATGCCGCAACCTGCTCTGGCGTACCCGAGACCACGACAGTTCCGCCACCGTTGCCACCCTCGGGACCCATATCGATCAGACGGTCGGCGACCTTGATGACATCGAGGTTGTGCTCGATCACCAACACCGTATTGCCCGCATCGACTAGACGCTGCAACACATCAAGTAACTGGCGAACGTCCTCAAAATGAAGACCGGTCGTAGGCTCGTCCAAAATATAGAACGTCTTACCCGTCTGACGGCGATGAAGCTCCTTGGCGAGCTTTACGCGCTGCGCCTCACCACCCGAGAGCGTCGTGGCGGGCTGGCCCAAGCTCACATAACCTAGGCCGACGTCATACAGGGTTTGAAGCTTTCGCTTGATCTGCGGAATATTCCCAAAGAAAGCCAGTGCCTCGGCCACGCTCATGTCAAGTACGTCCGAGATAGTCTTGCCACGATAGGTAACCTCGAGCGTCTCGCGGTTATAGCGCTTGCCGCCACAAGCCTCGCAGGGAACATAAATATCGGGAAGAAAGTGCATCTCAATCTTGATCTGGCCGTCGCCCTTGCACGCCTCGCAGCGTCCGCCGCTCACATTAAAGGAGAAGCGTCCCGGCGAGTAGCCACGCGCCTTCGACTCCGGCGTGCTTGCAAATAGCGCACGCAGATCATCCCAAAGGCCAATATAGGTCGCAGGGTTCGAACGCGGCGTGCGACCGATCGGTGACTGGTCGATATCGATTACCTTATCGATGCACTCAATGCCCTCAATCTTCTTGTACGGCCCCACAGGACGCGTCGAACGATGGATGGCATTCGTAAGCGCGGGCGCAATCGTATCGGTGACCAGGGAGCTCTTGCCCGATCCCGAGACACCGGTAACGACTGTGAGCGTACCGAACTCAATCTTGGCGGTAACGTTTTTGAGGTTATTAGCGCGGGCGCCCGTGATCTTAAGACAGCCGCGGCCGGGCTTGCGGCGCTCATCGGGCACGCGGATCATCCGCTTGCCGGTCAAATAAGCACCCGTCATGGAATCGGGGCATGCCATGATATCGGCAGGCGTTCCCGCGGCGACCACGTGCCCGCCGTTGACGCCCGCACCGGGACCCATATCGATCACGTAGTCTGCAGCGCGAATTGTATCTTCGTCGTGCTCGACGACGATAACGGTATTACCGATATCGCGCAAGCGCTCGAGCGTCTTGATCAGGCGTTCGTTATCGCGTTGGTGAAGGCCGATCGACGGCTCGTCCAGAATGTACAGAACGCCCATGAGGCCGGCGCCGATCTGCGTTGCCAGGCGAATGCGTTGGGCCTCACCGCCGGAAAGCGTCGCCGAGGCGCGATCGAGCGTCAGATAGTCGAGTCCGACATCGACCAGAAAACGCAGGCGCTCCAGGATTTCCTTGACGATGCGCCCGCCGATAAACTGCTGACGCTCGGTAAGCTCCAGGCCCTCAAAAAACTCGAGCGACTCGCGACAGGACAGGCAGCAGACATCGTAAATGGACTTGCCACCCACGGTGACGGCAAGCATCTCGGGACGCAGGCGAGCACCGTGACAGCTCGAGCATGGCTCTTCGCGAATGTATTTCTCCAAGCGAGCCCTGGTGTTCTCGTTCGTCGTCTCGTTGTAGCGCTCGTACAGGATATTGCGCACACCCGAGAACTTAGTGTCCCACTGGCTGCGACGCCCATCGAGCTTTTGATAGTCGACCGAAATCTTCGTGTCGCCCATGCCATCCAAAAACGCACGACGCACCCGCGGGGGCAGGTCCCCCCATGGCGTATCGGCACTCACCTTAAAGTGTTTGCAGACCGCGGCAAAAATCTGCGGATAATAGTTGGAATTGCCGAACAGGCTGCCAAAGACTCCGTCGGCAATCGACTTTGAGGGGTCTTCAATCAGCGCCTCGGCATCGACTGTCTTTTTAAAGCCCAGGCCATCGCACTCGGGACATGCACCATAGGGCGCGTTGAACGAGAAATCGCGCGGCTGCAGGTCGTCGATGGAATGCCCGTGCTCCGGGCACGCCAGTGCCAGCGAATACTCCAGCAGCTCGCCCTCGGTTCCCTCGGGAGCGTCGCGCTCGGGCAGCATGTACACGTTCACGTTACCGTGCGCCAGTGCCGTCGCCTGCTCAACGGACTCGGCAATGCGACCCAGGGAGTTCTCTCGAATCACGATACGGTCGACCACGACCTCAATGTCGTGTTTGAACTTCTTGTCCAGGTCGATCGGGTCGTCAAGCGAGCGCACCTCGCCGTCGACGCGCACACGGCTAAAGCCCTCCGCACGCAGGTCCTCAAACAGCTTGGCATATTCGCCCTTGCGTCCACGAACCACCGGCGCCAACACAAACGCGCGACGGCCCTCCCCCGCCGCCAGCACCTTATCGGCGACCTGATCGGTCGTCTGACGCTCAATGACACGACCGCACTCAGGACAGTGTGGCGTTCCCACGCGAGCAAACAGCAGACGCAGATAGTCGTAAATCTCGGTTACGGTGCCCACCGTCGAGCGTGGGTTTTTGGACGTCGTTTTCTGATCGATCGACACAGCCGGCGACAGGCCGTCGATCGAGTCCAGATCGGGCTTGTCCATCTGGCCCAAAAACTGACGCGCATAGCTCGAAAGGCTCTCGACGTAACGGCGCTGGCCCTCGGCATAGATGGTATCGAACGCCAGTGAGCTCTTGCCCGATCCGGAAAGACCAGTTATGACCACGAGCTGGTCACGCGGAATGGAAACGTCGATATCGCGCAGGTTATGCTCGCGCGCGCCGCGAATAACGATAGAAGAATCAGACATGGAAGCTCCTTGCCTCCTATAACCTCAAATCACACTGTCGATGAGTTTAGCGCACTCAACGCGCACAGATGTTCGTAATACAAGATTCGCAGACCTTTTGCTTTGCGTATCGGGTGCTTTGTTTCTCGAAATGCCGTGGAAAGGTTAGAGTAATCTAAAACTGAACTTAATTTGCTGTAACAGAGGAACGTCCATGACCGAAGATATCCCCCTTGAAATCACTTCGAGTGGCATGGCCAATCTGCCCATATTCATCGCCGTCCTTATCGTGGCCGCCGTCGTCGTGCGCGTGTATTTTTCAATCAAACACAACGAAAAACCGCCCATTGCCCGCGTCTTTTGGTGCGCGATGCTCCTCATCCCGCTCGGCATGGTAGCTGCATGGATTACGAATCAATTGCTCGTAAATGAGGACTGTTCCCTATGGGTCCTTTCTTATTCGGCGCTCGGTGCTGCCGCCGTCATACTTCTTGTCGAGCCCTTGGTTTCGGGACTTATCGACCAAACCGATCTTGCGACGGGAACGGTTGCCTGTATTTGCCGCGACATCCTTGTCGTCGCCGCTGTTTCAGCGCTCTCGTTCGTTTCACTCGAAATTGCCTGCAACGAAACGTTCTATCACATTCCCGCCAACTCATTCGGGTTTTCCGTCGGGCTGCTCGCAACGGTTCTGCTCTCCCTTTATTTGCTGGGACAGCGTCATGGAGGCGTCATGGCCCTCGTGCCCGTCGTCTGTTGCACCCTTGGCATTGCCGAGCACTTCGTCATAACGTTTAAAGGCGAGGCTATCCTGCCGAGCGACATTTTGGCATTGGGCACCGCAATGGAAGTAAGTGAGGGATATGAGTTCACCTTCACTGCAGGAATCGTAACCTCACTCGCCCTGCTGGAGATTTCCCTGGGGCTTCTTTCGCTTATCCGACCGCGAAAGCTCCGTACGCCCGGCCATGTCTTCCCCGCAACCGCCGCTAACCTCTGCGCTTTTCTGCTAGTGACCGTTGTGGGGCTCTTGGGCTTTTCCAACATCGACTTGGAGCAGTCGCTGGATTTTGGATTTGACCGTTGGCAGCCCATCACCACGTATGCGTCTCAGGGTTTTATCACTTCGTTCACCGAAATGGTCAACGAGTTGCCCATTGAAAAGCCCGAAGACTATACGCCCGATGAAGCGCAGAGCATCGAGCAGGAGCTCGCCGCCGCCTACGACAGCACGTATGGCTCGAGCGAGCAGCGCGCGGCGGCCGTTGCCCAGTTCAATGAAATCAAGCCGACGATTGTTGCCGTCATGAACGAGAGTTTTAGCGACCTTTCGTGCTTTGAGCAGCTCCAGGCGGCCGGGTACACCGGTCCCGCATTCTACAACTCGCTTCCCGACACACTTGTTCGCGGCACCATGCTCGCTTCGGTCACCGGTGGCGGAACGGCGAACTCCGAATTCGAATTTTTGACCGGAGCGACAACGGCCTTTGTCGGATTAGGCAAAATCCCCTATCAGCTGTATCAGATGAATAGTGTCAACAGCCTGGCAAAGGACCTTAAAGAGCTTGGGTATACCACTACCGCTATGCACCCGCAAAACCCCGTCAACTATCATCGAGATAAAATCTATCAGCAGCTGGGTTTTGGAGACTTTCTTTCAATCGGCGATTTCGAAGGTGCGCCCTATTACCATGCCGGCGTATGCGACTACGCCACCTACGACAAGATACTCGACCTGCTCAGAACCGACGAAGCCCCGCAGTTCATCTTTGACGTCACGATGCAAAATCACGGCGGCTACGACTATGGCACCGTTCCCGCCGAAGAGCTGACAAACTATTGGGTCGAGGGAGCGAGCGAGGGCGCCAATAGCGCGCTCAATACCTATCTCACCTGCATCAATGCATCCGACCGGGACCTCGAGTACTTTATCAACGAGCTCCGCAATATCGGCAGACCGGTTGTTCTTGTCTTTTTTGGCGACCATCAGCCGAGCGCCGCAACGACTCTCAACGACGAGCTGTACCCTCAGGAAGATACGGCAAGCCACGCTTTCCGTATCTATCAGTCGACCTATTTCGTCTGGGCCAACTATGAAATCGCCGGCAATACCGAGCTCAACGTCTACGACACCGTCGGGGCAAACGAGATTGCAGCTATTACCCTTAATAAGATTGGCGCCCCGCTCTCTGACTATCAAAAGGCCCTGCTTGCAACAAGGTCAGATGTACCCACCATCAATGTCGCCGGCTATATTGGTGCCGACGGGCTGCGCTACGACTTGGAATCTGAAGACAGCCCATACGCCTCGACAATCGACAAGCTGCAGCGCATGCAATACCTCGAGTTCGCCAGCAAAGTTCAGTAAGCCCGCCCATTCGCTTGGACCCATCGTATTGCAAGCACGCTCGGCCCAAATGCATCGCAAATGACTCCCGCTCGCAAACGAGGGTACAATGACGCTCGTGTCACACCGCGGGGCTCCGGCCCCAACATATACAAAGGAGTCAAACATGGGTTGCGAGCACGCACAGGCAGCCGGCGGGCAAACGTCGCCGTCGCAATTTGAGGAGAATACGCTGTCCGAGGTCAAGCGCGTTATCGCCGTGCTTTCCGGCAAGGGCGGCGTCGGCAAGTCATTCGTCACCGGCGCCATCGCCACGGAGCTTTCCCGCCACGGTCACAAGGTCGGCGTCCTCGATGCCGATATTACCGGCCCCTCTATCCCTAAGATGTTCGGCATGAGCGGACGTCACGTCCATGCCCTCGGCAACCTTATGCTGCCCGAAATCTCCGAGCACGGCGTCAAGGTTATGAGCTCTAACCTGCTGCTCCAAAACGAAACCGACCCCGTCCTCTGGCGCGGTCCGGTTATCGCGGGTGCCATCAGACAGTTCTGGAGCGAAACCTCATGGGGCCCCATCGACTACCTGCTGGTCGACATGCCTCCGGGAACAGGCGACGTCGCGCTCACCGTCTTCCAGTCGCTGCCCGTCGACGGCATCGTCATCGTCACGAGCCCGCAGGATCTGGTCTCGATGATCGTCGCCAAGGCGGTCAACATGGCCGAGAAGATGAACGTCCCCATTCTGGGCATTGTCGAGAACATGAGCTATATTGAGTGCCCCGACTGCGGCAAGAAGATCGAGGTCTTTGGCAAGAGCAAGCTCCCCGAGGTCGCAGAGCGCTATAACCTCGACATCTTGGGGCAGCTTCCCATTAATCCGGCACTCGCCGAGGCCTGCGATAAGGGCGAGGTCGAGACCGCGCTGCCCGATGGCATGTTGCCCAAGGCAGTCTCTGCCGTCGAGGCTATTACCCCGCACGAGACCGACGAGGCCTAAGTGAACGCGAGCGCCTTCTATGACGTCCTGGTAATCGGCGGCGGGGCTTCAGGCCTCGCCGCCGCCATTACGGCCGCACGCGTTGGCAAAAGCGTCTGCATCGTTGAGCGCGATGTCGCCTGCGGCCTTAAGCTCCTTGCGACCGGTAACGGCCGCTGCAACCTCTCCAACGAATCGATCGATCCTCAGCGGTATAACCACCCAGCATTCGTCACATCCGTCATGGGCCCCCAGCCCGAACAAGAGCTTATGGGTTTCTTCTCCTCGCTGGGTATCATGACAACCTCCGAGGAAGGCCGGCTGTACCCGCGCTCCCTTCGCGCCGAATCGGTGCGCGACGCGCTTCTCAACGTTTGCGACCGCCTAGGTATCACCTTAATCTGCGGAGCCTACGTTGCCTCGGCGCACAAAGCTTCCGAAGGCTGGGCACTCCAAATAGACCGTCCAGCGCGGGCGCTCAAGGCAAAAAAGCACGACGACCGAAAATCGGAGCTCCGCTCGCTTCGGAAAGCGCTCGCTGATGTCCCTCGCAAGAACGTGGCCCTGCAGGCACATGCCGTAATTATCGCCACGGGCGGCAACCCCACCGGTATCGCCGATACGTTTCGCCTCCCCCTCACTTCGCTGCGCCCCATCCTCTGCCCCGTATCGGCAACGGTCTTTGGCGATCGGGCGGCGCTCAAGACGTTGGATGGCCTGCGCGTCCGCGCCCGCTTGACGCTCGCCCGCAATCATAATGAGCTCTGGCACGAAGACGGTGAAGTGCTGTTTCGAACCTTCGGTATCTCGGGCGTCGCTGTCTTCAACCTCTCTCGTCGTATCCAGCACGGCGATACGATCCTGCTCGACGTTTTCCCCGACCTCTCCAAAGACGAGTTGCTCGATACGCTCAACCGGCGCGTTGAGCTGCTCGGCGGCTTTTCGCCCCGCGATCCCCGTTGGCTCGACGGCATGCTCGCCCCGCAACTCTCCCGCGTCGTCTGCACAGCGTTCGAGCAGTGCCATCCAGGCTCCAACGATGTCATCCACCTGGTCTCGATCCTCAAGCACTTTAAGTTGCTCGTCAAGGGAACAGCCGAGGAGCGCTCAGCGCAGGTCACGCGTGGTGGCGTATCTGTCGAGAGCATCTCAACACCCAGCCTACGCGCGCGCAGCGTTGTCGACGCCCCGCTTTACGTCTGCGGTGAAGCGCTCGACATCGACGCCGATTGCGGAGGCTTTAACCTTGCGTGGGCCTGGATCTCGGGCATTCGCGCTGCAAGCAGCCTGTAGCCGCGCAGTCTATAATCAAAAACGCATTCGGGCCGTCTGGGATACCGGACGGCCTCTTTCTTGCCTCTAAGGAGACCTCGATGATCGAAATCACCCAAGTCAACGCGTCGCTCGATGAAGCCGACGATGAAAATGCCTGTCTCATTGTTGGCAAGCGAGTCGCCAAGCGCGTCCTACGTTGCAAGGACTCCGAGATCAAGTCCATCGAGCTCCACCGCAAGTCAATCGACGCTCGCAAAAAACGAGACGTCCATTTTATCCTGAGCTTTCGTGTTGAGCTGACTAGTCCCCACCTCGAGCGAGAAGCGGTCGACAGCGTTGCCGAGCGTGACCGCTCGCGCGTACGCGCGATAGAAGACGATGAGCCTTCATTCCCCTCCCCCGCCTCCGACGCACCTCAAGAACGCCCTGTCGTTGTCGGCGCCGGATGCGCCGGCCTTTTCGCTGCGCTTACGCTCGCCGAAGCAGGTCTTAAGCCCTTGCTCATCGAGCGCGGCGACCCGGCATTTCGCCGCTCACAGGCGATCGACCTCTTTCTAAAGGAGCGCATCCTCGACCCCGAGAGCAATATCCAGTTTGGCCTGGGCGGCGCGGGGACCTTCTCGGACGGCAAGCTCAATACGGGAACCAAAAATCCCGCCCATCGCCTTATCCTCGAAACCTTCGTCGAGGCGGGTGCGCCCCGCGATATTCTGTGGGATGCCAAGCCGCACATTGGCTCCGACATCCTTCCCACGGTCGTCACCGCTATATCCCAGCGCATCGAGCAGCTCGGAGGTGTCGTCCGTTATCGAACGAAGCTCGTCGACATTCGCATCGACGCGTCTGGCGCCATCACCGGTATTGATGTCCAATCGTCCCAAGACACCGCTTGCGAGCCAATCGAGACAAAGCACCTCATCCTCGCCTGCGGGCATTCTGCTCGCGATATTTTTGAGCTCCTTAAGGACCACAACGTGGTCCTCGCACAAAAGACCTTTGCCATGGGCGTTCGCATCGAGCATCCGCAGCGCGACATCGACCGAGCCCAATTCGGGGCCTCGGCGGGACATCCTGCCCTCGGAGCAGCCCCCTACAAGCTCGTCGCCCATCTTCCCAACGGCCGCAGCGTGTTCTCGTTTTGCATGTGTCCCGGCGGGCAGGTTGTCGCCGCCTCTTCCGAGCAGGGCCACTTGTGCGTCAACGGCGCCAGTCTCAATGCCCGCGACGGACGCAACGCAAATGCCGCCCTGCTCGTTAACGTCACGCCTGAGGACCTTCCCAACGATGACCCACTCGCCGGCATCGAGCTCCAGCGCGCCTGCGAGGCGGCCGCCTACCGCCTGGGCGGTTCCAACTGGAACGCACCGGCACAGCTCGTCGGAGATTTCCTCGCAGGACGCGCCAGCAAGGCGCCCGGAAAGGTAAAGCCCACCTATCCGCTCGGTGTGACCTGGACGGCAATTGACGAAGCCCTGCCGCAGCATATCGTCGAGTCGCTCCGCCTGGGACTTCCCCTACTTGGAAAAAAGCTACGAGGCTACGACCGCTCCGATGCTGTCCTTACCGGCGTGGAGACTCGCTCGAGCTCACCGGTCACCGTCACCCGAGACCGAACATGCCATGCCGTGTCGACCCCGGGCCTCTACCCTTGCGGTGAGGGAGCTGGATATGCCGGCGGCATCATGAGCGCCGCCACCGACGGCATCCGTTGTGCCGAAGCCCTGATCGCAGACCTCTAACGCACGAATTCCAGCGCGCAAAAGACGCATGCCCCGAGCTCCGCAGGGAACTCGGGGCATGTTCGCTATTTCTTAAACCGTGCACCCTGGCGTTTTCTGCCCGATGCGAACGTGGAACCCTTGCGAGCCTGCGAACGTAAGCGCTCGATCGTCTCGTCCTCAGACGCACCCTCGAGCATCGCCCGAATCTGAACGACGGCATCGCGCAGGCGCGCCGCCTCCTCAAAGTCCATGGCGGCAGAAGCGTTACGCATATCCTCTTCCATGGTTTCGACGATCCGCACGAGCTCGTCATGCGGCAGTTCTTCCAACTGCTCCGCAAGTGTCTGCTCGGGCGCCACCGTTTCCGGCACGCCACCCTCGCCCGACTCATCGGGCGTATAGAATGCGCCATGGCCAAGAGAGTCGCCCTTCGAGCGTCCCTTGGAACCCACGGTTTTTTCGGCCTCGGCAATAAAACTTGAGATGTCGTTGATGGCCTTGCGCACCGTCTTGGGCACAATGCCATGCTCTTCGTTATATGCCATCTGAATCTCGCGACGGCGCTGCGTCTCCTCGATGGCCTCTTTCATCGAATCGGTCACAACGTCCGCATACATGATGACTTCGCCATCGGCGTTACGGGCCGCGCGGCCAATCGTCTGAATCAGCGAACGGCGGTTGCGCAAGAAGCCTTCCTTATCGGCATCGAGAATTGCCACCAGTGAGACCTCGGGAAGATCCAAGCCCTCGCGAAGCAGGTTGATGCCAACGAGAACATCGATCTTGCCCTCGCGCAGCGTTCGCAGGATCTCGACACGGTTCATTGTCGCCGTATCAGAATGCATGTAATTGACCTTAATGCCCGCATCAAGCAGATGGTCGGTCAGGTCCTCGGCCATGCGCTTGGTCAACGTGGTCACCAGCACGCGCTCCTTGCGGGCAACGCGCTCGCGAATCTCGTCCTCAAGATCGTCAATCTGACCGCGAACCGGACGCACATCGATCTTGGGATCGAGCAGGCCGGTCGGACGAATAATCTGCTCAACATCGTTCTGGCTCACCCGCAGCTCGTAGTCGCCCGGCGTGGCCGAAACGTAGATGAACTGGGGGATCCTTGCCTCAAACTCATCGAAACGAAGCGGGCGGTTATCGAGTGCCGAAGGAAGGCGAAAACCGTGTTCCACCAGCGTCACCTTACGCGAGCGGTCACCTTCGTGCATGCCGCGAATCTGCGGCACCGTCACATGGCTCTCATCGATGATGCAGAGCATGTCCTTAGGGAAGTAATCGATCAGGGTAAACGGCGGCTCGCCCGGTTTTCGACCGTCCAGATGACGCGAGTAGTTCTCGATACCGTTACAAAAACCCATGGTCTCGAGCATCTCGAGATCATAGTCGGTGCGCTGCTGCAGACGCTGTGCCTCGAGCAACTTGTCGGTCGCCTTGAGCTCGGCCACACGCTTCTCGCACTCTTCACTGATTGATTTCAGAGCCGCCTTGACCTTCGGCTTCTCGGTCACGTAGTGCGATGCCGGCCATACGGGGATGGCCTCGTACTCACGAAGCATCTCACCGGTAACCTCATCGATCTCGGCAATAAGCTCAACCTCGTCGCCAAAGAACTCAAACCGCAACGGATGCTCGGCATAAGGCGGATACACGTCGACAACATCGCCGCGCACGCGGAACGTGCCGCGCGCTAGGTCATAGTCATTGCGATCATATTGAATGTCGATAAGTGCATGGATAAAGTCATCGCGCTCGAGCGGCACTTTCTTGTCGACATTCGGCGCCAGCCCCGCATAGTCCTCGGGAGAGCCGATACCGTAGATACAGGACACCGAAGCAACGACGATTACATCGCGTCGAGAGAGCAACGAGGCGGTCGCCTGATGTCGCAGCATCTCGACCTCTTCGTTAATCGAGGAGTCTTTCTCGATATATGTATCGCTTTGCGGCACATACGCCTCGGGCTGATAGTAGTCGTAGTACGAGACAAAGTAGACCACAGCGTTGTTGGGAAAGAACTCTTTGAGCTCGCTCGCAAGCTGAGCGGCGAGCGTTTTATTGGGAGCCATGACCAGCGTCGGCTTCCCCAGGGCCTCAATAGTCTTAGCCATCGTGAAGGTCTTGCCCGAACCAGTCACGCCCAGCAAAACCTGATAGCGATCTCCGTCCCTCACACCCTGCACAAGCGACTCAATGGCCTTAGGCTGAGAACCTGCAGGCTCATAGGGAGAAACGACTTCAAACGGCACCTCAGCGCCCTCAACGCCAAAGCGCTTAAGTTCACCACCAACGCGTTCTACTTCAAATTCCGCCATGGATACTCCTAACTCATACATCTGCAGTATACGCAGGAGGTGGGCTTAGTCCTATACGAACCGATCGGGATAGAGCGTCTTATAGCGAACCCAGGCATTATTGACGCGAATCAGATAAGCCTGCGTCTCGGGGAAGGTAATCGCATTGTGAAGCAAGGTGCTCTGCTGCGCCCAACCATCCACATTGCCCATGCCGGCGTTATATGCGGCAATAGCGCTATCCGTCGACCCGTTGAAATACGTTAAGAGATACGAGAGGTACGCGCAGCCAAACTCGATATTCGTAGCAGGATCGTTAAGGTTGTCGGCCGAATACCCCCCACCGTCGACAAGACCCTTGGCGATCATATCCTGAGCAGTCTCGGGCATCAGCTGCATCAATCCCTGAGCACCCTGATTCGACTCAGCCTCGGGATCCCAATTCGATTCCGACTTAATGACAGCGCACACCAGATACGGATCCAGATTATGCGAAATACTAGATTGCTTTACATACGCCTCGTAGTCAATGGGATACAGCGGCTTAAAGAAAGCCGCAGGAGCACACGAGTAAACGAATGAGATAAGGCCGAAGGCAAAAACGGCAGCCAGCGGTATAAGGCGATACCACGCAAAGAAACGTGTCTTAGGCATCGGCATCCTCCTTATTCGCAGTGTCTATAAACCCATGGCATGCAAGCCATGAGTCAAGCTGCTCAAAGAGCGAATTATCGCCTGCGGCATTATCAATCACCGTTGTAGCGAGATTGCACAGCGCAGACTCATCGGGCTGGCAAGCAGAACGGGCATCGAAATCAGATGGCTCCATGCCACGCTGAATAGCACGCTCGCGACGAACTGACAAAGGGGCGCTGATGACCAGAATTTCATCAGCCAAGCCAAATGCATCCTCAAAACCAGTCGGAGCAGAAACCTCGACCACCGCAAAGGGATAACGGGGAGATGAAACCGTACAACAAACCGGATCGAGAATCCTAAGCGAAAGCTGTTCAATGAGAACGGGGTGCACAAGGTCATTGAGCCGTGCGACCGAATCAGGAGAAGCGAAAGCTCGAGAAGCGAGGATGCTGCGGCGAATGCCGCCCTCCTCATCCAAAATATCCCAGCCAAATTCTTCCGCGAGGGCATTGACGATATCGGAGCCTGGCACATACAGCGATTTGGCAAGCTCGTCCAGATCGATAAGCATGGCGCCATGAGATTCGAGATAGCGGCAGGCAGTCGACTTACCCGAAGCAATATTGCCCAAGACAAAAACGGTAAACATCAAGTCCTCCCTAACGCCAATGGGAGTTATTATCGCGCAAATACAAAAGAAGGACTCAAAATACAGCCAAACAGTAAGACAAGCTAAAAGAAGGCGAGTTCTTGTATTACAGCTCTTTATAAAACGCAAAAAAGGGGGAGGCCGCGAGGCCTCCCCCTTCTTCAAGTCATCCGACGGCTCGGTGCCGTCCACCGGTCAGCGGCGCCCTGGCCTCCCACGGGCT
>JAGZNZ010000015.1:0-49234 GCA_018363345.1 Collinsella sp. | reverse complement strand
TCTGGCACTTCAACAACATTGTCGCAGCCCCGACCCGCGGTCACGAGCGGGGGCTCCTGTCGTTTCCGTGCCCCTGGATTGGGTCATAGTGTCTGACGTGAGCTCAACCTGCGGCGCAATGTCAGCAACCAAGCCGAAAACAAAAAAGGCCGAAGTCCCAAAAGGCTTCGGCGGGACTGCGGACGATTTCTTGGACCGTCACGCGGCCCTTCCCAGCGCGGCGCGGAACTCGGCCGGCGTTCGGCCGCCGAGCGCGTCGCTGCGCCTCTCCGTATTGTAGCGGCCGATCCAGCCCCCGAGCTCCTCGATGAAGCGGGCGGGGGTCCAGCCCGACCAGTCCCTGCCGTGCCAGAACTCCTTCTTGAGCAGGCCGAAGAAGCCCTCCATCGCCGCGTTGTCCGGGCTGCAGCCCTTGGCGGACATGCTCCTGGCGAGGCCGTTGCCCTCGCAGATCGAGATCCAGCCGGGCCAGCGGTAGTGGCCGCCGCGGTCGGAGTGGATGACGGGGCGCTCGCCGGGCGCCAGCCGGGCGCAGGCGTCCTCGAGCGTCGAGTTGGCGAGCGCGGCGTCCGGGCGCTCGCCGGCCCTCCACGCCACGACCGAGGAGTCGAAGCAGTCCCTGATGGCCGACAGGTAGACCTTCCTGCCGGAGGGCAGCCTGAACTCGGTGATGTCGGTGAGCCACAGGAAGTTCGGCAGGGCCGAGCGGAAGTCGCGGCGCACGAGGTTCGGCGGGGCCGGCGTCGGCTCGCCCGCGTAGGAGCTGTAGGGCCTCCTCTTCCTCCTCATCCACCTGGGGACCAGGCCCTCCTCGCGCATGATGCGGCGGACGACCTTCTCCGAGGCGCGGACGGGCTCGTCGAGCTCGCGGAGCCTGCGCACCACGAAGCGGTAGCCGCGCGCGCCGTCGCCGTCCTCCAGGAACACGCGCCGCACGAGGGCCCTCAGCGGCGCCAGGCGGTCCGGCCTCGCGATCGCGCGGCGCTGGTACTCATAGGAGCTCTTTGATATCCCCAAGAAACTCGTGAGTTCTCTCAAGGACCACTTCCCCGCAGGCCTCAGGCGGTCTATCACCAGGGTCTTCTCCCTGTTCGACATCCCGTCGAGGCTCGCGGCTTTTAAAACGTCGTTCACCGCCCTGAGGACGGCGTTCTCCAGGACGAGGCGCTCTATCAGGGCGTCCTTGTCGTCCGGGTCGATGTCGGGGTACACCGGACCGTCCCCGACCACCTTCGGCAGATCCATATTCGCGACCGCCCTCCCGACGGTTCCGCCCGCGGCCACGGACCTCGTCCAGCGCGCGACGGCGCTCTTGCTCGGCCCGTCGAGCTCCCGGGCTATCTCCCTGCACGAGAGCCCGGAGCGGCGGAGCTCCCCGGCCCTCTCTACCACGGCTCTACTGTATGTCATGCGGACTCCAAACCGGATCTCGACGGTCCAACTTTTTGTCCGCAGTCCCGGCCTTTGTTTTTTGCAACGTCCAAGAGCAGTTTATCGATTCTCAATACTTCCGATGTTCTTGAGCTCGATGGAGATGAGGCCGTTGGGCTCGTTGACAAACTCGATGTACTCAGAGTTCGAACCCATCTCGGCCGGGAAGCTGATCTCGATGCCCGTGTCGGTACGGATCTTGTGGTTGCGCACCGCCGCGCGTTCGACCTGCTTGCGCTCCACGGGCACACGCTCAGGCACCTTCTCCTCAGTCAGTGCCGCGCGCACGCTCTCCTTGATAACCGGCTCGTCCTCAAAGACCTCATCGACGATATCCCAAGGGGGCAGTTCCTCGTCATCCTCAACTTTCTCGGCAACAGCAGCCTTAACCTTGGCGAGTGCTACAGCCGTGTTGGCACCGTGCTCCTCGGCGACTTCCTCGACCACACGCGTCACGGTGTCGATGACCTCCTTGCCCGATACCCCCGTGTCGCACTGCAGCAGGCCATCGGGAATGAGCATGCGATCCTCGCCGGCAATCTTGCGCTTCTTATCCACATAGCCGATCTCCATGGTGCTTGCACGCACGATTGCATAGCTCGGCACCTTTTGCGAGGGATTCGGCAGAATGGCGTAGTGGCGCGCAATGTCGTTGCGCACCTCGCCCTCTTCGCGACCCACCTCGTGCATAAAAGCCTGCTTGGAGCCCAGCAGCATCACGGCAAACCAGCGGGCATCCTCATCGTCATCAAAGTCCGCCACAAGCACGTCAGTGGACTCGGCTTTCTCGGCCTTGGTAAGTTCGGAAGAGATGAACTCCGCAATCTGCTGAGACAGATCCACGAACTCACGCTCACCAAAGAAATAGCCCTTGAGCTCGCCGCCGAATGCGGAGTTCTCGGCAAACGTGGCACGCTTGTTATCAGCCGAGGTACGAGCGCGCCGCAGGTGCGTGGTTACGAAATTACGCACGGTGCGGCTCTCGATATCGAGCTCGCGCTGGCTCATAACGTTGACGGCAGAGTCAAAGTCCAGGATATGCAGAATCGCGTGATTGATTTTCATATACGGCATTCCGTTCTAGATCGATTTCGGCACGAACCAGTATAGCGGTCGATCCCGCCCCAGGCGCATCGAAGATTGGTGCATCGGGGACAGGTTGCTTTGCACCAATGGTTAGCGCAGGAGCTCGGACTGCCAAGCCTCGAGCTGTTCTGCCAAGCTCTTGCCGGCAGCGGGCATGTCGATCTGGGGACGTTTGGGCAGAAGCGCACACTTAAGAATCGCAACGATAGTCTGCGAGACAAAGCGTCGCGTATCCTTGTCAAAGCCTTGCGCAGCCTGGAGCATCACGGGCAGGCTCTCGCGCAGATTCCCAGCGATATCCGCAAACCGCTCAGCACCCGTAGCCTCAAGCACGGAGAACAACGCATCTACAAAACGCTCGCGCTCGTTAGGCGACACCGCAAGCAGCATCTCGCGAATGGAGCCATCAACGTATCGAGCACCGGCGGACAGGCGCTCACAGTACACGAAGTCGCGACCATCAACCACCCAGCTAAAGGGATTATGCTGAAGCAGGCTGAACTCGGTGCTCTCAACGATGGCATAGTCCTCCTGTGTCTCGAACATCATGCCATAGATTGACGACCGAGGTAGCGTCTTGTCGATTCGACCGGATAGGTCGGCGAAGGCGTTGCCGCTCAGAAACTCCTCGACGAAGCCCGGACCATCATGGGAATACGCCCGTTCGATTCGCTCACGGGCGACATCGGGGCACATCGCCGCACCGTACACCGCAAGGTTTCCACCCTTGGAATGACCTCCGCACAAAAGCGGCCCGTCAATCGCATCCGCCGCCTCGTCTACATAACGCGCCGCGGATTCCTGGGCCGGCACAGGACACCGGAACGCCATGTTAAAGTCCTCTTTCCAGCCCACAATCGTGCTGTCGGTCCCCCGGAAGGCAAGATAGCTAAACCCCGCCGGAAATCGGAACGTCATGGCCGCAAACTGCTCCGTTGTCTCGGCATCACTCACGCTACGATAGCCGCAAACACGAACGCCACGGTAGCGAGGGCTTGCTGCCACAGCCTCCAACAGGGCACGGCTCCCCTCCGGATCCCACAGGTCGCCAATCATGTCTTGGTAGCACTCGGCGCGCAGCAGCTCGCGTACGTCTAGGCCCTGCCAGTTCGTCAGCTCCGCCATATCACCCGGCAAACGCAAATAGGACAACCACGCAAAGACCAGGCTATCCACCGCGCAGAACGGCCGTTCCTCAAACGGATCAAACGCCGTCTGGGCATAGGTCAAAAAATTAGGCGAATCCGACATGGCCCTCCCATCAACTATGGTGCATTGGGGTGGTGCAAAGTAACCTGACCCCCTCGCACCAAAAAGGCGCCCGGACCGTGTGGCCCGGACGCCTTTCATTGTAGCCTGTTGCCCAAAAGAGCTTGATTTAGCAGGAGAAGTCGACGCTGTCGATGATGTCCTTGAGGGCCTTGGCGGAGGCGGTGAGCTCATGCTGCTCGTCATCGTTCAACGGCACGGGAACGCGGCAGACGACGCCGTCGCGGCCGACGACGGTCGGCATGGAGATGGCCAGATCGGACAGGCCATACTCGCCCACCATGAGCGAGGAGACAGGCAGAACGGTCTGCTCATCGCGCATGACGGCAGTGCAGATGCGCTTGACAGCCATGGCGACGCCGTAGTAGGTGGCGTGCTTCTTCTCGATGATAGTGTAGGCGGAGTTCTTGACGTCCTCGGCGATGCGCTTCTCGGCGGTCTCATGCTCCAGGTGGCCGTGAAGCTCGCAGAAGGTGTTCAGCGGAACGCCAGCAACCTGAGCGCTGGACCAAGCGACAAACTCGGAGTCGCCGTGCTCGCCCATGACATAGGCCTGGACATCGCGCGGGTCAACCTCGACGTGGGCACCAAGCATCTGCTGCAGACGGCCGGTGTCGAGCACGGTACCGGAGCCGATGACATGGCCCTCGGGCAGGCCGGACATCTTGATGGCAGCATAGGTCAGAACATCAACCGGGTTGGAGACGATTAGCAGAATGCCGTCGAAGCCGGACTTCTTAATCTCGGGGATAATAGACTTAAAGATGTTTACGTTCTTGTTGACCAGGTCCAGGCGGGTCTCACCGGGCTTCTGGGCAGCGCCAGCGGTGACGACGATCATGGCGGCGTCGGCGACATCGGAATAATCGCCGGCGTAGATCTTCATCGGCTCGGCAAACGTCATGCCGTGCGCGATATCCAGGGCCTCACCCTCGGCACGGTTTTTGTCCACGTCGATGAGGACCATCTCGGAGAACAGACCACTCTGCATCAGTGCGAACGCCGAAGACGAACCGACGAAACCGCAGCCGACAATAGCGACCTTCTTCTCGTTAACCATTAGAAACTCCCATCTCTCTCCACAAACAAGCCGCCCGGGAACGACCCGAGCGGCTTGTCGTAATCCCAATACATCCAATCGTGACTTTGATTATGCCCCTATTCGCAGCCGAAAATCGACCGTTTACCGAAATTGTTTGCAGTATTCGTAAAATAACTGCACGAAATCGGTTTCGAGCTATTGACGAGCCGAAACAGGTTTCTAATACAGGCCCGCCTCGCGAATGGCCTCGACAGCCAAAGCGATCTGATCGGGCGGCAGGACCAGCGCCATGCGCACGTGCCCCTCGCCCGAAGGACCAAAGCTCGCGCCCGGCGTCACCACAACGCCGGCCTTCTCCATGAGCTCCTCGCAAAACGCCATCGAATCGGTGCGGCCACCGGGAAGCTTGGCCCACACAAACATAGAGCCATGCGCGTTGGGACGCTCCCAGCCCAGGCCCTCAAGACCGTCGCACAGGGCATCGCGGCGCTCCTGGTACTTCAGACGCTGTGCCTCGACCTCATCGCGCGGACCGTTCAGGCAAGCGATGGCAGCCTTTTGGATCGGGAAGAACATGCCAAAGTCGATCTGGCTGCGCAGCTTGGCAACGGCCGAGACAACGTCCTCGCGACCAACCAAAAAGCCGATGCGCGCGCCGGTGACGTTAAACGACTTGGAGAGCGAGAAGAACTCCACGCCCACCTCGAGCGCGCCGGGATACTGCAAAAAGCTTCCGCCCGGCTCGCCGTCAAATACGATATCGGAGTACGCGTTGTCGTGAACAATCAGTAGATCGTGCTCACGCGCGAAGGCGATAATCTCCTCGTAGACCTCGGGCGTGCCCACCGAGCCGACCGGGTTCGCGGGCAACGAAACGATCATGTACTTGGCGCGATCGGCCACCTCGGGATCGATGCCCGCCACATAGGGCAGGTAATTGTGCTCGGCAACCAGCGGATAGTACTCGAGCTTGGCATCGGCAATCTTCGCACCCGCCTCAAAGACCGGGTAGCACGGATCGGGAACTAGAATGGTGTCACCCGGATCGAGCAGAGCCAGGCCCAAATGACCCACGCCCTCCTGTGTGCCGTTGCACGACTGCACCATGGACGGCGTAATGCCCGAAACGCCAAAGCGACGCTCGTAGTAATCGCACACGGCTTGCTTAAGCTCAGGCAGGTCGCGCAGGGCGTACTTCCACATCTCGGGATCTTGGGCCGCCTGCGTGAGCGCCTCGACCACGTGGTCGTACGGCTTAAAGTCGGGCGTGCCCACGCTCATGTTGTAAATGGTCTTGCCCTGAGCCTTCAGCGCGAGAAGCTTGTTGTTGAGCGAGGCGAAGACCTCCGCGCCAAAGCGGTCGAGACGCTGCGATGCCTGCATGGTGCCACCTTCCGATATAAAAACGCGGCGCTCCGACAAGAGCGCCGCGCGATACGGGCCATCAGATTGCAAAAGTGTAACGCTTGCAACCCCCGTATTGGTTCAATTTAGCCAACCTTAGTCAACTGGATTGAGCGCGTCGATCTGCGCGAGCCACAGACGCGAGCTGGCGTCACTCGGCATACGCCAATCGCCGCGCGGGCTGAGCGTCACCGAGCCCACCTTGGGACCATCGGGCAGGCAGCTGCGCTTAAACTGCTGGGCAAAGAAGCGACGATAGAACGTACGCAGCCACGTGTGGACGGTCTTGGCGTCGTAGACGTCCTCGAAGCTCTTGAGCGCCATGCGGTAGATCTTGCCCGGCTCAAAGCCAAAACGCAGCAGGTTGTAGAGGAAGTAGTCGTGCAACTCGTACGGGCCCACCAAATCCTCAGTCTTCTGCGCAATCTCGCCGTCGCCCGTGGGCGGCAGAAGCTCAGGGGACACCGGCGTATCGAGGATGTCGAGCAAGACCTCGGCAATACGCCCGCCAAAGACATCAGCCGCATAGCGCACCAGATGACGCACAAGCGTCTTGGGCACGCTCGCGTTGACGGCGTACATGCTCATGTGGTCGCCGTTATAGGTAGCCCAGCCGAGTGCCAACTCCGACAGGTCACCCGTGCCGATGACAAAACCGCCAGCCTGGTTGGCCAGATCCATCAGAATCTGCGTACGCTCGCGGGCCTGGCTGTTCTCGTAGGTCACGTCCTGCACGGTCGGATCGTGCTCAATGTCCTTGAAGTGCTGCTCCACAGCCGCGTGGATCGAAACCTCGCGGAAGCTCACGCCCAGGTCGCGCGCGAGCGACTCGGCGTTGGACTTAGTGCGATGCGTCGTGCCAAAGCCGGGCATGGAGACCGCCGTGATACCCGTGCGCGGCAGCCCCAGTGCATCGAAGGCACGCACCGTCACGAGCAGTGCCAGTGTAGAATCAAGGCCGCCCGAAAGACCGATGACGGCCGCCTTGGTGCCCGTATGGGCCAGGCGGGTCTTGAGGCCGGCGGTCTGCAGGTCGAGGATGGTCTCGCAGCGCTCGGCCAGGTCACCATGGTCGGCCGGTACAAAGGGCGCGCGCGGGAAAACGCGGTCGATATCGCAGGCATCGCGCAGGACAGGCTCTTCGGCCAACACGCCCTCAAACGAAAACTCAACGGCCGTGGCCTCCGGCGCATCGTCCGCGCGCGTCCACGTCGTCGAACGACGGCGCTCGGCAACCAGGCGGTCAAGATCAACGTCGGCGATGGCCATGTCGCAGGTAAGCAGCTTGGTCGCGGCGAGCTTGGAGCCGTTTTCGTAGACGAGGTTCTCGCCCGCAAAGACCATATCGGTCGTGGACTCGCCCTCGCTCGCGTCTGCATACGCATAGGCACAGTACAGGCGCGCACTCTGATTGGAGATGAGGCTGCGGCGATAGTCTGCCTTACCGATAATCTCGTCCGAAGCCGACGGGTTGAGAATCACCGTCGCACCGGCAAGCGCCATCTCGGTCGAAGGAGGCGCCGGCACCCACAGGTCCTCGCAGACCTCAACGCCCAGCACCAGGTCCTCGGCGCCCTCATCACAGCAACGGTAGACAAGCCCCGAGCCCAACGGGACCGGACCCTGACCGGCAAACTCGACCCATACAGGATCTGCGGGCGCCGGAGCAAACCAGCGGCGCTCGTAGAACTCGCCATAGTTGGGCAGATGCTTCTTGGCCGTGAGGCCCAAAAGCTCGCCCGCGCAGCACACGGCGGCGCAGTTGTAGATGTTTTCTGCCACCGCAACGGGCAAGCCAACGGTAAAGACGATCGGCAGGTCACGCGTCTCGTCGAGGATGCGCACAAGCGCCGCCTCACAGGCATGCAGCAGCGTGCGGTTATGGAACAGGTCGGCCGCGGTATAGCCGGTTAGGTTAAGCTCGGGCAACACCAGCGCGCGAACGCCACGCCCGGCAGCATCGCGAACAGCCGCCAGCGCAACCTCGGCATTGCCCTCGACATCGGCCACGCGAATCTGCGGCGACGCCGCCGCCACACGCAAAAAGCCATCAGACTGAGAAAGGTGAAGATTCATAAGAATGCTCCCGTGCGTAGACGCTATTCAACACTATTAGCAAGCCCTATTGTAGTTCAACCGCCGGGTGTAGCCGCATCCCACCAACTTGGTGAGCAATTGATGAGTTGATGGTATCTGTTAAATGTCACGTACGATTCACATCTGGTGGGTACCCTGATGGCTACACGAAACGAAGCAGATTTACACCGGGAGGACCCCGTATGACAACCAAGTACACTGACGCGCCGCGCACGCGCGTCATGACACCGGCCGCGCTCAACAACGGCGTTCACGAAAACCATTCCATCGGACAGACCATGGCCATCGCGCCCAAAAAGGGCCTGTTCGACGACATTTCCATTCCCCAAATCATCGCCGGCGCCGCAGCTGCCGCCACGAGCGTCGCACTTGCTTCCAAAATCGGCATCGCTGGTTCAGTAATTGGTGCCGCTGTGAGCTCAGTCATCACTGTTGTGTCCTCGCAGGTCTATCGCCACTTTATCTCCGCCAGCGCCGAAGCAATCAAAGGCACGCATGCCGCTGTCGACTACCCTGCCGGCGTCTACGAGCCCGTTGAATTTAATGCCGAGGAGCACCTGGGCGGAGCCGCGACCACGCAGGAGATGCGCCAGATTGCGGGGCGCGCGACCACGGCGCGCGTCGCCCCCAACAGCCTGCGCGCCAAGGCGGCGGCAGAGCGCAGCCAGACGCAAAAGAAGGTCATCATCTTCTCGATCGCCATCGCCATCGTCGCGGTCATCGCCTGCGCCGGTGCCATCCTTATCACCACTGCCGGTGAGGGTCTGGGCGAGCGTCCCGAGCCAATCCTGTCGTCGCGCACGACCGAGAGCGATGCAAATGGCAACACCCAGTCGCAGGATCAGCAGGCACAGACGGACGACACGCAAGACAGCTCTGCCTCTGCCAATTCGTCCTCGAACACCCAAAACCAATCGCAGGGCACCGATTCCTCTACGGCCAACAGTAGCTCGCCGTCCGGCACGACCAACTCAAGCCAAACGGCTGACGGTTCGCAGTCGAGCACGGGCGACCAGACGAGCGACACCACTTCGGGAACGGGCACAACAGACAGCAGTAACACCAACAGCTCGAACAGCTCGAGCGGAACCGCGTCCGGCACGGCATCTGGCAACTCGAGCCAAGGCACGGCATCGGGCAACTAAGCACATTTGCCTCTCACAGATAACCGACCTGTACAACGGGCGCGAACCGGCAACGGTCGCGCCCGTTTGCCTTGGGCGCCGTCATGGCGAGCGCCATGCGATGGTAAGATGCTTTACATGTGTAAAGAGGAGATTTGCCATGAGCAAGACAATAGTTACGCCCACGCTTTCGCTGGGCAACCACATCTATCTGTATCGCCTGCTGCGCGATGCAATCGGATGCGGTAAGCAAACGTTTATGACGCAGGTCGAGGAGGCTCTCGCCGCTGGCGACATGGCTGCTTATGACCTGGGCTTCGAGTCCACGCGCGAATTGCTCGAGGAACTCGACGACTGCATTAAGCTGACTGTCTTTAAGGGCGGTCGCCTGTATGCCACGGTCATCGCCAACGAGGCATGGGATGCCGCACTTGCCAAGGGCGAGGACAAGCCCAAGGCCACCAAGGGCGCCAAGCAGTCCTACAAAAAGAAAAAGCGCGGCGAGAAGGACCTGAAGGCCGTGCGTCCCAAGCACGTTAAGCGTCCCGAGCCCGAGTCCGTGGCCGAAGTCGCTCCGGAGCCCGAGCCCGAGACAGAGATCGAAGTCGCTATTGAGGTAGCAGCAGAAGCCGAACCCGAAATCGCCGCCACGACCGATCCCGAAGTCATATCCGAGCAGGAAGCAACTGTGGAGCTCAACGAAGCGCCCAAGTCGACAACCGAAGAAGCCGCTGACCAACCCGAGACGCCTGCGCTCCAAAACAGCGATGTCTTTGGCAACGAGGCCGAGGACGATCAGCCCGAAGAACTCGCAGAACAGGACGCTACCGAGGCGGCATCGGAGCCCGAGGCACCGCAGCCCGCCATCTCGCTCACGGTCGTCTATGACCCCGAGAACGCCAACGCCGGCATCACCACCATGGCATCCACGCCGGTCGAGACAAAGCCGTCTGTCGAGGCAGAGGACGCCCCGCAAGCCGACGCCAAAACCGAGACTGAAGACACATCCGTCTCCGTGGAACCGACAGATTCCGCAGTTAAGCCAGAACCGGCGCCCGAGTCTGCACCCGTCATCGAGTCCGCATCCGCACCCACAGCACCGACCATCCCCGAGGACTTCCCCGTCGATTTCGCAACCGAGGTCTTCTGCCCCGGCCCGTTGCTACACCAGCTGTCGACCTATCTCCCCTACGGCGCCGACACGCTCGGCATCGTCGGCGAGTACTACTGGATCGCCCGCGAACGCGGCACCATCGAGGCCGCGCGAAACCGCGCAATCTTCCCCCTGCGCTACACGCAGGCCGGCGAGCGCCACGAAGTCACCGTGCGCATCCGCCGCAACACCACCGGAGGCCTCGGAGCCACCTGGACCGTCGACAAGGTTGAAGAATCCAACGAATAGCAAAACGCGGCGAACGTCACAAAAACGTTCGCCGCGTTTTTTTATTTTCCCAGGTTGAGCATAAGTTCGTGTGACAAAGGGGCTGTCCCTTTGCCACATCAAACTAGTCCCTGGTAAGTTTCCTGTGGATACGATGCGGCTGGGCTGCGTCCTCGCCCAGGCGCTCGATGCGGTTGGCCTGATAGGCCTCGAAGTTGCCCTCAAACCAATACCAGTTGCCCGGGTTCTCATCGGTGCCCTCCCACGCCAGGATGTGCGTGGCAACGCGGTCCAGGAACATACGATCGTGGCTAATGACCACCGAGCAGCCCGGGAACTCGAGCAGCGCCGCCTCGAGCGAGGACAGCGTCTCGACGTCGAGGTCGTTCGTGGGCTCGTCGAGGAGCAGCAGGTTGCCGCCCTGCTTGAGCGTAAGCGCCAAGTTCAGACGGTTGCGCTCGCCACCGGAGAGTACGCCAGCGCGCTTCTGCTGGTCCTGGCCCTTAAAGCCAAAGCTCGCCACATAAGCACGGCTCGGAACCTCGGTCTCGCCGACCATCATGTGGTCCAGGCCGTCCGAGACGACCTCCCACAAGTTCTTATCGGGGTCGATGCCGGAACGGTTCTGGTCGACATAGGAGATCTTGACGGTCTCACCCACCTCAAGCTCGCCCGAAGTCAGCGGCTCCAGACCCACAATCGTCTTGAACAGCGTGGTCTTACCGACACCGTTGGGGCCGATGACGCCCACGATGCCGTTGCGCGGCAGGGTAAACGAAAGGTCGTCGATGAGCACACGGCCATCGAACTCCTTGTGCAGATGATGGGCCTCGAGCACCTTGTTGCCCAGACGCGGGCCCACAGGGATGCGGATGTCGGTCCAGTCGAGCTTCTGGCTTGCGCGGGCCTCGGCCTCCATCTCCTCGTAGCGAGCCAGGCGGGCCTTGTTCTTGGCTTGGCGAGCCTTGGGCGAGCTGCGCACCCACTCGAGCTCGGCCTCCATGCGCTTGGCGAGCTTGGCATCGCGGTTACCCTGAGCCTCGATACGGGCGGCCTTGGTCTCCAGATACGTGGAGTAGTTGCCCTTGTAGGGATAAAGGTGACCGCGGTCGACCTCGCAGATCCACTCGGCAACGTTATCCAGGAAGTAGCGATCGTGTGTGACGGCAAGCACCGCGCCCTGATAGTTATGCAGGAAGTGCTCGAGCCACAGGATCGACTCAGCGTCCAGGTGGTTCGTGGGCTCGTCGAGCAGCAGCAGGTCGGGAGCCTCGAGTAGCAGCTTGCACAGGGCCACGCGACGGCGCTCGCCGCCGGAAAGCACGTTAACCGGCATGTCGGAATCGGGCAGCTGCAGGGCGTCCATGGCCTGGCCGAGCTTGGAATCGATATCCCAGCCGTCGGCGGCGTCGATCTCGTCCTGGAGCTTGCCCATCTCGGCCATGAGGGCGTCCATGTCGCAATCCGGGTCGCACATCTCCTCGCCGATCTTATTGAAGCGATCGACCTTGGCGATCATGTCGCCAAACGCCATGCGCACGTTCTCGATAACGGTCTTGTCGTCATCGAGCGGCGGCTCCTGCTGCAGGATGCCCACGGTGTAGCCGGGGGTGAGCCTGGCATCGCCGTTGGAGACCTCCTCGATGCCAGCCATGATCTTGAGCAGGGTCGACTTACCCATGCCGTTAGGACCCACGACACCGATCTTGGCACCGGGGTAGAAGCTCAGGGTCACGTCGTCAAGAATCACCTTGTCGCCATGGGCCTTACGAGCCTGATACATCTGGTAGATAAACTCCGCCATTTGCCTGTTTTATCCTTTCTACCTGCTGTTTCCCTATTCTTGTTTTCGTTTTAGTGGAAACGAAATGAGGTAACCAGCTCTGAAATTTAACGAAAAAGGGGCATGGTTGCCCACACCCCCTAATACTACCTGGGAAAAGTCCCCCGGAACACACTATGAACTGCGTACGCTAGTTTTCCGCAACCTTAGCGAACGGCTCGCTGCGATTTGCGCCACAGCAGATACGAATAGACGTAGGCAGCGCCAGCTGAACCAAACGCCAGCACCGCAATCACCGCGGCGACGACTTCACTCGAAAGCACGCTACCCGCCACGCCCATCACAATCAGGCCAATACCCAGCACCATAAAGCAGGCACCGCCAAAACGCTGCGTACGGCGCCAGTTCTCGGGATCGGCAAGCGCCCAGGGCGTCTTGATACCGAGCGTATAGTTCTGCTTCACACGCGGCAAGTAGTTACCCACACCAATGAACAGCAAACCGACAGCACCGGAAATCAGCACGTTGACCGAACCGACCGCCGGCACCACGCCCCAGACCGTAAGCTCTCCCAGCCAGCTTATGGCGCACATGAACAAGGTGAAGGCAATTACGAAGCCCTGATAGAACTTACCCGAGGTTCGATATGCCTCACCTTTGGGATCGATGCGCGGCACCACGCAGAACATTGCGAGAAGCGCCAGAGGCAGCACGCCGAGCGCGGAGGCCATCCAGCTAGGACCCCAACCGTCGACAGCGCCGTTCGCGCCCCAGTGCGTGGGAATCTGCGCAGGCAAGCTCGGCATCACCATGAGGTGCGCTACGACATTGGCGACGCACAGAGCGACCAGCGCAATCCACACGCGCGACGATACCCCTGTGGGGTGAATGCCCTTGTTTTCGTTATTCATCCTTATCACCTTCATTGTTTGTAAAACCCATAAACCAGCCAATTAAATCCTGCATGACGGTGGTGTTTAAGCTGTATACGATGTTTTGGCCATGGCGCTCGTCGGTCACCAACCCGGCGTTTTTAAGCGTCGCCAAGTGATGGCTCAGCGACGGCTTACTGATATCGAAATGCTTGGCAAGCTCCCCCGCCGTGCAATTGCCCTCGCGCAGCAGTTCCAAAATGCGCCGCCGCGTAGGATCGGCCAGCGCCTTAAAACCCTCTCCCGGCATAAGACCTCCTCTCAGCACCCCTCATGACGCGCACACTATACTCGATATTTAGATGTTTGTCTAACTATCTAATCGAAATGCTTCAAACCACATCAAAGTAAGCGCCATCGCAACCTATGGGCGATTACCTATAATGGCGATAGCTAAAACACGATTCGCTTCCCCATCGGAGGATGTCTATGACCGAAACCGCAGCCGCAACTCCCAACGAGACACGCGACACCAAGCTCGAGATCATCATGGGCCGCGAGGCACTCGATAAGCTCGCCAACTCCACAGTGCTGGTGCTCGGCTGCGGTGGCGTGGGCTCCAATTGCTGCGAGGCACTCGCCCGCGGCGGCATCGGTCATTTCGTCATTCTGGACAAGGACATCATCGCGCCCAGCAATATCAATCGCCAGGCCATCGCCTTTCACAGCACCATCGGCAAGCGCAAGATCGATGTTATGGAAGCCATGATCCACGACATCAATCCAGCCGCTACCGTCATCAAGCGTACCGAATACCTGCTGAGCGACAACATCGACGAGTTTTTCGCGAGCGTTTTGGAGCAGACGGACGGCAAACTTGACTACGTCATCGACGCCATCGACACCATCTCGGCCAAGCTCACCATTGCCAAATATGCTCAGGACCACGACATCCGTTTGGTTAGCTCCATGGGCGGGGCCAACAAACTCCATCCCGAGTGCCTCCGATTTGCCGACATTTTCGATACGGTACGTGACCCCATGAGCCGCATCATGCGCAAAGAATGTAAGAAGCGCGGAATCAAGAGCCTACATGTACTGTTTAGCTGCGAGGAATCGGTTAAGACACAGCCCCGCGACCCTTCCAACATCCACGAGCGCACCGAGCTGGGAACCGCCAGCTTTATGCCGCCCATCATGGGCCAGATGATCGCCGGCGAGGTTATCCGCCAGATCAGTGGGCGCGGCACCGAACGCGTACGCTCCGATGGCCAGCGCCTAGACTAGCGGAGCGCGCCGAGATGGAGCCCCGGTTATTTGATGCACACTGCCATCTTGATTTAATGGCTCACCCGGACGCCGTTGCCGATGAGGCAACGGCGCTGGGCCTGATTCTATTTGACTGCGGCGTCGATCCGCACGACTTTGCACGCGCCAAGAAGCGCGCCTGCGGCCGTTCAAATATCTTTGCCGGCATCGGCCTCCATCCCTGGTGGCTCGCCGACGGACGATGTGGCAACGCTGAAATCAATCTGCTTTGCGAAGTCGCTGCACAAGAACGCTTGATCGGCGAGGTGGGACTCGACTTTTCCGCGCGCTTTGCCGGAAGCGAACCACTTCAAATACAGGCACTCGACCAGCTCTGCGATGCGCTCGCGCAGCGTCCTCTTGCCGGGCGCGTGATATCAATTCACGCCGTTCGTTCGGCAGGAACCGTACTGGACGTCCTCGAATCGCACGGATTACTCATCCCAATCTCCGACTCCCCCGCTATCATCTTCCACTGGTTTAACGGTACTTCGGACGAACTCGTCCGCGCGCGAAACGCAAGCTGCTATTTTTCCGTGAACGAGCGTATGCTCGCCACCAAGCGCGGCCGCGAATATGCCCGACAGATTCCACTCGACCGCCTGCTACTCGAAACCGACGCTCCAGCCGAAGCGCAAGCAGATATAAACGCACGGCAGCTCATCACATCGCTAAAAAGCGTCTCCCGGCACATCGCCGAACTTAAAAACTGCGCCGCGGAGGGCGTCGAATCGATCGTTTTGGCAAATTCGCGCTCCATATTTGACTTCCAATGACCCCGGTGGGCAAAAAACATCAAATATGAGTACTGTTGCAATGCTAGTAGCATTATTTTGCGGTAAAAGAACGCCCTGATAATGTACAGCCGTTCATTATCAGGGCGTTTTAACATGTCGAAAGCCGTCTAATCCAGGCTTTTATCGATCCCAGACACTCAGCTAGGGCCTCAAAAGCATAATTTCACTGTTACCAAAATAGTGACAGTACTCATATTTGGCTTTTTTTGCCCACAGGGTCCCGGGAAGACAACAATTCGACTTCCCGGGACCGCTCAACTATTCAAAATCGGCGCTCCGTGGCCCCCAGAAGTCCTCCATACCACATGCGACCAAGACGAACGCGGTGGCAAAGTCCTACGCGAGTTCCAGCAGGTCCGGCAGCTGATCGATAATCTTATCCGCGGCATCCTGGCTAAAGCCGAAGCGCTCCTCGCGCTTGGCAATGACTGTCAGGCCGGCTCGCTTGCCGGCAGTGATGCCAGGCACCGAATCCTCAACGCAGCAGCAGCGATTCGCGGGCAGCCCCAGCAGGTCCAGCGCATGCAGGTAGATGTCGGGCTCGGGCTTGCTCTCCTTAAACTGCTCGCCGCTCACCACATACTCAAAGGCATCCGACAGTCTGCACGCATTGAGCACTTCCTCGATGCTATCCATGGGAGACGAGCTGGCAAGCGCCACGCGAACGCCACGGCGCGGCAGCTCTCGAATCGTATCCACGGCGCCTGGGTTAATCAAAGCCTGATAGTCGCGCGGACGCTTATGCGCCCACTCGTCCCAACGGGCCAACGCTTCCTCGCCAGTGAAATGTCCCTTACCGGCACGCTCAAACCAATCGATCAGCATATGCAGGAAGAACTGATGCGAGGTACCAACCTGCCCATTCAACTCCTCTTGAGTCAGGTTAAGCCCAAGCTCATTGGCAAACGCGGCAGTCTCGCCCAGATAGTAATACTCGGTATCGACAATGACGCCGTCCATGTCAAAGATAACGGCGTCGAACGGAAATGCGGACACGGCACCCTCCCTAACAAAAAGGCGCCCGCAAGCGGACGCCCGAACCATGCACTATCGGCGATTCTAACCCAGCAGCTGGTCAAGTGCCACCGCAATGCCATCTTCGTTGTTGTTGGCGGTCACCATCTGCGCCACAGCCTTGACCTCGTCGACGGCGTTACCCATGGCAACACCGGTACCCGCCCACTCAATCATGGACTTGTCATTCTGGCCGTCGCCAAACGAAACGACCTCGCTGGCATCGATGCCGAGCTTGGGCAGGGCACCCTCGAGCGCGTGGGCCTTGTCGATACCGGGCGCCGTGTACTCAAAGTACCAGTCGGCCGTAAACATGCCCGAAAGCGTCTGCTTAAAGGGCGCATACATCTCCTCGTAATGCGCCTGCAGGTAGGCTGGATCGCCCGCCGTCAGCAGCTTATCCACGGGACAAGTGTCCACGACCTCATGCAAGCTCTCGACCTCACGGATCTTAAGGTCGCACGCATCGCGCTCGTATTTGACGATGTTTTTCTGCGAGCCGTCAGGCAGCGTGATCATGCAATGGTACGAGTCCTCGACGTGCAAATCGCGACCGAGCGAAATCATAGGAATCACGTCGAAATTGCGCAGATGATCAATCAGACGGTGCAGTTCGTCAGCCGGCATGGCCTGATCAAAAAGGACCTCATCGGTCTGAGCGTCGACCACGTGCGCGCCATTAAAGGCAACTAGCAGACCATCATGGTTTTGAAGGTCGAGCTCCTGCGCCAAGGCGTGCAGCCCCCATGCGGGACGGCCCGAAGCCAAGATGAGCTTAATGCCCGACTCCTGCGCCGCGAGCAGCTTCTCGCGCGTACGCGGGCTGATGACCTTTTGGTCGTTGGTGAGTGTACCGTCGATATCCATTGCGATGGCTTTGATTGCCATATATGCCTCCCCATCATTGAACAACCTTGTCTGAGCCATCATACAGAACACCCACGGCGGCTCTGTCTGCAACGGGTAAAAAGTCATATTGTCCCGAACATGAACGGCGCGCCTTCGACGATTGCGATGCCCGTCGAGGCGCCTCCCGATACATTCCATCCTATCCAAATAGCAAGGGCCCGTATCCCAACGGATACGGGCCCCTTTCAGCCATAAGCCAGCTCGGCCGTAAAAACTACTTGCGGTGAGCGCGGTAGAACTCGATGAGCGCCTGGGTCGAAGCGTCCTGCTCGGCCTTGGCAGCGTCGTCGTGGAAGGCCGGGGTGATCTGCTTGGCAAGCTGCTTGCCCAGCTCAACGCCCCACTGGTCGTAGGAGTCGATGCCCCAGACCGTGCCCTCGACAAACGTGATGTGCTCGTACAGGGCGATGAGCTCGCCGAGCGCAAACGGGGTCAGCGTGTCACCGAAGATCGAGGTCGTCGGACGGTTGCCCTCAAAGCAGCGGGCCGGGACGATCTGCTCGGGCGTGCCCTCGGCGCGCACCTCATCGGCCGTCTTACCAAAGGCGAGCGCCTTGGTCTGGGCCAGGAAGTTGCCCAGGAACAGCTCGTGCACGTCCTGACCGCTGTCGGTTGCGGGGTTGGCGGTATTGGCGAAGGCAATGAAATCGGCCGGAACCACCACGGTGCCCTGGTGCAGCAGCTGGTAGAAGGCGTGCTGACCGTTGGTGCCGGGCTCGCCCCAGAAGATCTCACCGGTATCGGAGGTCACAGCGCTGCCGTCCCAGCGGACGTGCTTGCCGTTGGACTCCATGGTGAGCTGCTGCAGGTAGGCCGGGAAACGGTGCAGGTACTGGCAGTACGGCAGCACGGCGTGGCTCTTGGAACCGAAGAAGTTGACGTACCAGACGTTGAGCAGGCCCATCAGCGCGACGGCGTTGTTCTCGAGCGGCGTGTTGCAGAAGTACTCGTCGATGGCGTGGAAGCCCTCGAGGAACTGCTGGAAGCGCTCGGGGCCGAGCACGACGATCAGCGACAGGCCCACGGCGGAGTCGACAGAGTAGCGGCCACCGACCCAGTTCCAGAAACCAAAAGCGTTAGCGGGGTCGATGCCGAAGGCCTCGACCTTCTCGAGTGCGGTGGAAACGGCGACAAAGTGCTTGGCCACGGCCTCGGCGTTCTGCTCATCGGAGCCGTCGATGGCGCCCTGAGCCTTGAGCTGCTCGAGCATCCAGGTCTTGACCTCGCGGGCGTTGGTGAGGGTCTCGAGCGTGGTGAAGGTCTTAGAGACGATGATCACGAGCGTGGTCTCGGGATCCAGACCCTTGAGCTTCTCGGCCTGGTCGTTGGGATCGATGTTGGAGATATAGCGGCAATCGATACCGGCGTCGGCATAGGGACGCAAGGCCTCGTAGGCCATGACCGGGCCCAGATCGGAGCCGCCGATGCCGATGGACACCAGGTGCTCAATCTTCTTGCCGGTAACACCCTTCCACTCACCGGAGCGCACGCGCTCGGCGAAGGCATACATGCGGTCGAGAACCTCGTGCACGTCGGCGACGACGTCCTGGCCGTCGACGATGAGCTGGCCCTTCTCGCTTGCCGGGCGGCGCAGCGCGGTGTGCAGGACGGCGCGGTCCTCGGTGGTGTTGATGTGCTCGCCGGAGAACATGGCGTCGCGGCGCTCCTCGAGCTTCACCTCGCGGGCAAGATCGCACAGCAGCTTGACGGTCTCATCAGTCACCAGGTTCTTGGACAGGTCGAAGTGCAGGTCACCGGCGTCAAAGCTCAGCTTGTTCACGCGCTCGGCATCGGCGGCGAACCAGGCCTTGAGGTCGATACCCTCGGCCTCGAGCTTCTCCTGATGGGCCTCGAGCGCCTTCCAAGCGGCAGTCGACGTAGCATCGATAGGTGCGGCAACAGTTGCCATAGAGTCCTCCTCAGCATACGGGCGCACGCCTCCATGCGCCCGGACATTCAGATGCCACTATTCTAGCGCAGGTCAAGACTATAATCAGCGAGCGTTGCCAATCGGCCCCCAAACGGCAACCGACCAAAAAGGGACAGGTTTAATTTGGCAGGTCAAACGCTTTACCAATCAAAAATAACCTATCCCTTTATGCCAAATATTAGGCCGCAGCGCAGACGTTACCGAGCAACTCACGCAGAGGAAACCCGATGCCCTCCAGCAGTTCGGGCGCGATGATGGCAAAAACGGGAACCTCGCCGGCCCCCACGACGGCAGGCACTTTGCCCTCCGAGACGATACATCCATAAGGGGCAAAACCGTCTTCGCCGGCATCGAGTACGGCCATGCGACGAGCGAGTTCGCGCGCAAAGCCCGCCGTATCGGCATCGCCGATCGCCAGGACAAAGTCCACGCCCTCATCGGTCGCCAGGGCCACGGCCTCGTCGATCAGCTCGTCTCCCCCGTCGCCTTCAACCGAGCCGCAGCGAAAAAGCACGCGTTCGAGCAGAGCTCGATCAAGCGAGCCGAGTGCTGCCGAGACGAGCTCATCGCGCGTATGCTTGTCACCGCCCAGTACAACCAGCGCCTTGGTGCCACCGTAGTGAGCGACCAATCGCCCGCACCAGCGAGCCACATCTCCATCCGCAACAAGGCGCGTCGGCATACCAAACCCATAATTGACCATCTTTCCCACAACCCTTCCGTGCGTATAGGCGGTATCGTTCAATAGGCTCATGCTACGAAGCGAGCTTTTCCGAGCTGTTTCGCGCTCTTTAGGGCTGCGTTAAAAACCCGATGCAACCGCACGACCATACCTGCCAAATAGGGACAGGTTTTGACGGTGTCCGGTCGAGCAGGTATTATCGAACAGGTATTCGATAAGAACATGTGTTTGATGGGAGGCACGGATGGCGCACGAGCAGCACACCTACATCTGCATCGACCTCAAGACGTTTTACGCCAGTGTCGAGTGCGTCGACCGCGGACTCGACCCACTCACTACATGCCTGGTCGTTGCCGACGAATCGCGCGGGCGCACGACCATCTGCCTCGCCATCACACAGGCTATGAAGGACCTCGGGATACACAACCGCTGCCGTCTGTTCGAGATTCCCGACGGCATCGACTGCATCAAGGCCGTACCGCGCATGCAGCACTACATGGAGGTGTCGGCGCAAATCTACGGCATCTATCTGGAATACGTGAGTCCGCAAGACATTCACGTCTACTCCATCGACGAATGCTTTATCGACGTGACGCCCTATCTGGACCTCTATCACACCGATGCGGAAAGGTTCGCCTGCACGCTGCGCGACGAGGTCTTGGCGCGCACCGGCATCACGGCGACGGTCGGCATCGGCCCCAACCTATTCCAGGCCAAGGTAGCGCTCGACATTACCGCCAAGCACGTACCCAGCCGCATCGGCATACTCGACGACGGGACCTTTCGCAAGGAGATCTGGCCCCATCGCCCCATCACCGACATCTGGGGCATCGGCCCCGGCGTGGCGGCCCGTCTCGAGAAATACGGCGTCTACGACCTGATGGGCGTCGCCGCACTCGACGAGAACCTGCTCTACGACGAACTCGGCGTCAACGCCGAATATCTCATCGACCACGCCTTCGGGCGCGAGCCGACAACCATCGCCGATATCCAAGCCTATCGCCCGCAAGCGACCTCGACCACCACAGGACAGGTGCTCTCGAAGGGCTATGCCTACGAGCAGGCCTACACCGTCTTGCGCGAAATGGTCGACAACGCCGTGTTGGATCTAGTCGATAAGCACGTGGTCTGCGACAGCATCTCGCTCTTTGTGGGCTACGCGAGCGAGCGCGCCGACATACGCCGGCTCAACGCCAGCGGCACGGCGCAGTATATAGACGGCTGCGGACACTTGCGCTCGAGTACCTCGGGCATCGAGCCGGCAGCGACCGACGGCCCCGAGCTCGCGCCCCGTGCTCCCAAGCCCGTCCAGCGCGATGACGAAAGGCGTCGCCTGGTGCGCGAAGCGCAGGCAATCGATGGCATCTTTGTGGGAGAGCATGGCGGCAAACCGCGTGGTGGCTATGCCGCACTCTTTGCGCACTCCAACGCCTCGCGAAAGCTGCCCGAGCGCACTAATTCGTTTAAGAAAATCATGGGGTATTTCGATGACCTTTGGGCACAAACGGTCGATCCCAAACGACCGGTCAAGCGCATCAACCTGGGATTTGGCAATCTTGTGCCCGAGGAATTTGCCACCATCGATCTGTTCAGCGATATCGAGGCCGATGAGCGCGAGCGCGACCTGGCGCGCGCCGTCCTGGCCGTGAAAGGCAAGTACGGCAAGAACGCGCTCGTCAAGGGATTAAGCTTTACCGCCGGCGCCACCGCGCGCGAACGCAACGGCCAAGTTGGAGGACATCGTGCCTAAACCCAAGCAGCAGCCCGTGCGCCCGCCGACCGCCTTCGAGCGCCTGGCGGACCCCGAGGGCAGACGTCGCGCCGCCGACCCCAACCTCACTGCCAACGGTGCCGTGCGCGCCAACCGCGCCGCACAGTTTATGCCCTTTGCCGCCCTCACGGGATACTACGAACTCGTGCGCAAGCAGGAAATCACCGTCGAGTCAAAACGTGAGCTCACGGAAGAAAAAGCCCTCGTACTTTCTAAAAAGCTCGAGGGTCTCAAACGTGGCGACTTGGTTCGTGTCACCTATTACGATACATACGGCTATCGCAGCCGCACCGGCATCCTCGACGAGGCGCTCCCCGCCTTCAAGCTCCTCAAGCTCCGAGACATCGCCATCGACTTCGACGACATCCAAGACATCGAACTGCGCGGACGAGCCTAGCCAAGGAAGCGCATCCAGGGCGGCGCTTACAGCGTCATGACGTAGTAGCCCGCGTCTTTCACGGCCGTCTCGAGGACACCACGATCAACCGGCTGCTTAGAGCGCACGCGTGCCGTGTGGTCCGCATACGTCACCGTTGCCCACACGCCATCCAGCGCATTGAGGGCATTGGCTACGTTCTGAGCGCAGCCGTCACAGTTCATGCCGCCGATGAGCAGCTCATCGCTATAGGGATAGTGTGACGCATCGGTATCCACCACAACAACCTTTTTGGCCTTCTTGCCGCTCGTACCATCGCTGCAGCAACTCTTCCCGTGTGTCGAAGCGGCAATGCGACGCAGTCCAAAAAACATGCCGACGGCAATGACGGCCAGCACGATGAGATTCGCAGGGTTGAGCAAGTCACTCATGCGCTCCCCTTTCAAGTAGCACTATCTAGATACCCCCATGGGGTGCCCCCATCTTAACCCAAAATCATGTCTGTTCGGTCAATTAGTTTCCCTCTTCAAACTTTTTTGTTGACCATGGCTTACTTTCGTGTATAAGTTTTCCTAGGCTAACAGTTTAGATCCGTAAGGAGCGCCGTGACTCGAACCATAGACATCCCAACGTTTCAGGCGGCAGTCGTGCGCAACTGCTCTCCCACGCTCGCGGGCATCAAGCCGGCATCGCTCTTTACCTATCCAGGCACCTACGCCCACGGGGACGGCTCGACCACAACCGAAACCATTGCAGAACGCCGAGCACGCCTGCTCAACGTTATCGCCCAGTGCAATCGCGAGCTTGACCCGCTCGGCATCCACCTGAGTGTTTTGGTCTGGCGGCCCTGCGGAGCGCTCGTGTACGCGTACCGAGCCAAAAGCCTCACCACCTATTTCGCAGACCCTCGCGTCCAAACGGCGCTCACCTCGGAAGGCTACGACACGAGAGACCTTTCGGCATGCCTTGTGCATTTGGCATCACGCATCACGCTCGCGAGCAATAACGTCGCGGAATGCGCCTGCAGCCAGACTCGATGCGCACTACCCCAGCAAGCTAGCTGCAGCAAAGACTGCACCTGCGAGTTTCCGCACGAAATAGGCTACTTCCTTGGATATCCCTACGACGACGTGCACGAATTTATCGTCCAGCGCGGCGAGAACTACAAGGTCTTTGGGGCCTGGAAGGTCTACGCAAATGTCGAGCAGGCGCTTGCGACGTTTGATGCCTACCGTGCCTGCACCCAATACTTCACTTTTATCTATCAGCAGGGCTGCAGCCTGGCGCAACTTGCCCAGGCAACCCGATAGAACGTACAAGCCGCGGCAAGCGCCGCACGACCGAAAGGACAAAACATGAGCAAGATCGCCGTCGTCTACTGGAGCGGCACGGGCAATACCGAGGCCATGGCAAACCTCGTCGCCGAAAGCGCCACGTCCGCGGGGGCCGAGACTGAGGTCATCCCCTGCGCCGACTTCTCTGCCGACAAGGCCGCCGAATATGATGCCTTCGCCTTCGGCTGCCCCGCCATGGGCTCCGAGGAGCTTGAGTATGACGAGTTTCAGCCTATGTGGGACGAGGTCAAGGAGACCCTCGGCGACAAGAAGGTCGTCCTCTTTGGCTCCTATTCGTGGGCCGAGGGCGAGTGGATGGACAACTGGAAGGCCGACGCCGACGAGGCCGGAGTCAACGTCGTGGACTCCGTCATTTGCTACGATGCGCCCGACGATGAGGGCGAGGCGGCCTGCCGTGCCCTTGGCGCCGAGCTGGCCTAGCAGCACCACCGAGCCCGACAGAAGGGGCTCACGCTACATTATCGACATCCCAACAAAAAACGGGACTGGATTCATGTCCAGCCCCGTTTTCTGTAATGCCAGCCGCATGAACCAGCTACGAGATATTGCCCAAGAACGCCTTGGTGCGCTCGCTCTTGGGGTGGTCGAAGACCTCGCTCGGCGTACCCTCTTCCACAATGACGCCGCCGTCCATAAAGACGACGCGGTCGGCGACATCGCGGGCAAAGCCCATCTCGTGGGTCACCACGATCATGGTCATACCGTCACGTGCCAGGTCGCGCATGACGCCCAGGACGTCGCGGACAAGCTCGGGGTCAAGCGCCGACGTGGCCTCGTCAAAGAGCATCACGTGTGGATTCATCGACAGGGCGCGGGCGATGGCCACGCGCTGCTGCTGACCGCCCGAAAGCTGACTCGGCATAAAATCGATGCGCTCGGCCAGACCGACCTTGGTGAGCTCCTCGACGGCGATCTTCTCGGCCTCTTCCTTGCTGCGCTTGAGCACCTTTTGCTGCGCAAGCATGACGTTCTTTTTGACCGACAGGTGCGGGAACAGGTTGAACTGCTGAAAGACCATGCCCAGGTGCGTACGCACTTTGTTGAGGTCGACACCCTTGGCGCACACATCCACGCCCTCAACGATAATCGAGCCACTCGTGGGATGCTCCAAACGATTGATGCAGCGAAGCATCGTCGACTTGCCCGAGCCCGAGGGGCCCAAGACCACAACGACCTCACCCTTGTGCACATCCAGATCGATATCGCGCAGGACCACGTTGTCGCCAAAGGCCTTCTGGAGATTCTTGATGCTGACGACGACCTCGTTCGAGTTATTGGTTTCGCTCATGATAGGACCTCCTTACAGACCGGCGATGTGGTCGGCGGGCGTCGCGACGACCTGTCCAGCGCTCTTGGCGGGACGCTTCTTCTTGGTTTCGGCCGTCCCCAGAAGCCTCGCCTCAAGACCGCTCACCAAGCGAGCAAGCGGCAGGGTGATGACCAGATAGAACAGCGCGGCAACCACATACGGCGTAATGGAACCCGTCGTGGCCACGATGGTACGGGCGTTCATGACGATCTCGACCACGCCCACGGCCGCGAGCAGCGACGTATCCTTGTAAAGCAGGATAAACTCGCTGGTCAGCGTAGGCAGGACATTGCGGAACGTCTGCGGAATCATAACGTAGAGCAGCGTCTGGAAGGCGTTCATGCCCAGCGAGCGCGCGGCCTCGTTTTGGCCCTTGGGGATCGACTGAATACCGGCGCGGAAGATCTCGCACAGGTAGGCGGACGAGTTCATGGCCATGACGATGACGCCCAGCACATAATCGTCAACCTTGACGCCGGCCAGCGGCAGGCCAAAGAACGCGATGTAGATCTGCAGGAACGCCGGCGTACCGCGGATGATATTCACATAGATGCCGGCAAGGCAACGCAGGATGCGCGACTTGGAGATGCGCATGAGTGACAAGGCAAAGCCAAAGGGAATGGCCAACGGAAATGCCACGAGCACGATCGAGAGCGACATGAGGAAGCCTTTGAAGACGATCGGCAGGCTCTGAACCAAAATGACCGGGTTCAGGAACAGGCGAAGGAACATGTTGGAATTCCATGCCTCGACCCACGGCTGCTCCTTAAGGTCGGCCAGGAAGTTATCGAAGGCCATCACGCCCTTGATCTCCACCGACGGAATCTTGGAGATCTTCTTGGTCGACCCGTCGGCGAGCGTATAGGTGCCGCTAAAGGCCTCATCGCCGCCCTCGACGGGGAAGGTCACGCCGTAAACCTCGACACGGAAAAAGCCGCCGGCAGGCGCCGTCTCGCCAAAGTCAATCTTGAGCGTCTGGCCGTCAGCCTTGCACGTGGGTTTCATGGGCGTACGATCCATGAGGTCCTCGCCCGAGAGCATCGTCAATCGCGTGTCATCGGTACCAAACGTCGTGCCGTCGACAAACGTCAAAGAAAGACCGCTCAGCTCCTCGTCGGCATCGGCCTGAACTTCCCAGGTAATGCGCGTCTCGGTGCCGCCGACCACATCGCTGCCCGAACCGGTGTTGGGTCGGGCGGTAATCTTTGCGGTCTCAAGCGCCTGGGCGGTCGTGGGCGCATATGCCCCCGCGCACACCAGCGCGAGCGCCACGGCCATGACGCAGGCTAGCTTTTGGAGCAAGGCGGGCAGTGAAAAACGCTGCTCCGTGGCCCCTTTGTTCAGTCGAGACAAGGTGGCTCCTATCGTAGAAGTTGCCGACAAAACGAGACGGAAACGCTCTCCGTCAAGAGAGGCGCAAAGGCCCTCTCCGCAAAACGGAAAGGGCCCGCGCGCAATCAAGCATTAATTTACTTGATGTTGTACTTAGCCATGAGGGCGTCAACGGTACCGTCGTCGGTCAGGTCCTTGATGGCCTGGTTGACGTCGTCCTTGAGCTTAGTGTTGCCCTGGTTGATGGCGATGGCGTACTCCTCGCCGGTGCTGATCTGCTTGATGGTCTGGCAGGTGTTGAACTGCTCGGCGGTCAGCTGGCTGGCGACGGAGCGGTTGGTCACCACGGCGTCACCCTTATCGGACTGCAGGGCGCTGAAGCACTCGGTGGCGTCCTTGTAGGGAACGATCTTAGCCTTGGGGAAGTTTTCCTGAGCAAAGGCCTCGGCGGTCGATCCAGACTGGACGATGATGGTAGCGTCGGCGTTGTTGAGCTTCTCGCTGTAGTTGTCGGCCGTGATGTCGGTGTTATCGACCTTGGTCACGATAGCCTGATCGTCCATGTAGTAGGAATCGGAGAAAGTGACTTCCTTCTCACGCTCGGGCGTGTCGGTGATAGCCGCGATGGAAACGTCATACTTGGCGCCCGAAGCGACACCCGGAACCAGCGTGTCAAAGTCATTGTTGACGTACTCGACATCCAGGCCCAGCTTGTCGCCGATAGCCTTGATAAGCTCAAGGTCAAAGCCCTGATAATCGCCGTTGTCATCCTTGTACTCAAACGGAGCGTACTCGGCAGAGGTGCCGACGGTCAGCGTACCGTCCTTGACGAGCGCGTACTCCTTGGAGCCGTCGACCTTCTCGACCTTAGCGTCGTCAGAGCTGCTGGAACCGGCATCAGAACCAGAGATGGCGTTGGACGAGCCGCAGCCCGTCAGTGCGAGGGCGAGTGCCATGGCGCCCGTGGCGGCAAATGCGCCAAGCTTCTTCAGCTTCATAATCAGTCTCCTTCCGGTGACCCCGTTTGATTCAGAGGTCTGCAAAAACTGTTGGATATTATGCACCCGTAAGTGCGAATCTGCAATTAGAAAACTGATTGAAACAATCCCATAACGTGAATGGAACACTCCACTTTGTGACAGTCGTTACTGCTGTAACGACCTTAATAGGGTAATTTCCGCTGCATAACCTGCAAGTTCGTTCGGCGTCTCCAAAATAAATGGAAGTGCACGCAGGCGGCTATTCGATACAATATTCTGCATAACCTGCATACCGCCGCCAAACTCCTCGCTGCCAAGGTACCCCTTACCGATGCACTCGTGACGATCTTTATGGGCACCACAGGGGTTCTTCGAATCGTTGATGTGTACGGCACGCAAGCGGTCGATACCCACCACGCGGTCGAACTCGTCGAGTACGCCATCCAGATCATGGATGATGTCGTAGCCGGCATCGCTCACATGGCAGGTGTCCAGACACACGCCCAACTTGTCCGATAGCTCTGGACGCCTGGCGGCAGCACCCTCGATAATGCGCGCCAGCTCTTCAAAGCTACGGCCCACCTCGGTACCCTTTCCCGCCATGGTCTCGAGCAGCACCGTCGTCTGCTGCCCCTCAAACATCACCTGACACAAGGTGTCGACGATCATCTGAATGCCGGCATCAGTCCCCTGCCCCACATGCGCGCCGGGGTGGAAGTTGTAGTAGTTGCCGGGCAGCGCTTCCAGACGCTGCAAGTCCTCGGCCATTGCCTCCAAGGCAAACTCGCGTGCCCGCTCTTTGGCAGAACAGGGGTTGTAGGTATAGGGGGCATGAGCCACAAGCGGGCCAAAGTCGTTTTTCTCCATAAGCTCGCGCAGGGCCGCCACGTCATCCATGTCAAGATCTTTCGCCTTGCCGCCGCGCGGGTTGCGCGTGAAGAATGCAAAGGTGTTGGCGCCAATGGATAGCGCCGTCTCCCCCATCGCCCGATAGCCCTTCGTCGTCGAAAGATGACACCCAATCGTCAGCATCTCCAGCTCCCCCTCATCAGTTGCGGTGAAATAGTTCCTGTCGATGCCCTATTCTGCCGCAGACAGAAACTATTCCACCGCAAGATATAAAAGGGGCATCAGGAACGCGTTTTGCAAAAGGCTTTAAGCGCGGCCGTTACGGGGCCAGGCTGGAAACGTCGGCGCACATCGTCGAGACGCTCAGGAATATCGATGTGCTGCGGGCAGTGACGTGCGCATTTGCCGCATTTGACGCAATTGCTCACCAACTTGGGCTCACTCGTCCGCACCGCGCTCGCCGTAAAATACTGCGACAGGCCCGTAAACCAGCTGTGCGCATAGCTTGCGTTGTAGGCGGCGAAACACCCAGGGATATTGATGCCTTTGGGACACGGCATGCAGTAGCCGCAGCCCGTACAGGGCACGCGATTCGATTTCTCAAACTCTCCCAGCACACGCGCGATGGTATCGAGCTGCTCTGTCGTCATCGAATTCGGCAGTGCGCGATCCGCCAATGCCGCGTTCTCGTCCACCTGCGTGGTATCGGTCATGCCCGAAAGCAGCATCGTGACTTGAGGATGGTTCCACACCCACGAAAGGCCCCAGGCGGCAGGAGTGCGCAAATGCGGGTCAGGGGCGCCATCGAGCACAGCGCGGGCCCGCGGCGGCAGCTTGCCCGCTAAACGCCCGCCCAGCAGCGGCTCCATCACAAACACCGCGAGCCCGCGCTCCGCAGCCGCCATGAGTCCCGCCGTCCCCGCTTGGTAGCGCTCTCCAGCGTAGTTGTACTGGATCTGGCAAAAATCCCAGTCATACGCGTCAAGCATCGTGAGGAAGTCCGCCGCACTGCCGTGATACGAAAAACCTATCTGGCGAATACGCCCCGCAGCCTTTTGGTGCGCAATCCAGTCCTCGATGCCCAACGCCACCACGCGCTCCCACTGGGCGGGCGAGGTGATGTTGTGCATAAGGTAGTAGTCGATATGGTCGGTCCGCAAACGGTGCAGCTGCTCGTCAAAAAAGCGGTCGAAATCCTCCGCACATTTGCACGAAGCGTGCGGCAACTTAGTCGCCAGCAACACCCGGTCACGCAGCCCCAAGCGCTCAAGTGAGGCGCCCACGCACACCTCGTTACCGGGATAAAGATACGCAGTATCCAGATAATTAATCCCCTGTTCCACCGCACGGGAAATGATGGCATCGGCCGTCTTCGCATCGGGGTGTCCCGGCGCACCGGGAAATCTCATGCAGCCCAGACCCAGAGCAGATATTCGGTTACCACTTTTGGGGTCAACGCGGTATTGCACGGCCCCTCCTTTCGCCATCAGCGCCCCGGCAAGACGAAACACAATGGTCACGCGGCCGAAACATCGTGGAATCGCAATCGAGAACGTATCGTAACGCAGCAGAAATCGAGCTGTCACGGCACCGCTTTAACATCAGCAAAAAGCCCGATGAAAGGAGCAACAAACAAATACGGCCATCCGGTGCACGCAGCATGGTCCGGCAGCATACAATCCATCAGGCGCCCCTTACGCGGGCGCCTTTTATATGGGGAGATGATTCACATGCAGATCAACAAGATCGCCTTTATCGGCAAGGGCGGCGTCGGCCTGCTCTACGGCAGCATGATTGCCAAGGCCCTCGGCAATGACGCCGTCGAATACGTTATGGATGACGCCCGTTTTGAGCGTCACGCAAACGATGCGCTCACCGTCAACGGCAAGCCCTGTGCGCTCAAGTCCGTCCGCGCCAGCAAGGCAACGCCCGCCGATCTGGTCATCCTGACGGTCAAGACCACCGGTCTCGACCAAGCACTCAAGACTATGGAGCGCGTCGTGGGACCCAATACGCTCATCGCCTCGCTGTGCAACGGCATCACGAGCGAGCAAAAGATTGCCGAGCGCTTTGGCTGGGAGCATACCGTTCTTGGTATTTGCCAGGGCATGGACGCTGTGTTTCTCAACGGAGAGCTCACCTTTACCAACACGGGCGAAATCCGCTTTGGCGCGGCGGCCGGTACGGATCCCGCAGCCATCACCGCAATCGACGAGCTCTACACGCGCTGCGGCATCGCACACACCGTCGAGAGCGACATTGCGCACCGCATGTGGGCCAAACTCATGCTCAACGACGGCATCAACCAGACCTGCATGGCCTACGGCGGCACGTACGGAAGTGCCACGGAGCCGGGCTCCGAGCAGCGTCGCTGCCTTGTTTCCGCCATGCGCGAAACGCTTGCGGTCGCCAACGCCGAGGGCGTTGAGCTGACCGAGGCAGACCTGACGCAGATGGTGCACCTCATCGAAGGAATCGATCCCGCCGGCATGCCCTCGATGGCGCAAGACCGCGTCGCGCGGCGCAAAACCGAGGTCGAGGAGTTCGCCGGCACCATCTGCCGTCTGGCGGCCAAGCACGATATCCAGGCACCGCAGAACGAATGGCTCTATCAGCGCATTCGCGATATCGAGGCAAGCTGGTAGCGCCCGACTCACCACGTCAACAGACTCAACAGCAAAGCCGCCGCAAGGGCACTCCCCTTACGGCGGCTTTCATCTTCATCTATAACCAGTAGTCGATGTCCCGACGGTCAGAGCTGCGACTCCGAGGCCTGGCCCTCATCGTCGCGACAAAGGACTACACCCGCACTTCCCAGCAGCGCGGCCGCAATCAGCGCGCCGACCACGATTGGAGCAGCCCCGCATGACCCCTGCACGCCCGCAATGAGCGCGGCCGTAGGACCAAGGCAACCAAGCACTAATGCGACGACGGCAACGGCGATATCTCGAGCGTTCATGAGACCACTTCCTCCACGGGAAAGACCTTGTTTCTCATGACTTAGTGTGCCCCGCGCCCATATGCCCAACGTAGCGCCACGGTAAGGGTTCTGTTAACCCAAATACACATATAAAACGGACGCCCTTACGTTGCCCAAAGGCTCGGTAAAGACGCCCGCCCGTCATGTCCTATTGACTTATGGCAGATTACCAGCCAGTGTAGTAGTCGGTGGTTCCGGCAGCGCAGCCGGAGTCATAGACCTTGCACTCGCCCTTGGAACCGGTAAACGTGGAGCCTTGGGCCTTATCGCCCGCGGCAACGACGTAGTAGCCATCGGAATCGCGCCAAAAGCCCTCGGAATCCTGCGTCCATTCGCCCGTGCGGTGGTGATACAACACGTTGCTGCTGTAATAAGTCTCGCGGCGGCCATTATAGTTATTGACGCCGCTCGAGCGCGTCAGACCCGAGCCGTTCGCGTAATACGCAGCAGACGTGTAAGACGAGCCGGAGCCGGCGTTGTAATACGAAGCCTGAACGGCCTCAGCGGCCTCGGCTTCGGCTGCGGCAGCCTCGAGCGCCTCGCGCTTGGCATCCTCAAGCGTGGAGCGAAGCTCGTCGAGCTCGGTCGACTTGGCGTCGACCTCATCCATCGTCAAAAGACTGCCCGCACTGTCGATGCAACCCTGTAGTACAGCGCGCTCGTCATCGGTGGCATAGTCACCGTACATGTTCATAATGATCTGAGCGCGCATCTCTAGGGAATCGCGCTTTGCCCCCATCGAGGCGTTCCACTCCTGCATAGAGCCATAACCGTCGCCGCGGTAGTCGACGGGCTGCACCAGCGTCGTCTCGGACGGCGTTGATCCGACCGTATCGGATAGTGTCGCCGCGTGGGCATCAGTTGCGCCGGCGCCCGCCAAAAGTGCCACGGTCAGAGCGGCGGAAAGGGCGGCGGCTTTCGGTTTTCGTGAATCGATCCTCATGTAGCTGGAAACCTCCGTAGTACGTTTTTGCTGCGTTTAAGCTGCGTGTGATTCGATCGCGCTGCATAGTACCCCGAGCAAATCGCGACCTGCGGTTTTTCTCAAAAGGTGCACGTCATTTGCGTAAAACTCACATCCGCTCAACAGGAGTTTTCCACATCTCGATTGCATAAAGCATGCCAAAAACCCTGTTTTTGCACCCTCTCTATGCAAAAAGACGTCTGCGCAACCATTGCTTGCGCAGACGCCTTGAGCAGGCATTTTATGCAGTTATACCTATCGAGTCGCAAGGGGCCCTTGCACAAGTCGCCTTACTCGTCCAGCGCGGCGAAGGCCTGCTTCAGGTCCCAAATGATGTCCTCGGCGTTCTCGGTACCGATAGAAAGACGAATCGTGGAGGGCGTGATGTTCTGCTCGGCGAGCTCCTCAGCAGAGAGCTGGGAGTGCGTGGTGGTAGCCGGGTGCACGACGAGCGACTTGACGTCGGCCACGTTGGCGAGCAGCGAGAACACCTGCAGATGATCGATGAACTTCCAAGCTGCCTCCTGGCCACCCTTAATCTCAAAGGTAAAGATCGAGGCGCCGCCACGAGGGAAGTACTTCTGATAGAGCTCGTGATCGGGGTGCTCGGGCAGGCTCGGGTGGTTCACCTTGGCAACGTGGCTGTCGCCGGCAAGGAACTCAACGACCTTCTTGGTGTTCTCGACATGGCGGTCGACGCGCAGCGAAAGCGTCTCGGTGCCCTGGAGCAAGATCCAGGCGTTAAACGGACTAATGCAAGCGCCCTCGTCACGCAGCAGGATAGCACGGACATAGGTTGCAAAGGCCGCGGGACCGGCAGCCTCGGCAAACGAAACACCGTGGTAGGAGGGATTGGGCTCAGCGATCTGGGCGTACTTTCCGCTCGCCTTCCAATCGAAGTTACCGCCGTCGACGATCACGCCGCCCAGCGAGGTGCCGTGGCCGCCGATGAACTTGGTTGCAGAATGAACGACGATGTTGGCACCATGCTCCAGCGGACGGAACAGATACGGGGTGCCGAAGGTGTTGTCGACAACAACCGGCAGACCGTGCTTCTTGGCGATCTCGGAGATGGCGTCGATGTTGGGGATGTCAGAGTTGGGGTTACCGAGCGTCTCGAGATAGATGACCGTGGTGTTGTCCTTGATGGCACCCTCAACCTCTTCCAGGTTATGGGCATCGACAAACGTGGTCTCGACGCCAAACTGGGAGAGCGTATGCTCCAGAAGGTTGTAGGAGCCACCGTAGATGGTCTTCTGAGCCACCACGTGGTCACCGGCCTGAGCGAGCGCCTGCAGGGTATAGGTGATGGCAGCAGCGCCGGAGGCGACGGCAAGACCTGCCACGCCACCCTCGAGTGCGGCGATACGGTCCTCAAAGACACCCTGGGTGGAGTTGGTCAGACGGCCGTAGATGTTACCGGCGTCGGCAAGACCAAAGCGGTCGGCGGCGTGCTGGGAGTTGCGGAACACATAGCTCGTGGTCTGGTAGATCGGCACGGCGCGGGAGTCGGATGCGGGATCGGCGCTCTCCTGGCCAACGTGCAGCTGCAGGGTATCGAAACCAAAGGTGTGCTCAGGGTTGTTGATAAACTGGCTCATGGTGATCTCCTTGATCGAACAAAAGTAATAAGCGTAAGAGAAGTAAGTCGCTGTCTCCTGATCACGCCGACGGGCGCAAACAGGAGCCCGGCATTCGTCTTAGCAAGCAATTCATATGCGGGCCTCCTTTCGCATCCCGATTCTGTGGTCGGCTTAATTACCTACCGCCTTTGTGTGTTTTGAATAGTACGAGCATCGTCTCCCCGGGTCAATCACTTAAAAGCGCTAACCTGTTATCTGTTTTTTAGATAGCTATCGAAAGGACGGGCGCCAATGACCCTCCAGCAGCTTCGCTTTTTGATCGCCGTGGCAGAGTCCGGATCGATCAACGCCGCAGCCCAGCGCCTCTATACGGCACAGTCCAATATCTCCAATGCCGTCAAAAGCCTAGAGCAGGAGCTCCATCTGGAGATCTTTACGCGCTCCAGCCGCGGCGTCACGCTCACCAACGACGGCACCGAGCTTTTGGGCTATGCGCGCCAGGTCGTAGAGCAGGCCGACATGCTCGAGGCGCGCTACGAGGACGGCGGCACCCCGCAAGCCCGCCTCGCCATTTCCGCCCAGCACTACGCCTTTTCGGTCGAGGCCTTTGTCAACGTGGTCGAGCGCTGCCGCGACAGCAAGTTCGAGTTCATCATGCGCGAGACCACCACAGCGCAGATCATCGACGACGTACGCGCATTTCGCAGCGATATCGGCATTCTGTATCTGGATGACTTTAACGCCCGCGTCCTGCAGAAGGCCTTCGCCGATGCCCGTGCAAGCTTCCATCCCCTATTCGACGCGACGGTCCACGTCTTCGTGAGCGAGCGCCACCCGCTCGCACGCCGCCCGCGGCTGTCCCTTGCCGACCTCACGCCCTATACGCGCTACAGCTTTGAACAGGGGACCTCAAACTCCTTCTATTACGCCGAGGAACCTTTTAGCTATATCCCTTGCGACCGCAACATACGAATCTCAGACCGCGGAACACTTACTAACCTACTTATCACGTCGAACGGTTACACCCTGTCGACCGGTGTCCTCTCCAATGAAATGCAATGGGGTATGGCATCGATCCCGTTAGCAGACGCCCCAACGATGCACGTAGGCTATATCATGCACGACGAGCGCAAGCCCTCTCCCCTCTTGCAGCAATACCTCAACGAACTCGACCGCATCATCCATGCCAACTAACTGTCGGAAGACGGGGTAGAAATCGTAGATTGCTAGCCCCCGGCGGGCATGGCGCTACAATGGTCACTCACAGCTACAATGGTCACTCACATGAAACGCACTCAACGAAAGGAAGTCCGTGAAGGTCATCATCTATACCGACGGCTCGGCCCGATCAAATCCGGGACGCGGCGGCTACGGTGCCGTGCTCAAATACACCAACCCCGCCGGCAAGACCTTCACCTCCGAGCTTTCGCGCGGCTACGCCAAGACCACCAACAACCGCATGGAGCTTATGGCGGTCATCGTGGCGCTCGAGGCACTCAACCGCCCCTGCGAGGTCGAAGTCCATTCCGATTCGCAGTACGTCGTCAACGCCTTTAACAAGCACTGGATCGACGGCTGGAAAAAGCGCGGGTGGAAAACCGCCAACAAGCAGCCCGTCAAGAACCGCGACCTGTGGGAGCGCCTACTCACCGCCAAAAGCAAGCATAAGGTTGAGTTCATCTGGGTTAAGGGTCACGCCGGCCACGAGCTCAATGAGCGCTGCGATGAGCTCGCCACCACGGCGGCCGACGGCAGCAACCTCGATATCGACACCGGCTTTAACGAGAGCGACCTGTAATAGCGTTTTCGCACAGCTTTATATCCCCACGCGCTACACTCATCCTGTAGACCAAACAACGCAAGGGGGACGTATGCTGCGCATCGCGACCATCGGCACATCCATGATCACCGACGACTTTATCCAAGTCGTCAACGCCAACGACCAAGCCGCGTTTGTGGGCACGCTTTCACGCGATGCCAATCGCGGTGCTGCCTTTACCGCCGAGCGCGATGGCGAGCGAAACTTTATCTCACTCGATGAGCTTGCGGCAGCCGCCGACGTCGACGCCGTCTATATCGGCAGCCCCAACGCACTTCACTACGAGCAGGCCCTTGCCTGCATCGCCGGTGGCAAGCACGTCATCGTCGAGAAGCCCTTCTGCGCCACCGAAGCGCAGGCGCTGGAAGTCTTCCGCGCTGCCGAGGCAGCAGGTGTCGTGGCCCTCGAGGCCATGCGTCCCCTCCACGATCCCGCCTTCCACGCCATCGAGGACGCCCTGGGCGAGATCGCCCCCATCCGCCGCGCCTCATTGCGCTTTGGCAAATATTCCTCGCGCTACAACGAGATTCTCGCGGGACGCGCCACCAATATCTTCGACTGCAATATGGCATCGGGTTCCCTCATGGACATTGGCGTCTACACCGTCGAGCCCATGGTCGAGATTTTCGGCATGCCCTCCGGCCTTACGAGCATGACTACTCTGCTCGACCCCACCACGCGACAGCTCACGCACGGCCCCATCGATGGCTGCGGTTCCATCCTTGCCAGCTACGGCGGTGGCCGTATCTCCGTCGAGCTCGCGCACTCCAAAATTACGAATGACCTGCTGCCCTCGCAGATCGAAGGCGAGCGTGGCACTATCCAGATTGACCATCTGTCCACGCCCCGCAACGTCCGTATCGACTATCGCGGCGATGTCGTACGCGGATCGGCGACCGAGGCGCCGCGCGAGCAAGGCGGCAACGGACGCGCGCTCGACCTTCCCAAGTCAAGCAACACCATGGAATACGAGCTCGCGGACTTTATCACCGCCATCGACGGCATCGATAACGTTAAGGAAGAGATTTGGGAGACCCCGGCGGGACGCCACGAGCTTGGCCACTACCGCGATGTCACGCTCGTCTCGCTGCGTATCATGGATGCCGTGCGCCAGCAGGCCGGCATAACCTTCCCGGCCGACGCAGGCAAGCAGGCATAGCGATGGGTCTCTTCGATACGTTCTTCTCCAGCGTCACCGGCGGCAGTCGAGAGCCTCAAAAACCATCAAACGTCGAGCTCGAGCTGCGCCGCAGGCTTACTGTGCTCGCAAGCGACGAGGCCACTCAAGACGCTCCCCTGCGCTATTTCCTGCGCTGGGAAGGGCAAGTCCAGGGCGTCGGTTTTCGCTTTACCAACACCAACCTCGCGCAGGCACGCGCACTCAGCGGCTGGGTGCGTAACATGGAAGACAGCTCAGTCGAGATGGAGATACAGGGGGCTCCGGCAAACATCCTATCTCATCTCGAGGCGCTTCATGCCTCCTACGAGCGCATGGGAACGCGTTTTCGCCTCGTAGACGCCCAGACCCGAGCCCCACTTGCCAATGAAGACGGTTTCATTCCTCGTTATTAGTATTGTGTGCTAAATACGGTATCATTTACCTACGACCGTTGATAGAAAAGAGGCGAGGCGCATGGCGGTGCAAAGAAGGAATACTAGGCAGCGAAAGCTGGTTCTCGACGCCGTGCGCCAAAGCTATAACCATCCCACCGCCGACGAAATCTACAACGTCGTGCGCGCGCAGGATGACAAAATCAGCCGTGGTACGGTCTACCGCAATCTCAATCTCTTGGCCGACGCTGGCGAGATCCTCTCCATCAAGACGCCGGGCGGCAGCCGCTTCGATCGCACGATCGAGCCGCATGCGCATATCATCTGCACCTCGTGCAGCCGCGTCATCGATGTACCGCTCCCCTTCGATGCCCAGCTCGACGCCAAGGCGTCCGAGCAAATCGGCTGGCACGTCACGTCGCACTACACCATCTTCGAGGGTCTCTGCCCCGACTGCCGATAAATGTTTGGGACATGCCTTAAAATCCACCTTTCCGCACTCTGTAGCAAAAAGTAGATTTCTAGGCATGTCCCAAATATCTACTCGGCAAGCAGGCGATGCAGTTCCTCTTCGACCGTGCGCGCGTAGCGGACGCGGTCGTTGATGCCGCGCATGGTGGGGTTGCAGCTCTCCATTAGATAGGGATGGCCCACGACGTTGAGCATGTCGCGATCGTTCTCATTGTCGCCAAACGCCATCATCTCATCGGGCGAAATCCCCAGGGCACGACCGTAATCGGCAAGCGCGGAGCCCTTGCCCGAACCGAAACCGATAAAGTCCGTCCATTCGGTTCCCGATGTTATGACATCGACTCGGTCGCTAAAGAGGCGCTCGAAATACTCCAGCGCCGCCTGCTGCTCCGCCTCGGGCGTCTGGAAGGCAATCTTAATGACGTCCTCGTCGATGTCTTCGGGACGGTCGACTACCGCCACATCGCAGTGGACCTCATAACGCAGGTGGTCAACAAACGCATCGTTGCCGCCCATGGTGTAGAGGTGCCCCTCACACGAAAGGGTCACGTCGGCATGGGGATACGCAACCACGGCATTCGCGATATCCATAGCAAGGCTACGCTCCATGGAACGCTTGACAACGGCACGCCCCTCGCTCATCACCAGGGCTCCGTTTTCGCATACATAGGCGAGTTCATCGGCCACCGGGGCAAACAGGTAGCGCAAGCTCGCATATTGACGGCCGCTCGCCGGCATAAACACGATACCGCGACGATGCAGCTCATCAATGAGCTCAAAGGCCTCGGAACGCGGCTCGCGCTCCCCCGGATGCAGCAACGTGCCGTCCAAATCGCATGCAATCAGCTTGATTCCCTCAAGACCCATATGCTTCCCCCAAAGCCTCCTATCAACAGCAAGACGGACTTTGATTGGTCGCCCCTCAAAGCCCGTCTTGCGCATACGCGCGCTTAGCCGCGCGTCTTTTTTACGATGGTAAAGTCGGGAGCCATGCTCACGACGACATCCGCCGCGCTCGATGCAAAGCGTCGGTCCGCATCGAGTTCGCGGGTAACCACCGAGAGCCGAACACCCTCGACACCCCGGAGCATACGGCCCAAAACAGGCTGCACCGGCGTATACATGCGCACGGTATGCTCGTCCGAGTCGCCCCGGAAGAGCGGCGCATGCATGTTGCCGATCTCCCAGCACGCATGCGCGAGCGCAATCGGATCCATGCGGTCGACTTCGACCAAATAAACCTCGGCGCTGCGCAGGCGCACGACAACCGCCACGGGCACCATGCCCGAACGGTCAATGGCGAGCACGTCGCCATCGGCAAGACGACCGCCGTCGGTAGCATCCAGCCGAACATCAATCGTGCGCCCCAGCTCCGTCACGCCCACAAACGCGCATACATCGGCCTGGTCCCAATCGAGCAGCAGCTCGTCAACTTCAAAGACACCACCCAGCTCCCGGCGAAGCAGGAGTTCATAGGACGGATCGTTGAGATTTCCCAAGTATGTCGTCGAAACCAGGCGTTCAGGCATACTCTAACCCTCGACCTCAACGAGCTCGATATCAAAGTTGAGGTCCTTGCCGGCCAACTCGTGGTTGGCGTCGAGCGTCACAGCCTCGGGCGTCACGTCAATGACGACGGCGGGAACGGGCATGCCGCTCGGCGTGGACAGGAAGAGCTTCATGCCCCTCTCGATCTGCTCGATGTTGGGAACCTGCTCGGCCGGGAAGGTCAGAACCATCTCGGGGTTGTGCTCGCCGTAGGCATCGGCGGCCGGGATGTGCACGGTCTTCTTCTCGCCCACCTGCATGTCGACAACAGCGGCGTCGAAGCCCTTGATCATCTGGCCGGCGCCGCAGGTGAACTCCAGCGGCTCGCCGCGATCGTAGGAGCTATCGAACTGCGTACCATCGTCGAGCGTGCCGCGATAATGAGTCTTGACCTTCTTGCCCTGGTTGGACATGGTAACCTCCGTGATAAGGGCGGCGCACAACGCGGGCCGCCGTGAACATATGGCGCTAACTATACCCTAGTCATACAATTCAAAGACAGTTTGCAAAGAAACGCTGCAACCGGAGGAACCATGGCATATCCCGTATTTGACCTACACTGCGACACCGCCGACCGCATCGGCTGGGCCACGCTCGATCTCGACCTGCGCTTTACCGCCGGCACCGACGGTTATTTCCCCGGCGACGAAACGCATCCGCAAGATTTCGACCTCATCGAGGGCAACGCCTGCGCCATCTCGCTCGCAAAGATCGGCAACACGCCGTGGGCACAGTGCTTCGCCACATTTGTCCCCGACGAGATTCCCACCGCCCACGCCGCGCGCTTCCAGGCGCAGATCATGGCGCACATGAGCGGCCAGGCCATGCTTAACCACGACCGCATGGTCAACGTACGCAACGCCGCAGACATTCGCCCCGCGCTCAAAGACGGCAAGGTCGCCTGCATCCACACCATCGAAAACGCCACGTTCTTTGCCGAGGACCCCGCGCTGATCGAGGTGCTCAAGAGCCTGGGCGTACTCATGTCATCACTCAGCTGGAACGCGCAGGGACCGCTCGCGAGCGGCCACGACACCCACGCCGGTCTCACCGCCGCCGGCATCGAGGCACTTACGCAGATGGAGCACGCCGGCATGGTACTTGATGTCTCCCACCTCAACGATGAGTGCTTTGACGAGGTTGTCGCCCACGCCACGCGTCCCTTCGTCGCCAGCCACTCCAACTCCCGTGCGGTTTGCGGCGTCAAACGCAACCTTACCGACGACCAGTTCCGCACCATTCGCGACATGGGTGGCATCGTCGGCCTCAACTACTGCAGCGAGTTCCTTTCCAACGACGCAACCGACGAAACCGCCGCAGACGTCACCTTCGACCAGCTGGCGGCACATATCGAGCACTGGCTCGACCTGGGCGGCGAAGATGTCATCGCACTCGGCGGCGACTGGGACGGCGCCAAGGTACCCGACTTCCTCTCTGATGCCAGCAAGATGCCCGAATTCCAGAACATGCTCTCCAAGCACTTTGGCAAGACCGTGATGCAGAAGCTCTGCAGCGACAACGCGCTCGCCTTCTTCGAGCGCTATTAAGAGCGCAATTAATTTCGCATCCCTTGAGCGGGCCGGCATGCCGAGCGGTCGACATGCCGGCCCGTCCCCAATCTGAAGGATCACATTTGACGAGCAATTTACGATTTCCGTACCCCGACCGTATGGAACGCTCATCCCCGTCGTCGTTACCAAAAAGCGCGTCAAGAACTTTAACCTACGCGTCACATCGAGCGGCGAGGTCCACGCCAGCGCACCGCTCGGCGCCAGCCACGAGCGCATCGAAGCGTTTGTGAAGCGCAACAGCGCCTGGATTATCAGCCGACTTGCCCAACGCGAGCAGCGTCAGGCGACGGCACGAGAGCCGCTCAGCCCCTCGTCCATCATTGCACTTTGGGGCAAGCCCATCACGGTACAGGACGCACTCGATCACAACTTTGCATCGCCCGCACCGCGACCCAAGCAGGCCACCTTCGTAAGTTTTATGGGTACCGACGAATCGGACGAAAGCCCACAGGCCAAGCGGCGCGCAATCCTCGACGGCCTAACGTCCGACGAGCTCCAAGCCCACATCGACCAGCTCTACGCGTCCGAGGTCACCGCAGCGCTACGCGACATCGTGCACGCGTACGAAATCGCAATGGGCGTCACCGTGGCCCGCGTCTCCGTGCGCAGCATGAAAACGCGTTGGGGCTCCTGCACACCCAAAACCGGCGCCATTCGCATCGCGCGCGAGCTCGCCGCCTACCCTGTCGAATGCCTCGACATGGTTGTCGCCCACGAGCTCGTCCATCTGCTCGAGCCGAGCCACAATCAGCGCTTTCACGCCCTGCTCGACACGTACTGTCCCAACAATAGAGCACTGTCTCAGCGGCTCAAGCAGCCACCCCTCAACAAGCTCTAGCGTCGACTAGCGCACGCGCTCGATCTCGACGCCGCAGCTTGCCAGGGGCAGGCCAACAGGAGCCCACGGCTTATCGAGCTTTATGCGCACACCAAGCAGCGAGGGATAACGGCGCAGCAGCATCTGGGCTGTCCCCTCGGCTGCCGCCTCGATGAGCTTAAACGTATGCTCGCGCAGATAGCCATCGACATCGTGGCACACCGAGCCGTAGTCAATCGAGGCGTCCAGGTTATCGTGCTCCCCCGCCGCGCGCAGGTCGGCATAGAGCACCAGAGAAACGATGAACTTCTGACCCAGCGCGTTCTCCTCGGGATACACGCCATGGTTGGCAAAAACCTCCAGGCCGTCAATGACAATACGATCGGCATGGCGCAAATCGTCATAGCTCACGTGAGGCACCGCCGTTGCGGTGGATATTTCGCCCCTTCCACGGCGGGCGAGCTCGGCGCCTTCGGTCTTGGTTGCATTCTCGGGCAGTTTCTTGTTACTCAACGCGATCGTCTCCTTCGTTTAGAACCCCGACCGCGCAAACTAACTACACGCGAATCGACAGGTTCTTTTTATCATCGCTCCAGTTGCAAGCGTTGCGCGCGGGGCATGCAAAGCAGGCACGCGACGCTTTGTCGGCTGCATAGAGCAGACGCTCAAGCGGTTGGCTGTTCACGCGCAGCTTTCGATGGCCCAGAATGGCCGTCTTAATGGCTGCGGCATCGGCCGGCTCAAACGCCACGTCATCGGGCATGCCGCCGAGAATCGCATCAGCGACGCGTTCGCTTGCAACATCATGGGATATACCCGATTCATACTGTTCATCTTTGCCGATATCGTGAAGAAGTGCTGTGGCGTAGATGACCTCGCGGTCAAATTCGAGCTGCTCCTCGAGATTCTTGATCCACATAATGCGCGCGACATCGAGCAGATGGTCAATACCGTGGCGGCAGAAGATGCGCCCCGATTCCAACTGTACGATGTTGCCCAGGTGCCGCCGGAACAGCCCGTTGGCACAAATGTAATCAATGCGAGGCATGGCACCAAAGGGGGCCAGGCCCGAAGCCATAAAGCCGCGACGCGACGTCCCCTCATCGGTCTTCGATGTAAAGTCGTTGACGACTCTCATGGTTAGCGGCCCAGCATCCTAAAGAAACGCTCCTCGAGCGCGGGATCGGTCTCAAAGACGCCGCGGCGAGCAAGCGTCACGGTCTTGGTGCCGGGCTTTTGCACGCCACGCATCGTCATGCACATATGCTCGGCCTCCATCAACACAATCGCTCCCTGGGGAGCGAGATAATCCATGAGGGCATCGGCAACCTGTGCGCACAGTTGCTCCTGCAGCTGAAGACGGCGGGCATAAACCTCAACCGTGCGGGCGAGCTTGGAAAGCCCAGCCACCCGACCGTTAGGGATATAACCAATGGCGGCCTTGCCATAAAACGGCAGCAGATGATGTTCGCACAGCGAGTAGAACGTGATGTCGCGCTCGATAACCAAATCGTTCGAAGCGACGGCAAAGGTTTTGGACAGGTGTTCCTCGGCACTCTGGTCCATACCGCCGGCGATCTCACCATACATACGGGCAACGCGCGCCGGGGTCTCCAGCAGGCCCTCACGAGTTGGGTCCTCGCCTATGCCCTCAAGCAACAGCTTAATGGCGGCCTCGACTTTTTCCTGATCGACCATCTGGGCCTCACTTTTCCGATTTCACGTTCGCGCTATGGTACCACGCCCTCCGGCATCGACCACAAGCTACATAGTATGGGTCGAATAGACCGGATCATCACGCCAAAGTTCAACCGCATCACAAAGCGCAACGCCCTCGCGCTCAGCACGGGCGCGCGTAGCGTTCATATCGATCACGCGCTGGTTACTCGAGCCCCTAAAACGCAATGAGATATCATAAAGATCCTGAACAAACGGGCCATCCACCAACATGTCGAGGCAGGCAAGGATACGGTCCGTCACCTCAGTATGGTGACGACCACCCGGCATAAGCTCCTCGAGCACGTCACCGGTAAAGCACCAAATGGTCTTCCCCGACTCCACGGGATAAGCCTCACGAACACGCTCGACAAACTCAACGAGTCCCGCCTGATTCTCAGGTTCCATAGGCTCGCCGCCCAAAATCGTCAGACCATCGATAAAGGGATGGTCGAGGCTCTCGATAATCTTGTCCTCGACGGCGCGATCAAAGGGCTCGCCCGCAGCAAAGTCCCACGCGACAGAGTTAAAGCAATTCTTGCACCCACGACGGCACCCACTCACAAACAGAGAAGTACGAACGCCTTCCCCATCAGCAATGTCGAAATACTTAATGTTCGCGTAGTTCATAGGTAACCTTCCTGGGGGTCTGGAGTATATCATCCCGTCCTCAAACATTCTCGGCCTTCGGCCTGCGAAACTGCGGGCGGGACGATATACTCCAGACCCCTCGCGAGCGATACTCAATGAACTCAGCGAACATCGAGTATAGGGTTCGAGGTCCAATAAAAACAATGCTGCAGCTCAACCGTTATCGCAAGCAGACCGTTGTCGCAGGTCAACTCATTTCCGCTAAGAACTTCGAGGAGTGAGCAGGCTGTGTGCTGCATCTCAGCTACGTCAGCTCGGCTGCCCCGTAGCGAGGGCCTGGACCTTTGCTCGATATGAGTTCCGCACGAACAGGAGGCGCCAGTGGCGCCTCCGTCGTGAGCCAGGACTGTCCGAAATAGCGAGTAAAGGTCCGGGGCCTCGCTACGGGGCAGCCTGGGATGGTTATTAGAGATGCAGCACGCGGTCGCGGATCTCCTCGGTTCGACCCTGGTTCCAGAACTGGGTACCGATGTAGCCGCACGTGCGACGGGCGACATTCATCTTCTCCTGGTCGCGGTTGCCGCAGCTGGGGCACTCCCACACCAGCTTGCCGTCATCCTCGACAATCTTGATCTCGCCATCGTAGCCGCACACCTGGCAGTAGTCGCTCTTGGTGTTGAGCTCGGCGTACATGATGTTGTCGTAGATGTACTGCATCACGCGGATGACAGCCTTGAGGTTGTCCTGCATGTTGGGAACCTCGACGTAGGAGATGGCACCGCCCGGCGAAAGCTGCTGGAACATGCCCTCGAACTTGAGCTTGTCGAATGCGTCGATCTCCTCGGACACGTGGACGTGGTAGCTGTTGGTGATGTAGCCCTTGTCCGTCACGCCCGGGATGATGCCAAAACGACGCTGCAGGCACTTGGCGAACTTGTAGGTCGTCGACTCAAGCGGGGTACCGTACAGCGAGAAGTCAATATCGCTTTCGGCCTTCCACTCGGCGCACTTGTCGTTCATGCGCTGCATGACGGCCATGGCAAAGGGCGTGCCCTCCTTCTCGGTGTGGCTGTGGCCCGTCATGTACTTGACGCACTCATACAGGCCGGCATACCCCAGGCTGATGGTGGAATAGCCGCCCACGAGCAGCTTATCGATCGTCTCGCCCTTCTTCAGACGCGCCAGGGCGCCGTACTGCCAAAGAATCGGCGCGGCATCCGAAAGCGTGCCCATCAGGCGCTCATGACGGCACAGCAGGGCACGATGGCACAGCTCAAGGCGCTCATCGAAGATCTTCCAGAACTTGTCCATGTCCTGATGCGAGCTCAGCGCGACATCGGGCAGGTTGATGGTCACAACACCCTGGTTAAAGCGGCCATAGTACTTAGGTTTGGTCGGGTCATAGTTCAGCGCGTTGGCAACATTGTTAAAGCCGTTGCCCGAGCGGTCGGGCGTCAGGAAACTGCGACAACCCATGCAGGTGTAGCAATCGCCGTTGCCGGCGGTCTCGCCCTTCGACAGCTTGAGCTCGCGCATCTTCTTCTCGGAGATGTAATCGGGCACCATGCGCTTGGCGGTGCACTTGGCGGCGAGCTTGGTCAGATAGAAGTACGGCGAATCCTCGCGAATGTTATCGTCCTCGAGCACGTAGATAAGCTTGGGGAATGCCGGGGTAATCCACACACCGGCTTCGTTCTTAACGCCCTCATAGCGTTGACGAAGCGTCTCCTCCACGATCATGGCAAGGTCGTGCTTCTCCTGGGGCGTACGGGCCTCATTGAGATACATAAAGACCGTCACGAACGGCGCCTGGCCATTCGTGGTCATAAGGGTCACGACCTGATACTGAATCGTCTGGACGCCGCGACGGATCTCGTCACGCAGACGGTCCTCAACGACCTCACGGACCTTCTCGGCAGACGCAGAGACGCCAAGCTCCTCGAGCTCGCGGGCAACCTCGCCGCGAATCTTCTGACGGCTCACCTCGACAAACGGAGCCAGGTGGGTCAGCGAAATCGACTGGCCGCCATACTGGGAAGAGGCGACCTGGGCGATAATCTGCGTCGCGATATTGCAAGCAGTCGAGAAGCTGTGCGGCTTCTCGATCAGCGTGCCCGAGATAACGGTGCCGTTCTGGAGCATATCCTCCAGGTTCACCAGGTCACAGTTATGCATGTGCTGGGCAAAGTAGTCCGAATCGTGGAAGTGAATCAGGCCCTCGTTGTGGGCATCCACGATCTCCTGGGGCAGCAGCACGCGCTGCGTCAGGTCCTTGGAAATCTCGCCGGCCATGTAGTCGCGCTGGACGGAGTTGACGGTCGGGTTCTTGTTGGAGTTCTCCTGCTTGACCTCTTCGTTATTGCACTCAATCAGCGACAGGATCTTGTCATCGGTCGTGTTCTTTTGGCGCTTCAGGCTCTGAACATAGCGGTAGATGATGTAGTGGCGAGCGACCTCGTAGCAGTCGAGACGCATAATCTCGTCCTCGACCAGATCCTGGATCTCCTCGACCGATACGGTGTGGCCCGCGTTCTCGCATGCCTCGGCGACGTTTTGTGCCGCATAGATCACCTGGCGGTCGGTAAGGCGAGAGCCTTCCTCGACCTCCAAGTTTGCGGCGCGGATCGCATTGACGATCTTATCGATGTCAAAGGTAACCTCGGTGCCGCTGCGCTTGATGATCTTCATCCTCTTGCCTCTTTCGCATCGTAGCCTCATTGCGCTTCAGGGCCAAACGATGCCCGGCAGGGCTTGCCCCTGTCTTGCGGCGCCGTCGCGCAATCTGTGTTCTCGATAACCATAGGCCCTCATGCGGACAATCCTCGCAGCCATTCAAGGGGCCCAAAGATCTATCCAAATGGGGCGAATAAGGTTCTCGTTCTCTGTCCGCCATCTATCATACGACAAAGAGGCATCTATATCCTGTATTCTTTTTTTAGGTCAAACACAACATATAGTGTTTCAGCAGGTCAAAGCAATTGGTCAATTTGCAGACGCATTATAAATGAAAGCCTCTTGGCAGACTGCTAAAACGTTATCAACCCAACTACCTGCACAGCAGTTTTGAAACCCCCTCAACCGTGCCGCCGCCAAATAGCACCAAAACCAAGCCGCTCACGCCAAAAGAATCCAAAAGATTATGCTTGACCAACATGTTGCGGTCATGATGGGCCAGGACACATGCAACATAGCCTCTGAGCTGCGAACATTTGGTGGGCGTTAGAAGATTTGAACTTCTGACCTCTTCCGTGTCAGGGAAGCGCTCTCCCCCTGAGCTAAACGCCCAAATGGAGCGGACAACGGGGCTCGAACCCGCGACCCCAACCTTGGCAAGGTTGTGCTCTACCAACTGAGCCATGTCCGCTTACGAGGATTAATCTTACGTGATGCCCGCATCCTATGCAAGAACTTTTTTTGAAAAGTTTTGCGACGCCCTCGCGAACCTCGCGAAGACATCAGCCACCACGGAAGGCGCAGGCAAACGCAAACTCGCCGCAAGAGGCCCTTACATCTCACCGAGCATGATCCAGGCAGAGCTGTCCTGCGCGAGCCTGCCGTCTGCAAGCGCTGATGAGGTGAGCAGGACCCTGCCCGCCGGCAGCTCCACGGGTGCTGCACCGAAGTTCGTCACGCACGCCCAGCCGTTATCGCGGCGATAGGCGATGACGCCGCCCTCAGCGCCCTCGGCACCATCCGCAAGACCGGTGCGCCCGTCAAGATCGAGCCACGCAAGATCGTTGGCGCACCCGCGCAGCTTGCGCCGCAGCCAGAGGGCGTCACGATAGAGCGCAAGCATCGATGTCGGGTCCGTTTCTTCCCTATCGGCAGCATAATCGGAAAACCATGCAGGCTGCGGCAGATGGGGCGCCGCATCAGCGTCCGCCGGCGAAAACCCAAACGATCCGCCCTGCGCGGGATCGTCCGCCGCTACCCACGGCAGGGGCACACGACAGCCGTCGCGCCCCTTCTCGCGCTTCGGTCCGCGCGTATTGGTTGCACTGGGATCTTCGAGTGCAGTCCACGGGATATCAGCCACCTCAAAAAGACCGAGCTCCTCACCCTGATACACGTATGCCGAGCCCGGAAGCGCCAGTTCAAGCAAAAGGGCCGCCCGCGCGCGGCGCTCGCCGAGTTCACGGTCCTCGTCATAAGACGACCCGTCGCGTAAGAGCCAGTCGAGCGCAATCTGGTGGTAGCGCGTCGCCTTGATTTGCGGCAGGGCATAGCGCGTCGCCACGCGCGGCACGTCGTGGTTGGAGAGTACCCAGGTCGAGGCGGAATCGGATTCGATAGCTGCCTTCAAGCCCTCCTCGATTGCAGCGTGCATGTCATCATAGGTCCAAGTGGCCTTGGCAAACTCAAAGTTGAATGTCTGGCCAAGCTCGCTGGGACGCGCATAGAGATACTGGCGCTCAGGCAGCACCCACGCCTCGGCAACGGCGCTGCGCGGCGGATTATAGCGGTCGAACACGCGGCGCCACTCGCGATAGATCTCGTGGACCTCGTTGCGGTCCCACAGCGGATGGGTGCCGTCGTCAACCATGTCATCGCCCTCGGCGAGATGCCACCGGTCGAGGTCATCGCGGTCGAGATCCTTGGCGAGACCGTGCGCCACATCGATGCGAAAGCCATCGACGCCTCGATCGCTCCAAAACGCCAGGACGTCGCAAAAGAACGCGTGAACCTCGGGGCATGACCAGTCAAAGTCCGGCTGCTCGGGCGTAAACATGTGCAGATACCATTGACCGTCCGCAACACGCGTCCAGGCGGGGCCGCCAAAGTTGGCATTCCAATTGATGGGAGGCAGCTCGCCATGCTCGCCGCGACCATCGCGGAAGATATAACGGGCGCGCTCGGGCGATCCGGGGCCGGCGGCAAGAGCGGCTTTGAACCAGGGGTGCTGGTTGGATGAATGGCTGGGCACGATATCGACGATGACCTTGATGCCGCGCGCGTGAGCCGCAGCGATCATGTCATCGAAGTCGTCAAGCGAGCCGAGACGTGGGTCGACATCGCAGTAGTCCGCCACATCATAGCCGCCATCGACAAGAGGCGAAGGGTAAAACGGGCTCAGCCAGATGGCCTCGATGCCCAGCCGCTCAAGATAGTCCATCTGCTGGGTAATGCCCGCGATATCGCCCAGACCCGAACCGGTCGAATCCTTAAACGAACGCGGGTAGATCTGATAGATCGCGGCATCGGACATCCATGAGCGCGAAGAGGACTTTTCTGCAGCCATGGGGTGAGCCTCCCTTGCAACGAGGTTTTGCGAGATGCCCACGATGATACGCCCAAAGCTGTCATTCGAGGCAAACAACGCCACAGCCACACCCCAAAACGCTCGCTCCCTCTCGGGCTCGAGCCTCCTGGGACGAATCGATCGATCAGTGAAAAGAACGGAAGACTCACTCCCCCGGCCACGACAGACACTATGACCCAATCCAGGGGCACGGAAACGACAGGAGCCCCCGCTCGTGACCGCGGGTCGGGGCTGCGACAATGTTGTTGAAGTGCCAGAGGCG
>JAGZNZ010000014.1:0-55320 GCA_018363345.1 Collinsella sp. | reverse complement strand
AAGCACCTACGTTCCTCAAAGAATTGTTAGATTAAAAGTAACAGACCGGATGAAGATACGTGCGACGGGGGCGAGGCGAATGGCTGAGCGGTATCGATATGCGGGTTCAACGGTATCACATTGGCCACATAGATTTTTAACTTGCATTTCTACCCGCCCTTTTCGTAGAGTCGCCGATACGTGCTTAGCGCACCCTCGGCGCGTCCGGTAGGCTTTGCGAAATGGGATCCAGGAGACTTCGGCGCAGCATCATCTTGCGGAATGCTTCTAATGAGCCTCCCATCCTTCAAAAACAGAATCTCATCGCACAGCCTATCGACCGAATCCAAGATGTGGGATGACATGATGATGCACGTACCAGAATCGGCCAGCTTCCTGAGAATCTCGGAATGCAAGTCCACCCTGCTGGGGTCGAGCGCGTTCATGGGCTCATCTAATAGAAGGTACCGCGCGCCCGTCGCATACGCAATCGCCAGGGTAAGCTGCTGCTTCATGCCCTGGCTCAGAGTGCGGATCCTCATCTTCGCGAACTCGCCTATCTGCGTTTGTTCCACTATCTCTTCGATATCGCGAGCATGCGGCCACATATCGCAAACCATCTTGAGGTGATCTTCCGCACGCAATCCGGGATACAGCAGCGTCCCCTCACCAGGTGCATAGAAGATCATAGAACGGACCTCTCTCGCACCCGTACCCTGCACCTCATCCAGAACGATGCTCCCGTCCACGCGAGGACCCGGCAAACCTGCCATCGCACGCAGCAACGTCGTCTTTCCATGCCCGTTCGGAGCGACGAGACCGTAGACCGTACCCGGGGCAAACTCAGCGTTCACCGAATCTACGAGCACCTTCTTTCCATAAGAGATCGTCAGCGTTTGAAGGTCAATCATCGAGATCATCCCCTTTCGATCTTTGGAACACTCAGGCGCACCATCAACGGAGATACGGCGCCCAAGACCACCAGCAGAGCGCCCGATGCGCCGACGACCTCTCCAAAAGGCATCGCGTTCGTCCCTCGCCCAAGGAACCCAATCGTCCCCACCTGGGAAGCGGGATCAAACGAGGCGAATGGAGCCAGCAGCGCGACGCCCATGCCCACGCTTTCAACATGAGCGCTCAACGAACCCAACACCAAGAGAACCGCGCAAACCATTCCGGTGACAACGGGGTTGCGGCTAATCGCTGCTGTCAACGCAGCAACGACGGAAATCACGCCGTATGCCATGACCAGCAACGGAATACTGCACAACACCGCCTCCCCCACCATGGACGTTGTCGAAGCTCCCGCCCGAATGAGAGCGACGGGATACTCCGATCCACCCGCACCGTTCTTAATCACGGACACAACGACAGCGGGAACCATCGACACCAAAAGCAGCACCAAGCCAAGCAGGAGAGCCAGCGCAACAGCCGTCAGAAAACGCACATGCGCTGTTGCGGGGATCTGGAGAACCAGAAGGGAACGACACTGCAGGTGGGTGCACGCGAGCGATGTGACAACCACGGGCAACAGCAAAAATAAGGAGGGAAGCGCTGCCTGGAGATACGAAAGGAGGATTAATGGGGGCATCTTCGTACTTAACTCGTAAACCTTGGGGTCCGGCAAGCTCGCGATCGACTCAAGCAGAAGGGCGCGCGCCTCCGCACGAGAAGGAGTCTCCGGCTCGATTCCGATCGATTGCAGGAGAGTCGCATCTGCCGCGCCCAGCTCACCTCGAGCGCGCTCGTACGTCGCAAGGCTTCGAAACCCCTCCGCAGGCATAGGCGCGTACACGAAACCCGAAAGAGCATCCCGCATGTCTTCCAGGGCCGCTTTGCCCTCGACGTCCATATTCGCAGCGTTCTGCTCTAGATACCGATCTATTGAACGGAGCTCCCCATCCCTATACCGAACAGCGGAAACGTTATCAGCGTCAGGAAACATCTCGACCAGAGCCGGGGCCAGCATCGTCGTCGACATTGCAATCGCGCATACGGCGAGGGTAGGAGAACGCAGGAGCAGTTTCCCCATCGTTCTTACGTATGCAACGGCGGAGGCACAAGCGCTCGAACGAGTTGCCGTTCTCGATGCAGTGAAGGAACCTCTCTCAAGACAAATCGGGGATATCGGGCACGCGCAGCCGCTCTTTCCAGCAACGCAAAGCAGGCTAATTGCCAGCACCTCGATCCCGATTGCGCATACGAGGGCAATCGCGCCACGCTCGAAGCAAAGTCCAGGCAGATTCACTATCTGCGTTGTCGGGTACGGGCTATAGGCGCCGACGGTCAACTCAGTGTTCGCATACGTAAGGGGATTCAACAGGGCGAACTCACGTAAAGCGATGGATCTTCCGTAATACCCGGGAACCATCGTCACCCCCATCAGGGCACATACGAACACGATTCCAAGCGTAGGGTTATTGGCAATCTTCACGGCAAGGTGAACGACAAGCGAGATGAACGCTGCCACCAAGAATTGCAAGATGGCCGTCTGCGCGAACACCAGCCAAGCCGGTTTGATAACCGGAGTCGCATATTGAATGTAGCCTATCGGATAGAACGGCGAGCCCGGGCCATTCTTCACAAGCGCGGCGATTATCCCTGGAAGATTGATGGCGAGGACGGCAAGCATTGCAAAAACACTCGCCCATACGCTCGATGCAACAAGTCTACCCAGCTCGCCCATCGGTGCCTGGATGATGAGCTTTTCACGTTTGTTAAGACGCGCGGCAAGGAACGAGACGGCAACGGCCGTTGCGACCCATAGCAAGTACTCCTTCGATCCGTCATAATAGGTGTACTCTCCATCCGATATCTGCAGAAACGGAAGTAGGGGAGAGAGCGGTGCCAAGATAAGACGTCCCGCGGCAAGAGGGTACAGAAGCGCGGGCATGCTTGATGAAGAGGTATAGACACCGTCCTCCCCCGCATTCACAAGCGCATCCGCATAGGATGCTGACAATTCCTGCTCAACACGGGTTATTCCCGACTCGAGGTATTCGACCCGTCCGTCGATGCCAGCCGCGCTCCTGAAGACGGGCAGAGCACAAAGAACCATCAACGCAACAACGACAACACAGAGCGACCTGGAGGAGAGAAGCGACCTAAAGATCGCCTTCGAGATTTTGAGCATATTCATCGCCAACCTTAACCTCATCCAGTCGGAACAGAGGGGCCGAACAAAATGCTCGGCCCTTCCTCGCATCTAGTAGGTGCTATAGACAAATTGCCATTTATCAGTTGTGCCAAGAACACCACAGGAGCACATTGCAGCGAGGCGGGATTCCCTATGATGCGCGGATCGGCGATAGCCATTTCGGTAGGAGATCGTCTTGTAAGAGATGTTGAACATCGAGATGCTGTGCCCGCTTACGCCGCGAGGACAGCTGTAGCTCCAGTAGGTATCGACGACGTCGTCCGTATACCCGAGGGGCTCAACGAGGGCACACTGGCTGCTCTCCTGGGAAGGAGGCATCGGGGTATCCGCAAAAGCGGGGGCTCCCGGCAGCAACAGACAAAGAGCGAGGCCGAGGAAAACCAAGAGCTTACACGACTTAACAGTACTGAACATAATCCTCTCCAATCTAGAGGGGTTTCGGTTGCAGCATGCTGTGATTACTTGCAGGCAAAGTCAATTTAACATAAACTGTTAAAAAGTAACCTGAGTTTTTTAAATTCTTCGGAGGTTATTATGAGTTCCGACAATCGCACTCCCCGGCTTCATTCCTTCCGCATCGCATGTGCGATAGCCTCTGCGACCCTTTGCGCCACCGCCATCGCACAAGTGGCGTTCTCCTTAAAGCCAGCAATCGAAGTGCTCGACAACCCTGTAATTGCAGACTCCCCCGCGTATCCAGCCCTTGCGATCTCGACATTGGTCCCTGCCGTCATCGGTATCGCTACGACCATCCTCAGCGCCGTTCTCGTGTGGACGATCAAGAGCGGAGACCCCTTCAAGAAAGGGTCTGCGACATGCTTGAAGGTGCTCGGCATTCTCTTCGTTGTTCAAGCTGCCACCAGCCTCTACGCCGGCTCACTCAAAACCTCCGTTTCGATGTTTGGCGGCGAGGGGGCCGTCGGCGCCCAAGAGATCGCTTCATCATTCGATTGGACCTCTCTGGTTCTCGGCATCGTCCTGTTCATGCTTTCCCAGCTCTTCTTGTACGCCCGAGAGCTGTACCTCGACTCCGACGAGATTGCGTAAGGAAACGCCATGCCCGTAATTGTTCGCCTCGACAAGATCATGGCCGAGCGAAAGATTTCCTCGAACGAACTTGCCGAAAGGATTGGAACCACGCCCGTGAACCTGTCCCGTATTAAAAAAGGGCATATTCGCGGCATTCGCTTCAACACACTCGAGCAGCTATGCCTCGCCCTTCGTTGCCAACCCGGAGACCTTCTCGAAGTCATGAGCGAAGAGGATGCCCGAAAGGAGTTCGGATTCGATTGGTCCGCCGAGGATTAGAGGGCGGTCGTACTCGCCCTGCACACGGGGATGCGAATCGGCGAGGTCTGCGGCCTTCGGTGGTGCGATGTGGATTTCGAGACGGGCCTGATCTCGATCAGACACTCGGTGGCGTACGCGAAGGGAATGGGTTCGTTCATCAAGGACACCAAGACCCATGACGCCAGGGGTATCCCCATCGACCCGGTCGGCCTACTCCCCTTCCTGAAGGAGACCCACGAGATCGACTGCGGAAAGCTGCGCTTGCGCGGCCTTACCGGGGCGGTCGAGATCGGGGACTGCTACATCCTGTCGGAGCCGGGCGCGACCTTCGCGACGACAAGCTATATCCGCAGGGCGTTCAAGACGTTCTCGGAGACCAACGGCCTCATGGGCACCAACGACGAGCTGATCACGTTCCACGGCCTTCGCCACACGTTCGCAACGCAGTGGATCCGCCAAGGCGGCGATATCAAGGCGCTCCAATCGATCCTCGGCCACAAGGACGCCATGGCGACGCTCAACGTCTACGCCGACATCGAGCCCATCTCCAAAATCCATAACATGCTGCGCGCCACGCCGTGCCTTTGGCGCGGGCACCTCGGGCCGAGGGTCGATCCGGGTCCCATGTTCCAACAGAGGATCCAGGAGTCCATCGAGACGCTCCAGGCGTTCGGCTACGGCATCACCGAGCCGGACGACCGAAATATCGCCATACGCGACGTGAAGACGAACAGTTGGCTCTAGCTCACCGAGTACGCGGCAGTGCCGGGCCCATCCCAACTGAGGTCACGGTGGTCCGATAGGGGCGCCGCCCGCGGCATGCGCCGCGGAGCGGTATCCCCTACCGAAGGGCGGGGATGCCCTCCGCTTCCAGTTCGGAATCAGCCGTCGGAGGCGTTCGGCTGACTGCGGGAACGGCCTGTCCGCTCAATGTGTTCGGCTGAGATCGGAAATCAACCCAACACGAGCCGGACACGCGCCAGACGGCTCTTCCCCGTACGGCCTTCCCCCTTACGCTCATGTTGCAGGCATGTAACGCCGCAGCGAGCGCGCCTTTTTTGCGCCAGACAGGTACAATGATGAACACTGTACCGTAGCGGAGCGCCCCGCGCGCGCCGCAATCACGCGAAAGGGTTTCCCATGGCCGAGATCTCGTCCTCCCGTATCGTCATCACCGTCCTTGGCAAGAACCGCCCCGGCATCGTCGCCGGCGTCACCCGTGTCCTAGGCGAGGCCAACGTCGACATCCGCGACATCACGCAGTCCATTATCGAGGACATCTTCACCATGACCATGCTGGCCGATACCGCCGAGTCCAAGCTCGACTTCGCCGAGCTGCAGAAGGCGCTGGCCGAGGCCGGCGAGCTTTCGGGCGTCAACGTGTCCATCCAGCGCGAGGACGTCTTCAACTTTATGTACCGCCTGTAGCGAGCAAGCCGCTGGGGATAGCCTGACGCGCGCATGCCCATGCAAGTCACCCCGATGCGGCCCGGAGAGGAGCGCGCATGGCCTACGACGCCAAGAAAATCTATTACCGCTTCGATGACCACTTGAGCCGCCTGGTTCTGGATTACGAAGCAAGCCGCCAGATTTCGTCTGAGAGCGAAAACCTCTACCACGGCCTGCCGACCGACCCTTATGACGAGGGCCTGTTTGTCGAGCACAATGTCAAGCGCGGCCTGCGCAATGCTGACGGCTCGGGCGTGGTCGCGGGCCTCACTCGTATCTCGGATGTGCACGGCTACAACAAGGTCGACGGAAAGGTCGTGCCCGATCAGGGCAAGCTCACGCTTCGCGGCTACAGCATCGAGGACCTGGTCAACAACGCCCAGGCCGAGAATCGCTATGGCTACGAGGAAGTCGCCTATCTGCTTATCACGGGTTCGCTGCCCAACAAGGAAGAGCTCGACGGCTTTTGCGAGCGCCTGGGCGCCTTTAGACATCTGAGCGACGAGTACGTTAAAGAGTTCCCTATGACCACGGTATCGTCGAGCATCATGAACGTGCTCCAGCGCGCCGTACTGCTGCTCTACGCCTTCGATGCCGAACCAGACGTGATCACGCCCGAGCACGAAATCGACGTCGCCATTTCCATGCTCGCACGTCTCCCGCGCATCGCCGCCTTCGCACACATGGCCTCGGTCGCCAAGCTTCGCGGCTCCGAGGTTCACGTGCCGCACCCTACGCCCGGTCTCTCCACCGCCGAGACCATCCTACAGGTCCTGCGCGGCGGCATGGCGTTCACCCGCGATGAGGCGATGCTGCTCGACGTTATGCTCATGCTGCATGCCGAGCACGGCGGCGGCAACAACTCCACCTTCGCTTGCCGCGTGCTGTCGTCTTCGGCCACCGACCCGTATTCCGCCTACGCCGCGGCTATCGGCTCGCTCAAGGGCCCGCGCCACGGTGGTGCCAATGCCAAGGTCGTGTCTATGCACGAGGACATCCGCGCGCATGTCTCCAACTGGGAGGACGAGGACGAGGTCGCGGCCTACCTGGGCAAGATCCTCGACAAGCAGGCCTTCGACGGCACGGGCCTCATCTACGGCATGGGCCACGCCGTCTACACGCTGAGTGACCCGCGTGCCGAGGTGTGCCGTCGCTACGCGCGCACGCTTGCCGCCAAGAAGGACTTGGGCGAGGAGTTCGCGCTCATCGAGCGCATCGAGCGCCTGGCACCCCAGGTCATGCGCGACCACGGCATGACCAAGCCCATCTGCGCCAACATCGACCTGTACACGGGCTTTATCTACAAGATGCTCGGCGTGCCCGAGACGCTTTTTACGCCGCTATTCGCCGTCGCCCGCATGGCCGGCTGGTCGGCGCACCGCATGGAAGAGCTCTTCTGCGCGCACCGTATTATTCGCCCGGCCTATCGTCCGGTGATCGAGCCGCTGGAGTACAAGCCGCTCGCCGACCGCTAGGACGCGAACCGTTATAGAACTCGAGCGTGGCCAGGGACCCAAGCCCTCGGCCACGCTTTTTATGCCAGTAGAAAGGGCTGCATCAAATGATTGTGTTTTCCGATATGGATGGGACGCTGCTGACGAGCGATAAGCAAATGAGCGATGCCACCTGGGCGATGCTCGACGAGCTCGCACGTCGTGGCATCGAGTTTGTTCCCTGCACGGGACGTCCACTGTCGGGCATCTTTGAGCCCATTCTCGCCCATCCCGCCGTGCATTACGCGGTCTGTGCCAACGGCGCCAGCGTCTGGCAGCTCGACGAGGATACGCCCACCGACGCCTCGCGCGCCACGTGCATCTTGAGCCGTCCGCTCGACCGTGGCATTGCCCACCGCATCCATCGCATTGCCGCCGGCCACGATGTGACCTTCGATATCTTCGCGGATGGGCAGTGCTTCCTCCCCCGCTCGCTATACGGGCGTCTGGATGAGTTCTGTGGCGGCGACCCCCACATCGCGGCTTCGCTCAAGCGCACACGAACGCCGATCGACATGAATATCGACAGCAAGATCGACGAGGTCGAGACGCTCGAACGCATCGCTATGTACTGGCACGACCCCGCCGATCGCGACGCCATCGCGGCGGCGCTCGACACGCTCGGAGGCATTGAGGTCACGCGTTCGTACGCCATGAATATCGAGGTTATGGGCGAAGGCGCCACCAAGGGAACGGCCCTCACGTGGCTGTGTGAGCATCTGGGCGAGCGTCTCGCCGACGCCTGGGCGTTCGGCGACAACATCAACGACATCCCCATGCTGCAGGCAGCGGGCCATGGCATGGCCATGATCAACGCCGAGCCCGAAGATCGCGAGGCCGCCGACGCCATCACCGAATACGACAACGACCACGACGGCGTCGCCCGCACCATCATGGCCGCCCTCGCCTAGTCATTGGTCAGTCATTGGGGACGTTCTTAAACGACTAGTCACTGGGGACACTCTTCGCAAAAAGCTGCAAGGACCGTCCCCCACTGTCGGCAGAAAAGGAACGTCCCCATCTGCCGGATTAGGAGAGACTCTCCAGCACGCGACGGAGCTCCTGCTGGACGGCGTGGTCGCGGTTACAACCCACCACGCGATCGGCCACCGCCTTAAGCGCGGGGCGCGCGTTTTCCATCGCGCAGCCCGTGCCGACAAAGCGAATGATCTCGTAGTCGTTCATCGAGTCGCCAAACGCCATGACCTCGTCGCGACCAATGCCGTAATGCTCCGCGAGCTGCGCGATACCCGAGGCCTTCGACACACCAGGCTGCATGGCATCGATCCACGCGTTGCCCGAAGGCGCAAAAGTAAAGAGCTGACCAAGTTCGCGCTGTAGCACATAGGCGCTGTCCATAACGGCACCGTCATCGCAAAAGATACTCGCCTTAATGATATTTACACTGGGTTCGGGCAGCTCCCAAATGCGCTCTGCATTGGGAAGGTCCTTATCGACCTCACGCACGAACTTACTCTCGTCATCGAGCAGGAAGGACTTGGTTCGGTCAAAAAGCGCAAGATGCAGATTAGGAAACGTCCTGACGGCCTGGGCGAGCTTTCGAATCGCCAGGTGGGAATACACCTCACGGTCTACCATTTTGCCGTCGGCGTAGACCTGGGCGCCGTTAGCTGCGACAAAGTCCATCTTGTCGCGAACGGGCGCAAAGAACTCGCACAGGCGATCGTAGCGACGACCTGACGATGCGGCAAAATGCACGCCATGCTCGCGTAGTGCCAGAATCAGTTCGTAGGTCTCAGGCGGCACCTGGCCGTTTTCGTCAAGCAGCGTGCCGTCCATATCGGATGCAATCAGTTTAAACATAGAAAAGCTCCCTTCGGGCTTAGTAGTGAAAACAGATGTATATCTGAAAACACCGTACCCAAAGGGAGCTCAAATAAGACCCCGTAGTTATAAACGTTACATGGACCTAGCAAATAGCTCACGCGCGCCAGAGGCCCCACGGTCGCGACGTCAGGCAGCCCGCCAAAGAGTGTCCCCAACGGCTAGTCGTTTAAGAACGTCCCTGATGACTAGTCGGCGTAGGTGAAGGTTGTGACGTCGAACATGCCCTCGGGACGGATGCGGAGCGTCGGGATCACCGGCAGGGGCAGGAAGATGATGCCCATGATGGGGTCGAGCGGCGGCTCGATGCCCATGGCGCGCGCCTTGACCATAAAGTCGTCGTGCTGCGCCGCAACGTCTTCGGCAGCGCCCTCGCTCATCAGGCCGCCGAGCGCCAGCGGAATGCGCGCCACGACCTCGCCGTTGCGCACCAGCACGTGGCCGCCCTGGCCCACGGCCTCAACGGCAACCATCATATCCGCCGCATTGTCGCCCACCACGCACACGTTGTGCGAGTCGTGGCCGATCGTGGAGGCAATGGCGCCACCGGTGATGGTAAAGCCGCGCACCCAGCCGCGACCGATATGCTTGCCGACCAGGCCCAGGCCAGCGGGGCCGTCGCCGTCGGCGCCCTCGGCCTGCAGCGACACGCCGCGGCCATGGCGCTCAATCAGCATAATGCGGCGCAGGCCCTCGGCGCTCTCGGGGCGAGCCATACCCGTGATGGCCTTACCCGGCACCACGTCAATCACGGCCTCGCCCGGCTTAAAGGCATAGTCGAACACGTCGAGCGATAGCTCTGGCAGCTTAACGGAAGCACGCAGCTCATCGGCAAGCGCTGCGACCTCGGCCATCTCGGGTGCGATCTCGCCCACAAAGGTGCCGTCCTGCGCCACCAGAGCACCGGCGGCATATACTCGATGCGGAGCCGTAGCAAACGTCAGGTCATTGAGCACCAGCAGGTCGGCACGCTTGCCCGGGGCAATCGCACCACGCAGCTCGTGCGGGTCGCGGCAGCCGTGATCCAGGCCAAACGCCTCGGCCGTGGAGAGGGACGCCATAGAGATAGCGACCACGGGGTCGATACCGGCCTCAATCGCCACGCGGCAGGCATTGTCGATCATGCCAGTCGCAAGCGCATCGGAAGGGGCGCGGTCGTCAGTCGCAAAGCAGCAGCGGCGGGCGCGCGCGGGGTTCTCCAGCAGCATCGGCGACAGGTTGGCCAGGTCATGGCTGCAGGTGCCCTCGCGCAGCATCACGTACATGCCACGAGACAGCTTGTCGAGCGCCTCCTCGGGAATCGTCGACTCATGGTCGGCGATAATGCCCGCCGCGGCATAGGCATTGAGGTCCTTGCCGGCAACGAGCGGCGCATGGCCGTCGACCTGCTTGGACGGCGTCTGGTTGGCAGCATCGATGCGAGCACAGGTCTCAGGATCGGCCATAAAGACACCCGGCAGGTTCATCATCTCGCCCAGGCCAAAAACGTCGCCCGGATGCTCGGCAAAAAACGCCTGCATGTCAGCGGCGGTAATCACAGCGCCCGCTTGCTCATCGGGCAGCGCGGGCACGCACGAGGGCATCATGTATTTGATGGAAATGGGCGCGCGACGACCGTCCTCGATCATAAAGCGCAGACCGTCCAGGCCCGCCACGTTGGCAATCTCGTGGCTGTCGGCAATGGCGGTGGTGGTACCGCGCGTCGCCGCCATGCGCGCATACTCGGCGGGGCGGATGTTCGAGGACTCAATGTGCAGATGTCCGTCGATAAAACCGGGGGCGAGATAGCGACCCTGGCAGTCGATAACCTCGGCAGCCTCATAGGTACCGGCGGCATCGTCGCGCCCGTTGTAGAGCACGCCGACGATTACGCCGTCCTTGACGGCAACGCTACCGGGCGCCACACGCTGGCCGTACACATCGACGATCTGCGCGTTGGCAAACAGCGTGTCGACGGGAACGCGACCCTCGGCGGCCTCGATCACAGACCTCATGACCTCAACGGACATACCTTCTCCTTTAACCGTAGAAAACAGCTGCGGAGCGGACAGGCCTTCACCGCAGCAAGACAATAGCCATTGTATGCCCAAAAGAAAGTCCCGCTAACACCCCTTCCGCTTAACGGCACCGCCAAATGATCCCTCCGTCCCCAAGGGATCGTCGTAACCAAAAAGGCCGCAGTCGGGATTCCCGGCTGCGGCCTTATTGCACTTGTGAGGTCAACTCGCTCGTTAGACCAACTTGAAGCCCTTGCGCTTGCCTACGGAGAGGGTGTCACCCAGTTTGAGGGCGCTCGGGTCGATGTTGTAGCTCTTGGGAGCCACGGCCTTTCCGTTGATCTTGACGCCGCCGCCGTCAATGTCGCGACGGGCCTGGCCGGCGCTCGCCGAAAGGCCCAGGTCCTTAAGCAGGCCTGCGAGGTAGATCTGGCCCTCATCGTTGACGGTCAGCTCGACATGCTTCTCGGGGAAGTCGGCAAGCTGCCCCTCCTTGAACACGCGGTCGAACTCGGCCTGTGCCTCGTCGCCGGCGCCGGCGCCGTGGTAGGTGTCGCACAGGTCGCGGCCCAATGCGCGCTTGAGCTCGTAGGGGTCGGCAGAACCATCGGCCAAGGCGGCGTCGATCTTGTCGACCTCGGCCGGGGCGAGCGAGCTGGCCAGACGATAGTACTTGCCGATCATCTCGTCGGGGATGGACATGGTCTTGCCGAACATATCCTTGGGAGCATCGGTCAGGCCGATGTAGTTACCGTAGGACTTGGACATCTTACGGACGCCGTCGGTGCCCTCGAGCAGCGGCATGGTGAGCGCGATCTGCGGTTCCATGCCCATCTTCTCCATGAGCTCGCGGCCGGCGAGCAGGTTAAAGAGCTGGTCGGTGCCGCCCATCTCGACGTCGGCCTTGATCTGCACGGAGTCGAAGGCCTGCATCACAGGGTACAGGAACTCGTGCAGGGCAATCGGCGTCTGGGACTGGTAGCGCTTGGTAAAGTCGTCGCGCTCGAGGATGCGGGCGACGGTGAACTTGGAGCACACCTGCAGCAGGCCGGCCAGGTCCATCGAAAGGATCCAGTCGCCGTTGTGCACGATGGTGGTCTTCTCGGGGTCCAGGATCTTCATGGCCTGGCTCACGTAGGTCTCGGCGTTGGCCTCGATCTGCTCCTGCGAAAGCTGCGGGCGGGTGGAGTTCTTGCCCGAGGGGTCGCCGATCAGCGCAGTGCCGTTGCCGATGATAAGGGTGACGTTGTGGCCCAGGTCCTGGAACTGACGCATCTTGCGCAGGGGCACGGCATGGCCCAGGTGCAGGTCGGGGCTGGTGGGATCGACGCCGAGCTTGATGTTGAGGGGCTCGCCCTTCTCAAGCTTCTTGCGAAGGTCGGCCTCGGGGACGATCTGCGCTGCACCCGAGGTGATGATACGCATTTGCTCGTCAACAGACAGCATTGGGTATCCTCCTTTTGCTATAGCACCCTCACCGGATACGGCGGTGCTGGAAGTTCATAAACTCTCTTATGATAACCAAAACAGCGCGACCGAACACCTACGACAGGAAAATCCTCGTCCTGCCGCACGCGTCGATAACGACCGGCAAACGCGTGCCGTCACGTTCGACCAAAAAGCGCGCCCGCTGACGGCGCGAGCAGTCACGGCAACGGATCTGCCCCGTTGCATCCGTGGCGCAGGCGCCCTCGGCAGTCAGCAAGCAGTGCTCGCACACCATGAGCTCGGAACGGTCGGCATCGACAGGCCCCAAGACACCGGGACAAGCGGCAAGCTCGGCAACACGCTCCGCATCATTGCCGAGCAACTCGGCCGACAAGTACACCCGCCCCGCCCCGAGTCCGCGCAGCCAGGTAAGCGTGACCCGATTCGCGCAGAACACCGGCGCCGCCACGTCAAACGCCACGCCCAGCTCACGCGCCATCGCCACCTGTCCCAAGTTGCGGCAGACGACGCGCCCGGCACGCTGCATAAGCGCCCGAGTCCGCTCGGCGTCGCCCGCGCGGCACACTTCGTCGAGCACCACCGTTGTATCGGACAGATCTCGCTCATCGCGCGGACCCACATCCATCAGCTCCCAGGCAAAGACCATACGAGCAAAATCCTCGCGCTTTGCCGGCCCCGCCGACCCCACCAACTCCGTCGACGCACCGCCATCCACCGCAGCGCCCTCAAAGGGCAGCACCTCAACGGCACGCGCAACGGGCGCAATCGCATCCGCCTCGGCCCGCATGCGCTCCAACACCGCCGCCGTCTGATCCAACACGCCGGCGCTGCGAATCAGATAGACCTCGCAGCCCGCGTCCACCTTACGTTTGCAATGCACGACGATGCGCTCCCCCGCAGCGGCATCCACGGGGCAAGGCACCTGTGGCCAGCGCTTGGGCACATCGGGACGCGCGTCGGCACCCGGGTAAAATCGGATTTCGAGCGTATCGCCCGCCGCCACGGCGGCATCAAGCTCAACCGTCACCTCTTCGTGACCCACCGCCACCAAGTGGCCCACGCGCACGCCCTGGTTGATCGCGCGCTCAAAGCTCATGAGCTCGGCACCCGAACGACCCCGCAGGTAAGCATCGGTAAACCCACGGTTAAACGACCTTCCCAGCTCGCGTTCAAGCTCTTCCACGGCACCGGAGTCCCACGCGCCGTCGCACAGCATATCGAGTGCCCGACGCCACACCCTCACCACGTTGAATACGTAATCGGGATTCTTCATGCGTCCCTCGATCTTGAGCGATGCCACGCCGGCGGCAACAAGCTCGGGCAGGTGCGCGATACCCAGATAGTCACGCGGACAAAGCAGGCGGTCTCCCTCGACGGCAACAACACTCTGCCCCGCCTCGTCCACTAGGTCGTACGCCAGACGGCACGGCTGCGTGCAGTCGCCGCGCATCGCCGAGCGCCCACGCCGCAAGGCCGAGAACTCGCACGCCCCCGAATAGCCGATGCATATCGCACCGTGGCAGAATACCTCGATGGGCACGCCCGTGGCACATAGCGCCGCAATCTCGTCGACCGTCAGCTCGCGTGCCGTCGTCACGCGCTCGACCCCCAGCTCATCGGCGGCAAGCCGCACGGCACCCTCGCTATGAGCGCCCGCTTGCGTGGACAGGTGAATCTCGACCCCGGGAATCGCCGCGCGCAGCGCGCAGGCCAACCCGGCATCGGCGACAATCAGAGCATCGGCGCCCAGCTCCAGTGCATGAGCTCCCAACGCCACCGCGTCGGACAACTCATCGTCAAACACGAACACGTTGAGCGTTACGTACACACGCACGCCATGGGCATGCGCCACGGCGCAGCCGCGCGCAAACTCGTTATCCGTAAAGCCATGGGCGCTCACACGGGCGTTAAAGCCGCCCAACCCCGCATAGATGGCATCGGCACCCGCGGCGATGGCCGCAAGCATCTGGTCGAGTCCGCCCGCCGGCGCCAGCAGCTCGGGCAGCGCCGCACCGGCAGCATCCAATCCAGTCTCGTATTGTCCGCTCGGCCCCATCGTCCGAATCGCCATCGACAAACTCCTTACCAAGGTATGCATTCACTCTGAAAAATGCCGTCTTCCAGCATACACGAGGCCTCGCGCGCCCCGTTTGGTTTATCGTGTAATAACTTATGTCCATCCTGCCCCGACGGCACATCCACCGTCCGGCACGACATACCTGGAGGTCAATATATGGGTCCTCGCCAACGACAGGGACGCAGCCGTTCAAAGACGCATGCTCTGCCCATAATCCTGCTCTCGTTTTTGGGCTTTCTGCTGATTGCGGGCGTGGCATTTGGCATCGGCATGGTCGGCAACGTCAACCGCTGGCTGTCCGATCTGCCCGACTACACCGACGCCAACGCGTATCTGGTGAGCGAGCCCACCGAGATCGTCGACTGCAACGGCAACAAGATCGCGAGCTTCTACACGCAAAACCGCAAGTCCATCACCAAGGACGAGGTCTCCCCCTACGTGCTGCAGGGCACCGTTGACGTCGAGGACGAGCGCTTCTACGAGCACGGCGGTATCGACCTGTGGGGTATCGCGCGTGCTGCGGTGGCAACCCTCGGCGGCGGACACGAAGGCGCCTCGACGATCACCCAGCAGCTTGTGCGCAACACCATCCTGCAGGAGGAGCAGTTCGACTCGACCATCGAGCGTAAGGTGCGCGAGGCCTACATCGCCATCAAGATGGAGGACATGTACTCCAAAGACGAGATCCTCATGATGTACCTCAACACCATCTATTACGGCCACGGCGCCTACGGCATCGAGGCCGCAGCCGAGACCTACCTATCCAAGAGCGCCGCCGACCTCACCCTGAGCGAGGCCGCGCTACTCATCGGCCTTCCCAACTCGCCCTCGCAGTACGACCCCACGGTCAATCCCGATCTGGCACTGTCTCGCCGCAACAAGGTTCTCGACAACATGCTGCGCCTGGGCCACATCACCCAAGAGGAGCACGATGCCGCACAGGCCGAGCCCATCACCCTCAACGTGACCGAAATCTCGGGCAGCGGCGTCGACGTTTACTCGCAGCCCTACTTTGTCTCCTACGTCAAGCAGCTGCTGGAGCAGGAGTTCTCGACCGACGTGCTCTTTAAGGGCGGCCTGACCGTCAAGACCACCATCGACCCCACGATGCAGCAGGTGGCAGAGAATGCCGTCCGGGAGCAGCTCGACACGCTCTCGCTCGACGGCCTGGACATGGGCATGGTCGTCGTCGACCCCAAGACCGGCTACATCAAGTGCATGGTGGGCGGCTACGACTACAACGCTGACGAGAACCACGTAAACCATGCCACGGCCAAGCGTCCCGTCGGCTCCACCTTTAAGGCCTTTACGCTGGCAACTGCCATCCAAAACGGCATGAACCCCAACGTCACCCTCAACTGCAACTCGCCGCTCAAGGCCAAGGGCACCACGACCGAGGTCCAAAATTACGCCAACCAGAGCTATGGCAACATCACGCTTAAGCAGGCAACGGCATACTCCTCCAACACCGGCTACATCCAGGTGGCGGAAGCCGTCGGCAACAGCAAGATCATCTCGCTCGTCAAAAAGCTCGGCATCGACCCCGCCAAGGACAACATCGAGGACGTTCCCGTCATGACCCTCGGCACCGGCTCGATCTCGCCGCTCGAGATGGCCGCCGCCTACGCGACGTTTGCCAACGGCGGCTACTATCGCCAGCCGATCGCCATCACCGAGATTGACTCTCGTACCGGTTCGGTGCTGTACCAGCACACCGACAATCCCTCACAGGTGCTTACCGAGGGCGAGGCCGCCGCGGTCACCGATGTTCTGTCCGGCGTCATGAAGGGCAGCGGTACGGGTGCTGCCGGCGCCCTGAGTGTCAACCAGCCCTATGCCGGCAAGACGGGCACCACCGACAACACCACCAACCTGTGGTTCTGCGGCTATACCCCGCAGCTGGCGTGCGCCCTGTGGACCGGCTATTCCGCGGGCGAGATCCCCATCCAAAAGTACGGCACGGACCTGCTGGGCGACAGCACCAACCTGCCTGTCTTTAAGCGGTTTATGAACACCGTTCTGACCGGTACCGAGCGCGAGGAGTTTGCGACCGGAACGGCGCCCACCTACAAGAACAACAGCGTCTGGAAGTTCTACGGCACCAATAACACCAAGAAGTCGGAGAACGACGACAAGGACAAGGACGAAGAGGAAGAGGAAACTACCACAACGACTACCACGACGACCACGACCACCGAGACCACGGGCGGCGACACCACCGGCGGCACCGGTACGACCGGTGGCTCGACGGGCGGCTCCACTGGTGGTTCGACCGGCGGCGATGGCGGCACGCCTACGCCTACGCCTACGCCTACGCCCACTCCCGACCCCTCGCCCACGCCTGACGATACGGTCGGCTAAGAAGTACGCGACTAAAGCCAACAAGGCCCCGAGCAGCTTATTGAACTGCTCGGGGCCTTTTAGTTTGAAGCGACCTGGAGGGCGGTCTTTACACCGGCAAACAAAAATAGGGTACCGACCAACGTCGATACCCCTTACAAGCCACTATGTCAGCGCACGCAGTGCCGAGCGCACGAACCGCACGCCTACTTGCGAGAATTGCTCAGCTTATTGATCAGCGCCTCGAGACGCTCGCCGTCCTCGGCCGTCTGGGCAATAACCAAAATCGTATCGTTGCCGGCAAGCGAGCCAAGCACATCGGGTAACTCTGCCGCATCAACGGCGGCGGCGATGCCGGAAGCCGTGCCAGGCTGAGCCTTGATCATGACCAGATTATCGGTACGCAGAACGCCCGTTACGAGCTCGGAAACCATACGCTGCAGGTGCAGGTCCTCTGCCAGAACATAGATGCCCTCAGGGAGCTTACGCAGCCCCATATCGGCAATATCGCGAGAGACAGTCGCCTGCGTGCAATCAAAGCCCATAGCACGGAGCTCATCGACCAGCACGCGCTGCGTGCGGACGTCCTTATTGCGCACGATATCTCTAATGGCATCCTGGCGCCCATTGCGTTTTTTAGCCATACAAACCCTCACTCCAAAAGATGGCGGAGACAATCAACCAGTGTTTGAATAGTTTAGCGCTATTTGAAGGCTTTTGTGAATAAGAACGCATTTCGAAACAATTCTATGCAAGTTTGTTTCGTAATGAGCCGTTTAGGCGGTTTTTGCGCCCGTCCGGTTAAGAAAAGCTGCCAGATGCGTACACATCACGCAACGCGCGGGCTTGGCGCTAGCGATCGGCCCAAACAACAGACCGAGCCCCCGATGGTTATCCTTGAGCGCGGCGACCATCTGACGGGTTCGAGGCGCCTCGAGCATATCACGCATGCGGGCGGAACGCTCGATTGACGACACCCCATGCGGGCTCAGACACAAATTCTCGATGCAGGCGACCAGTCCGACAAAGTAGAACTTTTGGCTTGCCAGCTTGAGCCGACCACCGCTATCTGCTTCCGAGAGTGAGTCCGCAAGCTCGTCGAGCGCCCGGGTGTCATCGGATACCTTGGCATACATGGTGGGATCAAAGGCATCTGTAAGCTTGGGCGCCGCCGCGTGGAAACAAGCGTCGCCGCATCCGGAGACACGCTGTGCCTGCGAGAGCGCGCACGCCATAAACCCAACCGTGCGAAACGTCTTATCGCACAAAAGACATGCCTCAAACAGTGGACGGCTGTACATCACGCCAGAGACTTGAGCAACCAAGCCGCCTAAAATCAACTGGGGCAGCCCGGCCACCATCGAAGACTTGTCTTCAATAGCAATAGAAGCAGCATCCAAGACGCGCGAATGGCGCTCTCGATGTGCATCATAGCGGTCGAGCGACACCGTAGGGAACACTATGTCTGCCGCAGTATCGCACGCGATATCGACCATCTTGGAAAGGGACTGCGGAGCAAACCACTCATCGGCGTTCATAGCGATGATTTGAGAGCCGCGCGAGGCAGCAAAACCGGCACGAAGACAAGCACCGCGCTTCGCGTCCTCGACGTCAATCAAATCAATATGGATGTCCCTGTCGGCAGCAACTTGAAGCGAATGGCGCACACCGGGCGCAGCATCGCGGCAGACAACGACAATCTGCAAATCGTAGAGGTCTTGGTTCTGGATACTCTCGAGCGCACGCATCGCATAGCTGGGCGAACCTTCTACCACAAGGATCACCGAAAGTCGCGGATGCGAGCCACGTCGAACCAAATTATCCGTCCTCTCGACAGCAATGAATCAAACCGTGGTTCATGGTACACCCCGGCAATAAAAGCAATGAGACACCGGTTGCATTGCACGCCAAGAACAGATGTTGCACACGCGCAGCCCACAGATGACAGGTGTCGACGCACGACACGTCGAGCCCTCCCCTAGTCGAGCACGACAAGCTCGGCGGGATCGTAATCCACGCCCATAAACGTAAGGCCGCAGGCAGGAGCCGTGGGGCCCGCAGCGGTACGGTCGCAAGCATCGATAACCTCGCGCATCCACTCGGGTTCACGGCGATGCATGCCAATCTCGACAAGCGTGCCCACGATCGTACGGACCATCGAATGCAGAAACGCATTGCCCTCGATGGTGAACGTCAGGATGTCCTCGCCAAACGCAACCTCATGGCCAAATTCGGCACGCATCACGCAGCGATGCGTGGGCTTGCCAACGGCCGAGGCAACCTTGCAAAAGCTTTTAAAGTCCTGCTCGCCCAGCAGAGCGGGGCAGGCAGCAGACATAGCCTCAACATCCAAGGGATAGCGATGCCACCACACGGCACCGCGGGACAGCACGGGGCGCGCATCGCGATCGGCAATACGGTATGTATACGTACGGGAATGCGCGTCAAAGCGTGCAGAAAAGCCTTTACGGGCCCTGTAGACCTCGTTTATGGCGATATCTTTGGGCAGCAGGGCATCCATGGCCCGCAGCCACCTACGGCGCGTACAAGCGAGCTCAGCGTCCGTAACGGGCACGCTGATGTACTGAGCCACGGCATGCACGCCTGCATCGGTACGCCCCGCGCACGTCAGATCGATCGGGCGGCGAAGCAGCGTCTCGATGGCTCGACGTAGCTCACCAGCAACCGTCGTCTGTCCCGGCTGCTCGGCAAATCCGCTATACGACGAGCCATCATAGGCCACACGAAATACGAGTGTGGCGTCAAGCTCGGAAATCGAATTGAAATCAGACGGCGCAGTCATGGGCGCTCCCAACAAACAAGCAACGGTATCGCGGCAAAAAAAGAGGGGTACGCGAACGTACCCCTCGAATATAGCCTATGCAGACGGAATGTCTACTCAGCGCTCTCCTCGGCAGTAGCCTCCTCGACAGCCTCGACCTTCTTGGGAGCAGCGGCCTTCTTGGGGGCCGGAGCAGCCTTCTTGGCCTTAGGCGTGCAAGGCTCGGTGACGAGCTCCATGATAACGATAGGGGCGTTGTCGCCCTTGCGGTTACCGAGCTTCATGATGCGGGTGTAACCGCCATTGCGGTCCTGCCACATGCCCTGGGCAGCCTTGTCGAAGATCTCGGCAACGAGCTGCTTATCGCCGAGTTTGGCGATGGCCAGACGACGAGAGTGCAGGTCGCCCTTCTTGGCCCAGGTGATGATCGGGTCGACGACCGAACGCAGCGCCTTAGCGCGGGTCTCGGTGGTCTTGATGCGGTCGTTCTCGAAGAGGGCCTTGGCCAGGCTCTTCTTCATGGCCTTGGTGTGGCTCGCATCGGTGCCGAGCTTCAGGCCCTTCTTAACGTTGTGACGCATGGTCTAGTTTCTCCTCAAATATGCGAAGCATTAAGCCTTCAGGCTCAGGCCCATGGACTCAAGCTTGTCCTTCACTTCCTCGATCGACTTAACACCGAAGTTACGGATGTTGAGCAGATCGTTCTCCGAGAACTCAACGAGTTGACGGACCGAGTGAATGCTGGCGCGCTTAAGGCAGTTGTAGGAACGGACGGAAAGGTCCAGATCCTCGATCTGCTTGTCCAGCTCGGCGTTGTCGTTGGTGACCTCGGGAGCGAAGATCGAAGCCTCCTCCTCGACCTCGGGGGTCTCGGCAAGGTTCATAAAGGCGGCCATATGCTGGTTGATGATATTGGCAGCCTGGACCACGGCGTCGCGCGGGGCGATGGAGCCGTTAGTCTCGATCTCGAGGACAAGGCGGTCGTAGTCGGTATGCTGGCCGACACGGCAAGCCTCAACGAGCTTGGCGCAACGGGAAACCGGCGAGTACAGCGAGTCGACGTTGATCACACCGATGGGATCGTTGTCACGCTTGTTAGCCTCGCCAGAGACATAGCCGCGGCCATAGCCGATGCGCATGCTCATGGTGAGATGGCCACCCTCGGTGAGCGTAGCAATGTGCTGCTCGGGGTTGACCAGCTCAAACTCGGACGGAATAAAGAAGTCCGCACCGGTGACCTCGCAGGGGCCGTCAACCGAGATGGTGGCGGTCGCCTCGTCGGTCGTGCCGAGAGCCCTGAAGACAAGACCCTTGACATTCAGGACGATGTCGGTGACATCCTCGACCATGTTAGGGATGGTCATGAACTCGTGCTGCGCACCATCGATCTGAATGGCCTCGACGGCGGCACCCTCGAGCGAGGACAGAAGAACACGACGAAGCGAGTTACCCAGCGTATCGCCGTAGCCACGCTCGAGCGGCTCGACGGAGACACGAGCAGAGGTCTCGTTGATCTCTTCGACCTGAACCTGAGGCCTAATGAATTCTGACATGTATTACCTCCAGCCTCAGCAGCCCGGATGGACTACTTAGAGTAGAGCTCGACGATGAGCTGCTCGTTGATATCACCGCTGATCTGCTCACGCGTCGGCAGAGCGAGCACGTTACCAGACAGCTTCTCGATATCGACCTCGAGCCAGCCAGGGACCTCAAAGCGCTCGGAGGAAATCAGGGCCTCCTTGATGGGGAGGAGGTCACGGAACTTCTCGCCGACAGCGACGACGTCGCCGGCCTTGACGCGGTAGGACGGGATGTCCACGCGCTTGCCGTTCACGGTGAAGTGACCGTGACGGACGGACTGACGAGCCTCTTTGCGGGTGCGGGCAAAGCCAAGACGGAAGACGACGTTGTCGAGGCGAGACTCAAGGATAATCATGAGGTTCTCACCGGTGACGCCGTTCATCTTACGGGCCTTGTTGAAGTAGCCGTGGAACTGCTTCTCCAGAACGCCATAGATGAACTTGACCTTCTGCTTCTCACGCAGCTGCATGCCGTACTCAGATTCCTTGCGACGGCGCTTGGGCTGACGGATAGATTCCTTCTTGCTGCTGTAACCGAGCTCAGCGGGATCGATCCCGAGCTGACGGCAGCGCTTAAGAACAGGAGTCCTGTCGATTGCCATATTGATACGATCCTTTCAGTTACACGCGGCGACGCTTCTTGGGGCGGCAGCCGTTGTGCGGAATGGGGGTCTTGTCCTGGATGCTCGAGACCTCGAGGCCAGCAGCCTGGAGGGAGCGGATGGCGGTCTCACGACCGGAGCCGGGGCCCTTGACGAAGACGGAAACCTTCTTCATGCCGTGCTCCATGGCCTGCTTGGCAGCAGCCTCGGCAGCCATCTGGGCAGCGAACGGCGTGGACTTACGGGAGCCCTTGAAGCCCACCTGGCCAGCCGACTTCCAGGAAATGACGTTGCCCTGGGGATCGGTGATCGAAACGATCGTGTTGTTGAACGTAGAACGAATGTGAGCCTGGCCCACGGAAATGTTCTTACGGTCCGCGCGCTTCAGACGGGCAGCGCGAACGTTCTTCTTAGCAGTAGCCATCTATCTAGCGCTCCTTATTTCTTCTTCTTAGCACCGATCTGACGCTTCGGGCCCTTGCGGGTACGAGCGTTAGTGTGGGTGCGCTGGCCGCGGACCGGGAGGCCCTTGCGGTGACGAAGGCCGCGGTTGCAGCCGATGTCCATGAGGCGCTTGACGTTCTGGTTGCGCTCACGGCGGAGGTCGCCCTCAACCATGATCTGATTCTTATCGATATAATCGCGGATGGCGTTAACCTCATCCTCGGTGAGGTCCTTAACGCGCGTATCCACGTTAACGTTGCACTCGACGCAAATCTTCGTCGCAGTGGTGCGGCCGATGCCGTAAATGTAGGTCAGACCGATCTCAACGCGCTTCTCACGCGGGAGGTCGACACCATTAATACGGGCCAACGTAGTCTCCTCTCTTAACCCTGACGCTGCTTATGACGGGGGTTCTCGCAAATGACGAGGACCTTGCCGTGGCGCCTAATGATTTTGCACTTATCGCACATCTTCTTGACCGAAGGACGTACCTTCATCGTTCTTCCTTTCGGTAGCGCTCAAACTACTTCCCTACTATCTACTCGCCCAGCCGCAGGCGTTTAAAACTATGGCTGGTCTTCACACGCAAACCGACCGTAGGTTGAGCTAAGCCTGCAGTCGGAAAAGAGCGTGTATGCGTGTCGCTATTTATAGCGATAGGTGATGCGACCGCGGGTCAGGTCGTACGGGGAAAGCTCCACGACAACCCTGTCACCGGGGAGAATGCGGATGTAATTCATTCGAATCTTGCCAGAAATGTTGCACAGAACCGAATGACCGTTCTCGAGCTCGACCTTAAACATGGCGTTGGGCAGCGGTTCCTTTACCGTACCCTCGAGCTCAATTGCGTCTTCCTTCTTCACAAGCAATCATCTTTCTCTAGAAAACGACAGCGATTGAGTATTCTACAATACGCATGCACGTATCGTAATATCTTCGTAATGGCTCCACATCTAAGTGGAACTTGTTACATTTCTCCGCCTTGCAAGGAGCACCAAGCACCTTGGGCATCCGTGGTAAGAATCACCGGGCCGTCATTGGTAATGGCGACGGTGTTCTCGTAGTGCGCGGCGGGCAGGTGGTCGTTGGTCGTAACGATCCAACCATCGGAGCCTGTGCTCACATGATTGGAACCCATCGTAACCATCGGCTCGATAGCGATAACCATACCAGCCTGAAGGCGAACGCCTCTCCCCTTCTTTCCATAATTTGGAACGTTGGGGTCCTCGTGCATCACACGACCGATACCATGCCCCACGTAATCGCGAAGCACGCCGTAACCGTGAGACTCGGCGAGGGACTGAACAGCATACCCGACGTCCCCGATATGGTTACCGGGAACAGCCTGCTCGATGGCAGCCTTTAGGCAATCGCGCGTAACCTCGCACAGGGCCTTGGCCTCGGGCGTGGGGGTGCCGACGAAAAACGTCCAAGCGTTATCGCCGACCCAACCGTCGAGAACGGCTCCCGTATCGATGGAGATGATATCGCCATCGCGCAGGATCATATCGGGGTTGGGAATACCGTGGACCACGGCATCGTTGATTGATGCGCAAATGGTTCCGGGGAACCCGCCGTAGCCCTTAAAAGCCGGGGTGCCGCCATGCATGCGGATAATCTGCTCCGCGAGTTGATCGAGCTCGAAGGTCGACACGCCGGGGCGAACCATGGCCCCAACGTGGCGGAGCGCCATCTTAGATAGCGCTCCTGCCTTCTTCATCTGCTCAATTTGCGTTGCAGACTTAATCTTGATCATAGACCGAGAGCCTCTTTGACATCCCCGTACACGGTCTCACGAGCCTGGTCACCGTTGACCGACTTGAGCAGACCCTGGCCACGATAGTAGTCGACGAGCGGGCTCGTGGACTTCTCGTAGACGTCGAGACGGTTCTTGATGGTCTCGGGCTTGTCGTCGTCGCGCTGATACATCTCGCCGCCGCACTTGGGGCAGGTAGCATCGGCAGCGGTGCCGGTGTAACCGCAGGCGCGGCAGGTGCGACGCGAAGACAGACGATCGATGATGACCTCGGGGGCCACATCGACCAGAAGGGCGCAGTCGATCTCGCGACCCATGGCGGAGAGCTCGGAATCGAGCGTCACAGCCTGGGCGGTGTTGCGCGGGAAGCCATCGAGGATGAAGCCCTGCTGGGCGTCATCGGCGGCAAGGCGCTCCTTGACAAGGTCGATCACGAGCTGGTCGGGAACGAGCTCGCCAGCGTCCATGTACTTCTTAGCCTGAATACCAAGCTCGGTGCCACCCTTGACGGCAGCACGCAGCAGGTCGCCCGTGGAAATGTGAGCGACGCCAAACTCGGCGACGAGCTCCTGTGCGACGGTGCCCTTACCGGCACCCGGAGCTCCGAGCAATACGAGGTTCATGAGCAATCCTCCTCTAGCCTATTTAAAGAATCCATCGTAATCATACATCTTGATCTGGCCTTCGAGCTTATCGACCGTGTCGAGCACGACGCCGACCATGATGAGGATGGACGTGCCGCCAAATGCCTGGATCAGATGGTTACCCGTGAAGGAGAAGATGATCGAAGGCACGATGGCGATGAGCGCCAAAAAGACAGCGCTTGGAAGCGTGATCTTGTTGAGCGCGTTCTTGATGTAGGCCGCGGTAGCCCTACCCGGACGGACGCCCGGAATAAAGCCGCCCTGCTTCTTAAGGTTGTCGGCCGTGTCATCGGGGTTGAACACCATGGAGGTGTAGAAGTACGCGAAGAACACAATGAGGACAACGTTAAGCACCCAGTTGAGCCAACCGGTCGAAAGCGCAGAGGCAACTGCCTGGATCCAGCCGATGCCGGGGAAGAACACGGCAATCTGGGCCGGGAAGTACAGCAGCGCCGAAGCGAAGATGATCGGCACGACACCCGCGGTGTTGACCTTGATGGGCAGGTAGGTGGTCTGGCCACCCATCATGCGACGGCCCACGACGCGCTTAGCGTAGGAGACCGGAATGCGGCGCTGGCCGCGCTCAAGGAAAACAATCAGCGGGATAACCAGCAAGATGATGGCGCAGATGATCACCATGGTGATGATGCCACCGGCATTGCCCTCGGTGCTGGAGAAGATCGCCTGCGGCAGGCCGGCCATGATGTTCGCGAAGATGATCAGCGACATGCCATTGCCGATACCGCGCTGGGTGATGAGCTCACCAATCCACATGATCAGCATGGCGCCCGCGGTGAGCGTGCCGACGATCATGAGGTCGAAGATGATCTCGGGAGCGCCGGCGCCAGTAAAGCTGATGCCGAAGCTCTTAAAGAGGAAGAGGTAACCCACGGAGTTGAGGATTGCCAGAGCCAGGGTGAGGTAACGCGAATACTGCGTAATCTTGGTCTGACCGACCTCGCCCTCGCGGGCAAGCTCATGCAGGGAAGGCACAACGGCCTGGAGCATCTGGAGGATGATCGAGCTGGTGATGTAAGGCATGATGCCCAGGGAGAACACCGAAACATAGCTCAACGCGCCACCAGAGAAAAGATTCAGGAGGGCCATAGCACCTGCGGCGACCGAATTGTTATCGGTCGAGAAAAGGCCCAGCATCCCCTGGAAGGGAATGCCGGGCACAGGAACGTGCGCACCAATGCGGTACACGACGAGCATAGCTATGGTAAAAAGAATCTTTTCGCGCAATTCTTTGATGCGGAAAGCATTCTTAAGACCATTTAGCACGGCAGCTCGACCTTTCCGCCGGCGGCCTCGATCTTGGCCTGCGCAGAAGCGCTGACCTTGTCGACCTTGACCGTGAACTTCTTGGTGAGCTCACCATTGCCGAGCACCTTGACGGGCTCGAACTCGCTCTTGGTGATGCGAGCGGCCTTAAGAGCGGCACCGTCGATCACAGCGCCGTCCTCGAACTTGCGCTCGAGACGCTCAACGTTAACGGCGGTGTACTCGATACGACGGGGGTTGCGGAAGCCCGGAAGCTTGGGCAGGCGCATAGCCAGCGGAGTCTGACCACCCTCGAAGCCGGCACCCTTGGTGCCGCCAGAGCGGGAACCCTGGCCCTTCTGACCGCGGCCAGAAGTGGTGCCGTGACCCGAAGAATTGCCACGGCCGACGCGCTTGCGGTTCTTGGTGGAACCGGGCGCGGGAGTAAGATCGTGAAGCTGCATTTGCTACTCCTCTACAATCTCGACAAGGTGCTTGACCTTGAAGATCATGCCGCGGACGGACTCGTTGTCAGCAATCTCGCGAACCTCGCGGATCCTGTGGAGACCGAGGGCACGGACAGTACGGACCTGGTCCTGCTTGCAACCATTGGTGCTGCGGACCTGCTTGATCTTGATGGTGTCAGCCATGCTTAGTTCTCCTTACCGACGAACATCTCGGAGACCGTCAGGCCACGGCGAGCCGCGACGTCCTCAGGGCTGGAGAGCTCCTTGAGGCCCTCGACGGCAGCCTTGATGATGTTGAGGCCGTTGTCGGTACCGAGGGACTTGGACAGGACGTTCTTGATGCCAGCAAGCTCAAAGAGGGGACGCACGGCGCCGCCGGCGATAACGCCGGTACCCTCGACAGCGGGCTTGATGATGATGCGGCCGGCACCAAAGTGGCCGAGAACCTCGTGCGGGATGGTGCCCTGCTCGGTCACCGGCACGTGGAACATGTTCTTCTTGGCATCGAGAGACGCCTTGGAGATGGCCAGGGGCACCTCAGCGGACTTGCCCATGCCAACGCCGACGTTACCCTTGCCGTCGCCAACGACGACGAGAGCGACGAGGCTCATGCGACGACCACCCTTGACGGTCTTCGACACGCGGTTGATGTAAACGACGCGCTCCTCGAACTCGGAGGCCTCGCGCTGCTGCTTCTGATTACGAGCCATGTGCTACATACCTCCTAGAACTCGAGACCGGCGGCACGAGCACCGTCGGCGAGGGCCTTGACGCGGCCATGGTAGATACGGCCACCACGATCGAAGGCGACCTTGGTGATGCCGGCCTCGATGGCGCGCTTGCCAACGAGCTGACCGACCTTCTCCGCAGCCTCCTTGTTCGAGGTGTGGGTGCCCTTGAACTCGGCCTCGAGGGTCGAGGCAGAGACGAGCGTCAGGCTGGAGCCCTTGCTGTCGTCGATGATCTGGGCATAGATGTTGGCGTTAGTACGGGTCACGCGAAGACGCGGACGCTCGGCGGTACCCGAGACCTTGCCGCGAACACGACGCTGACGACGCTTGAGGCCTTCCAGCTTCGCCTTATGCTTGTTCATACGTAAACTCCTAAAAAGGTTGATCTTGCCAGCACCTGACGGGGTGCTGGTCTTATGCGAGTGAGTCGGTTACGACTACTTGGCGGCCTTACCCAGCTTGCGGCGGATGTGCTCGCCAACGTAGTGGATACCCTTGCCCTTGTAAGGCTCGGGAGGACGATGGCCGCGGATCTCAGCGGCGATCTGACCGACCTGCTGCTTGTTGATACCCTTGACGTTCACGTGGGTGTTGTCGGGAACCTCGAAGGTGATGCCCTCGGGAGCCTCGACGATCACGGGGTGCGAGAAGCCCAGGGAGAACTCGAGGTTCTTGCCCTTCTGCTGCACGCGGTAACCGACGCCGGCGAGCTCGAGCTTCTTCTCGAAGCCCTCGGAAACGCCAACAACCATGTTGTGGATGAGGGCGCGGGTGAGGCCGTGGCGGGCACGGGTCTCACGCTCGTCGTCGGGACGGGAAACGGTGAGGACGTTGTCCTCGACGTTGATAGCGAGCTTCTCAAAGACATCGAGCTCGAGCTGGCCCTTGGGGCCCTTGACGACAACGTTGTTGCCGTTGACTGCCACTTCGACTCCGGCGGGAATCTGGACAGGCTTATTACCGATACGAGACACGGTGATCTCCTTTCCTTCTACCTACCGAGCGAATTACCAGACGTAAGCGATGATCTCGCCGCCGACGTTGTGCTTGCGAGCATCGCGGTCGGTCATGACGCCATGGCTGGTGGAAATAATGGCGGTACCAAGGCCACCGCGGACGCGGGGCATGTCGGCAACGCCGGTGTACTTACGCAGGCCCGGCTTGGAAATGCGGCGGATGCCGTTGATGACCTTAGCCTTCTTGGGACCATACTTAAGCGTGATGTGCAGAGTCTTCTGGGGAACGGTGTCCTCGACATCGTAGCCCTCGATGTAGCCCTCCTCGTGCAGAACACGAGCGATCTCGACGAGCTTCTTGCTGCTCGGCATGGAGACCGTGGCCTTGTTCACAGAGTTAGCGTTACGGATGCGCGTAAGCATATCTGCGATCGGGTCTGTAAGGTTCATACAGATTCTCCTTCGTTCTTGATGAACACGTGCTCTTGGTTCTTCGCCGCCCTTAACGGCAAAGCCTTTTTAGCGCGTTTTCCCTGTTCCAAACTGATGCTTGAAACGCTGGTAGTGACTTACCAGCTGGCCTTCTTAACGCCGGGAAGCTCGCCCTTGAGTGCAAGCTCGCGGAAGCAGACACGGCACAGGCCGAACTTGCGGTACACAGAGTGCGGACGGCCGCAGCGCTGGCAGCGCGTGTACTCACGAGTAGAGAACTTCTGCTTGCGATTGCACTTGACGATCATCGATGTCTTAGCCACTTATATCCTCCTCACATAGAGTATTGTTCGCCCCAAGCGCCGCCCCCTTCTGGGAACGGCGCTCATAGGGCAGGTGAACCTATTTCTTGAACGGGAAACCGAAGGCGTCCAGAAGGGCCTTGGCCTCCTCATCGGTGTTGGCGGTGGTCACGAAAGTGATGTCCATACCACGCTGGTGATCGACGGAGTCGAAGTCGATCTCGGGGAAGATGAGCTGCTCGGTGACGCCCATGGAGAAGTTACCACGGCCGTCGAAGCTCTTGGCGGAGATGCCGCGGAAGTCGCGGATACGGGGGATCGCGACGGAGGTCAGACGATCGAAGAACTCCCACATACGGTCGCCACGCAGGGTAACCTTGCAGCCGATCGGCATACCAGCGCGCAGGCGGAAGGTAGCGATGGACTTGCGGGCACGGGTGATCATCGGCTGCTGGCCGGTGATGGCGCGCAGGTCGCGCACGGCACCGTCGATGGCCTTGGAATCGGTAGCGGCCTCGCCGACACCCATGTTCACGACGATCTTCTCAAACTTGGGGATCATCATGACGTTCTCGTACTGGAACTTGTCCTGAAGCTGCTGCTTGACCTCGTTGTTGTACTTGGTCTTCAGACGCGGCACATACTTCTCTTCTGCCATTGTTCACTCCTTCTTGGGGTTTTAAGCACGGGGCGTGGCCACGATGGGTTGTCCTCGTGCCTCCTGGCTGCATCCGCGCCGCTCATGGCATTTCGCGGTTTGGACTCGACACAGCAGGAGCCGACAAAACAATCGGTACTATACGCGCATCGGGAGCGTATTTCCAGAAAAACCTCGTCTGCCTGCACAACTCCACAACTCCCCCGCACAAATGGGTCCCAAAAAGCAGTTGCGGTGAAATACGGACTGTTTAAGCCTGTTAAGCCGCCAAACAGTCCGTATTTCACCGCAACTTATTGATGGGGATGAGACTATCGCTTGCGGGGGACGAGTTTGGTGCGGCGCAGGTGGATCATCTCGGCGGCGATGGAGATGGCAATCTCCTCGGGATCCTCGGCCTCGATGGCAACGCCGATCGGCAGGTGCAGCCCGTCGATCTGGTCCTGCGTAAAGCCCTCCTGCTCCAAACGGGCGCGCACAAAGGCCGTCTTGCGGCGCGAGCCCAAGCAGCCCAGATAGGCGGGTTTAGCGCGCATGGCCTGAATCACCACGTCGATATCGGACTTGTGACCTGCTGTGGCCACGACCACCAAGTCGCGCGGGCCGATGGGGCACTGCTTGCTCAGGTTCTTGTAATCGACCAGGCGACGATCGTAGACACCGGGCACCCATTCGGGCGTCAGCGTGCCGGGGCGGTCATCGCACGCCACAACGGCAAAGCCCGCCGCTGTGAGTACGCGCGCCGTCGCAGCGCCCACGTGTCCGCAGCCAAAGATGTAGGTCTGGCCCTCGGGGCAGAGCGTCTCGATGTGCGCCGGGGGAATCTCGGAGGCGGCGTTGGTGTAGGTGACCTTACTCCCCTCCTCCACCAGCGAAAGCTCGGGGCAGCCGGCAATGGTATGGCGCGATGTCTCGCCATGGTACTCAACCACATCGCCCTCGAGCGCGCTCGCGATAAACGGCTCAAAGTCGATGACGAAGTCGCCGATGCGCCGATAGGCCAGCACATTGGCAATCTCCTGGAACAACGGTGCCTTGGTCGCGTCCAGGTGCAGATAGCACAGGCAGATAGCTCCGCCGCAAATCATGCCGGTATCGGAGTTCTCGCCGCCCATGGTGTAGCGGACCAGACGCGATTTACCCCCGGCCAGCAGCTCGCGCGCCTCGTCCAGCGCAAAGAGCTCAATCTTGCCGCCGCCGATAGTGCCCGCCTGGCTGCCATCGGCAAAGACGGCCATCCAAGCGCCCACGCCGCGCGGCGACGACCCTGCCGTGCCCGCCACGACCACGAGCTCGCACGTCTCACCAGCCTTCAGAGCGCCAAGCGCAGTATTCACCACATCGAGCTTTTCCATTGCAATTTCCTATCCCTGGAATACACCGGTGAGCATGGCGAGCGCCTCGAGCACGCCGCCGCCAACCGATGACGCCTTGTCCGAAATATAGTTGATGTAGCTGGCGTCACCGCGTGGGTCGACATCGGCGCACTTAAAGCCCTCGGTGACTCGAACGCCATCTGCCAAAAGGCCGCGCAGGCAGCCGTCAATCGTCGTGAACATGGGCGTATCACCCGCATACCCGATCACATCGCCGGCACTCACGATGTCGCCGATCGCATGGTCGGACTTAAACACACCGGCGGCGGGGCTGTGGATAACGCGCTCCTTGCCATATCCGGCGATGACACCCGGCACGCCTGTGTTGGGCTGGGGTGAGCCCTGGGTGATGACGCGACCGAGGAAATGACCGCGCATGGTCTCGACCACGGCATCGCAATCAACCGGCGCGGTAAAGCCCGGCCCTACCGCGATGACGGCAGGAGCCATGTCGCGCGTGGTGCCCAGATTGCGCTTGGCCAGAATCGCATCGACCACGGCCGCGGGCCTAAGTTCGCCGAGCATCTGTGCCCGGGGGTCCACCACCACGGCGACATCCCCCGCCTCGGTAATCTCAAGCGCCTCGGCCGGCGTCTGCGCCAACCGGGCGCGAATGCCCTCGACCTCGACCTCGCCCAAGCGAATGGCCTCGCAAAAACTGATCGTGCGACGGATGCACGTGGGGACCGCGATATCGGCCATGACGACCGACACGCCGGCGCGCACCAGACGAGCAGCCACGCCCGTGGCGATATCGCCTGCGCCGCGAACATAAACGAGCATTCCCGGGGCACCTCCCTGTGCTACGGTTTGAGCAGAGCAAAAGCGGTTCGACCGCTACTCTGATGATTATTTCTTATCACAGCATTATACGGCGGTGAACAGATGGAAACGATTAACGGCGGCCTTGCCTCCGCGCTCAGGATCGAGCCGGGCATCACCGCGATTATCGGCAGCGGTGGCAAGTCGACCCTGCTAAAGACGCTCGGCCTTGAGCTTATGCGCGCCGGCGGCCGCGTGCTCCTCTGCACCACCACGCATATGTTTCCCGTCGCCGGCGTGCCATGGGACGGGTCGAACCGTCGCCTGGACGCCGCGCCCTGGAAGCCAGGTGCCTTACACGCCCCAGGCTGCACCTGCGAGGCATGCGCGGGCGTGAGCCGCGGAAGTATCTGCCAGGCGGGTGTTTTGGACCCGGAGACAGGCAAGCTCTCCTCCCCCGCCGAGCCGCTCGACCAGCTGGCGCAGCGCTTTGACTACGTCCTGGCCGAGGCGGACGGCAGCAAGCGGCTCCCGCTCAAGGCGCACGCCGCCTGGGAGCCGGTGATTCCATCTGGCAAGGCCAACGTCGTCTGGATCGTCGGCGCCTCGGGGTTCGGCAAGCCCATCAGCGAGGCTGTCCACCGCCCCGAGCTCTTCTGCGAGCGCTGCGGCTGCGAGCCCACCGACGCTGCCACCCCAGAGCGCGTCGCTATGGCGCTCAATGCCGAGCTGCAGATGCTGAACCTCAGCAATGCCCGCATTATGCTCAACCAAGTCGACACGCTTGCCGATCCAACGATGGCAGATTGCTTCGAGGCAGCCCTCGGCCGCCCCCTCATCGCCACCAGCCTCCAGGGGTAGCAAATTTGGGACGGGGCTCTTTTTGCTACCCCGTCCCAAAAAATCATCTCCCAAATTAGCTACCCCGGCGGTCTTCCCGTTAGCGGGGCACGTAGCGGCCGGGTTGGGCTCCGGTGGGCTCGCCGTCGCGTGCCGCCAGCACGCCGTTCACAAACACGGCCTTGGCGCGGCCATGTGCCTCAAAGCCCTCGAGCGGCGTGTAGTCCACGGCCTGATGCTGCGTCGCGGCGCTGATCGTCCAACGCGCGCACGGATCCCACACGCACACGTCGGCATCGGCGCCCTCGGCAAGACAGCCCTTGCGCGGATACATGCCAAAAACGCGCGCCGGATTCTCGCTCATCAAGCGGCACAGATCCTCGGGACCCAGCTGTCCCTCAAAGCTCGTGGCAATCGCAACGGGACGATGCTCCACGCCGGGCCCGCCGTTGGGAATCGCGCGGAAATCATCGCGTCCTCGGTCCTTTTGCCCGTGCAGGTTAAAGCTGCAATGATCGGTCGCAATAGTATCGATCTCGCCAGCCACAAGCGCCTCGCGCAGCGCGGCACGGTCACCGGCATGGCGCAGCGGCGGGCTCATCACGTACTTGGCGCCCGCAAAGCCGTCCTCGCCCTGCTCCAGATAGCAGGTGTCGTCGAGCATCAGATACTGAGGGCATGTCTCGACACAGATGTTCTTCTGCCCGCGCGCTTTGGCAGCGCGAATGGCCTCGAGCCCCAGCTTGGTCGAAAGGTGCACCACGTTGACCGGAGCGTCCCCGGCCAAGTGCGCCAGATACAGCAGGCGGCTCACGGCCTCGGCCTCGCACACGTCCGGACGGCTGAGCGCATGGCCCTCGGGCCCGTGGATACCCTGCTCAAACACGCGCTTCTGCAGCGCGTTGACCAACGTGCCGTTCTCGCAATGCACGCACAGGATACCGCCCACGCGCTTGAGCTCCTCCAGCACCTCGAGCGTCTCGGCATCGTCCAGGCGCAGATGGTCGTAGGCAAAGTAGGTCTTAAACGACGACACGCCCGCCTCGCGCATGGCCGAAAGATCGGCGCGGTTGCGCTCATTCCACTCGGCAAGCGCCATATGGAAGGCATAGTTGGCGGTGCAGGTGCCGTCGGCGCGATGATGCCACTCGACCAAGGCATCGGGCATGGTCACGCCGCGATCGGCCGTCGCGTAGTCCACAATGGTCGTCGTGCCGCCGCAGGCAGCCGCGCGCGTGCCGGTCTCAAAGCTATCGGCTGTCCAATCCATGCCGGTCCAGCACTGCATGTGCGTGTGCCCATCGATAAAGCCCGGGAACACCCAGCAGCCCGCGGCATCCTCGATGGTATCGCCCTCGGCCGGCTCAATCGCCGCGGCGATCCGCACGATCTTATCGCCATCCATGGCAAGATCGGCGCGACGAAGCCCCTGGGGCGTCACGAGCGCGCCGTTTTTGATGATGATCATAATTGCTCCTTATTGATTGATGCAGTTGGCCACGCGATCAAAATACGAGCAGGCGGCGATATGCTCCGTTATGCGTCGCTGTCCCTTGACGGTATCGACGTCCCACAGTTCGTAAGCACGCGCATCAACCAGCACCACGTCGATACGGTCCTTGAGGATCGAGCCGCCACCGTCCTTGCCCTCAAGACACATAAGTGCATCGAACAGTTCCGCCGGAAAGAGCACCGGGCTCGAAGGCTCACCGTTGCACGCAAGACGCACCGGATACTTGCGGCCACGCTCATCAAACGCGCGAACCATGGCCTCAAAAGAATCCGAACTCACGAGCGGCTGGTCGCCCGGCAAAAAGAGGCAACCCTTCCAGCCGCGGCTCGCCCCCCACGAAAGGCCCGCACGGACGCTTTCGCTCCTGAGCTTGCCATCGTGCAGCACGCACGGGCAATGCTTGTCCTCGCAAATCTGGGCGACCTCGGGCCAACGCGTCGAAACCACGACGTCAAAGCCCCGGGGAACCGAATCGATAGTCCGGGCAATCAGCGGCTTGCCATAGATATCGGCAAGCATCTTGTTAGAGCCAAACCGCTTGCCCTCGCCCGAAGCCATAATGACGCAACCGAGTTTCATGGCGATACCTCCCCTGAAACCATCGTACCCATAACTCGCGTCGCGGGGCATCTACATCGAAAGCGCTTATCCCGCACGCCCACGATGCAAAAAGGGGCACCCCGCCGGTTGGCAGAGCGCCCCCTTTACATGGCTTACCTCAGCGCGGCTTTAGGCCTGGAACCAACGGGCGGTGTTGCGCTCGTCGAGGGCCTTGAGGGTAGCGGCGGGATCGGCAACCTTCTGCAGGAACATCATGGCTGCGATGGCGTACGGCTTGTAGCTGGCCTCCTTGTACATGCCCACGCGGTGCATGTCAAAGACGTCGGCGTTGACCTCGCCGTGCTCGCAGGAGACACCGGAGATATCGGCGGGCAGCGGGTGCATAAAGATGGTGTCCTGGCCGTTGGCGGTCTTCTCCATGAGCTCGGTCGTGGAGCACCAGTCCTGATGGGTGGCGTTCTGAGCGAGCAGCTCCTTCTCGAGCGCTGCGATGCCGGCGTCGTCGCCCTCGGCGTACAGGTTGGTACGCTTCTCCATGGCGGCAAACGGAGCCCAGCTCTTGGGGATCACGATGTCGGCGCCCTCGAAGGCCTCGGCCATGGTGTTGACCTGCTTAAAGGTGGTGCCGGACTCGGCGGCATAGCCCTTGGCGCGCTCGACGACCTCGGGCATGAGGTCGTAGCCCTCGGGGTGGGCCAGGGTGACGTCCATGCCGAAGCGGGGCAGCAGGCTGATCAGCGACTGCGGGCAGGACAGCGGCTTGCCGTAAGAGGGCGAATAGGCCCAGGTGACGGCAACCTTCTTGCCCTTGAGGTTCTCAAGACCGCCAAACTCGTTGATGAGGTAGAGCATGTCGGCAGAGGACTGCGTGGGGTGATCGGAGTCGGACTGCAGGGAGATAAGCGTGGGACGGTGATCCAGAACGCCGTCCTCGTAGGCCTGCTGGACAGACTCGGAGACCTCGGCCATGTAGGCGTCGCCCTTGCCGATGTACATGTCGTCGCGGATGCCGATGACGTCGGCCATGAAGGAGATCATGGTAGCGGTCTCGCGGACGGTCTCGCCGTGAGCGATCTGGGACTTCTTCTCGTCCAGGTCCTGCAGCTCGAGGCCGAGCAGGTTGGCGGCCTTAGAGAAGGAGAAGCGCGTACGGGTGGAGTTGTCGCGGAACAGGGAGACGGCCAGGCCCGAGTCGAAGATCTTGGACGAAACGTTGTTCTCACGCAGCTCGCGCAGGGCGTCGGCAACGATGTAGAGAGCCTTGAGCTCATCGGTGGTCTTATCCCAGGTGTGCAGGAAGTCGCTGCCGTACATGCCCTTAAAATCGAGGCCGTTCAGCTGCTCGACGAGCTCGGTAAACTTGGCGTCCATGTAAATATCCTTTCCATAGATGAAACGATCGCAATGAGTAGATGTGCTCCGGCATGCGCGTGTGGCTAGAACATGCAGAGCGCTATGACGAGGACCCGCTACCGTTGAGGAAGCATGGGAGATAACGACCGCGGGCCCCAAGTCAACAGGGGATGCCGGGGACACGAGCGGCCCCCGGCTCAACAAGATCAAGGAATGGGACTAGTCGATCTTGTTGTTGGTCAGACCGGCGCGGAACACGGTGGCGTCGCCATCGGCCTGGCTCGGATCGTAGAGGTTCAGGGCAGCCACATACATGGCGGCAGCGGTGACCAGGTCGTCCTTGTAGGTGACCTCGTTGGGAGCGTGAGCCTGAGACTCGGCACCCGGGCCAAAGCCGACGCAGGGGATGCCATAGCGGCCCTGGATGGAAACGCAGTTCGTGGAGAAGGTCCACTTGTCGCACAGCGGACGACCGGTGCGCTTGTCCATGCTGGGCTCGCAGCCGATGCGCTCGTCACCGAACATGGCCTTGTGGGCGTCGACGAGGGCCTTGACATGCGGAGCGGTCTCCTTGTTGATCCACGTGGGGAAGTAAGCCTCGGTCTCGTAGACCTCGCCGGTCCAGGACGGACGGTCGTACATGTACATAGAGACCTTCACGTCGTCGCCGTACTTCTTGGCGGCCGGCAGGTTACGGATCTCGTCCAGGCAGGACTCCCAGGTCTCACCGGCGGTCATGCGACGGTCGATGGAGATGGCGCAGGAATCAGCCACGGCGCAACGGCTGGGGCTGGTGTAGAAGATCTGGCTGACGGTGCAGGTGCCGCGGCCCAGGAAGCGGGCGTCCTCGAAGTGCTCGGGGTTGTACTTGGGGTCGAGCATCTTGACGAGACCCTTGATGTCGGTCGACTCGTCGCAGCCGTTGTTGTTGAGGGCGCGGACGTCGGCAATGATGTCGGCCATCTTGTAGATGGCGTTGTCGCCGCGGTCGGGAGCGGAGCCGTGGCAGGAGGTGCCGTGAACGTCGACGCGGATCTCCATGCGGCCGCGGTGACCGCGATAGATGCCGCCGTCGGTGGGCTCGGTGGAAATGACGAATTCGGGCTTAATGCCGTCCTTGTTGTAGATGTACTGCCAGCACATGCCGTCGCAGTCCTCTTCCTGGACGGTGCCGACGACCATGATCTTGTAGCCCTCGGGGATGAGGCCCATGTCCTTCATCATCTTGGCAGCGTAGGTAGCAGAAGCCATGCCACCCTCCTGGTCGGAGCCGCCGCGGCCGTAGATGATCTCGTCGGTCTCGTAGCCCTCATAGGGATCGGCGTCCCAGTTCTCGATGTTGCCGATACCGACGGTGTCGATGTGGGAGTCGATGGCGATGATCTTGTCGCCCTCGCCCATAAAGCCCATAACGTTGCCCAGGCCGTCGACCTTGACCTCGTCATAGCCAAGGCTCTCCATCTCGGCCTTGATGCAGGCAACAACCTCACCCTCCTCGCAGGACTCAGAGGGGTGAGAGATCATAGCGCGCAGGAAGCGAGTCATATCAGCACGATGAGACTCAGCCGCAGCCTTAATGGCATCAAAATCGAGTTCTTTAGTCATAACAGTCAACCTTTCTACAAGGGTTTACCTACAGGTAGATATTTCAGATAGATCACTTGTGCCAAGCAGCGTGAGGTTGAGCACCCCACAAGCAAGTAACCATAGGAGGCGGACGGAGGACTTTGCTCCGTCGCGAGTTCCGCACGAGCCGGAGAGCACTTAATGTGCTCTCCGTGCGAGCAGGACTGTCCGAGCAGGGAGTAAAGTCCTCCGGCTGCCTCCGGACAGGTCAGACCCGCTAGCAGGTCGGATACTCGCCCTCCCAGACGATGCGACGGTACTGATCCGGATCGGTGTCGCCCTCGGTGGAGAAGCAGAGCACAGAGCTCGTCTTGTCCAGGCCGATGAGCTCCTTGAGCTCGGCGTACTCGGGGTCGAGCATGAGGGTCTCGACCAGACCGGTGGTCACCGCGCCGGACTCGCCGGAGATGACGCGCGGGTCACCCTTCTCGGGAGCGCCCAGGGTGCGCATGCCGCGAGCGGTGACCCAGTCGGGGCAGGACACGAAGGCGGTGGTGTGGTTGCGCAGGATATCCCAGCCCAGAATGTTGGGCTCGCCGCAGCACAGGCCGGCCATGATGGAGGGCATGTCACCGTCCACGATGCGCGGATCTCCGTCGCCGGCGGCAGCGCCCTTGTACAGGCAGGCGGCAGGAGCGCACTCGACCACGACAAAGGTGGGCGGGTTATCGGGATACAGGTTGGTGAAGTAGCCCACCACGGCGCCCGCGAGCGAACCCACGCCAGCCTGGACAAACACGTGCGTCGGGCGGTTGATGGCCATCTCGCGCAGCTGCTCGGCAGCCTCGGAAGCCATGGTGCCGTAGCCCTCCATGATCCAGGACGGGATCTTCTCGTAGCCCTCCCAGGCGGTGTCCTGAACGATGACGCCGCGCTCGCAGGCGTCGGCCTCGGCGGCGGCCATGCGCACGCACTCGTCGTAGTTGACCTCTTCGATGGTCACCGTGGCGCCCTCGGCGGCGATGTTATCGAAGCGGGGCTTGGTGGAACCCTTGGGCATGTGCACGACGGCCTTCTGGCCCAGTTTGTTGGCAGCCCATGCCACGCCGCGGCCATGGTTGCCGTCGGTGGCGGTAAAGAAGGTAGCCTGGCCAAAGTCCTTGGCAAGCTGATCGGAGGTCAGGTAATCGAAGGTGCAGTCGGCAACGTCCTTGCCGGTCTCATCGGCAATATAGTTGGCCATGGCAAACGAGCCGCCCAGGACCTTAAAGGCGTTGAGGCCAAAGCGATAGCTCTCGTCCTTAACGCACAGGTTGGACAGGCCCAGGCGCGCAGCCTGACCGTCCAGACGGGCAAGCGGAGTGACGGTATATTGAGGGAACGACTGGTGGAAGGCACGGGCCTTCTTCACGTGGTCGAGGCTCATGATTCCCAAGTGCTTGTCATCGCTCTTGGGCATCGTGTTGCCCGCCCACTGGATCTTATCGGCCATACGGTGAACTCCTTAAGTCCTCTCTTGCCGGCCCCCGCATACGCGTTTCAGCCCATTCCCATTCATGCGACTGAACTTTTATGTGGATGCCAAACAAAAAGTTTGTTAGCACTGTTCTATCACACTTTTTGATTGGCAAACCTAACAAATTGTTTGTTGCCGTAATCGGTACCTTTTCGCCGCCGAACGGTTACATAACGCAGCGACGCTTTCGTTATTTGCGAACAGGTGTGGTTTATGGCAAAGTATGCCCAAACTAATTTTTAGGAAGGCACCCATGACCCCCGCACAGATTGAGTTTTACAAGCGCCTCGCACACGGTCTGGCGCTCCAATTTGGTCCCAACTGCGAAGTCGTCGTCCACGACCTGGAGACCGAGGACGTGGACCGCTCCATCGTAGTGATCGAAAACGGCCACGTCAGCGGGCGCAAACTGGGTGACGGCCCCAGCCATATTGTGCTTGAATCCATGCACGAGGGCACCGCCGACGTGCACGACCGCGAGCCGTACCTCACCAAAACCGCCGATGGCAAGCTGCTCAAGTCCTCGACCATCTTTATCCGCAACGATGAGGGCAAGCCCGTCGGCATTTTGGGCATCAACTTTGACATTACGCTTATGAAGGCTTTTGAGCGTTCGCTCGACGCCTTTACCGGCACCGGCGGCACGGGCTACACCGAGCCCGAGCCCATTACCAAAAACATCGGCGACCTGCTCGAGGACCTGCTGCACGAGTGCGAACAGTTTGTGGGCAAGCCCGCGGCACTCATGACCAAAGACGAGCGCATTCGTGCCATCGGCTACCTCGACCGTCGCGGCGCCTTCCTCATTTCCAAGTCGAGCGAACGCGCCTGCGAGTTCTTTGGCATCTCCAAGTACAGCTTCTATAGCTACCTCAATGAGGCCAAGGCGGCAACAGGCGACAAGTAGGCACTCGCCTGAATTGCCCCTCCCCTTTTGGGCGCGAGTTCTGGAAAGCACGAATCCAAGACCGAGCCACTTGGGAAGTTCCATATAATCGATGTCATTAGTATTTCGAAAGGATGGAACAGAATGGCGTTGAGCAAGGCATCATGCACCGGTCGCGGATTGATTCCGGCAATTGGTGGACATGTGCACCGCATGTTCGATGAGGGTGAAGACGACCTGTTTTCGCTGAGCCTTGACGACGTGATGGATGATCGCCCGTGGACCGCCGACGAACTCATGGGCGGTGGGGCTCGCCCGTCAAGCCCCAATCCCGCACTTGCGCCTAAGCCCGCATCTGCGCCGACTCCTGCGCAGCCGCCTGTTTCGACGCCCGCGTCTGCGCCCGCACCCATTTCGGCGCCCACGCCCACTCCCCGCCCCGCAAGCGACCCGTCCGAGACGGCGGCATTTCTCGCTGCGGCGACGCAGGGCAAATCGGCCGACAGCACCGTTATGTACAGCGCCCAGCAGTTGCCTGTTCCTGCGGCACGCAAGCCTCCGGTCACAAGGCTCGATGAGCCCGTTGCCCATCAGGTTGCCTACGATTTCTGGGCTGCAGCCGATCTGGATGAGACCTCTACCGGCATGCCGGCGCTCGATGTTCCAGTTAACCCGCTTTTTGCCGCCAACACGAGCGCCGCGGACTATGAGGGCGGTGCGGCATATTCCGATTATTCCGATAGCTATACTGGCACCGGTCGCATCGAGACCGAGGATTATGGCACCGCATCGAGCGATTATCTCAACGATCCGTACGCTGCCACGCCTGCACCGGAATATGACCCGGAGGCCGCGTCCGCGCCGGCGTATACCAAAAGCACGGGCGAAGAGCGCTTCGCCGATTATTACGCCGAGGAAAAGGCGCTGCGTTTCTCGGAATTTCCGCAGGCAGTCAAGGTTGCCTTTATCGCCATTGTCATTGCCCTGCTCGGCGTCATTGCGTTTGAGGGGTTCCAGCTGTTCCGCGGCCCCACCCAAGCGGAGTCGGAGACCCAGCAAAAAGAGGACGATAACCAGTACCTGGACATCAACACCCTCAAGGGCGATCCCAACGACGAAGACGACGAGTAGCGAGAGCTGAAGGCGGCCGCAGGATCCCGCATCCAGCACCGGCTTCTAAGTGCTGTTTTGTCATCCAGCTACACTTTTCCGAAGTTTTAAGGTGCCTATTTCGACACTTTTCCGTACTTTTACACGGCTGATTTCGACACTTTTTCTGATTTAAGCCTAGCGACAGCCGGCGAAATCAAGCGCCGCCCGCGCGTCATTTCGCAAGCGGTGCCTGATTTCTGTCCGTACACGTTGATAGACTCCATCGTGCCCGCAAGGAGCGGGCGTGTTTTATCCAGAGTCGGGGTAGAGAGTTGGCTCCACGATTCCGACGCCAACCGGCCAAGAGGCACGGTGGCCCTGCCAACATCGATGAAAGGAGTCCGTATGGACAATTTCTCCGTGCGCAGTGAGCGTAACTTCCACAACCTGGTCGTCAAACCAAAACGAATGCATCATCTGGACGAGCCGTGCGGCTATGCATCGGCTCTCGCCAAGAGCAGTCTCTCCCGCCAGATGCGCTTTACCGTGCAGGTGTTTGAGAAAGAGCTCTGCACCGCCGGCGACCCGCACGTGCTGCAGATCAAGCTGCTCGGAGATGACTCTCGCGAGCCGTCCAGCTGGAAGCTCTTCGCCGACGGCGTGTGCGTTGCGGACGGATCCGGCGCCTTTGCCCGCGAGTGCCTCTGCGAGGGAGCCGAGGTATTCCTGGACCTGTGCCGCAATGCCGTCGACGCGGCCGAACTGCGCCAGTGGAGCCAGAAGGAGTACGAGCCGCTGAGCGCGGCGCGCGGAATAGCGGGGACGTAGACGAATATATCTATATTAAACCCAAGTACACAAACCCAAATGTGACCGTCTACAGCTCGACTTGCTACCAGATGGTGTAATCAGGTGTCACGTCAGTATAATCAGGGCCCGGTCGGTCGTTGGTGGGCGTAATATCATCGCCCACCCAAGGCCCTTCCAAGACCTCCTGCCCCCGGTAATCCAAACGGTTGGTGTCTCCCAGGATCGCTGGGGTCACGTCCTCCAGAATGTCTTTCCCTTCAACCGTGCAGAGATATTGGCCGCCCATGCGGTCGATGTACTCCTTGCGTGTCTCGTTGACCACATAACGATAGAATACAGGCTCCTCGTCGAATGGCCCCTGATAGGGATGCATGAAATCGGCACCGGGGTCATCGTCTGTCGAGCAATACCTTTCCGCGCCCATAAAGCACGAGAACAAGCCGCCGACGTCGGTTCCATTGTCTTCGATGTAATCGCACGGGTTCTCGGGGATAAGTTCCGCCATGCGTCGAAAGCCCTCACCCTCGAGCGCCTCAAGGTTGGTATAGTCGCTCACGTAGGCGACGAGATCACCATGCCAGCGACCGGCGAGCAGAGTGAGGGCGACATCAGTGCGGTCGTTGGGGAAGCGACAGTTTTCCATAATCCCAACGGAAATCGCGAATGGCGCATTGCCCAGATACTCCATTTTCGTAACGTTAACCCATCCGTAATGAGCGCCCATGGCGCGCTCTCCCCTGTCAACTGGTCTTTACTCGAATTGTCGCATTGCACCAGACGTGGCGCAACAATCTCACTAGTCTTCAATCTATAAGGACCGCCTCACGCGGCTTGTACTTGATATGAAAAACTAAAAGCTGGAGGTATGCTAGCCCATATATATCCGCACGCATAGCAAGCCACTTTTGCCGTGATTTACATGTCCCGATAACGCCTCATACCAAGCAAAAAAGAGAAGCACGGATGGCTTAACATAGCAAAATGGATTGGATAGCGACAACAATACGGGGAGAACTTGATGCCGTCGCTCAGTGAACGATCAGTCGAATCTATCGCAAAAATATTCATAGGTGACGAACAAGAATTGTTCTGTTACTTGACAGGACCGCAAATAGTAACGTTTTTTAATGACAATTTCGGCTTCCGGGACATTTATCAAAGCGGCAACGCCCCCACTAGATGGCGATACGCCGCCGAAAAGATAGCCAGCGTTGCATCGAGCGGCAGGATTGACCGTTTTTTCTCAATCGTTCTTGGATTCAGGTACATGGTCAGTGCATTTAATTGCGATGAAATAGAAGCCCGGGAAAAGGCAGACAAAGCAAGGAAGCAGTTCAACCGCGTACTAATCTCCGATGAGCTTGAGGTAGTTGGAACAGATGGCGAGATGAAGCTCATCGCGGTCGATTCAGATCTAATCCCGATCGGGAAAGGCGGCTTTGCCGAAGCGTTCAAACAAAAGTCAACAGGCAAAGTCCTGAAGAAGCTCATGCCCGAAGTGGCCCTTGACGCAAGAAGCCGCCATCGTTTCAAGCGTGAATTCGAGATAATGAGGGACCTAGCAGAGGTGCCGGGGGTTCTTCGTGTTTATGATTTCAACGAAAGCAATTGCTCCTACACAATGGAGGCCGGCGAGACCACGCTGCTGGAGTTCATGAGCAACCCTCTATCCGAAGAAATCAAGATGACCATAATTGAGCAGATAGTCAGTGCTATGGCCGACATCCACTCGCGCGGATACATTCACCGTGACTTAAGCCCCACAAACATTTTTCTGCTGGGTGGGCAGCTAAAGATTGCCGATTTCGGACTCGGAAAAAACTTGAACACAATTTCCTCTTACCAGACCACGAACACAAACAATTACGGGCAGTGGTTCTACTGTTCACCCGAGCAACTCGTCTATCTAAGAGACGGAGATAAGAGGAGCGATGTCTTTTCCCTGGGAAGAATAATCAACTTCGTGCTCGCGGGGCATCCGGTAAAAACAAATCATCGTCTTCGTCCGCTTGCGGAGAAAGCAACCGCAGACGATCCGTCGAAAAGATACCAAGACGCAGCAGAATTATTGAATGCTATAAGGCGAAAGCTAGCATTGCTGGCAGATGCGGACCGAGAAGCGAATCTAGCAGATAAGGCGACGCGGGGGATCCTCGACGAAGATGTTACGGAATGGGTTCTCGATATGACTGACGAGCAGTTATGCACACGGATAGTTTCAATTCCCGCGTTCGCCAACACGGTTGCCGAATTTGCAAGACTCGACAGTACCAACGCCGCCTTTGTTATGGATGCTATCGACCAGGGCATGATACAAGCCTGTGAGACATGGGGAGATCACGACGCATTTGCCGACATCGCAGAGGCAGTCGTTCTGAGCAAAGCCAAATTCGATGTCAAGGAGCGCGCCTGTCAGACGCTTTCATATATCGCATGGACAGTTGGTCGATTCCACGCCCAGCACTTGATCGAGGGCATAATCGCAGCCGGAATAGACCCGATGCTGGAGGATCTTCTCCGCGCTCCTGCGTAGACTTATCAAGCGCTCTGCCAACAAAGATGCATCCACCAAAACGACATGGGGTGTGCTCGCCTTGTACCGACCCCGTCCAACCCCGTCGGTGCGACTGCAATCTCAAACAACCGCCAGCACCATCCACCCGCACACGATAGGCGATGAGCACCGAGTGAACCCCTCGCTCTTGCTCAATTCGCAAACCTCAGCAGTGTTTCCGCACCCCCATCAAAGGAGTCCGAAAAGCGTCCCCCGTTAATAAAACGCTTCTGAACATCTCGCTCTGCGGGCAAAGCCGCACCGGAGTGATGCAGAGGTCCGTGCGGGTTTTCACGGACCCCCTTGACGCGGCCCAGCGGAAGTGCCACCCGGCATCCCTTCCATAACGCACGGGTAAACAAAGGGAAATAGCGCCACCCACCGCGCAAGGAAGGACGCCACCATGGATCTCACGAAAACGGCTAGAGAAATTACCCGTCTCATGCTCCCCTACCTGACCACGCAGCAGAACCGCCAGCTCAAAAAGGTTTTATCGCACTGCCTTTTCGATGAAAGCCAATTAGCTGAAGACGGCGGCGACGGTGAAAGCGAATCATTCCTAGATCTATTTCTGTCCGCAAAACGCCTCGAAGGCTGCTCGGATAGGACCATCTCCTACTACGAAACCACCATCAATAAAATGCTCGAATCATTCGATACACCAGCTTGCGACCTGGGAACCGAAGAGATTAGATCCTATCTTTCCGACTATCAGCAAAAAGCCGGCGTCAGTCGCGTCACCGTCGACAATGTCCGAAGAATCATCTCAAGCTTCTACTCATGGCTCGAAGACGAGGACCATATCATTAAGAGCCCGGTAAGACGCATTAAAAGAGTCAAGGCTCCGCAGCCCATAAAGGAAACGTATAGCGATGAAGTCGTTGAGATTCTCTGCGATAACTGCGGGTCGCCCCGAAACCTTGCCCTGATCGACCTGTTGCGCTCCACGGGCATGCGTGTGGGCGAACTTGTCTCGTTGGACAGGAGCTCCATCGACACCATCAATCATGAGTGCATCGTACACGGCAAGGGGAATAAGGACCGCATCGTCTATTTTGACGCAAAGACTAAAGTCCATATTGAGAATTACCTGTCAACCCGAATGGACAGCTCTGAAGCACTCTTCGTGTCGAGCAAGGCACCACACGAGAGGCTACAAATTGGCGGCGTCGAGGCGCTGCTTAGAAAACTGGGGCGCGAGCTTGATTTAGGAAGGGTCCACCCTCATAAGTTCAGAAGAACGCTTGCTACAAAGGCAATCGACAAAGGAATGCCCATCGAACAAGTCCAGGTGCTCCTTGGCCATAAAAAAATAGACACCACATTAAGGTACGCAATGGTCGACCAGCGCAACGTCAAAGCATCCCACCGCAGATACCTAACTTAAATTTCGATTTGTCGACCGAGGCGGCGAAGTCGGCGAACTCCTGCTGGAGCTCGAGAGGCGGAACAAGAAGCTTGATATTGCCGAGAGCCGTTTGGTTGATCTTGAACGTTCCGTTGGTGGTTTTCGCCGATGCCTCGATTTGCTTGCGAGTCGAAGGCTGATTCCAAGCACACCGTAAATAAGGCAAGATGATTTGCTCTTGTTTAATCCTTGCCGCGATCATTGTGTCAGGGAAAACCATATCTTTCATTAGTACATTTGAGTATTCGCCTGTTCCAACCAGATGCTTGTTTCCATTGCCCCGGCAAACATAGAAATCTTCATTAGAGACGCGCTTATCGGCAGGAGGTTCCTCCGTAAAGAAGCCGTCTTTCCACGCTGACGAGTCGAAGTGCCCCTGGGTTATGGCGGATAGAGTAAGAACTTTCGAACGATGCGATCCTGACTTCGATGGAGACAGGCCGTTTCTCATCGACGACACGAGAGTCGATAGGCAGCTGCTCGGATATTCCTTGCCCTCGAACATCTCGACAAATTGTGATTTGACAACGTCATCGCAGGTTGCAATTAGCGAACGATAGTCTTCCTTAAGCCGCTCGGCAGTGCACATAATGTCGGCAATCTCGGCGACTGTTTTCGGTGCTGGAAGGTCTATCTCAAAGTCCGCAAGATCGGAGAACAGGACGTAAGGGTTGGTGGAACCTTTTGATTTGCCAGTCGAGTAGCTAGTGAAACGATCGGAGAGCAGCAGGAACGGAAGAAGCCTCTGAGGAAGAATGGACTCATCCTTGGTCTCAAGAACGAACGTCACGTTGGACGTCACGCCCTCGAAATCGGCAACGGAAACTTTCTTGAGATAAGTACGCCTAGACCCATACAGGACTTGCCCTGGCTTGAACATTCTGATGAAGGCAGGGCCGACGTCGGATTCATCAAATCGCCCCCTCATCGTAAGTTTGGGCCTTTCTGTTTCCATGTGGTCGCCGGCAACAAAATACTCGTATGGGTTGTTGTCTCGATCGACCTTTTCTTTGCAGTTACCAAATTGTGATTTACAAGCTCAGACCGTCGCTCAAACCGCCTGATTGAACGACGATGCGCAGGAGATTTACCGCGACAAATATGACGGTATAATCACTAGAGCTGTAATTTCATTTTTTGAGCTCATAGGTACCTGAATGCCAGAAGAACCAATAAGCAAATCCGAGCTGGGAAACCACCTGCTCGGGGCCTGCGACATCCTGCGAGGCCCCATCAACCAAGACGAGTACAAGAGCTACATCACGCCGCTGCTCTTCTTCAAGCGGATCTCCGACGTCTACGACGAGGAAACCGTCGGGGCATTGGAGCTTTCGGATGGCGACAAGGACTTCGCCGCACTGCCCGAGAATCACAGCTTCGAGGTGCCGGAAGGCTGTCATTGGCAGGACGTCCGCAATACCGGCGCGAACGTCGGCAAAGCAATCGTTGACGCCATGATGGGTATCGAGCGCGCTAACCCCGATACCCTACGCGGCCTCTTCAGCAGCTTCGACGACGCGAGCTGGACAGACAAGGGCAAGCTCTCCGACGAGCGGCTGAAGGACCTCGTCGAGCACTTCTCGGCAAAGAGGTTCGGCAACAAAAACTACAGCGCCGACATGATGGGCGATGCCTACGAATACCTGATCAAGAAGTTCGCCGATATGCAGAAGAAGAACGCCGGCGAGTTCTATACCCCACGCGAGATCGTCAAGATGATGGTCTCCCTGCTTGAGCCGAAGCCCGGCGAGACCGTCTACGACCCGGCATGCGGCACGGGCGGCATGCTCATCGAGGCCGTCCGGCAAATGGACAACTCAAAACTCGCCTACGGCAAGCTCTACGGCCAGGAGAAGAACCTCAGCACGTCCGCTATAGCGCGAATGAACCTCTACCTTCACGGCGCGAAGGACTTCCGCGTCGCCCAGGGCGACACCTTGCGCGAGCCCGCCTTCCGCGACGGCAATGCACTCAAAACCTTCGACTGCGTCCTTGCGAACCCTCCGTTCTCCCTTAAGAACTGGGGCTCTGACGAGTTCTCCTCGGATCCGTGGGGCCGCAATATCTGGGGCACCCCCACGGACAAGTCGGCAGACTTCGCCTGGGTCCAGCACATGGTCCGCTCCATGGACAAAAAGAACGGTCGCTGCGCCGTGGTGCTACCCCAAGGAGCGTTGTTCCACAGCGGCAAAGAAGGCGCCATACGCAAGGAGCTAATCAGGTCTGACAGGGTCGAAGCCGTAATCGCGCTCGCAAGCGGCGTCTTCTACAGCACGGGCGTCTCGGCCTGCGTGTTGTTCCTCAGTAATGACAAGCCTGCCGATCATCAAGAACGCATTTGCATCATCGACGGCAGCAAGATCTTCACCGCCCAGCGCGCGCAAAATGTGATCTCAGAAAAGGACGCGCAAGAGATGCTTTCCCTCTATCGTTCCTACGAGCCTGTCATCGAGAAATGCGCCATAGCAACGCTCGCTGATATCGAACGCGAGGGATACGTGCTCTCGGCGAACAACTACGTCGAAAGAAAACGCGAGAAGGTCGAGCCGCCGACGGAGACAAGAAAACGCTTCTACGACCTCCTCCAGCAAACGAAGGAATCCGAGGAGAGGCTCCTCGATCTGCTAACGAAGGGAGGCTATGTCGATGGAGAGTAGAATCCCCCAGGAAGAGCTAAACAACCATCTATGGAACGCGGCCGTTCTGCTGCGTACCTACATCGATGCCGGGTCGTACAAGCAGTACATCTTCCCGCTGCTGTTCTTCAAGCGCCTCTCCGACGTCTACGACGAGGAGACCGCCGAAGCGTTGGAGGCCTCCGGCGGAGATGCGGAGTTCGCAGCCCTACCCGAAAACCATAGCTTCGCCATCCCCAACGGTGCCCGCTGGAGCGATGTCAGAGAGTCCACGGAGAACGTCGGCAAGACCATTGTCGACGCCTTCCGCGCCATCGAGGCGGCCAATGACTCCAAGCTTCGCGGCATCTTCGGCGATGCCGCCTGGACTAACAAGAAACGACTTCCCGACCGCCTGCTCAAGGACCTCATCGAGCACTTCAGCGCCATAACGCTCTCCATCGCCAATTGCCCCGAGGACGAACTCGGCCAGGGCTACGAGTACCTCATCAAGAAGTTCGCAGACGACTCAGGGCACACGGCACAGGAGTTCTACACCAACCGCACGGTCGTCCATCTGATGACCGAGATCCTCCAACCCAAACCGGGCGAGTCCATCTACGACCCTACCTGCGGCAGCGCCGGCATGCTCATCTCCTCCATTGCCCACCTCAAACTGCACGGAGAGGAATGGCGCAATGTTCACGCCTACGGACAGGAGATCAACCAGTTATCCTCCGCCATCGGACGCATGAACCTATTCCTGCACGGCGTCGAGGACTTCGAAATCGCAAACGACGACACACTGCGGCACCCAGCCTTCCTCGAGGCGGGAAAGCTACGCACCTTCGATATGGTGCTCGCCAACCCTCCCTACTCGATCAAGCAATGGGACCGCGAGGCGTTCGCGTCGGACCCCTACGGCCGCAACTTCCTCGGCACCCCGCCGCAGGGGCGGGCCGACTATGCCTTCATACAGCATATCCTCAAGAGCATGGACCCGAGGAGCGGAAGGTGCGCCATTCTTCTTCCCCATGGCGTACTCTTCCGCAACGAGGAGTCCGAAATGCGCGAGAGGCTCGTCAGGAGCGACCTCATCGAGGCCGTCATCGGACTCGGCCCCAACCTCTTCTTCAACTCGCCGATGGAGGCGTGCATCCTCATCTGTCGCAGCATGAAGGCGCCGAAGAGGCGCGGGCGCATCCTGTTTGTCGACGCCTCGTCCGAGGTCACACGCAAGAACGCCCAGAGTTACCTCGAGGACGCCCACATCGAGAAAATAGTCGGCGCATACCGCTCAGACGAGGGCAACGACGATTTCTCGGCCTACGCGACGATCGACGAGATCGAGGACAACGCGTCCTCGCTCTCCATACCCCTGTACGTAAAGAAGGCCGGCGACGCGGAGTCGGATGACCGCAGCATCAGCGAGGTCGTCTGCGGCTGGCAATCCGCGGCTGCGAGGGCGGCAGGCCTACTCGGCGACGTAGCAGCTAAACTCCGCGAAAGCGACGGTGAATAAAATGGCACGAGTTCGTCTGGGCGACGTCGCCCGCGAGGTAAGAAAGAGGACCCTCGAGGGCTCCGACCTTCCAACGGTTGGCCTCGAGCACCTAGATCCCTGTGAGGTCGAGCTGACGCGCTGGGACGAGGGCGTGGAGACGACCTTCACAAAGGGGTTCGAGAAGGGTCAGGTATTGTTCGGCCGCCGCAGGGCCTATCTGCACAAGGCGGTCGTCGCGCCGTTCAACGGGGTCTGCTCGGGCGACATCACCGTTATAGCCGCCGGAGACGGGCTCTCGCCGAGGCTCCTGCCGTTCATCATCCAGAACGATGCCCTGTTCAAGCACGCCGTCGAGAAGTCGGCGGGCTCCCTTTCGCCGCGCGTAAAGTGGCAAGGGCTCGCCGACTTCGAGATCGAGCTCCCGTGCATCCAGGCACAGGAGGGGCTTGCCGACGTCCTCTGAAATCACAATTTGTCGAGATGTTTGGTGGACCCGATCCAACAGAAAGCGATTGTCCTCCAGTTACAATCGGGGAGCTCGCGGCTGATATACGGTACGGGACTTCAAAGAAGGCTTCTGATAGTGGCGAATTTAAGTACCTCCGCATGAACAATATGACCGACGATGGAAGGCTTGATCTCTCCGATCTTAAGTACATCGATCTTTCGGGTGCGGAGCTTGAGAACGCAAAAGTTGTAAGAGGAGATTTGCTTTTCAATAGGACAAATAGCCGCGAAAAGGTAGGCAAGACCTGCGTATTCAATAAGAACGAGCCCATGGTAATCGCAGGATATATTGTCAGGGTTAGATTCGATGATCGTGTAGAGCCCGGCTATGTGTCGGCGTTCTTGAACAGCAACTACGGCAAAGGTCTTCTTCGCAAGATGGCCAAAGGAGCCGTTGGTCAGGCCAACATTAGCGCAAAAGAAATGGCCAAAATCGAACTTCCCTTGCCGCCGATTGAGCTTCAACGTTCCTTCCTAGACTTCGCCGCCTCGGTCGACAAATCGAAATTTGCCGTACAAAAAGCCCTCGATGAGCTAAACGCCACGACGAAGAAAATCTTGAACCAGGAGTTAGGACTCGGAGATGTTTAACGAGGACAACACCATCGAGCAAATGAGCGTCGAGGCGCTTGCCAGCCTTGGCTGGAGATACGTGGCTGCCGAAGACCTCCCGCGCCGCCATGCCGACGTCATGGTCGAGCCCATGGTCAAGGACGCCCTCATCAGGCTTAACCCGGAGATCGCAGAAGACCCCGATCGCGCCGACGAGATCATCTACCGACTCAGGGCCCTCATTCAGTCCACAAGTCCGCAAAACCTGGTCTCCACCAACGAGCGGTTCAAAAAGCTCGTCATCGAGGAGAACTCATTCCCCTACGGCAAAGACGGCCGCATGGTCCCCATCCGCTTCTTTGGCACAGCGGCGGACGGCGATCTTGACAAAAACGAGTACATCGTCACCAACCAGTGGGTCTACCCCCAGGAGCAGGGCGGCAAGCGCCTCGACCTCGTCCTTCTTGTCAATGGATTTCCGCTCGTCATCGGCGAGTTCAAGACGCCGGTGCGCGATTCGATAACCTGGCTCGACGGCGCTGGCGACATCGCTAAATATGAGAAGAGCATCCCGCAGATGTTCGTCTGTAGCGCCATCAACTTCGCCAGCGAAGGAAAATGCTATCGCTACGGGTCGGTGAACATGCCTCCCGAGATGTGGGGACCCTGGCATGAGGGCGACAAGAAGAGCGAGGGTACACTTGCCGACGTCAAGAGAAGCATGGCGTCCATGCTAACCCCCTCGAACGTCATGGACATCTTCCAGTTCTTCACGCTCTTCGCCACCGACAAGAAGCATCGACGCATCAAGCTGATCTGTCGCTACCAACAGTTCGAGGGCGCGAACCTCATCGTGGACCGCGTCCGCGCAGGGTACCCGAAGCGTGGCCTCATTTGGCATTTCCAGGGCTCAGGAAAGTCACTGCTCATGGTATTCGCCGCCCAGAAGCTGCGCATGGTCCCTGAACTCAAGAACCCGACCGTCGTCATCGTGGATGACCGAATCGACCTTGAGACCCAGATCACGGGGACCTTCAACGCATCCGATATCCCCAACCTCGCAAGCGCCGGCAGCAAGGAGGAGCTTGAGTCCTTCTTCAAGCAGGACATGAGAAAGATCCTCATCACCACCATCTTCAAATTCGGCGAGGTTGCGGGGACGCTCAACGAGCGCGAGAACATCATCCTCATGGTCGACGAGGCGCACCGCACCCAAGAGGGCGACCTCGGCGAGAAGATGCGCCTCGCCTTGCCAAACGCCTTCTTCTTCGGCTTGACCGGCACGCCCATCAACCGAACCGACAAGAACACGTTCCACACCTTCGGTGCCAAAGAGGACAAGTCCGGCTACATGAGCCGCTATTCCTTCGCCGACTCCATCCGCGACCACGCCACATTGCCGCTCCATTTTGAAACCGTTCCCGTCGAGCTCCACGTCAACCAAGAGGTCGTGAACGCCGCCTTTGACGAAATGACCCGAGACCTCAGCAAAGAAGACAAGGCGGAACTCACCAGGCGCGTCAAGATCGAGTCCGTCATGAAGGCCCCCGACCGCATCCACAAGGTATGCGAGCACATCGCCAAGCACTTCAAGTCAAAGGTTGAGCCCGACGGCTTCAAGGCGCAGGTAGTCTGCTACGACCGAGAGTGCTGCCTGCTGTATAAGGAGGAGCTCGACAAGCTCTTGGGCGCTGATGCAGTCACCATCGTCATGGACACGAACAACGACAAGGAGGACCGGTACAAGGCATATCGTCGCGATCGCGATGCCGAGGAAAAGCTCCTTGACCGTTTCCGCGACCCGGACGATCCGCTCAAGATTCTCATCGTCACTGCGAAGCTGCTCACGGGGTTCGATGCACCCATCCTGCAAACTCAGTACCTTGACAAGCCCTTACGCGACCACACGCTATTGCAGGCAATCTGTCGAACCAACCGCGTCTACAACGACAAGAAGACATTCGGTCTCATCGTTGACTATATCGGCCTCTTCGACAACGTCGCCAAGTCCCTGCACTTCGACGAGGCCGAGGTGCAGAAGGTCATAACCAACATCGACGAGGTAAAGGCCGAACTGCCCAGACTCATGCATTACTGCCTCGAGTACTTCTCAACGGTCAAAGATCGCCGCAGTGCAGATTGGGAATCCCTTCTCGAAGCCCAGCAATGTCTGCCAACGACAAAGGTGAAGGACCAGTTCGGGGCCGACTTCTCGGTCTTGAACAGAGCGTGGGAAGCGCTTTCGCCCGACCCATGTCTCAATCCCTACAAGCCCGATTTCATCTGGCTCTCGCAGGTCTACGATTCCGTGAGACCGGTAGACAATCGCGGGAAGCTCATCTGGGCAGCGCTCGGGCCCAAGACAATCGAGCTCGTGCACGAGAACATCACCGTCGAGAGAGTCCGAGACGATGACGACATCCTTGAACTCGACGAGGACATGATCGAGCACTTCATCAACGACAAGAGCAATACCGAGAAGATCACGCGTAAGCTGGAGATAGATCTCGTCGCCCGAATCCGCAGGCACGATAAGAATGGCAAGTTCCAGAAGCTCGGCGAGCGCCTGGAGGACCTGAGGGAACGTCACGAGCAAGGTCTCATCAACAGCGTCGAGTTCCTCAAGATGCTCATCGACCTCGCCAAAGAAGCACGAGCCGCCGAAAAGGAAGTCGTGCCCGAGGAAGAGGAGGACAAGGGAAAGGCTGCTCTCACTGAGCTCTTTAACGGCATCAAGAACGGCGACACGCCTATCATCGTCGAGAACATCGTCAATGACATTGACGAGATCGTTAAGATAACTCGCTTCGACGGCTGGCAAGCTACCACAGCTGGCGTGAAAGAGGTTAAAAAACAGCTCCGTGCCATTCTATGGATGCGCTACAAGCTCAAAGACCAGGCTCTTTTTGATAAGGCGTATTCGTATATCGAACTCTACTATTAGGTAACAGAAGACAGACTTCTAGGGACGCTCCGCATTAACCATTTCATAGGATGTGGAGCGTCTCAATTTGAACGAGTAACGTCTTGCGATGGACGAATGTTGCAGTCTCAATGGCTCGATAACCCTTTCATAGCCTGGTGTTTAAGTCTTCACTAGAAGCCAGCCACACTTTGAAGTTAATTGATTCTTTCTTCGCAGGCGAAAACGACAATATTGTCCGCTCCGCCTACCTCCCCTCCGCCTTCAGCTTCAGCAGCAGATCGCCCAGCTCGGGGCACTTGCTGGAAAGGCGCGTCTGGGGTCGCTTGCCCATCCCCCACCGCTGGCGGACTTCCTGGGCGCGCGGACTCACGTGATAGTCCCCCTCCATCATCTGCTTGAGCAGCTTGGCGGTCACGCGCGCATCGGCTAGGGCGCTGTGGGCGTGACCCGTCGACTCGTCGAACTCGATGCCAAACCACGTCGCTGTGTCACTCAAAGAGACGCACCCGTGGCTGCTCATGTCCATGATCGAGGTGTAAAACGCCTGCAGGTCGGCCCAGTCCGTAGGAAATGCGGAAAGATCGATGTGCTTTGCTTGGCACTCGATCAAAAGCTGTCGACGATCCGCCCCGCTCCAACAGACCACCTGGGCGGAGTAGCGCCCGATCCAATCGCTGAGCCTTTTGATCACCATGTAGAGCGGATCGGCCATCGCGGTGCCCACGGCCGATATCCCTGTGAGCTCGCGGACGGGGAACGCAACGCCTTCGGTAAATTCCGTCTGTACAAACTGCGAGAACTCGCCCATAACGTTGCCGTGGTAATCGAGCTTGACGGCGCCGGCCTCGATAATCTCATTGCACAGTCCACGGCGCTGACGCTGCTTTGGCACCGGCGCAAACTCAAAGTCCAGCACGATCTGGCGCGCAAAGTTCGTCGTATCGATAGCCGAGACACCCGGCATCTTTTCAGCTGACACGGTTAGGGCCTCTCTCCGTTGCTTGCCGCTCGTTTCTCGAACGGTCATATCACAGCAAGTGTAGCTGCCCGTGCGGACACAAAATTGCGCGGCGGCGCCGTTGCGGGTCCTGGAACGCATGTTCCATTTGAGGCTCTGCAGCGCATCCCATTCTGAGCGTCGAATCCGGGACACAGTTTCCGCTCCAAACAAAAGACCCCGGCTCGCGATTGAACTGCGCCCCAATTCTTGGACGGGCTAATAAGCGGCCTACGCCGCACATAGGGACTGATTCCGGAATTCCTCCGGGGTCAGTCCCTTCAGTTTA